>DDQZ01000101.1:865-71691 GCA_002343505.1 Verrucomicrobiaceae bacterium UBA2429 | reverse complement strand
CGCCGCTCAGCGGCTTCGTTCAACCATGCGCTGCAGCGAACAGGCTCCGCGGTCACGGCACCTGCGGCAGACCACCACCGCCTTTCCGGCCACCGGCAGGTGCCGCGCCCGCTCCGCCTGCGCTGAGCTTGTCGTTAGGCTAAACCATGATTGCGCGAGGCCCGCGCTCCAGACAAGGCGGCGCTCCCGCGCAGGCGGGTGAAATTGCGCCTTGACGAGCCGGGCGGGGAGCGGGAGATGCCTGTGAGTTCCCGCTTTTTCCGCCCATGCGCTGCCGCATCATCAAAGATTTCCGCTTCGAGGCCGCCCAGACGCTGCCGACGCTGCCCTCGAGCCACAAATGCACGCGCATGCACGGACACAGCTTCAAGGTGGAGGTCACGGTGGAGGGGGAGGTGGACCCGGCGGTCGGCTGGGTGTACGACCACGCGGAGATCTCCGGGGCGATGAAGCCGCTCATGGAGCTGCTGGACCATTCCTACCTCAACGACATCGAGGGCCTGGAGAATCCGACGATCGAGAACATGGCGGGGTGGCTGTGGCGGAAGCTGGCGCCGCAATTGCCGGGGCTGGCGGAGATCACGATCCATGAGACGCCCTCGGCGCGCTGCGTGTTCCGGGGGGAGTTTTAACATGCCGCGCGTCATCATGATTTGTGAATCCAATCCTGGAGTGATGGAGTTGTGGAGTGGTGGATTTTCAATGCTCCAGCACTCCATTTCTCCACGGCTGGTCTCGCAAATCATGATGACGAGGCGCAACACGCGCCGCTTTGCCCGCCGGATGCCATGACCACGCGCCGCTCCTTCCTGCTCGCCTCGGGGGCCGCCGCGCTCGGCGGCTGCCAGTTCGCTCCGCCTATGCCGCCGCATGGGCAGCCCCAGGGCGGCCCTTTCATGCTGGGGATTGATTTTCTGGCGGCGCGGAACTTTGACCTGCTGCGCGGCAGGCGCGTGGGGCTGATCACCAACCACACGAGCATGACGGGGCGCGGGGAGATGACGCGGGTGGTGATGCAGCGGGCGCTGGGGCCGGCGCTGACGGCGCTGTACGCGCCGGAGCACGGGATTGACGGGACGGTGGGGGCGGGCGTCCACGTGAGCACGCGGCGGGACGCGGTGACGGGGCTGACGGTCCACTCCCTCTACGGGCCGACGCGGAAGCCGACGCCGCAGATGCTGGCGCCGGTGGACACGCTGGTGTTCGATCTGCAGGACATCGGCTGCCGCAGCTACACCTACATCAGCACGATGGCGGTGGCGATGGAGGCGGCGGCGGAGTGCGGCAAGCACTTCGTGGTGCTGGACAGGCCGAATCCGATGGGCGGGTGGCGCGTGGAGGGCCCGCCGCTGGAGGCGCGCTGGAAGTCCTTCGTGGGCCAGGTGCCGGTGCCGTATGTGCACGGGATGACGGCGGGGGAGCTGGCGATGATGGCGGGGGCGCGCGGCTGGGTGGCCGCCACGCCGCGCTTGAATGTGGTGCGGATGCAGGGCTGGACGCGGAACATGGTGTGGCAGGACACGGGGCTGCGCTGGCACCGCACCTCGCCGAACATCCCGCACGCGGTGTCGCCTTTCTATTATGTGGCGACGGGCATGCTGGGCGGCGCGGCGGCGGTGGACATCGGCATCGGCACGGAGAATCCTTTTGGCTATGCCGGGGCGAGCGGCGTGAACCCGCAGGCGATGCTGGCGGCGTGCCGGGGCTTCGGCGCGGCGGGGGTGGGCTTCGAGCCGTATGCGCGCAACGGCTTCGGCGGGGTGCGGCTCTCCATCCATCCGCGGGCGCAGGCGGATCTGACGGCGCTGGATGTGCGCATGCTGGACGCGCTGAACCGCCTCTCCGGCGGCAGGGTGCTGGCGCGCATGAGCGGGGCGAAGCTGAACCTCTTCCACAAGGTCTATGGCAGCGAGCGCCTTTACAACGACCTGCGGCGCGGGGTGCCGGCGGCGCAGATCACGGCGGGGTGGTCCGCCAGCGTGCGGGCTTTCATGAGCGCGCGCCAGCGGCATCTGCTCTACGCGTAGGCGCGGCTGTCAATGCGCGGAGTGGCACTCCGCTGCGGCACCCAAGCCCCGTATTCTGGCGAATGCGCCTGCACGGAGCCGTAGGCGCGCTTGCCAAAGCGCGGGTTTGATTCCCGCCGCGGCACCCAAGCCCCGCATTCTGGCGAATGCGCCTACGCGGCACCATAGGCGCGCTTGCCAAAGCGCGGGGATTGACTCCCGCTTTCAGACCCCGCCCCCGCAGCCCGGGTCACTGCGCGCGCTGGATGCGGGCGGGCACGTCGTTGACGGAGTAGCCGGCGGCGCGCAGGGCGTCCCAGACTTTCATGAGCACGCCGAGGGCGGTGCCGGTGTCGGCTTCGAGCTCGAGCCTGGCGGCGGGGCTTTGCGCTTTGAGGCGCTTGAGGGCGTCGGCGAGGGCGTCGGGCTGGACGGGGCTGCCGTCGAGGAAAAGCTCCTGCTCCCTGGTGATGGTGATGGCTTTGCGCACCTCGGCCTGGGGGACGGGCTCGCCCATCGTCCTGGACTCGGGGAGGGTGATTTTCACCTGGGTCTTCTCATTGCGGAAGGTGGTGGTGGCGACGAAGAAGATGAGCAGGATGACCATGACATCCACCAGCGAGACGATGGGGATCATGGGGACGGGGCGGCGGCGCGGGCGCAGGTTCATGGCTCACGGGTGCGGGGCTCACCTGGCGGGGGGGCGCTGCACCTCGAAGTGCGCGAAGAAGGTCTGCACGGTCTCGTGCAGGATGGACTCCATGCGCACGGCGATGCTGTCGAGCCGGCGCACGAAGTAGGTGTGGGCGACGACGGAGGGGACGGCGACAAAGAGACCGGCGATGGTGCAGCGCAGGGCGACGCCGATCTCGCGGGCGACGGCGAGGGTGTCCGGCCCGGCGTCGCCGCCGAAGGCGGTGAACATGCCGACGAGGCCGATGGTGGTGCCCATAAGGCCGAGCAGCGGGGCGACGGTGACCATGGCCTCGAGCACGGAGACGCCGCGCTCGAGGTGGTGCAGCTCCTCCTTGGCGCGGGCGCTGATGGTCTCCACGCACTCCTCGCGCGAGGCGAAGGTGCCGCTGATGGCCTTGCCGCCGAGCCTGGCGAGGAGGGAGCCGTCTTTCTCCAGGAACTCCTGCAGCGGTTTGATGTCGCCTTTGTCCGCGTAACGCGGCAGGCTGCGGAGCTGGCTGCGCACGCTCTGCGGCAGCACATACCTGTCGCGCAAACGCAGCCAGACGGAGATCATGACGGTGACGGAGACCATGGAGCAGGCGACGATGAGGAACATGGTGCCGCCGCCGGTGGCGAGGAACTCCATGAGGAGGGAGAGTGATCCGCGCGGCGCTTCCTCCGCGGCGAGCAGGGGGGCTGGGAGTTCAATAGACAATGGCTTCATACTCGATCTTCACCCGTCCGTCTTCGAGGGTCGGCAGGAGGTCGGGAGGGATCGGAGGTATTTGCGCATCCAGGATGGCGCGCAAGGTCAATTCCCGCATTCTGGGGTCGGCATCGCGCGCGTCGGAGAGGATCTTGAGGTCCTGAGGCACGCCTTTGGGGTCCACATAAAAGCGGAAGCGCACGCGGCCGAAGTTCACTGAGTCTTTGCCGAGGCGCACATAAAGGTGCCATTTGCGCTCCACGGCGCCGGTGACCTGGCGCATGTAGCGGCCAAGCGGGGTGGCCTCGGCGTCCACGGCGTTCTCACCGGGCCTCTGGATGGCGCCGTCGGTCTTGCTGGTGCGGGTGAAGGGTGAAAAGGCGTCCTTCTCCGGCCGCGGCGTGCTCATGATGGGGTCTGGCACGGGGATGGCGCGCGGCACGGGCGGCGGGTCCTCCTGCGGCTCGCGCACCTGCGGGGCGGCGGGGCCGGGGTCGGTGTCGGGCTCCGGCGGCATGGCGGGCGGGCTGTCCTGGACGGGAGGTGTCTGGGCTTTGCGCACCTCGATGGGGAGGCGGTCGGGATCGGTGATCTCCTCCTCCTTTTCCATCTCCCGCATCATGCGCGCCAGTGGCTCTGAGACGGGGATGGCCTTGACCACGGGCGGGGCGGGCGGCGACTGCTGGGCAGCGGCGGGCGGTGGCGCGGACGCGGGAGGCGGCAGCATCTGCGGCGCGGGCGGGGTGGAGGGTGCGGAGTCGTTTTTGATCTCGCCGTCGCGGTGGTCGCGGTTGGCGAGTTCGCGGATGTTGGGCGCGTCGCCTTTGAGAGTGGGCATGGGCAGGGTGGCGCCGGGCGCGGGCGGCTCCTGGCTGGCGGCGCGGGTGTTGCGGTCGGACTGGAAGGGGGCGTTTGCGGGCGCCTGCGCGGCCTCCTCATTCTGCGTGGTGCGGATGTAAAGCTGCTGCGGCTTCGGCGGCTCGACGCGGATCTGCTCGGGAAAGATCATCACCACCTCGGGCGCGGGCGGCTTTTCCTCCGGCACGATGCTCTGCTCCAGCCATTGCAGCGCGGCGGGGCTGTTCACCACCCAGACGAAAGCGATGAACAGCAGCGCGTGGATCACCAATGATCCCGCGATGCCGGTCTGCAGATGCCTGTCTTGAGTGAGAGTCACAAGCCTGGAAGATGCCTCCCGGCGGCGGGGAAGCAAACAACATCCTGCGCTCTGCTGACGGAGGGACGGCTGGCACCGCCTTCGCCTCTTGCCAGCGCCGCGGGTCCCGCGCACCATCACTGGCATGAAACGCGCTGTCTTTTTCCTCATCGCCGCCTCCGCCTTTGCCGCCGAGCCGGAGTTTCCCCTCACCGCCGACTCGAAGCCGCAGGAGGGAGTGCCCAAGGGCACGATGATCAAAGGCACCCATACCGCGAGCGAAGGCAGCGTCTTCCCCGGCACGGTGCGCGATTATCAAATCTACCTGCCTGCGGGCTTCGACAAGGCCAAGCCCGCGCCTTTCATGGTCTTCCAGGACGGTGTCATTTATCAAGCGCCGGTCGTTTTCGACAATCTCATCGCCAAAAAAGACATCCCGCCGCTCGTCGGCATCTTCATCAAGCCCGGCGTCGTCCCCGCCGCGAATGACAACGCCCTGCCGCGTTTCAACCGCAGCTACGAATACGACAGCGTCACGCCCACCTACTCGCAGTTCCTCATCGACGAGTTCCTGCCTGCCATCGAGGCCAAGCACGGCCTCAAGCTCAGCACCGATCCCAACCACGCCGCCATCGCCGGCAACAGCAGCGGTGGCATTTGCGCCTTCATGGCCGCCTGGCACCGGCCCGACCGCTTCCGCCGCGTCTTCACCGGCGTGGGCACCTATGTCGGCATCCGCGGCGCCGACCGCCTGCCTGTGCTCGTGCGCAAGATCGAGCCCAAGCCCTTGCGCGTCTTCCTGCAAAGCGGCACCGGCGACAACGACCTCTACTGCGGAGACTGGTGGATGGCCAATCAGATGATGCAGCGCAGCCTCGCCTGGGCCGGCTACGACGTGAACCACGCCTGGGGCGAGGGTGGCCACAACCAAAAGCACGCCAGCCAGGTTTTCCCCGACGCCATGCGCTGGCTCTGGCGCGGCTGGCAGACGGACATGGAGGTCAAAGCGAATCCGAAGGGCGAGTCGAAGTGGAAGGGCTATGAGGTGGTGGGGGATGGGGAGTGGGGAAATGTAAAATCCAAACAAGATGAGCTCTATTTTGCAATAGCCTCAAACATCAAAGGCGACGTGGCTGTAGGAGGCAGTTCAGGAGAAATTGAAATCCTTGCCAGCGAAGGCGGTCAGCGGAGTCTCCACACCATTCAAGGCAGTGTGAGAAGCATGGTTTATGCCCGTGGGGACAGTCTGATTGTTCACTCCCGATCGGGTGTTCTTGAAACAGATTCCGAGGTTTATCTATGCACTGCGGAAGGAAAAACGAGGAAACTATCATTTCCGCTCCATTATGGAGAAACGGTGACTGCGGACTTCGATGGCCGGGTGTTTTTCGGTGCGGGCGTCGGACTCAACCACCCTGTTATCGGAACTGTGAAACAGATCGGAGACCTGACTTTTTACGAGCTAAACTTGCCAAGAATCATGTGTTTGTCGCCTGATCAAACACACATCTATGGTCTTGATGGGCGCCATGTCACAGTTCGAACTCATGGGGATTTCGCCCAAATCAAAGGATTTCAGGAGTTCTATTTGCTTGAAGAATCCGACCCCTATATTTACCCGCGTGGCCCCTCTCTGGGCAGAATGTGCGTGGACACCAACGGCTGGCTCTACGTCGCCACCAGCCTCGGCATCCAGGTCTGCGATCAAGCGGGGCGGGTGAACTTCATCCTCCCGACGCCGAAACCCGCATTCGATGTCTGCTTCGGCGGCAAGGACCTCAGCGAACTCTTCATCGCCTGCGGAGACACGATCTACAAACGTCCGACGAAGGCCAAAGGCGTGGTCAGTGGTCAGCAGGCACCGATCAAGCCGGCTCCGCCGAAGTTGTGAGTTTCGAATGGCTGGGATGAGCTTTGCTGGATGGATTAAGACAAGGATTAAGAGACGGATGAAGATGATGGCGCCATGAACGAACCCCACCCCTTGCTGCCTGTTCTGGACCGCCCGTATCGCGCGGCGGAGATGCATGTTTTTGGCAAAGATCGTGGTCCCGCTTTTTATGAGATGGCGCATCGCTGCGCGCAGAGCTTGTGGCAGGAGGGGCTGCCGGCGCAGGCGATCCTGATGCTGAACCGCGCGCTTTCCTCGCCCATGGCGGGCACGGAGCCGGTGCTCCAGGCATGGCCGCTGCCGTATCGCGCGCTGGCTTGGCTGATGCTGAACCGGCGGGAGGGGCAGTTCATGGGCAATCCCCGGCGGCATTGGCAGCACCTGGCCACGCGCATGGTGGAGCCGCACAAGGAGCTGCGCACCTGGCGCGCCTGGGCCTGCTGGTATCTGGCGAAGGAGATACTGCTCGAAAGCGAGTTCCCGCCGGACCTGCGCCAGATCCGCGAAGAAAGCGTGGTGGAGCCCGCGCATGGCGAGATCGCCGCACAACTCGCGCGACTCTCCCCGGCGGATGACCTGGCGGTGTGGAGCGACACGCTGGCCTGGAGCCGCGAGCAGCTCGGCGTGGAGGCGCGGCGGCCGTTCGCGGCGCGCATCCGCCGCATCGGGCCGGAGGAGCTGCGCGTGGTGCAGGAGCTGGGGCATGAAATCTGGTGGTCGTATTATCCCGGCATCATCAGCGAGGCGCAGATAGACTACATGCTGAGCATCTGGTACCAGCCCGCCTCCATGGCGCGCGAGATGGAGACGCGCGGTGTGTGGTATGCGCTGGTGGAGGCGGAGGCGCGCGGGCCGGTGGGTTACATCTCCTTCGAGCGCTATCTGGAGAGCGACATCGTCTTCATCAACAAACTCTACCTCCTGCCCGAAGTGCATGGGCGCGGCCTGGGCGCGGCGGCTCTGGCATGGACCGGTGAGCGCGCTCGTGAACTCGGCGGCACGCGGCTGCAACTGCGCGTGAACAAGCGCAACGCGCCCGCCATCCGCGCCTACCAGCGCGCGGGCTTCCGCTTTGTCGAGGACGTGTGCTCCGACATCGGCAGCGGCTTTTTCATGGATGACTTCATCATGGAAAAGGCGCTGTGACGCTCATGCCTTGCGCGCGTTCCAGATCAGCGGGAGGCGGCGGGGATTTCGCGCCCGATGTCGGAGTTCATGCGCCACTCGGTGGCATCGCGCGGGATTTCCTCCAGCTCCATGAAGGGCGCCACCGCCGGATCAGGCCGCGTGGTGCGCGCCACACTTGGCGCTGACATCTCAGTGTCCGGCAAAAGCGAGCGCGGCTCGATGCGCGTCCAGTATTTCGCGGACCAGTAGTCGCCCTTCCATGCCTGTCCGGGTGTGGAGCGCACAAAGATCGCGTGGCGGTCAAACATGACCTCCGGTACATAGCGGCTGCCCACGCGCGAGGCCATGGGCGGATTGGCAGGGTCGGGCCGGCCCTCGGTGGACTCGAGCAGATATTCCTTGTCGTCGAGCTTCACCACCACCCAAGCATGGCCGCCGAGGTCGCCGAAGCGTCCGAGCACGACCCTGGCCTGGAACCCGCGCGTCAGAAGCCAGTCACAAAGATAAATGGCCGAGTCCTCGCAGTCTCCCTGGCCGAGCCTCTGTGTTTCCAGACTGGTCTGCCAGGTGTCGGTGGATACTTTTCCCTCGACGGGATCCTTCACATAACGGCAGTTGTCATGCACGGCAGTCCAGATGGTGAAAAGCTCATGCACACGGGACTGGTCCTTGGAGAAAACGGCGGGGGGCGCGTAACCGGTAAGGAACTCGTTGGCATAGCGAAAGACGCCATTCTCATCCGAGGCCACCACCGCATAGGTGCGCCGGCATTGAGGGCACTCCAGACCCAGGCTGTGGCGTTTTTTGACCGCGCGGACGATGTGCGGATGCCGGCAGTGCAGGCATGAGCTGAAGTAGGCGTCTTCCATCTCAGCGGTGAGGTTTTCAGGATTGAACTCTTGCAGTCTCTGGCCAACGACAAGCAGCGCCTGCCGGGAAAAGCCGCCTGTTTGCGGACGGACCACACAAGCCAGATGAGTCATCTCGGGAAGCTGCTGCTCACGGAAGTCTTGAAACTCGTCCAAAATGGCGCGCAAGCTGGGGCCGCTCACCGCGCAAACGGCCACCCGGTAATATCGCGGCATGGCTTCCTGCACGCGCGCGCTGACGGCATTGATGTCATCAAGAGCCATTTGCGGGAAATGTTCTTCGAGCCAGTTCTCCAGTCCCTCGTCGAGTTTCAGCAAAGGCAACCGGGCCGAGATGCGCCCGTAATTGAGCCGGTCCACCAAATCCACCTGGAAGCGGATCTCGGAATAGGTCTCCGCGCCGCCCGTCCACTGCCGTATCCATTGCCGCCAAAAGCTGACATGGTCGCTCCTGACAACAAGCAACGCGCCCGCCAGGGTGACACCGGCGAGAATTGACCATACGAGCAGACGCGACAACATCCTTGAATTATAGAAATTATAAACAAAAAGGCAAAGCAAAACTTGCCTCGAAGTCCATCCAGGAGTCGCCTTCGCGGGCATCAAGAACCCTCTAAAAATCACATGGCCGAAGTCCCCTCCACCCGAATCCTGCCTCTTGGCTCCCCTGCCCCGGAAATCGAGCTTCCCGATGCCCAGGGTCGGCTCCACACCCTGGATGATGTGCGCGGCCCGCGCGGGCTGCTCGTGATGTTTGTGTGCAATCACTGCCCCTTTGTCGTGCATCTGGCCCCGGCGCTGACCGCTTTTGCGCGTGAGTTGGATGCGCAAGACATCGGCGTGGTAGCCGTGAACTCGAACGACATCGAGAAATACCCCGCCGACGCGCCTGACAAGATGATCGAATTCGCCGCCGCGCACGGCTGGAGCTTCCCCTACCTGCTGGATGCGGATCAAAGCGTGGCGCACGCCTATGCGGCGGCCTGCACGCCGGATTTTTACCTTTTCGATGGCGCGCTGAAACTGGCCTACTGCGGACAGTTTGACTCCTCCCGCCCGCGCAATGACCAGCCCATCACAGGCGCGGACCTGCGCGCCGCCGTGGCAGCCATGCTCGCGGGAGAGCCTCCGCTTTCCCGCCAACTGCCCAGCTCTGGATGCAACATCAAGTGGCGTCCCGGAAATGAGCCGGAGCATTTCACCAAGCGCGCCGCAACTTGATCCCGCGCCCGGCGTTCCAAGAGATTCATGGTCACCACCACGCTGCCCGACATTCTCCTCCAAGCCGCCGCAGACGCCGGCTGCCGTGACACCTCCCGCCTGCGCCACACCCTGGAGGACGCCTGCGACAAGCGCCAGCCGCTCATCGAAGCGCTGCTGGATGCGAATCTGGTGGATGAGGAGGCTTTTTTCGAGACACTCGCCGGCGCGCTCAAGATGCCCTTCGCTCGTGAGGATGAAGAGACTCAAGAAGGATTGCACGCGCGCTTCCCCGCGAAACTGGCCCTGCGCCACCGCATCTGCCCCGCACATGTGAGCAGCGTGGAGGCCACGCTTTTGACCTACAACCCCTTCGACCTCGGCGCGCGCCAGGCGGTGGGGCAGGAGCTGGGCAAGCGAGTACACTGGCAGATCGCCAGCCGACACCGCATTTTGGAATCGCTGCATCAGGGCTATGGCGTGGGGGCGGAGAATTTTGAGGAACTGCTGGAAGGCCGGGAAGGCATAGAGGACGACGATGACCTGAAGCAGGAGACCACCGTGCTCGACGAGGCGGACGAGGAAGCCACGGTGATGAACTTCGTGAATCAAATCTTCCGCGAGGGACTGAAGGAGCGAGCCACCGACATTCATGTCGAGCCCCTGGAGCGCGACCTGCGCATCCGCTACCGCATTGACGGCAAGCTCATCGAGGTGCCCGTGCCGCCGAACATGCGCCTGCTGCAAAACTCGCTCGTCTCCCGCTTGAAGATCATGGCGCATCTGGACATCGCCGAGCGCCGTCTGCCTCAGGACGGGCGCATCAACCTCGAACTCGACGGCGACCCCATTGACGTGCGCGTGGCCACCATTCCCAGCGTCAACGGCGAGTCTGTGGCGCTGCGCCTGCTGACCCGGAAAAAGTTCGACATGGCCCAGCTCGGCCTCGACGCGCAGACCGAGTCCATTTTCCGCCGCCTGCTCGCCCAACCCAACGGCATCATCCTCGTCACCGGCCCCACCGGCTCCGGCAAGAGCACCACGCTCTACACCCTGCTCAAGGAGCTGAACACCAAGGACCGCCGCATCGTCACCATCGAGGACCCGGTGGAGAACAAGCTCGACGGTGTCGTGCAAATCGCGGTGAAGCCGGAAATTGACCTCACTTTCGCCGCCGGACTGCGCTCCATCCTGCGCGGCGACCCGAATGTGATCATGGTCGGGGAAATGCGCGACCAGGAGACCGTGGAGATCGCCATTCGCGGCGCGCTGACCGGCCATCTTGTCTTTTCCACCCTGCACACGAACGATGCCGTGGGCGGCATCTCCCGCCTGCTCGACATGGGTATCGAGCCATTCATGATCTCCTCCTCCGTGCGCGCCTTCCAGGCCCAGCGCCTCGTGCGCACGCTCTGCCCATATTGCAAAAAGCCCGCCCACTATGAAGATGGACACCTCAAGTCCATGGGTTTCCCGATGGAGTGGAAAGGCCAGCTCTGGCAGGCGGGAGGATGCCGTTCCTGCCGCAACACCGGCTTCAGCGGCCGCCTTGCCATCATGGAGATATGCCAAATGACCGGCGCTCTTCAGGAAAAGATCAATGCCCGCGCCACCACCGCAGAACTGAAGGCCCAAGCCCTCCAGGACGGCATGATTCCCATGCGCCACTACGGCTTCCGCAAAGCCGCCGAAGGCATCACCACGCTGGAGGAGGTGATGACCGTCACCGCCGCCGGAGAGTAGCCTTGGCAAAGCCCGGCCCATCCAGTATCCTCGCCCCATGACACTCGCCGCCAATCCCCCCATCGAAATCCCGCTGGAGCGCAGAAATGGCAATTGCTTCAAGCGCTCACCGAAGACCTGGACGCCTCGCCTCAAATTGAAGAAGGCGTCCCGGCATGGCACCTCGACGTGCTGGCCGAGCGCGAAAAGCAGCTCGAAGCGGGGCGGGTCGAAGTCATGGAGCTGGATGATTTCGTCCAGGAAATGCGCCGCACCATGCCATGAGAGTCCGCCTGCTCAAACCCGCGCTGCATGACCTTCAACACTCCTACTGTTTCCATGAGCGTCAGGATCCCGGGCTTGGATCATACTTCCGCCAGTGCCTCGAAGAAGACCTTGTCGAACTCCGCGTCACCGCAAGCATCCACCGCCGCATTCACGACTTTCACCGTGTGAAATCAAAGGTCTTCCAATCCATCATCCATTACTGCGTGGCCGAAAATGAATCCCTCGTCTTTGCCATCCTTGACGGCCGCATCAATCCCGTGAAGCGCGACCGCATTCTGCGTTCCATATAAGCACATGCCCTCCTTCACCTACACCGCCCTCAACCCGTCCGGCCAGACCATCACCGGCAGTCTCGCCGTCGGTTCGCGAGCCGAGGCGTTTCGGAAACTGGAGGCGCAGGCATTAACGCCGGTCAAAGTCATGGAGGAGGCAAAAGCCGCCAAAGCAGGCGCGGCCAGCAGCGCCTCGCAGGCCGCGCCGAATGAACCGGTGAAGCTCAAGCGCGCTCAAATCATTCTCTTCACCGAGGAACTCGCCGACCTGCTCGATGGCGGCCTGCAAATTGACCAGGCCCTGCGCGTCATGAACGAGCGCCAGGAGGCCCCTGCCCTGCGCCAGGTCTCCGCCATTCTGCGCGAGCACATCCGCGAAGGCGCCACCGTGGCAAAGGCGCTGAAAAAAGCCTCGCCCAGCTTTGACGACCTGTATTGCAACCTCGTCGCCGCCGGCGAGGTCAGCGGCACCCTGGCACCCATCCTGCGCCGCCTGGCGCAAAATCTGGCCGTCATTGCAGAGCTACAGGCCAAGGTCACCCAGGCCATGATCTACCCCGCCTTCCTCATCGGCGCGTGCGCCGTGCTCATGATCGTCTTCATGACCGTCATGGTGCCCCAGATCACCGATCTGCTCGCCAAGAGCGGCCAGAAGCTGCCCTTCGCCACGCAGATGCTCATCAGCTTCAACAACTTCCTCGCCTCCTGGTGGTGGGTCATGCTCAGTGTCGTCGTCATTCTCGCTCTCTCCTTCAAAGCCTACATCGCCACACCCAAGGGACTCATGTGGTGGCACCAGACCAAGCTGCACACACCCCTTTTCGGTCCCGTCATCGCCACCCGCTTCTATGCCCAGTTCGCCCACTCGATGGGCAGCCTCGTCGGCAATGGTGTGCCCCTGCTCAACAGCATCCGCCTCGTCTCCAAAATCTCCGCCAACGTCTTCATCCAGTCCCTGCTCGCCAGGGTGAACAACCTCGTCTCCGAAGGCTCTTCCCTCTCCAACTCGCTCAAAAAAGTCGGCCACTTCCCCATGATGCTCGTGGACATGATCGCCGTCGGCGAGCAGACCGGCGAGATCGGCAAATCGCTCGAGAAAGCCGCCATCCGCTACGACAAGGAGCTGGACAAGCGCATCAAACGCATGACCGCGCTCATCTCGCCGATCATCATCGTGTTCATGGCCGTCATCGTCGGTGTCGTCGCCTACTCCATCATCTCCGCCGTCTTCCAATCCGTGAACGGCATCAAGAGCCGCGTCTGAAAAATGGCGCGCATCCACCCGCCAAATTCAAGGTTCAATTTTCCCTCCCCATCCTGTAGCATCCGAAAAAATCCCGAATCTCCCTCCACCGCCATGAACATCCGCACCTCCCCCACGAAACTCGAAATTCGAAATTCGAAATCCGCTTTTACCCTCATCGAGATCGTCATCGTGCTGACGATCATCTCCATCCTCGCCGCCGGCTCCATCTACATGCTGAAAGGCAACGTGGATGTCGCCAAAGAAACCCGCGTGGATGGCGACCTGCAAAACATCATGACCCAGCTTCAACTTTACGAAGCCCGCAACATGCGCCCGCCCACCACCGAGCAGGGCCTCAAGGCGCTCGTCGAAAAACCCACCACCGAGCCGCTGCCGGAAAAATGGACCGCCCTGCTTGAGGAGGTGCCTAAAGACCCCTGGGGCATGGAATACAAATATCGTTACCCCGCCCAAAAATCCAAAAAGGCCTACGATGTCTATTCCGTCGGCAAAGACGGCGTCGAAGGCACTGAGGATGACATCGGGAATTGGAAAGCCACTACCACTCCATGAAGACGCACCCTGAACAGCGAAGCTCGAACTTCGAATTTCGAATTTCGAATTTCGAATTTCAGGGAATTTGCATTCACGCCAGAGGCACCGCCCGCGCTTTCACCCTCGTCGAGATCGTCATCTCCCTGACGATCATCATCGTCATCGCCGCAGCCTCCATCCCCACCATCCGGGGCATCCGTGACGAGCAGATGGCGCGCGAGCCCATCATCGAGCTGACGCGCATGGCCAAAGAGGCGCGGCTGCGGGCGATGAAGGAAAAGCGGCCCTACCAGGTGGCCTTTTACTCCGGCGGCTTCATGGCCTCACGCTACTTCAATCCCTACCTCCAGCTTTCCGACCTCGACCTCCTGGCGCAGGAGCTTGAGTCAGGCGTCAGCCGCGTGAACCCGAACGAGGATCCGACCCTCGTGGACCTCGACTCCGGCGCCACCACCACGCCGAAGACCCAGCTCCCCCTGGCACCGGCCGGCCCGAAACTCGACAACGACTGGCAGGAGCGCTACGAGTTGCCGCCCGGCTCGCAATACACCCTCAAATTCTGGCACGACTTGGAGGAGACACCTGTCGAGGGCGAGATCGTCAAGCTCTGGGTCTTCCAGCCCACCGGCATCTGCCAGCCCTTGCAACTGCGCCTGGAAAACTCCAGCGCCAGTTTCAGCATCGAATACGGCGCGCTCACCGCCGACATCATCCGGGAGGTGATTGACCTGCGATGAAGACGGCCCACGTTGGAGTTCAAGCTTTAGCTTGCCCGGGAGTTGACCACGCAACGGAGTCCACTCCCGTGTCGCCTAAAGGCTTCACTCCAGCGGGCTTCACTCCAACTGTTGGAGTTCAAGCTTTAGCTTGTTCTGAGCTACCCTCGCAGCGGAGCGCACTCCCGTTTCGCCTCAAGGCTTCACTCCAACCTTCACTCAAACGCGGCTACATCCTGCTCGAGCTCGTCATCGCCCTGAGCATGTTCGCCATCGGCGTGCTGGGCTTGGCGCGCGCGCTGAACACCTCCATGGAAGTGGCGAACATCCTCAACAAAGACCAGCGCGTGCGCATCGGCATGAGATCCTTTCTGGAGGAGGTGCGGCGCAAACCGCTGGCCGAGATGAGCACCACCTTCACCGATGCCGCCAGCGGCGTCACCTACACAAGCACCGCCGAGCGCATCGTGCTCAACACCACCCGCAGCGGCACCCTGAGCGACATGTACAACCTCAAAATCACCGCCGCCTACAGTGTGGGCGACGAACAACGGGAGGAAACCGTCTCCGTCTATGTTTACAAACCCGCTCAACGGTGAGAGTCACGAAGTTCGAAATTCGAAATTCGAGATTCGAAGTTCCCATTCATTAGTGTCCATCAGTGTTCCATTAGTGGTTCCAAAAACGCATCTCCAATCAGCCCCAGGCAGCACCAGTCAGTGGTTCAAAACCGCCAGTGCCTTCTCTCTGATGGAGGTCGTCATCGCCCTGACGATCCTCGGAATGATCACCGGCACGCTTTTCGCCATCATCCAGGGCAGCGTGCGCGCGGCGGCGCAGATCGAGCAAATCCAGCGCGAGAAAGACGGCATCAACCGCTTCCTGGAACTCTGCCGCAAGACCTTCACCACCCTGCCCAGCACCGCCACGCTCACCCTCAGCGCCATCGGTGGCAACCTCGACCAAGGACAGGAACTCACCATCAGCGGCGCGCCGAACTGCTTCGGCTTCGGCGCGCGCCCCATCTCTTACAGTGACACCATCCTCGGTCTGCGACCAGACCCCAACGGAGCCGTGGACAGCAACGAGGCGCCGCTGAACTACCTCTGCCTGTCCCGCGAGGATTTGATCTCACAGGCCGACAACCGCGACATGGCCGTGCGCCAGGAGATCACCGGCCTGGCCGCGCCGGATGACCAGGGCCGCTACTGGATGCCGCTTTTGCCGGATGTCGTGGCTTTGAAATGGCGCTTCTATAAGGAAGCGGACGACACCTGGCTGGAGGAATGGTCGGACTCGAACTGGCCGGATCTCATCGAAGTCCAGCTCCTCATGCGCGACCGCCAGACCGCGCTGCGCATGGTCTATAGCGTGCCGGTCATCCAGCTCGTCGCCGGCACAGGCACTTCGTCCACCCCATCCTCCAGCACGGGTGGCACAGGCGCGGCAGCAGGGGGAGGTGGCGGTCCAGGCGGCGGTCGTGGAGGGCCGGGCGGAGGTGGTGATGGTGGCGGTCGCGGAGACGGGGGCGGCCCAGGCGGCGGTCGCGGACCCGGAGGCGGAGGTGGTCCACCTGGCGGCCCTGGTGGTGGCGGCCCGCCGGGAGGAGGTCGAGGGCCGGGAGGCGGCGGCCCCGGTGCCGGGCCTGGAATTGGCCCATCAGGCGGCTCTTCTCCGAGTGGAGTGAGAATCCAGTCAGCTCCTTAAACTCATGCTAAATTTCGTTCACAACCCGCAATCACCCCGCTCCTCGGCAAGCGCGCCTGCGGCACCTGGCAAGCGCTTTCACCAGAATGCGGGCGCTTTCGAATTTCGAATTTCGAATCCCCCTCCTTCTCGCCAAGGCTCCGCCCTCATGCTCATGGTTTGGGCACTGCTGCTGATGTCTGTCACCGTCATGGGCGTGGTGGAGTACATCCGCTACAGCGCCGAGGAGGCAAAGCTGGGCGCGGCGGAGTTTTACGCGCTTCATTTGGCGGAGAGCGGGCTGGCCGTGGGGCTGCACCCCGAGGCGCGCAGAGGCGACGTTGTTTTGAAGCAAAAAATCGGCGCCGACAGCGGCTTCGATGTCGTCATCAACTACGAAGGCGCGCGCATTCCCATCAACTACATCACCGACGACCGTCTGCGCGAGGCCGTCTATCAGCTCCTCATCCGCTGGGGCTTGAACAGCGACGAGGCCGGAGTCGCCAGCGAGTCCCTCGCCGACTGGGTGGACCGCGATGACGATGTGCGCGCCAACGGCGCCGAGTCCGCCTTTTACCAGCAGCAGGGCATCAACGACATGCCGCGCCAGGCCGGCTTCATTGATGTGGATGAAATGCTGCTCGTGCGCGGAATGGGAGTGGTGGACCGTCTCAAGCCGGACTGGCGGGAATTTTTCAGCGTGTATGGAGACGGCACCATAGACTTGAGAACCGCCTTCAAAGACACGCTCATCGCTGTCACAGGAGCCTCCGAATCCGATGTCACCAACTATATCTCCCGCCGTGACGGTGCGGACGGCATCCCCGGCACCGAGGACGACCAGCGCATCTCCGACAGCGAGGCCTACCGCCTGCTCGGGCTCTCCGGAGACCGAGGCCGCGCGCTCAGTTCCATCCTAACAAGCGAGGACTCTGTGCGCCGGATCACCAGCACGGGATATGTCGGGGAAAAGCGCGCGCAAATCATCGTCGTCGCCCGCAGAGGCGAGGACCGCTCCCTCACTTATCTGGCCCGCATCGAGGAATGATTTCCTTTGCCCGCAACTTCGCCAAACGGCAAGCGTTCCACCCCAACTTCATGTCCATCTCCGCCTCGATCCTGCTGCTCCCCGCCCCCGACACGACCTGGCGTGTGTGGAAACCCCGCGCCAGCAGCGCGGACGCCTCCGTCGAGGCTCCCTCCGAGGCCGCCGGCAAAGGCAAAGCCTTCGTCATCGGCCTGCCCGCCACCGCCTGCCGCACCATCGGGCTTGTGCTGCCCAATGCGGACCACGAGGTACTGGAGCAGATCATCATCACCCAGCTCGAAAGACGCGGACTCAAACTCCACGCGGTGACGCCGCGCAACTTCCGCTGGCATCTGCTCACCCAGACCGCATCCACCGCAACCGTCAGTGTGGATGTGCTGGCAGATCCCTTCCCTGAAAGTCTCGCGCTGACCGACGCCACCGATTACACCGCCGCATTACGCATGGTGAACCTGCCCGCCGGGCAAATCATCGTCACCGAGGAGCACGGCTCGCTCGTGCTCGCGGCGGGATTTCAGGGCAAGCTCTACCACAGCCATCTCTTTGCCCCGGCCTCCGCTGCCGCTGAGGAGATCGCCCAGGAGATCGTGCTAGCCCGGCTCGCCCTGGAGCAGGATCTCGGCGCGGGCAGTTTCAGCGGCATCACCCTCGCCGGAGCATCCTGGGATGCCAATGCCACCCGCCCTCTGCAGGAACTCACCGGACTGCCCGTGCGCATCGTCGCCCAGCTTCCGCCGAACTCCGATCTCGACACCAGCCACTGGACACGCCTTCTGCCCGCCAGCGTCCATGCCGCGCAGAGCGCCCGCGCCAGAGCCGCCAAGTTGCTCCGCTTCGGCGTGTTCGCCGGCATGATGGTCGTGGCCCTCGGCTTCTTCGCCTTCGCCTACCTGCGCCACCTGGACGGCACCGCCGCAGCCCTGGAAAAAGACGTGGCCGCCACTTCGGAAGCGGCAGGCAAGGTCAAAGCCACCGCCACGCATTGGAAGGCCCTTTCCCCCGCCATCGAGCCGCGCCGCTACCCCCTCGTGCTGCTCGCCGAGATCACCAAGCTCATGCCACCCAGCGGCATCGTCATCCGCGACTGCGACATCCGCACCACCGAGATAGACATCCGCGGCGAGGCGCGCGACGCGCAGTTGGCATTCCAATTCGTCGAAGACCTCCAAAAGCACCCCGTGCTCGGCCTTTACACCTGGTCCAAGCCTCAACCCACCGTGCGCGAAAAGACCGCCCAATTCCGCGCCCAGGGCAAAATGCAGTGAGCGGCCCGCCGGTCTCCAATTCCAAATTCCGTCAATCCATGCAGCAAAAACTCACCGCGCGCGAAAAAAACCTCCTTCTGCTTTGCGTGGGAGTGCTGGTATTCATGGCGCTGGCCATCACCGCCAACGGCTTCATGCAGAAGCGCTCCGCCTTGCTGCAAAAAATCGCGGCGCTCGAAGTCCAAAAGCGTGAAAACGACACCTGGATGGCCGACCGCGCCTTCTGGGAAAAGCGCAGATCATGGCTGGAGGAAAAAATGCCCTCCACCGACAGCCTTGGCCGCGCCCAGGGCCAGCTCCTGGAGCAGTTGCAGAACGAGGCCCTCGATCTCGGCATCGCCATCCAGCAGCAGACCCTGCCCGAAGCCGTCACCACCCCCGACTACAGGGAAGTCACTGTGAACCTGCGCGTGCGCGGCGACCAGACCGCCGTGCTTGGCTGGCTGGCCACCATGCAATCCCCGGAGAAATTTCAAGCGATCAAGCAACTGGACATGGAACTCGACTCCCGTGCCCGTGAGACAACCCCGCAGACCCTCTGCAACCTCACCCTCGCTCGCTGGTTCAAACCCGAAACCGGCCTTTAAACCCTGATCTCCTCCACGCCATGAAAAACCGCCTTTTTATTTCCCTCGCCTCGCTGCCCATTCTCGTCGCCGCTCAGAATGCCGACCCGGACCTGCCGCAAGCATTTGATCCCAAAAGCGTCGCCCCCGTTCTGGAGAGTTCCCCTTTCTCCCGCATGGTGAACCTCTCTGACAATCTGGTGCTGACGGGGATCGCCTATGTGGACGGCAAACCGGTGGCCACCATTTTTAACAAAGAGACCAAACAGTCCAGCGTGGTCGGCAGCGAGCCGAATTTTCAGGGCTGGATACTTCAGGAGGCCCTGCCCGCGCCGGATGTTAAGCTCAGCCAGGCCAAAATCAGCATCGGTGGAGAAGTCGTCAGCGTTCGGTATGCCACTGTCAGCGCCGAGGAAATGCGCGGCGAGCGCCGCCGGGATGGCGAGCGCGGCGGCCCGCCCCCTCCCGGAGGTGAGGGTGACCGCTTCCGCGGCCCCAGCCGCGGACCCAGCGAGGAGGACAGACGCCGATACGAGGCTCTCTCCGAGAAGGGAAAGGAAAAGCTTCGGGACATGATGCGCTCCAAGTTCAGCGATGAAAAATTCCGCAACGCCCCCGAAGAAGAGCGCCGCAACATCATCCGCAGAGAAGTCGAGCGGATCGAAAAAGAGGACCAAGGCGGACGCTGAGAGTTTTCCCGCCTCTCCGCTGCAACCACTCTTCCCGACCATTTTCCAGCCTCATGCATTCTCATAAACTCCGCCATTGTCTTTCCGCCAGTCTAGCCCTCGTATGCGCGCAGCTCACCGCCCAGGACAACCCAACCAGCGCTCCGGCCGCAGCCTCTCAAGCACCTGCGGCTTCACCGGTTCCTCAGGTGCCTGCTGACCCGGCTGCCCAGCAAGCCCCGCCGGCGGGAGATCAACCCAGTGGCCCGCCAACAGGAGCCCCTCCTGGAGGTTTCGGTCCCGGCGGCTTCCGTGGCAGACGCGGCGAGGGCGGCTTCGGAGGCGCTCCTGGGGGCGGCGGAGCAGGCGGCGGCATCGCCAGCACCCTGAGCGAGACCATCCGCATGGATGGCGACCAGATCGTGCTGCAATTCCCCAACAACCCCGTCGCCGACATGCTCAGCATCTACGAGTTGCTGACCAACATCACCCTCATCAAGGACACCACCATTTTTGAAGGTCCCCAGGTCAGCCTGGCCACCCCGAAGCCCGTCTCCAAAGAGGAGGCCGTCAAACTGATCGAGGCCACGCTGTTCACCAACGGCTACGCCATTGTCATGGAGCCTGATGGCAGGAGCGCCCGCATCCTGCCGGCGCGCACCCAGAGCGCCAACAGCGTGCAGTTCTCCCAGGGCGTGAATTTTTACACCTCGCCACTCGACCTGCCCGAAGGGGAAACACTCGTGAGTTATTTCATGCGCCTGAATCATCTCGACCCCGAAGAGGCGGCGCGCATGCTGTCAGGCCACGTTGGACTCGGCATTTACGGGCGCATCACCCCCGTGACCACACCGCCGGGCCTTCTCATCACTGAAAACAGCTCCATTGTCTGGCAGCTTATCAACATCAAGGAGGCCATAGACATCGCCGACACAGGCTCGGCCTTGCTCACCAAGTTTATCCCCGTCGAGTACGCCGACGCTGCCACAGTGGCCCAGATCATCCAAGCCACACTCGATGCCCAACTCCAGGAGGAGGAGACCCGCGGCACGAACACTTTCCGCGGCAGCCCGGTTCAGGACAATCGAAGCAATCAGGGCGGAGGTGACCAGCGTTCCTCCAGTCCGCAACCCTCCTCGCAGAATTTCCCCGGTTCCAGCAATCGTTCCTCCTCACAGGACAATTCCCGTTCCACCGCTCCGAAACCCAAAGCCCAGGTTGTTGCCGATACCCGCCTGAACCAGATCCTCGTGGTCTCCTCCCCCGACGACTACACCTACATCGCCAGCATGATCGCCGAGTTCGACAAGGTGCTCCCTGTTGACGAGCCTTATGAGCGCAAACTCAAATACGCCTCCGCTGTGGACGTGCTCAGCGCCATCGCCGACCTCCTCCAGGACACCGGCGGCGGAGCCACGCAGCTCCCTGGAGGCGGCACACTCCAGCAGCAGCGGAATCAAGTGCTGACTTCCACCAGCAGCCAGCTCCTCACAGGCCGCACCACCACCGGCACCAGGGGCGGCCAGCTTCTCGCCACCGGCGGCGCCGACGACACCGCAACCGGCGGCACCGGCACCGTCAGCCGCGCCGACCTCATCCAGGGCCCCACCGAGGACAACGCCCCCATCTCCGTGCTCATCGGCAAAACCCGCGTCGTCGCCGATCCCATGTCAAACTCCATCCTCGTCATGGGCCGCAAGGATGCCGTGGACAAGGTCAACGGCCTGCTCGACAAGCTCGACCGGAAACCCGCCCAGGTCTATCTCTCCACCGTCATCGGCCAGCTCACTCTTGGAGACGGTTTTGAGTTCGGCGTGGACTACCTCTCAGCCCTCACCAGCAAAGAAGGCACCAACTTCTCCGGCAGCAGCTTCGTCAGCCGCCAGGACGTGCTTTCCGGCAACGCCGTCACAAGAGCCGTCAGAGACTTGCGCGACAACGTCATCACCACCCCCTTCGGCCCCGCCGCCGGAATGAACCTCTACGGCGCCATTGGCGACAGCCTGGAGGTGTTCGTCACCGCCCTGGAGACCACCAACCGCTTCCGCGTTCTTTCCCGTCCGAGCGTCTTCGCGCTCAACAACAAAAAAGCCACCATCACCTCAGGCCAGCTCATCCCCGTGCCCGCGCAGACCATTTCCGTGCCCGGCAACAACAACAACGTCAACGGCTCCGTCACCACCACCGTCGAATACCGCGATGTCGTCCTCAAGCTGGAAGTCGTCCCCCTCATCAACTCCGACGGCGAGGTCCAGCTCACCATCGCCCAGGTCAACGACACCGTCATCGGCACCCAGCGCGTCGAGCCCAACGACATCCCCATCATCGGCACCGAGCAAATCATCACCTCCGTCACCGTCCCCGACCGCAACACCATCGTCCTAGGCGGTCTCATCTCCGAGCAGGAAAAGCGCGACACCCAGGGCATGCCGTTCCTCAGCCGCATCCCGGGCGTGGGCAACCTTTTCAAGGACAACAAAGACAGCACCAACCGCAGCGAGCTCATCATCTTCATCCAGCCCCAGGTCATCAACGACAACAACGCCCTCCGTTTCGCTTCAATGCGTGAAGACGTGCGCACCAAAGTGGGCGCTGACGCGGCGGAAAAATTCCCCCAGCAGCCCGTCATCCCGACCCCCACCTCCACTGCCAGCGACACTCCTCAGAAAAAAGGCATCTTCTCCCGCATCTTCAGCAGCAAGCGCGCGAGCACCCCCCTGCCCGGCAGGCAACGCCAGTGACCGCGCCCTGGCGCTGAAACCAAAGACGCGCCCGCTTGATCTCAAGGGATCTGACATCCCTGCGCCGCCTCCCAAAGCGCATACCAATCCTCGCGCTCCAGCTCGATGCCCGCCGCCCTCGCGGTCGTCGCGAGGCGCTCCAGCTTGTTCGTGCCAATGATGGGCAGCGGCTTTGACGGGTGCGCCATCACCCAGGCATAAGCCAGTTGATCCACCGTGGCATGGCCATATTTGGCCGAGAGTTCCGCACACCTGGCGTGAATGCGCGCCGCAGCCGGATCCGCCTTGTCCATCAGCCGGCCCTGGCCCAGCGGCGACCACGCCATGGGACGCACATTCAAGCGCTGGCATTGATCCGCCGTGCCGTCATAAATGGGCGCCATGTGCAGCAGGCTGAACTCGATCTGGTTTGTCACCAGGGGCCGCTCCATGCGCGAGTTCAGGAGTTCGAACTGGTGCGTGTTGTAGTTCGACACCCCGGCATGAAGGATTTTCCCCTCCCGCAACAGCCGGTTCAGCCCTTCGGCGGTTTCGTCGGCGGATGTGAGCCAGTCGGGACGGTGAACGAGGAAAAGGTCAATACGGTCGATGCCAAGCAGGCGCAGGGATTTCTCAGCGCTTTTGACGAGGCGCTCCGCTGTGGCGTTGTAGTACGCGGTCTTGCGCTGCGGATGAAATTCGCACGGCACATAGATGCCGGCCTTGGTGACGATCTCAAATTTGTCGCGCAGAGAGGGATCGGCTTGCAATGCCTGCCCGATGAATTCCTCGACTTTGTAGAGTCCGTAGATTTCGGCGGTGTCGAGAGTGGTGATGCCAAGATCAAGGCAGGCGCGCAAGCGCCGGAGGAGGTCCTCCCGGTTCGCCGTGGCCGGGTCGTCGAGGATGCGCCATGTGCCGTAGATAAGGCGGGAAAATTCAGGGCCGTTCGGAGAAAGCTTGAGTCGCGGTGTCATGATCGGGTGGAAAAATCAGGCGGCCATGCAAGGCGGGAAAAGCGGCGCGGCAACCCGCAAAAAAACCCGCCTGCGGAACTGCGGGCGGGTTGTTTCGAAAAGTTGTCCGGCGGATCAGGCCTTCTTCGCGAGCGAGCCGATCTTTTGGGCAAGGCGGCTTTTCAGTCTGGATGAGGTGTTTTTGTGCAGCACGTTGGTCTTGGCGGCCTTGTCGGCGGCGGAGGCGAATTCACCCAGGCTTGCATTGGCTGCCGCCGTGTCTCCAGACTCGATCGCTGCGAGCACTTTTTTGCGCAGGGTGCGGACGCGGCTTTTCACGGCCTGATTGTGTGCCGTGCGCTTGACGGTTTTGCGGATGTCTTTTTCGCTGGAGCGGATGTTTGCCATGGTGATACGAAAGGGGCGCTGTGTATAAGTCAGCGCATCAGGGCTGTCAAACTGGAATCTTCCGCCCATGGAAGGGGCCGAACGCAAGCCTCGAATGCAACTGCCTGGGTATTTTAAGCTGGAGCGGGAACGCTGTCTTGCCCGGTCCGCAGATGCTGGCATGGTCCGTCATGCCGGACATCGTGCTCGCCACGCTCAACGCCAAGTACATCCACTCATCCTTCGGCCTGCGCTGTCTGATGGCGAATCTTGGCGGGCTGCGAGAGCGGGCGGTGCTGCGCGAGTTTGTCATTCAACAGCAGCCGCTGGAGATTGTGGAGGCGGTGCTGGCGGAAGATCCAAAGATTGTTGGATTCGGAGTCTATATTTGGAATGTGACGCAGACGACCACTGTGGTGGCTTTGCTCAAACGCCTGCGGCCGGACTTGGTGGTGATCGTCGGAGGGCCGGAGGTCTCGCACGAGACGGAAAGCCAGGAGATCACGGCGCTGGCGAATCATGTGATTACAGGAGAGGCGGATATTAAGTTCGCCGAAGTTTGCCGGGCGCTGCTGGACGGGACGGACGCGGAGGCGCTGCCGCGCGTCATGCCTGCGGAGCTGCCTCCGCTCGCGGCATTGGCCTCGCCCTACGACCTCTACACAGACGAGGATCTGACCCACCGTGTCATTTATGTGGAAGCATCACGAGGGTGCCCGTTCACTTGCGAATTCTGCCTCTCGTCCCTGGACATCCCCGTGCGCGCCTTTCCACTGGAGTCCTTTCTTTTCTCCATGCAGGGACTCCTGGATCGGGGGGCCGCGCAGTTTAAATTTGTGGATCGCACCTTCAACCTGCATCTGCCCGCGAGCACGGCGATCCTGCGCTTCTTTCTGGAGCGCTGGAGGGAGGGACTTTTCCTGCATTTCGAGATGGTGCCGGACAGGCTGCCAGTGCAGCTTCGCGAATTGATAAGCCGGTTTCCCAAAGGCGCGGTGCAGTTCGAGGTGGGCATCCAGACCTTTGATGAGACCGTGTCAAAAAACATCAGCCGCAGGCAGAACCTGGAGCGGCTGGAGGACAATTTCCGTTTTTTGCGGCAGGAGACGGGCGTCCACATTCATGCCGACCTCATCGCGGGTCTGCCAGGAGAGAGCGTGGAGAGTTTTGGCCTGGGATTCGACCGCCTGGTGCGGCTGGAGCCGCAGGAAATCCAGGCCGGCATCCTCAAGCGCCTGCGCGGCACGCCGATCACGCGGCACGACGCTGAATACCGCATGGTTTACTCGCCGCATCCGCCCTATGAAATTCTGTCCACGCGCGACATTTCGTTCGAGGAAATGCAGACGATGCGCCGCTTCGCCCGCTATTGGGACTTGGTGGCGAACAGCGGACAGTTCACCGGCACTTTGCAGCTTCTTTGGCGCGGCGCGGCATCCCCTTTTCAAAGGTTCATGCGATTCAGCGGCTGGCTTCATGCAAGGCTCGGCCGCACTCATCAGATCGCCCTGCATGTGCTGGCTCGGGAATTGCACGAGTTTCTGACTGGTGAACTCGGCGTGGATCGCGACCTGGCCGCCGAGGCGCTGGAGACAGACTGGAGCCGCGCGCCGGGACGCGGCGCGCTCAATCTGCGCGGCGGCTCCATGACGGAAATCAAACCCGCCTCCGGCAGGATCGCCCGCAGGCAGTCCAGGCACATGCGGGAATGAAGTCCAGGCTTCCCGCGCCAGAGGCGCCGTACATCGCCGAACCACTGGCACACGCGGACCAACCCGTGCATGATGAGCGCGTGCCAATTTATCTACACGAGCTGGGTTTCGACGAACTGCGCGCGCGGCTCGCTGCCGACGGGCTGCGCCCTGCCCATGCTGCCACGCTTTGGAACGCCCTCCAATACCGCGCGCAGACCGATCTGCTGGCACGGGAGGACTTCCCTCCCCCTCTGCGGCGCTGGCTGGAGTGGCGGCTCGGCGTCGAATGCCTGCTCGACATGCCGGAGGTTTCCAGCCACACACCCAGTTCAGACGGCCTGACGGACAAGTTCCTGCTGCGCCTTCAGGACGGCCAGGAAATCGAGACCGTCGTCATGGGCTACGAGGGACGGCACACCGCTTGTGTGAGCACTCAGGCGGGCTGCGCCATGGGTTGTGTTTTTTGCGCGACAGGCCAGATGGGTTTCGCGCGTCATTTGCGCCCCGGTGAGATTGTCGCCCAGGTGCTGCATGCGCGGCGGGTGCTTCAGGGCGCGGGCAGGCGGCTGCGCAATCTTGTGCTCATGGGCATGGGCGAACCCCTGCACAACTATGACAATGTCATGAAGGCGCTGCAAATTCTCAGCGACACCCGGGGCTGCAACATCGGCCCCAGCAAAATGAGCATCAGCACCGTCGGTGTCGTGCCTGGAATCCTGCGCCTGGCGGAGGAGGATCGGCCCTACAATCTGGCCGTGAGCCTGCACGGCAGCACCGAGGAGGAGCGCGCCGCCCTCATCCCGGCCAATCAGCGATGGCCGCTGCATGAGCTGGTCCAATCCTGCCGCACCTATGGCGAGAAGACCGGGAGAAAAATCTTCTTCGCCTGGACGCTCATTGCCGGAGTCAATGACAGCCCCGCTCACGCGCGTCGCGTGGCCGCGCTTTTGCAGGGTTTGCGCGCGCATGTGAATCTGATACCGCTCAATGAAACTGCCGGCTACGCGGGGCGTGAATGCGCGGAGTCCTCCGCCTCTGTCTTTCACGGGATCATTCAGGATGCCGGCATCCCCTGCACCATCCGCCAAAAACGCGGCATAGACGTGGCCGCAGGCTGCGGGCAGCTCAAAGCGGCAAGGCGCAAACGCGAGCGTGCCGCTCCACAAGCCGCCTGACTGGCAGCTCGCAAAACATGGGCCTTTTTCGCGCGCTTGCCCTTTCCTCCGGCTCCGAATGGCGTGAGTTCACTCAAAGATGACCTGGGCAATCGCCAGTTCGCGGGTGTGGCTGAGGGAAAGATGAGCGGTGCGAACGCCGAGGGCGTTGGCACGGGCTAAAGCGGCTCCATGCAGCAGCAAGCCCGGCCTGCCATTTGCGGCGCGGGTGACCTCGAAGTCTTTCCAGTCCACCCCCTCGGCCCAGACGCCGGTGCCCAGGGCCTTGGCGGCGGCCTCCTTGGCGGCGAAGCGCGCGGCGAAGTGCATGGCGGGATCGGCGCATGACTCGCAATAGGCGCGCTCGCCATCGGTGAAGGTGCGCCCGACGAAGCGCTCCGCGTGCTTTTCCAAAATGGACCGGATGCGCGGCACTTCGACGAGGTCAATGCCCGCGCCTTTGATCGAGACGCATGAGTCTTCGAGTTTCACAAAGCGTAGGTTTCCATCACGGAACGGAATTCCGCCACGGCCTGCCTCAGGCCTGTGAAGACCGCGCGGCAGACGAGGCTGTGGCCGATGTTCAACTCATGAAGATGGGGCACGGTGAAAAGCTCCGGCAGGTTGCGCGTGGTGAGTCCGTGGCCCGCGTTGACCCGCAGCCCGAGGCTGTGCGCAAGCAGCGCGGCGGCTCGCAAACGATCCGTCTCAGCCGCGCGCGCCTCACCCGTTTCATTGGCGAAGGTGCCGGTGTGCAGTTCGACCATGCTGGCGCCGCTCTCCGCCGAGGCGCGCACCTGCTCCTCGTCAGGATCAATGAACATGCTGACGCGGGTGCCGTTGTTCTCAAGCTGGCGCACCGTACCGCGCAGGGCTTCCATCTGCCCGGCCACGTCAAGTCCGCCCTCGGTGGTGACCTCCTCGCGGTTCTCCGGCACCATGCACACAAAGTCAGGCTTCACGCGCAGGGCGATTTCGAGGATTTCCGCCGTGTTGCCCATTTCCAGGTTCAGCTTGGTGCCGATCTTTTCACGCAGAAGAAAGACATCCGCGTCCTGAATGTGACGGCGGTCNNAGTCCGCCCTCGGTGGTGACCTCCTCGCGGTTCTCCGGCACCATGCACACAAAGTCAGGCTTCACGCGCAGGGCGATTTCGAGGATTTCCGCCGTGTTGCCCATTTCCAGGTTCAGCTTGGTGCCGATCTTTTCACGCAGAAGAAAGACATCCGCGTCCTGAATGTGACGGCGGTCGGCGCGCAAATGGATTGTGATCGAATCCGCCCCGGCGGCCTCGCATTCCAGCGCCGCATCCAGGATGCATGGCTCGACGTTGTGCGCGTCCGGCATGGTCCGGTAGCGCGCCTGTCGCAGCGTGGCGACGTGGTCAATATTGACACCGAGATGGAGCGGCATGGCGGTTAATGCAGGAAATGACGGTGGCCGGTGAAGATCATGGCCATTTTACGCTCGTCGGCGGCGGCGATGACCTCCTCGTCGCGCACGCTGCCGCCGGGCTGGATGGCGGCGGTGGCCCCGGCTTCGGCGCAGGCAATGAGGCCGTCGGCGAAGGGGAACATAGCGTCGCTGGCGACGACGCTGCCCTCCAGGCTGAGACCGGCTTCTTTGGCCTTCCAAATGGCGATGCGGCAGGAGTCCACGCGGCTCATCTGCCCAGCGCCGACGCCGAGAGTGCGGTCATGACTGGCGAAGACGATGGCATTGGACTTCACATGCTTGACAACGCGCCAAGCGAATCGCATGGCCTCGATCTCCTCGCGGGTGGGCGGGCGCTGTGTTTTGACTTTGTTTTCCAAATCCTCAAGGCCAAGCGCGCGCGGATCACTGTCCATGACCATCACACCCCCCGGCGCGTTGCGGATGACAGGCTCGCGCAAGGCCTCGACCACGGAGGGGTGCATCTGAATGAGGCGGAGGTTTTTCTTTTTCTGGAGATGGGCGCGGGCGTCGGCGTCGAAATCGGGGGCTATGATGACATCGGTGAAGATTTCGGAAATGATGCGCGCCAGGGAGAGCGGCATGGAGCGGTTGATGACGATGACACCGCCGAAGGGCGCCTGCTTGTCGGTTTCGAAGGCCTTGGTCCATGCCTCGCGCAGGTCCTCCTCGGCGGAGCCGACACCGCAGGGATTGGTGTGCTTGAGGATGGCGAGGGTGGGGCGGCGGAACTCGTGGATCAAGGCAGCGGCGCCCTGGATGTCGAGCACGTTGGTGTAGCTGAGATCCTTGCCGTGGAGCTTGGTGAAGTAGTCGCCGAAGTTGCCGTAAAGCGCGGCGGCTTGGTGGGGGTTGTCACCATAGCGAAGCTCACTGTAGAGCGGCAGGCTCAAGGAGAAGGTTTTTTGCGTGGTCTGCTCCTTGTTCAGATAGGCCGCGATGGCGGCATCATAGGCGGCGGTGCGCTGGAAAACCTTGCATGCGAGCCGCTCGCGTGTGGCCATTTTGGTCCCGCCCTCGTTTTCCTTCATCTCGCCGAGCACGCCCGCGTAATCAGAGGGATCACAGACGACGGTGACCCAGCGGTGGTTCTTGGCCGCGCTGCGCAGCATGGAGGGGCCGCCGATGTCTATGTTTTCGATGGCTTCCTCAAGACTGACATCGGGCCTGGCCACCGTCTGCTCGAAGGGGTAAAGATTGACGACCACGAGATCAATGACCGGGATGCTGTGTTTGGCGGCGTTGCGCTTGTCCTCGTCGTTGTCGCGGCGTTGGAGGAGTCCGCCGTGGACTTTGGGGTGCAGGGTCTTGACGCGGCCTTCGAACATCTCCGGGAAGCCGGTGTATTCAGAGACGTCCACCACCCTCAGTCCGGCGTCCTTGAGGTGTTTGGCGGTGCCACCCGTGGATAGCAGTTCGACGCCGAGCGCGGCGAGGCCTTTGGCAAAGTCGAGCAGGCCGGATTTGTCTGAGACGGAGAGAAGAGCGCGGGCGATGGGCATGGGCGGGGTTGCAGTGACTGGATGTTGTTGTTGTTGATGGCGGCTGGTCCTGGTTTTTCGAATTTCGATACTTGTGCGTCTCACTCCACGCTGACGGTGAAACGGCGGGTGGGTTGTTTGGCAAGTTCGAGGACGACGAGAGCGTCCACTGCGTCAGAGGGTTTGCGGGTGGGTGAGAGATCGAAAACCGCGCCGCCATCCTCGCCGTTGAGGCGGAGACGGAGGTTGATGCCGAGCTGGCTGTTGCCGTTTTCCAGCGCCCACTCGTGAAGATACAAATAAGTGCGCGGCACCGTCAGGCGAATCTGACGCCTGCTTTCCTGGAGGGTGAGGAGCTCCGCCTTGAATTCGGCGGGATCAAAACCAGCCGCGTATCCGGTGCCAAAAGCCCAGGCTGGCACATGGTCCACTTTTCCAGGGCCGTCCACAGCCGGTCCGCTGACGCGCAAGGCTGCGGCAGCCCCGGATTCGAGCCTCTTGCCATAGCTGCGCGCGTCCAGTCGCAGCAGCAATTCCCAGGCGGGTCCGGCGGGAGAGTCGGTGAGCAAGCCTGAGTCGGCGAGATCGAGCATGAGCGTCAGCGTGGATGCATCGGCATGAGCGGTGAGGGCGGCTTTGCCATCCAGCGCAGGGTCGGATGCGGCAAGCGGGCGAGCGGTGCCGAGACCGAGGTTGGGCGTGAGGCGGAGGGAGCGCGTGGATTCATGTTTGAAGTCGCCCTCCAGCCTCAAAGAGAGCGGCAAGGCGCGGCCTGATGCGTCACTCGGAAGTTCGAAACGTATATCCAGAGTCTGGCTGGCACCGGCGGGCACGTCATACTGCCCCTTCAGAGTCGCTCCGTTAAACCCGGCCTGCCATGAGCCTTTAAGCGGTCGTTTGCCATGGTTCACCAGGACGCACGCGGGCGAAATGGCGCTTTCCTGATTGAAAAAAGTCTCCATTTCCCAGACCACCGCGGCTGGCTGCAGACGGCAGCGCAGTCCGGCAATCTCCAAACTTCCGCCTCCGCTCAGCAGCACGGGCAGACGCACCAGCGGCTCATCAACAGCGGCAGGCTGCGCGCGCGCGAAAGTAGCCTCCAACTCCGTGCTTTCCCCGGGCTTGATCCGCACGGCTGGCACCGCCTCCACCGGACGCCATCCACCCGCGATCAAAGGCAGCGCGATGAGATCGAGCGGCTCTTTCGTGGTGTTTTCGAGCATCCAGGACACCCGCAGTCCCCTGCCCTGGGCATCCAGTTCAGCCTCGCATTTGCCCATGCTCCAGGGCACTGCGGGCGGACCATCAAGGAGTTGATCCGCCAAAGCCGCTCCAAGACGCCCGTGCAGTGATGCGCGGGGGATGAAACCCGCCCCGCTGTCATGAAAAAAGCCGCGATAGACCCGCTCCACTTCCGCAAACCAATGCGCCACATCCTGACCGGCCTCCAGCGGCGGAGCATCCATGATCCCGCGCAGGCCGCCAAGATCCACAAAAGGCAGCCCATGCTCCACGGCGATCTCCGCCAGCGCGTCAGCGGCAGGCCGCGCCAAGCCCAGGACATGCTCGGAGGCGGCGCTCATCGGCGGCCATGATGAGGCGAGAATGACCTCCGCCCCCATCTCCCGCGCGGCACTGACGGCCTCCCTCACGGCTCTGGAGAAAACGACCGGAGCCATGCCCGCCTCCGCCTGGCCGAGACAGAGCAGCACCAGATTCACCGGTGTCTGCCGCGCGGTCGAAGCCAGGATACCCGGCGCGTCGAGCACCGAGCCTCCGGGCTTGGACAGATTTCGAAGCACCAAGGCAGGCCCCAGTTCCACGCCGGGCTGGTCTTTCCCGGCGATACGCACTCCGCCGGTGTAAAAAAACAGCGCCGCCAAGTCATGCGCGAACACTTCATCAAAGGCCGGCGCACCTCCGGGCGAGTCGCCTTCCTCCGGCCACACAGGTGCGGCATCGCCCAGCATGAGCAGGTGGAAAGGCTCCCGCTGCAGGAGCCGCCGTGTGGATTCCGGAAGCAGTTGCCGCAGCCGCGCCTGGCGCGCTGCCGCCATGTCGCCCGTGCCCGCGATGGCCGCCTCGGGCTTGGGAAGACGCTGCTCCAACTCGCGCGCCGCCTGCCGCCGTTCCTCAAGGGAGGCCTGGGCGCCCGCATTCACAGCGGCCAGGGCCGTCAGCCCGGCCAGCCCGCTGATGCGCGCGATTTTCCTGAAAGAGTGTGTCATCGGACGTGGCACTTCATCCGGTTTGCCGGGCATTTCCAGCGCAAAAAACAGCCGCTCCAGTCCACCCACGGCGGCTTTGACAATTGCCATCCATTCTTCATTCGTGGCTGACCACCTTCCCATCCGCCGCTTCAATGCCAGACGCCAGCCCCGCCACCCTGCACCCCGCCCTGCCCGGAACCCTCGTGATCATGGGGGTGTGCGGCTGCGGCAAGTCCCTCATTGGCGCAAAGCTGGCGGAGAAACTTGGCGGCGTGTTCGAGGATGCGGATGATTTCCACCCGCCGGAGAACAAGGCGAAAATGAACGCGGGCATCCCCCTGACTGATGAGGACAGGTGGCCCTGGTTTGACGCTCTGCGCTCGCACATTGAGGACATGCGCGGACGAACGACGGTTTTTGTGCTTGCCTGCTCGGCGTTGAAGGCCGCCTACCGCGAGCGGCTGCGCGGGGGCGATGACAGCGGGGGACTGGTTTTCATCCATCTCAAAGGGCCGCGCGGGGTCATCTTCGAGAGGATGTCGGCGCGTCAGGGGCACTACATGCCGGTCTCGCTGCTCGACAGCCAGCTTGCCATTTTGGAGGAGACTCCCGATCTATGGACAGTGAGCCTGGAGCAGGAGCCCGGTGAGGTGGTGGATGAAATCCTGCGCCGCCTCCGCGAGCCCGGAATCGTGGGGGCATGAGCGCGCCAGTCTGGCATCGCAGTCTGGCGGCGCGGCACGCGCTGGCGATGCTTGCCTGCGTGGCGGGAGGCTCGATCCTGCTGCTGGCCTGGCTGGGCCGCATGCAACACACGGAGTCCGCCCGCGAGGCCGCCGCTCTGGCAAAAAACCATGCGGACTTCGTGCGCAGGCTGAACCTGCCGCGCAGCGCGCGCCTGGCGGGTGATTTGCGCGAGCTTCTCGGACTGGACATTTATTTTCGTTCAATGACTGGCGCACTCGATCCCATGCCGGGCGGGGATTTGAAACCCGCCCTCATGGAGGCGCGCACGGGAACGGACTGGCAGCGGCTTCCGGATGGCAGGCAGGCTCTTGCGCTGAGCCTGGATGAAACTCATGACATGATCTTCGTGCGCGCCGAGCCGCCGCTGGCGCTGAGCCTGCGGCATCCCGTCATGCGCCACGCGCTGCCCGCTTTCTGGCTGCTGGCCGCGCTCATGGCATGGCTCGGCGCGCGCCAGGTGGTGCGGCCATTGACCGGACTGACACGAATGCTGCCCGGTTTTTTCAGCAAGGACGGCCCCATGCCGGCGGAGGCGGCGAGGCAGGATGAGATCGGCCTCCTCGCGCGCGCTCTCTCCCGGGCGCGCGCCGACTTGCATCAGGAAAGGCGCCGGCGCGAGGAATCCGAGCGCCTGGCCTTGCTGGGACGCGTGGCCACCGGGCTGGCCCATGAAATCAAAAACCCGCTGGCTTCCATCCAGCTTCACGCGCAACTGCTCGACAGCGCATCTCACAACGCCGAGACCGCCTCCTCGCTCAAACATGTGATCGAGGAGGCGCGCGTCATCGAGGGACTGGTGAACCAGTGGCTCTTTCTCGCGCGGCCCTCGCCACCGGAAAAGGCGCCTTTGGAACTGCGCGGACTTTTATGCGCCACTCTCGACTCCGTGCGCCTCCAAGCGCGGCACGCCGGCGTGCGCATGAATCTCGAACCCGGCCCGGAGGTCACTGTCCCGGGCGACCGCGTCCGGCTCGGCCAGGCCTTCCGCAATGTTATCCTCAACGCCATCCAGGCCATGCCCGGCGGCGGTCTGCTCAGTGTGAGACTGCAAAGTGAGGGAACCCATGCGCGCCTGGTCTTCCATGACAGCGGCCCCGGATTCAGCCGGGCCGCGCTCCAGCAGGCGACCGGTCTTTTTTACTCTGAAAAAGAGGGCGGCATGGGAGTGGGACTCAATGTGGTGGAGGAGATTGTTTCCGCCCATCAAGGCAGCCTGCGGATCAAAAATCATCCCGAAGGCGGGGCAGTGGTGGAATTGGAGTTGCCATGCGGGGCTGACGGGGATTCTTGAGCCTTATGCCACGAGTTTTGATCATCGAGGACGACCACGCGCTCGCCGCCGCGCTGGCCGTGGCTGCCCGCCGTCTGGGAGCCGAACCCGCAGTGTCAGCCTCCGGTCAGGGCGGTCTGGAAAAGGCCGGGCGCGCTGCCTTCGACGCCGTGCTTCTCGACATCGGCCTGCCGGACATGAGCGGACTGAGGGTGCTGGAGACTCTCAAAGCGCGCGGCTGCTCCGCGCCCGTGCTGGTCATCACCGCGCATGGCACGCTGGATCATGCCCTGGAGGCGCGCCGCCTCGGTGCGCATGAATATTTTCTCAAGCCGCTCAACCTGGCCGACCTGCAAAGCTGCCTGCGCGCCCTGCTCAAGCCGGACAAACCTCAGCAGCCGGCGCCCGCCGCGCCGCGTCCGCTGATGATCGGCTCGGCGCCCGCCATGCAGCGCGCCTTCGCCGTTGTCGCCCAGGCCTGCGCGACGCGCGAGCCTGTGCTCATCACCGGCGCGCCGGGCACGGGCAAAACCCTCGCCGCGGAAGTCATCGCCCGGCATTCCGCGGACAGCTCGCCATTGAAAATATTCCGTTGCGACGAGTGGCCCGACGGCAAGGCGCGCGCCGCGTTCCACGAGGCTCTGGCAGGCGAAGGCCCGCTCCTGATCGAGGAAGCCGCGAGCCTGCCGCTACCTCTCCAGGGCGACCTCTCCGCAGCCTTGCAGGAAAACACGCGCCGCATTCTCGCCACCACATCAGCCGATCTGCCCGTCAAAATCGCCGCAGGCTTGTTTCGCGAGGATCTGCACTACCAGCTCGGCGTGCTGCGCCTGCGGCTGCCGCCCCTGAGCGCGCGCACGGAGGACATTCCCGCACTGGCCTCCTACCTGCTCGCCAGCGCCTCGCCGGGACGCGACATGCTGGTTGATCCGGCGGCCATGTCCCTGCTCAAAGGCCACGACTGGCCCGGCAATGTGCGCGAGCTGGCCGGAGCCATGCGCCATGCCTCGGCCGTCTGCGCCGGCACGGTCATCCTGCCCCATCATTTGCCGGAGAGTGTCGCCAGCGCGCGCGCTGCGGGCGGAGCCGTGCTAGAGGAAAATTTGCGCCAGGCCCTCACCGCCTGGCTGGATCAAAGGCTGACTGCGGGCGGCGAGAGCACCCCGGATTACGACACCCTGCTTGCGGACATCGAGCACTGGATGCTGTCCGAACTGCTGGAGCGGCATGAAGGCCGCCCCACTCATCTCGCCGCAGCCCTGCGGATGAACCGCGCCACCCTGCGCAAGAAGCTGCGCGAGCTGCCCGGAGCGGACTGACACCAACCAGGCTGGCCGCCGCTCATTCCACCATTTCCAAAAACAACTCCTCCAGGCTCTGCCCCTCCTTCTCACGAGTCGCGCGCAGCTCCGCCATCGTGCCGTCGAAAACGAGCCTGCCCCGCTTCAGGATGCCAATGCGGTCGGCGAGCTCCTCGGCGATGTTGAGCAGGTGCGTGCTCATCAGCACCGTGGCTCCAGAGCGGCTGAGATTTTTCAGCTCCTCCTTCACCACACGCGCGTGGATGGGGTCCAGCCCCACCATCGGCTCGTCTATGACAAAGACCTTCGGCTCGTGCAGCAGCGCGCTGGCGATGGCGAGCCGCTGGCGCGTGCCGTGGCTGAGATTCTCGATCCTCTGCCCGCAGTGCTCATGCAGCGCGAAGCGGGTGAAGAGCGCCTCCGTGCGCTCCGCCGCGCGGGCGGGGTCCATCTCGAAAAGCTCCGCGATGAAGTGCATGAACTCAGGGGCGCTGAGCTTTTCATAAAACGCGGCCACGTCCGGCACATAGCCGAGCAGCGCCTTGGCCTTCATCGGCTCCGACTGAATGTCGAAGCCGCACAGCCGCACGCTGCCGGAGAGGGGTTTCATCAGCCCGGTGAGCAGGCGTATGGCCGTGGTCTTGCCCGCGCCGTTGGGGCCGAGAAAGGCGAACAACTCGCCGGGCCGCACTTCGAGCGACAACTCATCCAGCGCCCTCAAGTCGCCGTACTGCATGGTCAGGTTTTCGATCTGGATCATGAAACGCGCCGGAGTTGTAAACGTGGATCGGCGGCTGAAAAGGACGGATTCTTGCCGGGCGGATGGAAAGTTTGGCACTGGCGCGGGGGATTCGGGGAAAAGGTACGGGCATCCATCTTCGTTCCCTTTCAAAGACAAAGCCCCGCGACACCATGAGAACCCCATACTTTCCCTGCGCCGGAGCGCGCGCGCTGCACGCGCCCACGCGGCGCGAGTTCGTCTATGGACTCGGGGCATCGCTTGGCAGCGTGGCCTTCAGCTCCATGATGGCGGCGGAAAAGTCTCCAGGGCCTCTGGCGCCCAAACCGCAGCAGGCGCACGCAAAGGCAAAAAACTGCATCTTTCTCATGATGGAGGGCGGTCCCTCGCACATTGACTGCTTCGATCCCAAACCAGCGCTGGAAAAACTGCACCTCAAAGAATTCATCCGCGAGGGCAGGCAGAAGTCAGCCATGGAGAGCGGCAAGCGCTACTATGTGCGCAGCCCCTTCAAGTTCTCGCAGCATGGGCAAAGCGGCGCGTGGATGAGCGAGCCGTGGCGTCACCTCGCCGGCGTGGCGGACGAGCTTTGTTTCTTCCGCGGCTGCCAGGTGGACAGCGTCAACCACCCGACGGCGATGTATCAAATGAACTGCGGCAACCGCTTCGGGGGCGATCCCGCCATTGGCGCATGGGTCACTTACGGTCTCGGCAGCGTGAACCAGGACCTGCCCGGTTTTGTCGTGCTGCCGGAGATCAGCTACCCGCAGGGCGGCAGCGCCAATTGGGGCAACGGCTACCTGCCCGCGCATTTTCAAGGCACACCCCTGCGCGCCAAAGGCAGCCCCATCCTCGACCTGCAGCCGCCGCCGGGCATCACACAGGAGCACCAGCGCGCCAATCTCGACCTGCTGGCAAAAATCAACGACAGGCACGCGCGCGAGCATCCCTGGCATGACGAATTGAAGGCGCGCATGAACAACTACGAGCTGGCCTTTCGAATGCAGACCCAGGTGCCCGAGGTGCTTGACCTGGCCGGCGAAACTGAGAAAACCCGGGAGATGTACGGCATCGGCCGGGACGCCACAGACGCCTTTGGCCGCAAATGCCTGCTGGCGCGCAAGCTGGTGGAGAAAGGCGTGCGCTTCGTCCAGCTCTACGCCGGCACTTGGGACAGCCACGACTACATCGAGCGCGCCCACGGCAATCTCATCGGCCAGGTGGACCAGCCAATCGCCGGCCTCATCAAGGATCTCAAACAACGCGGCCTGCTGGATGACACGCTCATCGTCTGGTGCGGCGAATTTGGCCGCACGCCCGACAACGGCGTGCGCGGCGGCACCGCCTACGGGCGCGACCACAACCCCTCCGCCATGACCATCTGGCTCGCGGGCGGCGGGGTCAAGGCCGGCCACACCATCGGACTCACCGACGACACCGGCATGGAGGCCGTGGAGTGCGTGCATCATGTGCGCGACCTGCACGTCACGCTCCTGCGCCTGCTGGGCCTGGATGACAACAAGCTGACCTTTTACCACGCGGGCAGGTTCAAGCAGCTCAGCCAGTTCGGCGGTCAGGTCATCCAGGAACTGATCGCCTGAGCCGGACCGCGTTCACGGCTTGGCCGGCGCGTTTTTAAACGCGTAAATGACGCCGTCATCCGCGCCTGCGATGACAAAATCCCCCGCCACTGCGGGCGAGGTCTTCACCGCCGCGCCGATCTCATACTGCCACAGCTCTTTGCCCTCCTTGAGGTCGAGCGCGTAGACATAGCCGTCGTCACCGCCAAAGATCACCGCCTTGCCCGCGCACACCACCGCGCTGCTGTCCACCCGCCCGCGGCAGCGGTACTCCCACAATCCCTTCCCTGTGATGCGGTCAATGGCATGAAACCGGCGGTCGCGTCCACCCAGATAGACTGCTTTTTCCCAAATGGCAGGCGCGGCGTAAAACTCAAACTCGCGCTCGCCATACTCCCACACCGCCATGCCATCCTCCAGGCTGTAAGCGCCCACGCGGTTGCCATAGTGCGAGACATAAACGACACCGTCTGCAATCGCGGCATTGTTGCCGATGTAGGCACCGACCTCGATCTGCCGCTTCTCTTCCCCGGTTAACACGTCATGCACATGCAGCACGCTGTCACACCCGCCGAAGACGACGACCCCTTCACCTATGGCCGCGCCGCCATTGATGTAGTACCCCGTCTCGGCGGCCCACTCCTTTTTGCCGGTCTTCGCGTCGAGGCAATACACGCTGTAATCATAGCTGCCGATGAGGATTTTTTGCTCTTTTGTCTCCGGGTGCGTGAAGGTGTTGGAGGCCGCGTGGATTTCGGCCTGCGTCTCGAACTTCCACACCTCTTTGCCCGTCTCCGCATTCCAAGCATAAACAAAGCCGTCCTGGCAGCCGGCCACCACGAGTTCGCCGGCAAAGGAAGCCGCCCCGTCAAAAGCGCCCCCTCCCTCCGCCTCCCAGATTTTGTTTCCCGTCTTGAGGTCGAGACAGAAAAAACGGCCCTCCTTGCAGCCCGCATACACACGCCCGCCACGCGCCACCGCGCCGGAAACAAGCATCTCTCCGCGCGCTTTTTCCACCGGCACGGCGCGGTACTGCCAGGCCAGTTCCATTGGAAAGCGCAACTCCACGGGCGAGACGCCGCGCATGGCCTCGTCACCACGGGCATGAATCCAGTCCCCGGCCTCCTGGGCGTGGCATGAGAAGGCTGCGAGGAGAAAGGCCGGGGCAATGCGCAGGGCGGTCATGGATGGCGGGCCGGGTTGCCAGGTCAGTCGAGAGGACGGATCCAAATGTTGCGCATGCGCACAGGCGGCACGTTTTTGTGATCCTGGAGGCGTATGGACGCTTTGGCCGGAAAGACACCTTCGTAGCTGGTGATGTTTTTGTGCTTCGTCGGACCCTGGATGACGGTGTTGTTCTGCACCAGGATGCCGTTGATGAATGTGGTGATGCGCGCCGGCTCCAGCACCTTGCCCGCATCGTCGCGCTTCGGCGCGGTGAAGACGATGTCGTAACTCTGCCACTGGCCGGCTTTGCGCACGGCATTCACCAGGGGTGGTGTCTGGCCGTAAACCGCGCCCGCCATGCCGTCGGCGTAGGTGGGATTGTTGTCGCAATCGAGGATCTGGCTTTCATACAGGTCCATGAAAAAGACGCCGCCGTTGCCCTTCTTCTGGGAGTTGCCCGCGGTGTGCGGCTCGCTCTTCCATTCCAGGTGAAACTGGCAGCTCGCGAACTCCTGATTCGTCCAGGCATCGCCGCCGTCCACGAGCAGCTCGCCATTCTCGATCTTCCACTCGCACGGCCCCCACTCGGCGGTGGGCTTGCCGTCGGGGCCTTTTTTCTTCGCTTTAAAAGCCTCGGTGCTCGTGCCGTCGAAAAGCACGATGGCGTCGGAGGGCGGCCCGCCTGGTTTCTCCGAAGGGGTGACGGCGGCGGGATGCGGGCGGTCTATGTCGTGTACCTTCCACTGGCTGCCGGGAATCACAGGCGTGTCCGAGTAGCCGGTTGGTGTGGGCTTTTCCTGGGCGAAGGATGCGAAGGATGCGAGCGCGAGGGAGGTGAGGGTGAGTTTCTTCATGGGCGGGCTGCAAACGGACACAGCCCGCGCCTTGTTGCAAGAGCGCAGGCTGTGTCACGCGTGGAAAAGTCCGGCTCAAGCGCCGACGATGTCGCGCGCGAGCTTGACCGCGTCCTTTTCCAGCCCGGAACGCATGGCGCTGTGATGCTCGCGGATGCGCTGGCGGGTGAGCTTGCCGAAGTAGCGGACCTTGCGCAGCAGGCGGTCCACATCGTCGCTGGTGAGAGCAGAGTCGGTGATCAGGCTCTCCGCGCGGGCGAGCGTGGCGGACCAGACGAAAAGCTCGGCGCCAATGTCCACCAGCCTGCCCAAAAGCACCTGGCGGCGCTCCAGCGCGGGTCCGTTGAGGACCATGGCGTGAAAGAGAGCGCGAGCCAGGCGCCGGCTCTGGCGGTGGATTTCGGCAAGGTCGCCGCGCAGGGCGGGATGGAGGCTGTCGGCGGCGTCGCCGGGGCCTTGGGGCAGCCAGAGACTAGGATACCAGCGCGCGTAAAAGAGGCCGGCCTTCATGGCCGCCCGGGCGCGTGTTTTGAGGGGCAGCGTCGTGTTCACAGCGGAGGCGCCGATCTTCAGATGCGGGTCCAGCGCCTCGCGGGCGATGAAGAGGCGCATGATCTCGCTGCTGCCCTCGAAGATGGTGTTGATGCGGCAGTCGCGGAAAAGGCGCTCGACCGGGTCGGGGCGCTCGCCGCGCGCGCGCAGGGAGTCGGCGGTCTCGTAACCGCGCCCGCCGCGGATTTGCATCGTGTCATCCACGATCTGCCAGGCGTGCTCGCTGCCCCAGAGTTTGGCCAGAGCGGCTTCCAGGCGCACATCGGCGTGCTTGTCGCGGTCCACTAGCGCGGAGACGTAATGCACCACGGACTCCATGGCGAAGGTGTCGGCTGCCATGCGGGCGAGCTTTTCGGAGATGGCTGCGTGGCGGCCCACGGGCTGGCCCCACTGGACGCGCTCAGCGGCCCAGGTGCAGGAGATTTCCAGACAGCGGCGCGCGAGGCCGGCGCAGGCGGCGGGCAGGGTGATGCGGCCGGTGTTCAGAGTGGTGAGGGCGACCTTCAAGCCGCGCCCCTCCCCGCCGAGAATGTTCTCACGCGGCACGCGCACGTCCTTGAAACGCACGACGCCGTTGTAAAGCGCGCGCAGGCCCATGAATCGGCAGCGGTGCAGGATTTCGACACCGGGCCAGGAGGTCTCAACGATGAAGGCGCTTGTGGCGTGCGGCTTCTCCGGCGTGGGCGTGCGTGCCATGACGACGATGAGGCCGGCTTTGAGGCTGTTCGTACACCAGAGCTTCTCGCCGTTGATGATGAAATCGTCACCGTCAGGCACGGCGGTGGTGGTCATGCGCGCGGGGTCGCTGCCCACGTCCTTTTCCGTGAGGGCGAAGGCGCTGATCTCGCCTTTGGCGCAGCGGGGCAGGTATTTGGCCTTCTGCTCCTCGCTGCCGAACAATATGAGCGGCTGCGGCGCGCCGATGGATTGGTGCGCGGAAAGAAGCGCGGCCAGGTTGCCGCATTCGCCGCCAAGCAGCATGGCGGCGCGGGAGTAGTTTGTTTGTGACAGGCCGAGTCCTCCGTGCTTGACGGGAATCTTGATGCCAAAGGCGCCGAGCTTTGCCAGCTCCTTGATGAGTTTGTCCGGTATCTCCCCGGTCCGGTCAATCGCATCCGGGTCCGCGTGCCCGGCGAGCACGCCGCGGAGGTGGCCGAGGAAGGCGTCGCCCTGGTCTTTGTCCTCATCGGACTGGCGGGGGAATGGCATGACTTTGGAAAAGTCCGGTCCGCCAAAAAAGATGCCTGCGGCGAGTCCTGTGTTGTGGCGTTCGTCGCGCGCGGCTTCGGCCATTTCCAGGGCGGCTTTCTGCCCGGCGGACATCTTGGAAGTGTCAATCAGCGGGGCCTTGGCTTCAAGAGCGGTGGCTGTTTTCATGATCGTGGAGGTGTGCGGGGTTGCTCCGCCTCGGGCACTCGCACCAGCCGGGTGTCTTCAGCGGCTTGTCGTTAAAAGTTGAGACAACCTGGCAGCCCCCAGGGTTCAAAAACACCGCCCTGCCCGTGACGCTCCGCGTCTTGAAATCAAATGATCCGGGCGATTTCCGCCACCTCATCCAAGGTCAGTCCCGACTCGTCCCGGCGGACCTTCCATTCGAGAAGATCGAGTATGCTCTGGCGCGCGGCGGGCCGGCCTTCCGGGGGGAAGGTCTCGACGTCGTTGTCTATCCAGACAAGGTCCTCATCGGGATCACCGTTCCACATGACGTTGCCTGGATGCGCGTCGAGGTTGTGCAGGCCGGAGTCGAGCATGAGCCTCATGCCTGCGGCGTATTTGCGGATGAAAACCCTGCGGATGTCGGGCGCGGTGAGGTCGGGCCGCAGGAAGATTTTACCAGGCTGGAGCCCCTCCATGAATTCGGCGACGTAAATGGAATCCACTTTGGAAAAAGGGTTCCAGTTGCTGAAGCTGCCGCGCGGTTCGGGAACGCGCAGACCGATCTCCGCAAGGGCGAGCGCGGATTTGTGCTCGCGGTCGGCATGGCGCTCATCGAGGAAGCGCAGGTAATCACGCGCCTTCCGCCGGTAGATGATTTTGACGATGCTGTTCTGTGGATGGTGGCGAACTTGTAAACCGTGGCCGTCTTGCGACGTGTGAGGCGGGTGACGTGCGCGGGGAGACGGTTTTTATCTGGAGCGAGTCCGAGCAAAGGCGCCGCCACCTGGGCATTGATGACGCAGCCGATAAAAAACGGCAGGCTGAGGGCGGTTCGGATGCGTCGGATCATGATTCGGGAGTGTCATGAAACCTGCCGACGCCTGTCAGACGCCGCAGGTTGACACTGAATCTCAGTCTTGAAACAAGGATGTCAACCGGGGATGTCGCCAGTGGAAAGTATGAGAGGCTTGATGACCTGGACATCCTGCGGCACGAGGGCGGCTTGAAGCCGTTGAAACATCGCCTCGTTCTCGTAGGTGCCGACGATGGCTCCACCGCTGCCGGTGAATTTGGCGCTGGCACCGCAGTCGCGGGCGGTCTCGACCATTTTGATATTGCCCTCGCTCAACTGGTAAAGACGGCGGCGCAGGTCGAAATTCTCGTTGAGAAGCGGGCCGATTTCATGGCCGCGGCCTTCGAGCAGCATGTCGCGCACGCGCTGCGCGAGGCCCGCCCAGTGATACATGGCGCTGACCACGTCCCGCTCCCCCCGGTTCCAACGTCCTCGAATGTCGTTGTGAAAGACTTCGGTTCCCTCGCTCAAGCGGGTGGTGTAGGCGACATAGAGTTTGGGCAGCAGAGCGGGATCAAGCTCCTCGTAATGGCCGTGGCCGAGCTTTTCCATGGAAGCGCGGTTGAAGTCCATGAAGACCACCCCTTCGTAAGACTGGATGACACGGTCTTGCAGACCGGCGGGGATGCCAAGCTCGTCATTTTCGACGCTGAGAACAAGACCTGGCAAAACGTGCCTGGGTATCTCCACAGCGTAAAAGCGCATCAGCGCGCGCCAGCAGGCGGTGATGATGGCGCTGGAGCCGGCCATGCCGACCTGGGGCGGCACATTGCTGGAATAGCGCAGGGTGAAGTTCCGCCCGTGCAGGCGGATGCGATTTTTGGCGCAGTGGTCGAAGAAGCGCTTCACGCTGGCTTTGAGCAGGCGGATGCCGCCGTAGTAGCCGAACTGGCGCACATCCCGCGCCAGAGCCTCGATGCTGCCAAAGACGGAGTGGTCGCGCTCGTTCGGCTCGATACGCAGTTCCTCGCTCTCCTCCAGGCGGACTTCGGCGCGGAAGTTGCGGATGATGAAGGAGATGGTCTTGCCGAAGTAACCGTCGGAAGGATTGCCGACCAAGCCCGCGCGGGCATGGGCCTGGGTGATGATGGGAGTGGATGTTCGGGAGTCCAAGCCGCCGATCTTAGGCGGTGTTGGCCTGCTGGCAACGGCGCAGCATGGGGAATGCTCTGGCGGAACTCAGGCAAGAATGGCGCTGACCAGTTCGCCATGCACGTCCGTGAGCCGGAAGTCGCGGCCCTGGTAACGGAAGGTGAGCCTTTCGTGATCGAGACCCATGAGATGGAGAAGGGTGGCGTTGAGATCGTGGACATGCACGCCGCCTTCGACGACGCCGAAGCCGAGTTCGTCAGTCCTGCCATGAGTGATGCCGGCTTTGACACCGCCGCCCGCGAGCCAGAAGGTGAAGGCGTCCTTGTGATGATCGCGGCCGGGCGAGGTCTTCGTGCCCTGGCCATCAATGCCCTGGCGCAGCGGAGTGCGGCCAAATTCGCTGCCCCAGACGACGAGGGTGTCCTCCAAAAGGCCGCGCTGCTTGAGATCGCGGATGAGGGCGGCCATAGGCTGGTCCACATCACGGGTTTTGGCGCGCAGACGCTTGTCGAGGTTGCCGTGGTGATCCCAGTCGGAGTCGTAGAGCTGCACCATGCGCACACCGCGTTCGACAAGGCGGCGCGCGAGCAGGCAGTTGCTGGCAAAGGATGCCGCGCCCGGTTTTGCGCCGTACATCTCCAGCGTGGCGGGGGATTCCTGGGAGATGTCCATGAGTTCCGGCACACTGGCCTGCATGCGGTAAGCCATCTCATACTGGCTGATGCGGGTGGCTATCTCGGGGTCGCCGACGATGCCGAGCCGCTCCTCATTCAGCGCGCGAACGGTGTCGAGCACCTGACGGCGGTCCTGGCGGCTGTGACCTTCGGGGTTGTTTAAAAAAAGCACAGGCTCCCCGCTGCCCCGAAACTGCACGCCCTGATAACGGCTGGGCAGAAAACCCGTGCCCCAAAGAGAAGTCCCAGCGCCGCCAGGCGGACCGGAAAGCAGCACGACATAAGCAGGCAGGTCCTGGTTGTCAGCGCCCAGGCCGTAGGTGGTCCAGGCGCCAAGGCTCGGACGCCCGCCCTGGCCAAATCCGGTGTGCAGGAACATCTGCGCGGGAGCATGGTTGATCTCATTGCTGTGCATGCCCTTAAGAAGGCAAACGTCATCGGCCACAGTGGCCAGGTGGGGCAGCAGTTCAGATAGCTCGGCGCCGCTCTGGCCGTGTTTGTTGAACTGATATGTGGAGCCCGCCAGGGTCATCTCCCCGCCGATGAAAGCGAAGCGGCGTCCCTTGAGCAGATCCTCCGGGCATTTCTCGCCGTCATGCTTCTGCAGCACGGGCTTGTGGTCAAAAAGATCAAGATGCGAGGGCGCGCCGATCATGTGCAGGTAGATGACCCGCTTGGCCCGCGGCGCGAAATGCGGGCCGGTCACAGGAGTGGAGGCGGGCAGGTCACGCGCCAGCAGCGATCCAAGCGCTGCCGCGCCCATCCCCGCGCCGGCATGGGTGAGAAAGTGCCGCCGCGTGACGGTGAGAAAGTGCGGACTGCTGTGCATGGTCGCGGTAACGCGGCGGTGCGGGGTAACTTGCATCCACGGCACTCCGCAGCGCAGCCATGCGCCGCCCAGACTTGCCAAAAGCCCGGCCTGGCGGTTAAAAACAGCGCATGGTAAAAAACTCCTTTATTCCTTCAGCCGCCTTGATCCTCGCCCTGGCAGCCGCTCCCCCGTCCTCGGCGCAGGAGGCAGGAAAGGGAGGGGCCGCGCCCGCCTCCGCCTTGCGGCTTTCCCGCAAGGCGCCGGTCGTCTATGAGCGGCAGCTCAAGGCCTTGCTCACCCCTGCGGAGAAGGTGCTGGCAAGGCGTGGAGACTTCGAAACAAATGGCGCCGACGGCGTCATCCTTCTGGATGAGACGCTGATTCACTCGGAGCCGGACGGACGCCGGGTGCTGGTTTATCACCGGATGTTTCAGGCACTCAATGAGTCGGGCGCGCGCATGACTGCCGAGGACACTTTCAGCTTCCGCACCCTGGACCAGCGCATTCATTTGGCGGAGGCGCAGTCTCTGCCGCCGGAGGGGTCCGCTGTGGAGGTCGAGGACGGCTCGGTCATCATGGAGTCTCCGCAGCACGACGCGGCGGACAGCGTCTATGGGGACCGCGGACAGATGCGGATCATTTTCCCCGCGGTCAAGCCCGGCACGGTGACGCGAATGGTCGTGGTGATCGAGGAGTTCGATGAACGCATTCCAGGGCACTTCAGCACCTGGGAGAGCTGGGGCGCTTTCTGGCCCACGCGCCACGCGCGCACAGTGCTGCATCTACCCGAGGACATGGAGGCGCGCCTGCGCGAGACGCGCCTCGGCGCAGGGGTGCCGGAGCCTTTGAAGAGCGGCACGGCTCCGGGCTGGAGGACCTGGACTTATGACAAGCAGCGCATCAAGCCGGACCGCGCGGAGCATGGCCGCCCGCCCAAAAGCCAGAGCGGCCCGGCGGTGTTTCTCACCACCCTGCCGGACTGGGAGACCTTCGGGGACTGGTACCGCGCCCTGCTGCGCGAGCGCGCGGAGATCACGGAGGAAATGGCCGCTCTGGCGCGCGAATGGACGCGCGCGGCAGGCACGGACGAAGAGAAAGCGGCGGCCATCCTAGGCCATGTGGCGCGCGATGTTCGCTACACGGGACTCGAGTTCGGCCTGGGCGCCATGCAGCCGCGCGCGCCAGCGGAGGTCTGGAAGTCCGCCTTCGGAGACTGCAAGGACAAGTCCAACCTGGCCGCGCTGCTGCTGCGCTCCCTCGGCATCGAGGCGCACCTGGCACTCATCCAAACGGAGCACCTGGGACGCGTGGAGCGCCGCAGTCCCGACTCGCGGCATTTCAACCACGCCATCGTGGCGTTGAGGACCGCGCAGGGCTGGCAGTTCACCGACCCCACCCTCCGTCATGTGACCCCTGGAATGCTGGCCCCGTCCAGCAGCGGCAGGGACACGCTAATCGTCAAGCCTGATGGCATCGAGTGGGCGCGCACACCTGTCTTTGAAGGAGGCCTGGTGCATTATCACGTGGACGCGGAGCGCGCGGAGGACGGCTCCACCGAAGGCTGGCTGGAGTGCCGGGCCAGTGGTTTCTACATGGCCACCGACCGCGCCTATCATGAAAACATGAGCCGTGAGGAGTGGAAGCGTGACGCGCAGCAGACGCTGGCCGGCCTTCTGCCCGGAGCGCAGATCATTGACCTGGACACCGACCGTTCCGCGCCGGACGTGCTCTGGCGGGCTTACTTTTCGCAGCCAGGCCGTGCCAGCGGCGGCGACGAGCGCGTGCCCGCATCCTTCCCCGCAGGAGAGCCGGTGATGCTCTCCATGGGCCAGGACGAGACGCGCGAGACGACGCGCTTTCTCTGGCCCATCACCTGGCGGGTGACCAGCGCGGTCCGGCTGCCCGCAGGCTGGACCGCAGCGGAGACACCGCCGCCTTTTGATCTGCACACGGAGGCCTACGAGGTGGAGGCGCGCTGGGAGCCGGGTTCGGGTCTGCTCCGCACCTTTTATGAAGGGCGCGTGCTGCGCGGCGATCTGACTCCGGCGGCGCACCAAGTCGTCTGGCGCGGCGCGCAATCCCTGGACGCCTGGCTGCAACGACCGCTCTGGCTGGCCCGCTCCGGCGAGACCCCGTCCGCTCCATCCTCGGAAGCGGCCATCACGCTGGGGAAATTCCCACTCATGCCGACCGGTGAGGGCCAGCTCGCACTCGTGGACCGGCGCTACCCGGAAAACGGGAACCTGGACCTGCGCCGCGCCGCCTTGCGCAAGGTGTTGGAGTTCTTCCCCGACGACCCTGTGACCGTTTTCAACACACGCACGCGCCTGGCAACCGCGGACTGGGAGCAGGACAAGCATGCCGAGGCGGAAAAAGCCCTGCGCGAGATCCTGGCCGCGCCCTCCCCGAAGATCACCCCCGAAATCCTGGCATGGGGGCGCTACCTCCGCGCGCTCGTGCTCATGGACCTCAAACAGCACGAGGAGGCTGCCCGAACCTTCGAGGGCTTGGCCGGTGACACCACGCTCAGCGCCTACCGGCGCGCCTGGGCCGGATTCCAGCTTTCGCGTGCACGCGCTGAACTGGATCAAAAAGAGGGCGCGCTGGCCGCGGCGCGCGCGGGACTCTTGCTTGAACAGGCAGAGTCCACACCGCCGCTGCTGGCCCGCGCGGCCATGCATCTCCTGGAACTCGACCGCCAGCAAGAACTGCCCCCGCTCCTGGCCAGCCTCATTGAGCGCGGAGAGGATCTCTCTGTCCCCGCCCTCACCGCCCTGGCGCAACTCGTCGCCGGACTCCATGAGGATGGCAAGTCCGCGCAGGCGGCGACCCTGCTCGACATCCTGGAGAAGCTGGACTTTAAAAATGAGGGTTTCGCCCGCGCCCTGGCTGAGGCGGGCAACGCCCTGCGCGGCGGAGCCGTGGCCGCGGCTCTACAAAAAGATCTCCAGGCATGGCTCGAAGCCCGGCCCGACACCCCCGCGCTCAAGCCGCCGCCGGATGGCTGGCCGCAGTCCCGCGAGGAATGCGCCAAGGCATTCGAGGCCGCCGACAACGCTGCCAGCAGCGATCTCGGCCACCGCCTGGCCTTGCGCCTGCTCACCGCGTTCGAGCCGGGCACGGACTTCCCCCGCCTGCTCTGGCGCGCGGCGGCGCATCTGGAGCACCACGAGCGTCAGAGCCAGCCGTCCCAGCCCTCCGATCTGATGCGCTTTTTGCTCGATCTCGGCCTGCGCCTCCCGCGCGCGGACGATCATTACTGGGAGATGCGCTACCTCCAGGGCGTCGTGCTGGAAAACCTCGTCCAGGACAAGGCCTCCGCTGCGAAGCACTTCTCCACTCTGGCGGATGACAATGACATGCCGCCGGCCTACCAGCCCACCTTTATCGTGCGCGCGGCGGCTTGTCACGAGCACTTGCATGAATGGGAAAAAGCCGCCGGGACCTGGACGCGCCTGGAGCGCCTGACCCAGTTCGGCTCCAGCGGGGACGGCCTGCTGCGCGCCGCCCATCTGCGGCTGGAGCAGGGCAACGTGGACGAAGCGCTGCGCCTGCTGTCCCTCGCCGGCGGAAGCCGCGACTTTTATCTCCGCCACACCGGCATGAAGGAGACCCTTGAAGCCATGCTGCAATTCGCCGACGAACCCGCCCTGGCGCGCGCCACCTGGAGTCTGGAGCCGGCTTGGTGGCCGGACTGGAAAAAGCTGCGCGACACTCTCGGCATCCCCGAGTCAGACATCGAGCCCGCCATCCACGACGTGGCCGCATTTGGCGCCGAGATCAGCCAGGCCGTGCAGGAAAAGGACGCCGCCCGCGCCGGGGAACTCTTCCGCCAGCTCGCCCACAACGCCCGCTGGGTGCCCGCGCATGTCATCAACACCGTCTGGGCCTCCCTCTACCGCATGGAGGACCTGCATCCGCGCCATGTCAGGGAACTCAAACTGTTCAATCTCTCCCTGCTCGAATCCGGGCGCGTCTTCACCGAGGATAACCGCCGCGCGCGCTCCCTCTACTCCGTCATGTGCTTTCTGGACACCGACCAGCAAGAAGCCGCCCTGAACCACATCGGCGAGTACTTCAACGCCCACCCGCGCGACGACCATGCCATCTCCTTCACCATGTCACGTCTCTGGGCACTGGCCGCCGTCGAAGAAAAAAACGAGCGCCCCGCCTGCATCACACGCCTTCGCCAGGATCTGGCAGCGCCCGCTTTGCGCCAGGACCGCATGGCGTCCGTCCGGCAGCTCGTCCGCCTCCTGCGCTTGGAGGACATGCAATCCGAAATACGCCCTCTGCTGGAGGGCGAGTTAAGCCACCCCGCGCACAGCCAGGACCAGGAGGCGCTGGCCGCGCTTAAAGACATGCTGCGCTCCGAAACCGAGGGCGCCGCCGTCACGCGGACCGTCCAGCGCTGGCTGGAGCGCCACGCGCCACCCTGGTTCGACGCCGTGCAGCCGCTCAGCCTGGCCGATGCCGGCCTCAATGACGAGGATGCCGATCTCGACGAGGAGGCGGACAACCTGCCACCCGTCCCGCGCTGCAAGCTCTGGCTCCTCGCCGCTCAGGAGACTTCCCTTGATGCTGAAGACCGCGTCCGCTGGTTCGCCAATGCGCTCTCCCTCTGGCCGCGGCTCAATGCCCTCACGCGGGACCAGTTTCACGCCGGAGTCAGCACTCTGCTCGACGACCCGCAGGCGCCCGCCGATCTCAAAGACCGCGCCCTTCGTGTCACCGCCATCGTCTGCGCCGACCACGATGAAAAAGAGACCTGGCTTCGCTTCTCCAAAAAACACGACGACCTCATCCTCGACGAGTACACGCGTGACGTTCTCAATGTCGTGGACCTCGTTTTGAAACCGGCCCCGCCTCTGCCGCCAGCCCTGCCGCCTCCACGCGAGCCGTCCAGACCATCCTCAAAGAAAAAGACTCCTACCTGCTCGAACTCCTCGTCGAATGGCTCGCCGACCGGGCACTCCGGCATGGCAGGCCCGATGCCGCGCAGGCCGTCGCCGACGCGCTCGCCCCCGCGCGCAAACCGGCCGGTTTCGACGCCTCCGAGTTGCAGACCCTGCGCCTCGGCCTTGTCAAAAAACTCTCCGCCGTCAAACGCCTCCAGCCCGTGCATGAGGCGCTGGCCCGCATCGTCCTCGAAGAACCTCCCCGCGAGCAATTGAAGGGCGTTCCAGACGATTGTGATATCTTCGGCGGCGCGGACTACGACGCTCTCGGCTCAGCCCGCTGGCTGGCCGTTTTTTTGCATGAGCTGCGCCACGACCGCCATGAGCGCCAGGACCTCACCGACTGGCACACCCTGGCGTCAGTCCTGTCAGAACTCGACGCCGCCGGCACCGCCTCCCTGCGCCGCCGCCTCATCAGCGCCATGACCACCGCGCCCGTGGAGGACGACACCGCGCGCGCCGATCTTGCGAGCCTTGCCGAAGACCTCGCCGACCTCGACAGCGAGACCGAGCGCGCCCACCTCCAGGAGTCGCTCCTACCCTGGCGCGAGGCGCGTGACACCGCCGCCCATTCCGCCATCCGTCTCATCGAGGCGCGCATCGCCCTGCGCACCGGCGGCCCGCTGGATGTGGACGCCATGCTTCGCCAGATCAAAGACCCCGACAGCCAGACCGAACTGCGCTGGATGCAACTGCGCCGCGCCCTCGCCACCGAAGATGCTGCGCTCGCCCGCAAGGCGCTGGACGCGCTCGGAGCCGACGCGCTGCTCGATCCAGGCCGCATGCACATCATCATCCCAGCCTTGAAACTCACCAACAGGCAGGACGAGCTGGCACTGGCGGTGGAGGCAACGGAAGCGGCCTTCCAGGAAGCCCTTGGCAGGGCATGGACGGGCCGCCACAGTGGCGCGGCGCGTTACGCGCTGGAACTGGCCGGACTGCTCGGCCAGCACGAAAACCTGCCGCCCGGCTGGTTCGACTTTTGTCTGCGCGCCTACCCCGAGCGCATGGACCAACTCAATCTGGAATGCCATCTGGCACAAATGCGCGGGGACTGGACCGCCGTGCTCGCCGCCGCTGAGGAACTCGTGGGGAAGTACCCCACTTTCTATTCCCATTACTGGCCCCAAGCCCGGGCGCTTTGGAAACTGGGACGCGCCGCGGAGGCCCGCGAGCCGCTGGCCATCTTCCTGCGTCATTGCCACGACGAACCCGAACACGCCGAAGCCGGGCGCATGCTCTCCGAACTCGACTCCAAGCGGTAAGCACGGGGCGCGGAATGCCCCGCTTTTTCCTGCAGAAGAATGACCGTGCGACCGGCATCCGGCGCGTGGCGGGGCCGCTCCTCCAAAACACCAGCACTACTCCTCCCTGCCCTGCGGGCGCGCGGCTGCGGCGGGGGTGTTGGTCAAGGTGTCGCCGAGTTCATGGCGGATGGGTTCAGCGAGCTTTTGGAGGCGCTCCACGACATCGGGATGCGCGGCGCTGACATCGGTCGTTTCGCCGATGTCGGCGCGCAGATTGTAGAGAGCCAGGGGCTGGCTGGCGACTTTATATCCGTGCCGTGTGGCAATGCCCTCAATACCGGACTGGGTGATGGAGGCGGGTGTCATGTTCTCCCAGTTCGAGGGTTTGCCGTCTTTTCCAGGGGTCTCATGCGGGGTGATGTAGGGGTGCTCGAAGTGCAGCTTCCAGTCACCGGAGCGTATGGCCTGGAATTCCTTGCCGGCGTAGAAGGCGAAGGCTTCGTGCGGGCTTTCCGCGCCGTCTTTGCCGAGCAGGACATCGCTGATGTCGCGCCCGTCAATTTTCAGCGCGGGCGGCTCCGCGCCGAGCCAGGCGCTGAAGGTTGGCATGAGGTCCATGGCGGTGACGAGCGTGTCGAGTTCACGCCCGCCGGGCACATGACCTGGCCAGCGCATGATGCATGGCACCCGCACGCCGCCCTCGAAGGTGGTGAGCTTTCCCTCGCGCAGCGGGGCGGCGCTGCCGGCGTGGTTGCCATAGCTGAGAAAGGGGCCGTTGTCGGAGAAAAAGATGACGAGGGTCTTGTCGTCCACTCCTGCCTGGTGGACGGCCTCCAGGATCATGCCGACAGACCAGTCGAGCTCCTCGACGACATCGGCGTAGAGGCCGTGCGGCGAGCCGCCTTTGAAGCGCGCGGAGGCGAAGATGGGCACATGCGGCATGATGTGCGGCACATAGAGGAAAAAGGGCTTGTCCTTGTGCCGGCGGATGAAGCTGACGGACTTCTCGGTGATGCGGCGGGTGAACTGGCTCTGGTCGGGGTCGGTCTCAATGACACGCTCATCCTCGTAGAGCGGCAGCGGCGGCATTTCGGCGGCGAGACTGGGGTGGAATTTGCTGTTGTCGTTCGAGTAGGGTATGCCCCAGAACTCGTCGAAGCCGCGGCGGCACGGGTGGAACTTCATTACGGTGCCGAGGTGCCATTTGCCGAAGGCGGCAGTGGCGTAGCCGCCGGCTTTGAAGACCTCCGGCATCATGCGCTCGCCGGGATGGACACCCTCCTTGCTGGTGTGGTTGAGCGCGCCCTGCATGCCGATGCGGTTCGGATAGCAGCCGGTCATGAGGGCGGCGCGCGAGGCGGTGCAGACGGCCTGCGCCACATAGAAGGAGGTGAATTTCGACCCCTCCGCCGCCATGCGGTCGAGATGCGGGGTGCGGATGGTCTGCGAGCCGAAACAGCCCGCATCCGCGTAACCCATGTCATCGGCGACGATGAGGATGACATTTGGCCGGTCCAGCGCGGAGAGACTGACGACGGCGGCAAGTGTGAGAAAGATGTGGAGCTTCATGCTGCACTCGACACCACCCTTCCCTGCCGCGCATCTGAAAATCACACGCATGGATGATCCCGCGCGTCAGGACAAGGAAGCGAGAAGCTTGCGCGACACGACATTTAAAGGGAAGCATCAAACGGGCCATGACGGGCATGTTTGAATCATGATTTTGTCACGGCTTATGGGTTGACGGCATCGGTGAATTTTGCAAGGATCGCGGCATTCCGCGCAAAATTACGATGCGAGAATTCCAACCCCTTTTGATGCCATGAAAAAGATTCAAACAAACCTTGGCGGAGTGGCGGCGCTGATGGCGTGGATGATGACTGCCGCGCAGGCATTTTCACAATCCCAGCTTGGACTGACGGAAAGTCCTCCGGCCAGCGGTTTTTACTCCAACGTGGTCAATGACAGCCTGACCGGCATTGGTGTGGCCAATGCCAAATCCTGGCTGGTGGAGCTCGAGGGCGGGGACCGTGTGACGATCTGGGCGGTGACGAGCGCGGTGGGTTCGAACCCAAGGCTGCGTCTCTACAATGCGGGCGGCACGCTTCAGGCATCGAACAACGGCACCCAGCAAGGCGAGACAATGATCCAAAGCTTCACAGTGACAACGCCGGGCAGCTACACGATCCAGTTTTATGCGGACAGCGTGGCATCGGCATTTCAGATGCGGGTGGACATGGGGCGGGGTTTTGCGCTGGAGGCGGAGCCAAACGACACTCAATACACACCCACGCTGCCCACACTGACTCCTACCGGGGGCGGCTTCACAACGAAGGCGGCGGGAGTGCTGAAGGAGGGCGCGGATTATTTTGATCTCGGCACACTGGCGGCGGGGAACTCGGTGAATGTCAGTCTCGGCCTGCCGGCGCTCTCGACTCTGGTGGCTGGGGATGTGGAGATGACGCTGTTTGCGAAAGGCTCGGAAGGATCGCCCGTGGCGACGACATTTGGCGCGGTGCTCAACGGGGCGATACCTTCATCCGCTGAGTATGTGCTGCGCTTGCGGGTGAATCCCGAGCTGTCCGGTCATTCGCTGCGCTTTGACGGAACGAACGATGATGTGGCGCTGGGCAATCCGAACGAGCTGCGCATCACGGGGGATCAGACCATCGAGATGTGGATCAAGCCGGACGACTTCGGCGGGCGGCGCAATCCCTGGAACAAGGCCTACGGCGGCGAGGGCACGATGACGATCGAGACGGACGGCGGCATCAATTATTTTTACGGGACAAACGGCGGAGACAACAACCCCTACCAGGGCTTCTTTTCCAACAAGCTTATGACCGCCGGGGAGTGGACCCACATTGCGCTGGTGCGGCGGCTGGACAGCGAGCCGAGGAAGCTTTTCTGGTACTTCAATGGCAAACTGGTGAACGAGGTCAACGCATCCTATTTTCCGGCTGTGGCGGGTGCTTTGAACGCGGTCATCGGATCGGGCTACGCGGGCAGGTTCCGCGGGCTGATTGACGAAGTGCGCGTGTGGAATGTGGCGCGCAGCGCGGCGGAGATCGCTGCGAACCTGGACAACGAACTGAACGGAAACGAGGCGGGGCTGGCGGCCTACTACAAGTTCAACGAGGGATCCGGCGCCGCGCTGGCGGATGCCACGGCGAACGCGCTGAACGGTGTCATCAATGGCGGCGCGGAGTGGGCGGGCACGGCTGGCGCGGGCGCCTTCAGCGCGGCGAGGACGGGATTGATGGCGCAGTATGTGGCGAGTGTGACGGTGACTGACGCGGCCATCCCCTCGGTGGTGAGGGCCGCGCCTGTGCCGGTGTTTGGGCACACTTTTGAGGGGGCGCCTGATTTGATCATGAACCCCGGCAGCATGACGGCTTATCGCGGCCAGAATGGAACAAGCTTTCATGTGCAGGTGACCGGCGGCGGCGGGGCAGTGTGGGGCACGGGGGTCTATTCAGATGACAGCGCGCTGGCATCTGCGGTCCGCCACGCGGGTCTGCTTGCCAACGGCGAGACAGGCTTGGTGACGGTGACCATCCTGCCTGGCGAGTCGAGCTACACCGGCACGCCGCAAAACGGCGTCTCCTCATCAAACAAGGGCAGCCATCCTGGAAGCTACAGCCTTTCGGCCTACAGCGGGCCGGCCCCCGCGCTCAACGCGGTGTTTGCGGGAATGCGGGTGGACTTCTCTGAAAGAATGCTGCCCTCCACGCTGCAAAACGCGGCCAACGTGATCCTCACCCACGCTGGCGCTGACGGCGTGCTCGACACGGCGGACGACCATGCCCACACCTTGAGCAACTCTTATGACGGGCTTGCCACGACGGCCTACTTCACGGTCGTGAACGAGCCGCTGCAGCCTGGTCTGCACCGCCTGCGGCTCACCACCGGAGTGCAGGACCGAGCGGGCAACGGACTGGCGGCGGACAGCGACACCCTTTTCACCGTCACCGCCAAAACGCCTTTCGTGGTGGAGAATCGTGACAACAATGACCGCCTGAAAGCCACACCGCTGAACGCGCCAGCGGCGGCGGTGTTTGACCGCTCCTTCACTTACACGCATGACATCGCCGCCGGCACGGGACCGCACCGTCTGCGGCTTCTGGATCTGGACGGCGATGGAGCGAAAGAAGCCATCGTGGCCGCTCATAACTCAAATCAGATCAGAGTTTACCCTGGCATCGCGAACGGCTCATTTGATCCGACTAGCACGAACTACGCAACCGGGTCGAATCCTTGGGCACTGGAGTTGCTCGACTATGATAATGACGGACTTCTGGATGTGATCGTGGTATGCCATTCCTCGGATCAAGTCCGCCTGCACCGGAACAATGGGGACGGCACTCTTTCCGCGGACGGTTCCATTACTGTGGGAGACGGACCCATTCACATTGTGAAGGCGGACTTCGACGAAGACACAATCACCGACTTGGCCGTGGTCAACTTCAACACCGGAACGGGCGGGCGCAGCATCAGCATCCTGCTGGCAGATGGATCAGGAAGCTTCACAGAAAGCAAGGTGTCCGTCGCGGGAAATGTTTTTCGTCCGTATGGCTTTAGCACGGGGGATGTGAATGGGGACGGACACGACGACCTGGTCGTGGGAGATTTCGACACGGACATGATGCGTGTCTTTCAGGGCAATGGCGATGGAACTTTTGATGCGCCCGTGGATTTTGCCATCAGCGGTGTCAATCCCACTTCCATTGGACTGGCCGACTTTGACCATGACGGTAATCTGGACGCCATGGTGATGGCGGAGACGAGCACCCTTGTCTCAATCTTGAAAGGCAATGGAGACGGGACTTTTCAAGCATTTGCCACATGGCCGCTGGCAGTTAACGCCAGCCAATATTTCGCCGAGGCGGTGGATGTTGATGAAGACGGCTGGGTGGACTTGGTCATTCCACGCACGAACGGTCTGGAAGTGGTGTATAACTCACGCTCGACCGTTGCACCCGCTTTTACCGGCGCGTTGCGCTACCAGATCGGATACGCGCTGGGCTTCGTGCTTCAGGATGTGAATGGAGACACACTTCCTGATTTGGTTGTCAATGAATGGAACAGTAACCGTATTCGCACTCTTCTGGGCAACCCTCAGATTCCGCTGACACAGGACGCGACTCTGGCAAGCCTCGGCAACACGCATGGCAGAGGGCGCATCCTCGACGGTGACGTGGACTGGTTCTCTTTCACGATTGACGGGCCGAAGCGCGTTGTTCTGGCGGCTGACATTCCCCTCAATCCAGGCTCATCCGGGTTGAACTATAACATCTATGACGCGGACGGCGCGCATGTCACGGGATTCAACGCGGCATCCAATGGCATTGGCCAGACAGCGCAGTTGAACCTGAACGCGCCGGGCACCTATTATGTTCGTGTGGCGCACAACCATGGTTACACGGGCGAGTACCGCTTCCGCGTCTCGGCTTTCGACGTGCCGACCACGATCGAGAGCGAGGCAAACAATTCCATCGGGCAGGCGGACTCCGTCGCGCTGACTCTTGGAGTCGGCTCGCTGACAGGGGCGGCGGCGGGTTACATTGCCGGAGATGACACGAGCGGCGACTACTGGTCCCTCGGCAATCTGGGCGCGGGCGCCGAGATCACGCTTGATCTGCGCATCCCGCAAAGCAGCCCATTGTCGGGCAGGATGGCCATTTTCAAGACCGACGGGACTCAGGTGGCGGTCAGCGACGCGGGCGATCCCCAACTGAGTTACGCCGTCACCGCTGGCAATGAGAGCGCCTATTACTTCCGGGTCTTCGATGCCGCCAGCACGCGCGGCCTGCACTCGGAGTACCTCGTGGATGTGACCATCACGGACCCTGAGCAGCCTTTCGTCACGGCTGTCTCCCTGCCTGCGGAGGGCGCCACAGTGTCATATGCCGGTCCGAATTTCACCGTCACCTTCAGCGAGGACATGCTGGCCTCGACGGTGACGAACGCGGCGAACTACGACCTGCGCGCGGCGGGAGTGGACGGCGTTTTCGGCACGGCGGATGATGATGTTTACACAGTGGTGCCCCAAGCCTACAGCGCCGGACTGTCCGCCAGCTACCACATCCCGGACGGCCCGCTCCAACCCGGAAACTACCGCTTTATCGCTGGAACCGGGCTGACCGACAAATTCGCCAACCCATTGCTTTCCTCCCACACGCGCCTGTTCACCGTCGCCGGAGTGCCGGGTTATGTTTTTGAAAGCCGCAGCAACGAGACTTTGCAAACAGCGGACTCGATCAGCACCAGTCCCGGCGCGGCGCATGACGGATCGTTTACGTCGGCGGGTTTCACGGCGACTGGCAACGGTCCCTGGGGATTGAAGCTGCTTGATCTTGACGGCGACGGACACAAGGAAGCCATCATCGCCCTGCATAACGCGGCGCAGATTTCAGTGCTGCCCGGCAACCCGGATGGAACTTTCGGCGCTGCGGTGAATTACGCCAGCGGCACGAATCCCTGGGACATCGAGCTGGTGGATGTGAACAGCGACGGGCGGCTGGATGTGGTGGTCTCCTGCCACGGCAGCGACCAGGTGCGCATCTACAACAACCCCGGGGACGGCACGCTGACCCCCGGTCCGGTCATCCCTGTCGGTGACGGCCCCATCCACATGGTGAAGGGGAACTTCAATGGCGACGCCTTCACCGATCTCGCGGTGGTGAACCATCTGACTGGCACGGGAGGGCGCAGCATCAGTATTCTGCTCGGTGACGGCGCCGGAAGTTTCACGGAGAGCAAGATCACGGTCAGCGGTCAAACGGTGCAGTTTTACGCGCTGACGGCCGGCGACTTCAACGGCGACGGCACGGACGACCTCGCTGCGGGGGATTATGTGCTGGATGACATGGCGGTGTTCCTCAACACCGGCGCCAATAACGGAACCTTTGCGCAGCCGGTGTTTTATCCAGTGGAAGACACGGAGCCCACGGGCGCCGGTGTGGCGGATTTTGACGGGGATGGCCACCTCGACATGGCCGTATGCACCGAGTTCCACAACCGCGTCAGTGTGTTGAAAGGCAGAGGGGATGGAACCTTTGAGCCGTTCACGACCTTTGATGTGGATGGCAACTCCAACATGTTTTACATGGAGTCGCCCGACCTCAATGGCGACGGCTGGCCGGACCTGCTCATCGCCAGGTACAACGGGGTCGTGGTTTGCCAAAACCGCGGAGATGGCACGATCAACTTTTCAGCACCGGTTCGTTATTCGGACTCCAGCAACACCGGCGGTCTTGCCTGGTCGGATGTGAATGGGGACGGGCGGGTGGACTTGCTGGCGAACTCCTACAATCAAAACCGTCTTTATGTTTGGACCGGCAACTCCAGCCAGCCCTTGGCGGAGGACGCCGTGGTGGCGGGCATGCGTCATGGCGCGCTGCGCGGGCATTTGACGACGGACTCGGATGTTGACTGGTACTCGTTTAGCGCGCTGGTGCAGGACCGGCTGCTCATCACCACGGAAACGCCCGGCGCGCAAGGCTCTTCAGGCAGGAACTACAACATCTATAACAGCGTGGGCACCCACATCGGCGGCTTCAACGCGAATTCCAATGGCTACGGGGAATGGACTGTCACCTTGCCGCAGTCCGGCACTTATTATTTGCGTGTGGCTCCGAACCACGGAGGAACAGCGGAATACCGGGCGAGGCTGACTTTGGCTCGTCCCCCAGTGTTTGCGGAAGTGGAGAGCAACAATTCGGTGAGCCAGTTCAACACGCCTCCGCTGGCGCTGTCCGCAGGCCAGCTCACCACGACGGTTCTGGGGGTGAACATGCCTCCTGACACCTCGGGCGACTTTTTTAATCTTGGTAATCTCACTCCCGGCACGCAGGTCACAATTTCCGTCGTGGCGCCGCAACTTGCGGTGGACAATTTGCCGTCCATGCAGGCGCTTGAACTCAAGCACCGCTGGAGCTTTGGAGAAGCCGTAGGAGCCACGGAGTTCACTGATTCTGTGACCAGCCTGCCCAGCGCCAATCTGCTGGGCACAGGTGCTGTGGTGGGCGGAGGACAGGTCGTCTTGCCAGGAGGCGCGTCAGGGTCCGCACCCTACATAGACCTGCCCAATGGCATCGTTTCCAGCCGGACAGGCAGCGCCACCTTCGAAGGCTGGGCGACGATCAATGGCTCTCAAAACTGGTCGCGGCTGTTCGATTTCGGCACAGGAACGGCTGGCGAGCTTTTGAGTCCGGGCGGCTCGGCCACAGGAGGGCAGCATTTTTTCCTGTCTGCGCAGGTCAGCGGCACATTGACCAGCAATCGCATTTCCATCAACTCGGGCGCCTCGAACTCCGCGGATTTTGGCGTCTCATACTCCGCCGGGCAGCAGTTTCATTACGCGGTGGTTTATGAGTCCGCCGGGGCTTCCGGGGGCGTCATCAAATATTACCGGGATGGCGTGCTGCGTGGTTCGTTTGGCACGGCGGCCATGCTGACAGGGATCGCCGATTTGAACAACTGGCTTGGCCGCTCCAACTGGACATCCGATGGCAATCTCAACGGTGCATACAGCGAGTTCCGAGTCTGGGACGGCGCCTACAATGACGCCCAGGCCGCGGCCAGCGCCGCAGCCGGCCCGGACACTGTGGCTGGCGCGGTGCCGCCAGCGCTTGCCGCCCAGCCATTTTTGACGCTTTTCAAATCGGATGGCACACAGATGGCGTTTGCTGCTCCGGGCGCAGGTCCTCTTCAGTTCACTCTCGGCGCGTCGGATGCCGCCTCCTACAGGCTGCGCGTGCATAGGAATGAACGCTCGGTCACATCCCTTTATCAGGCGTCCATCACCATTGAGGACGTGACGCCGCCGTTCATCACCTCGAACTCCCTGCCCGCTGAAGGCAGCACCGTCACCTTCCCGCATCCCGTCTTCACCCTGGGCTTCAGCGAGGACATGCTCGCATCCACCGTGGTCAATGCCGCCAACTACGAGTTGCGCAGCGCCGGGCCGAACGGCGTCTTCGATGACGCGGACGACGTGCCTTACACCCTGTCACCCTCGTCCTACACGAGCGGCCTTTCCGCGACTCTGCGAATCATGGACGGACCGCTGCAAGCCGGGGCTTACCGCTTCACAGCGGGCACCGGATTGAGGGACCTCTTCGAGCGGCCGATGGATGCCAGCCATGTGAGGTTCTTCAACATCCAGGATGTGGCCGGGTTTGTCACCGAAGGGCGCAACAACAACACGCTGGCCACGGCGGAAATTCTATCCGGCATCACCACCCCCGGCGGATTCGACGGTTCCTACGCCGTGCAGCCTTCCTTCACTTCCGGCGGCAGCGCGCCCATCAGCCTGCTGCTGGTTGATTTGAACGGTGACGGCGAAAAAGACCTCGTCGTCTCGAACCGCGACTCGAACAATATAACGACCCGCCTTGGCGCCGGCAACGGCACTTTTGGCGCGCCGGTGACATACGCCACCGGCAGCCAGCCGCATTACATGTGCCTGGTGGACTTCGACAAGGACGGCCTCATGGACGTGGTGGTGCCAATCTACAATGCCGACCAGACGACGATCTTCCGCAACAACGGAAACGGAACCCTGACCCTGCACGCCACTCTTGCCGCCGGTGACGGACCGCTTTCCGCCGCAGCCGGGGATTTCAATGGCGACGGCAATCCCGACTTTGCCGTGACGAACCATCTCACCGGAGTCAACGGGCGCAGCCTCAGCATTTACCTCGGCGACGGACTCGGTGGTTTCACCCACAGCTTTGCCGGCGCGGGGCTTTCCCCCTCATGGCGGCCATATCACCTCGCGGTGGCGGACTTTGACGGCAACGGTCTTTCAGACATCGCCTCAGCCAACAATGACAGCAATGACATCCTGGTCTTCCTGGCGACAGGGGCCGGCGCGTTTGGTGATCCTGTGCGCCATGCCACGGATCGCAACAACCCCACCGGCATCGCGGTGGCGGACTTCAACGGTGATTTCAAAGCCGACCTGGTGGTCTGCTACGGCAGCAGTCAAAACGCGGTCAACATCCTCAATGGCAACGGCGACGGCACGTTCCAGCCTCATGTGAACTGGACTCTGGACGGCAACCGCAACCAGTACAACATGCGTGTGGGTGATCTGAATGGAGACGGCTATCCCGACATTCTTGCGCCGCGCTGGGGTGCCTTGGTGGCCCGCCAGAACAAGGCCACTCCCGTTCTCAGCTTCAATTCAGCCTCCATCTGGACGGAGTTGAACCAGGTGCTCGATGCAGCCGTGGAGGACCTCAACGGCGACGGAATGCGCGACATGATCGCCCTTTCGCACGACCAGGCCGCTGTCAGAGTCTATCTGGGCCTCGGGTCGTTCAATTTGAACGCCGACACCATCGTTGCCGGCATGCGCCACGGCTACGGGCGCGGCCATCTCGAAACGGATTCGGACTCGGATTACTACCAGTTCTCCGCGAAGGGCGGCGAGCGTCTCATCATCGCCGCTGAAAGCCCCGGAGCACCTTCAAGCAGCGGCTTTGATTTCAATCTCTACGACCACCGCGGCGCGCATATCCTGGGTTCCTCCAGCATCGCCAGCAATGGCTATGTTTACACCCAGCCATTCCTCATTCCATATGATGGAAGGTATTATCTGCGTGTTTCCCCCTGGCACTACAGCACCCATGAATATCGTTTCCGGGTCACCACGGTGGATGCGCAAACGCAGATCGAGGCGGAGGTCAACAACAGCACCGGGCAGGCGACGCTCGCGGCCTTCAATGCGGCGTCTGGGTCCAGGTCCGCGAAAATCTTCGGTCACATCGCCGGGAACGACACATCCGGCGACTTCTGGAGCCTGGGAAATCTGGCGGGCGGGACGCAGATCAATGTGACGCTCAACCGCCCGCAGAACAGCACCTTCACCACCGGCCTGCTGCGCATCCTGAACGCCGGGGGCTCGGAGGTGGCCTCCTCAGGCGCGGGCGGGCTGAATGTCAGCCACACGGTGGCGGGCGGCGCGGAGGGGCAGTATTTTCTGCATTTTTCCGAGAGCGCGGGCAATCGCAACCTCCACTGCATCTACCAGGCGGCGCTCTCGCTCACCGACGCGCTGCCGCCTCAGATCACGGGAACCAGCCTGCCCGCCGAGGGGGCTTCGACACTGGCTTTCATCAACAGTTTCACTCTTTCCTTCAATGAGGACATGCTGGCCTCCACGGTGACGAATCCGGCCACCTACGCGCTCCGCGAGGCCGGAGCCGACATGGTGCTGGGCACGAGTGATGATGTGATTTACCCGGTTTCACCCGCCGCCTATTCATCAGGGCTGAGCGCGTCGTTCAATCTCGCCGCGCCGCTGCCTCCCGGCATATACCGCCTGACGGTGGCCGGGCTGAAGGACACCTATGGCAACAACATGCCCGGCGCCTTTGTCAGGAATTTTAGCGTGGCTCAAGTGCCCGGCTTCACGACGATCAATCCAGGCAGCAACACGCCCGCGACGGCCACGGCTCTTGTGCAGGTGGAAGAACCTGACGGTCTGATCACAGGAGCCGGGCGCGGACGACGCACTTCCTCCGGCGACACGCACTACTGGTCATTCCAGGGTGCGGCGGGCCAGAAGCTCACCTTCGACACGGAGTTGGTCGGCGCATCCCCCTCCACTGATCTTTACTGGCGCATCCGCCGCCCTGACAACTCAGTTCTGTGGGAGGGCAACATAGGCAACAACAACCAGGGCTTGTTTGCCACTCTCACGCTCAACGCCACCGGCACGCACTATGTCCAGGTGAACGAATGGAACACCTGGCAGGAGGAGTACCGCTTCAGGCTGTCGCTGATTGATCCGGCGCTGGCTCAGGTCGAGATCGAGTCGAACAACAACATCGCCTCCGCCACGCCGCTGACTCTGGCGCCGATGGGGGACATCAGCGTGGCGCGCGCGGCGGGCATCGTTCACACGCCCTCGGACCTTGATTACTACGCCCTGGGCGCCGTCCCGGCGGGCAAGACGATCTTCGTTTCCGCCACCCTGCCCGCCACCAGTTCCTTCCTGCCTGTCGTGGCGGTTTACAATTCCTCGGGCGTTTTCATGAGCGAGATCAATGGCGCTCCTGGCGACGGCTCCGCCGAGGTGCGCATCAACACACCGGGTGACTACTTCATGCTCGTGCGCTCCACGGGCGCCACGGGGAACTACATGAGCCAGTATGTGGCCGAGTTGCAGGTGCATGACACCTCCTCGGTGGCGATTCCAAACCTCCAGGTCACCGAGGTGGTGCTGCCGCCGGAAATGGGCCTGCAAAGCGGCGACACCTACACCTATGAGTTCACCGTGTCCAATGTCGGCTCGGCTGACATTCCTGACGTTCCCTGGAGCGACCGGCTCGTGCTTTCGAAAAACCTCATTTTTGGCGACCAGGATGATTCCGAAGTCGGTGTTTTTGTCCGCAACGGCGGCCTGGGCATGGGCGCGTCATACACCGTGACCGGCACTTCGACGCTGCCCCAGGGCGCGGTGGGGGATTACTATTTGATCGCCCGCACAGACTTCACGAACCAGGTGGACGAGGTCATCCTGGAGAATGACAACACCTCCGCCAGCGCGACGACCTTCCCTGTGGCGCTTGCTCCATATCCAAATTTGGTGGTGCAGAATCTCGGAGTCACAGGCCCGGTGGCGGACGAGTTTTCGATCACCTGGAATCTGGCAAACACGGGCAATCTGGCGGCCCCCGCCGGATTCAAGGAGCGTGTGCGCGTGGTCAACACAACGACCGGGGCCACCCTGCTCGACGAACTGCGGACACCGGGAGGCATCAGCGCCGGCGGCAGCCTTCCACGCGACGCCAGCGTGGTCACGACTGCGGCCGGGGTCTATCAGATCAGCGTCACCGCTGACGCTCAAAACGATGTCTATGAGCACGACGGCGTCTCGAACACAACGGCGGAGGTGAACACCGCGCAGACCAGCTTCACCATCCTGCAATACTGGACGGTGAGCGTCTCCACACCCGATCCCGCGCGCGGCGCGGTCAGCGGCGGCGGCACCTTCCTCGCGGGCACTCCGGTCACGGTCACCGCCACTCCTGACACCTCCCTGCTGCCCTGGCAGTTTGTGCGCTGGACGCAAAACGGCTCCTTTGTCAGCGCCAGCGCCGGTTATTCCTTCAATGCCACCGCAAACCGCAACCTTGTGGCCGAGTTCGCGCTGCCCTCCTATCAAGTTTCGGCTTCCATCACTCCGGCAGGCGCGGGCAGCGTGGCGGGCGCGGGCTTCTTCCAGCACGGCTCGAACGCCCAGCTCACCGCCACCGCCAGCCAGGGGTATTTGTTCGGACGCTGGGAGGAGGCGGGAGCCACGATCAGCACGAACGCGGTGCTCAACCTGGCTGTCACCGGGCCGCGGATCTTCCAGGCGGTCTTTGTCGAGGCCAATCCGACTCATGATGTCGTGACGGCGACGAATCCCCCCGGACTCGGAGTCACCGCGGGCGACGGTACTTTCAACAACGGCCAGTCCTCCAATTTCTCCGCGAGCGCCAGCGTCGAGGCCGGCGATACCGAGTACCTCTTCGACCACTGGAAGCTCAACGGCGTCTTCTTTGGCAGCCAGCGTGTCTTCAGCAAGACCTTCAGCACGCTCGACGCGCCAGTGATGAACTTCGTGGCGCATTACACCAGCCGCTCTCTCAAACCGGTGGTGACGCAGGTGACGAGCAACTATGCCAATCCCATTCGCGCCGCCGGTAATGTGCAGTTTACCCTGACTTTTGACCGGACTATGAGGAACAACGTCGAGCCGGTCCTGGTCCTCAGCAGCGCCAACGCCTCCGAGACCGCTGTCATCCCGCCCGGAGGCTCGTGGATTTCCGCCACGCAGTTCCGCAGCGCGGACACGACCTTCGGCGCGGGCAATGGCGGCGCCTATGTGTTGAATGCCAGCGCGGCCACGGACTCGAATAACCGCGTCATGGAGCCGGCGGATGTCTTCTCCTTTGACGTGGATGTGACACCGCCCCCGAATCCGGTGCTGGCATTGTCTTCCTTCACTGGAACAAGCGCCACGGTGAACTGGATGGGTTACGCCGCGCCCGCGGACTTGAACGCGTTCCGCATGTACCTCCAGCCGGCCGACTTCGCCTCCGTGGCCGGTATCCCGGCGGTGAGCGGTCTAGGAGCCGCGCCGCGCTCTTACACATTTACCGGTCTGCAGCCGGACACGCAATATTACGCGGCCATCACCGCCGTGGATGTGGCGGGCAATTCCGACCCTGCCGTCACCACGCTGCCGGTTTTGATGGAAAGCACGGTGCCACCACCGGTCAATTTTGTCCTCACCAGTCCGACACCGGAGAGCGCGAGACTCAACTGGAACGCCTACAACACAGCCGCCCTCATCGGCTTCCAGGGCTGGCGTGTTTATATGCAAGAAACGCCTTTCGCCGATGTCACAGGGCTGACTCCTGTGGCGCAACTCGCCGCGAATGTGAAGACACATGATCTTGCCGGGCTGGACCGGAGCAAGACCTACCACATCGCTGTCGTGGGTTACAACAGGCTGGATGAGTTCGATCCCGCCGTCACCACACAGGCGTGGACCGACCCGCTCGCCGGGCAGATCACCGCCAATCTCACCATTGGCAGCGCGGGCGCCGATGAGGTGGTCGAGGTTTTGCAGTCCATGATCGTCAGGCCGGGAGCCACTCTCACTGTGCTTCCCGGAACGACTTTGAAATTCGCTCCCGGCACCGGCCTGACCATCGAAGGCGCGCTCGTGGCCGAAGGCACGCCGCTTCGTCCCATCAATTTCATGTCCAGCACCGCCACACCGGCCAAGGGTGACTGGAATGGCGTGGTGCTCAGCAACACCAACGCCAGCACACGTCTCGCCCATCTCTGGCTGCGTCATGGCGAAGGCGTGCAGGTCGTGGGAGGCACGCCGCAGCTCAGCTCGCTGTTCTGCGTGCAGAACGAGGGCCAGGGCATCGCCGCCAGCGGCAATGCGAATGTAAGCGTGGCAAGCAGCTTTTTCGCTTTCAATGATCGCGGTGTCCGCGCCTCGGGCAATGCCCTGCTCTCGGTCACGGGTTCCGTGATCAAAAACAACAGCGTTCAAGGCGCGGAGCAGTCCGCGCCGGCCGTTCTCGACATGCAGGGGAACTGGTGGGGCAGCAGTGCGGCTGGCGACATCGCCGCCATGATCGCGGGCACGGTGGACACAGGCTCTCCGCTCGCGGGCGAGCCTGTGCTGGCCGCGGGTTTCGCCACGGCGGGCGGCATCACCAGCACGGGCGTGCGCAATCTCGCCGTCGTGCTCGCCTCGGCGAATGCCACCGCCTTCCGCCTGAGTGAAAACTCGCTCTTCCCCGGCGTGCTCTGGCAGGAAATTTTCCCTGCCGGAGAGACGAACACTTTCAGCCCCTATCCCTTCCCAGGCAGCCATCTGCTCTCCACCGGCGCGGGCTTGAAGACGGTGTATGCGCAGTTCCGCAGCATCACCGGCCAGACTGGCGCGGCCATCCCGGTGAATGTCACGCTCATCACCACCGGGCCGGTCATCAACACTTTCAGCCTCGCGGACGGCCAGGTCATCACACGGCCTCTCGCCGTCACCGGCAGCGCCACGGCCGCTCTCGGAATGAATCTCATCCGTCTCTTTGCCAATGACACGCTGCTGGCCAGCGCGGCGGGAGGCAGTCTGAACTTCCAGTGGGACATGCGCCCGCTCAATGCCGGACCCTACCGGATGAGGCTGCTGGCGCGCGACAACGCGGGCAACGAGTCCACCCGCGAGGTGAATGTCACGCTTGATCCCCAGCCGCCGCCCGCTCCGGTCATCACCGCCCCGTTGAACAACGCGGTTGTCGCCACGCCGGCAATCACGGTTTCCGGCACCGCCGAGCCTGGTGTGACGGTTCGCCTGACCCGCAACAGCGCGCCGCAGGGCAGCATGACGGCCACGGTCGGCGGCGCGTTCAGCTTTGCCAATGTGCCGCTCGTGGAAGGGGCGAACGCTCTCATCGCGACCGCCGAGGATGTGGTTGGCACGCGCGCCTCCACGGCGGTGAACGTGGAGCTGGACAGCGGGCCGCCCGCTCCCGTCGTGCTCCAGGAACCCCCGATTTACGACTCCTTCCGCGGATTGATCCTGCAATGGGGATTCTCTCCATCCGGCGAGCGGCCGGTCAAATACAGGGTCTTCTGGCACAACGCGCCTTTTGCCAGCTCCGCGGCCGCAAGCGGCCAGAGCGCGCTGCTGAACGTCCAGTCCTACACTCTCACATCGGCGCCTGATGGAGATTTGCACATCTCCGTGGTCGGCTACGACGCGGCTGGAAACGCCAGCCCCCTTTCCAACCAGATCGCCTACACTCTCGACCGCACGGCGCCGGTTTTCACAGTCAGTTATGACAAGGCCATGCCCGCCGGACCGGGGCCGCTCACCATTGTGCTGGAGTCGAACGAGCCGCTGGCCGCCACGCCTTTGATGACCATCAAGCCGAACGGCCTGAACACGCCCATCTCCGTGCCTCTCACCAAGACCAGCGGCACCACCTACACGGCCACTTACAACGTCACGAATGTCAGCGCGCGCACCGGCGCTGCCGTAGTAAGCGTCACCGGCACCGACCTGACCGGCAACCGCTTCAGCGGCAGCCCCGGAGGCACCGCCCTGAGCTTCGATGTCACGCCGCCCGCAGGCGCGCTCACTTTTGACCGTCCAGTTCCGATAAAAACGGTCAGCGAGGCCGACCCCGCCGTGGCGGAGGATGTGAGCCTCAGCTTCAATCTCACCCTGAGCGAGGCGCCCAAACCCGGCACCACTCCCAGCCTCACCTTCACTCCGCCCATTGGCGCGGACATCGTGCCTGCGCTCACCGGCTCCGGCGTGAACTGGACCGGCAGCATCCTGCTCACCGCCTCCATGGGCAAAGGCCAGGGTCAGTTCGTTTTCAGCGCCACCGACGCCCGCGACAATGTGGGAAGCTCTGTCACGCCCAACCAGCTTGAGATTTACAACACCGAGCATCCGAACGCGCCCGGCATCCCAGTGAACCTGGCCGCCACCACGCTCTCCGGCGGCAGGATAAGAATCACCTGGAACCCCGTCGCGGACGCGCACAGTTACCGCATCTATCGCGAGCTTGGGAACACGGGTGTGACTCCCGTGGTGCTTGTGGCGGACGGCATTGAAGAAACGGAATGGACGGATGAGACTGTGCCGGAGGACGGCATTTATCGTTATGCCATACGCGCCTTCCGCGTGAGCATCGAAGGCAATCCGAGCGGCACCCTCAACGCCTTGAGCGACCGCACACCGCCCAACGCGCCGGAGGACCTGGATGTCACGCTCACCAACTCCGGTCTGCGCATCACCTGGAATCCGCCCTCCGACGGCCTCGCGCCACACCGCTATCATGTGTATCGGAACGGGGTGAAAATCCGCACTTTGAACAGCGCCCAGCCTGTGCTGGACTTCCCGCCCAAGGGACTGCTGCAATACGAGGTGGCCGCGGCGGACAGTTACGAGAACGAGTCGCGCGCGGGTCCGGTGCCTTTCGAGTTTTTCGTGGACGCCGTGGGCAGTCTCCTGGCCCAGGTCAACCAGGGCCAACCCACCGTGCTGAGCTGGACTTTCAATGATCCTGCCGGTGTGGGTTACAATGTCTATCGCAACGGGGTCAAGCAAAACGGCCAGCCCATTCCTGTGGCGACGAAGACTTTCACCGATCTGCTGCCGCTGCCTCCCGCCGAGTCTGTGGAATACCGCGTCACGGCAGTGGACAATCTCTCTCGTGAAAGCGCGCCGCGCACCGTGCGCGTGCTGCCTGTGACCTGGAGCCTGGTCATGAACCCGGATGACGAGGGAGCCGCCCGCGTCTCCCGCACTCGCTACTTTGACAATTACCGGCTCACCATCCTCAACAAGGACGCCGCCACTCCGCTCGCGCTCAACGCGGTGCAGGTCAGCCGCACGCTGGGCGGAGGCGCGGTGACCGCTTTCACCCAGCCGGTTTCATTGGAAATCGCCGCCGCCTCCAATGAAAGCCTGGACATTCCCGTGCCTGGACCAGAGTTCGACGCGCAAGGCCAGAACCTGGAAATCAGCGTGCGCGCCGCGCCCAACGAGGGCGGCTCGCTGGTGGCTTACACCGGATCGGCCTCGAACATCCTTGCGGCTGTCGAGCCGCCTCTGATGCTGGAGATGCGCGTCACCGAGCCTCCCGTGGCCGGCGGCCTGGCCGAGGTCAAGACCCGCATCCACAATCGCGGCTACGCCACGATGGAGGTCGTGCTGGGCCGCCAGACCGGGCAGCAGCCGGGCGATCTTTTCATCCAGGTCCTCGACGAGTCCGGCGCGGAGATCAGCCGGAGAAATTTCAACGGCTTCGGCGCACCCGGCCTGTTGATCCGCCCGAACGGCGACGCCTATGTGAGCATCGCTCCGGGGGCCTCGGTGGAAGTGTCGGTCGAGGACGTTTTGATTCCCATCGTGCTGGCCGAGACGGGGCGCGCCAATTTCCGCGCCACGTTAAGCCAGGTCTTCGCCGGGCTCGGCACCGCCTCCCAGCGTGTTTCCGGCCCGCTGACAGGAACGCTGCAGAGTTCCGTGATTGAGACACCCTACTTCGGCTCGGTAAGCACGGAGAAGGACATCTTCGCTGGAGACGAGCCGATTGTCATCAGCGGCCAGGCCATTGACCGTGCCAGTTCCAACCCTCAAGGCAATGTCCCGATGCGCATCGGCTTCGCGGCGCGCGGCGCGGTGTGGTATCAGGATGTGGAGGCTGACGGCGACGGCAATTTCAGTTACAGTTACCAGCCCTTCTCCGGTTTCGCGGGCGAGCTGACCATCTGGGCGGCTCATCCCGATGTGTTTGATGTGCTGGCGCAGAAGACCGTGCGCATTTACCGCATCTACGCCACCCCCTCCTTCGGCAACATCCGCATGTCGAAGAATGACCACCTGGATTTCACGATCCAGTTGATCAATCCGGCGGAGCTGCCCCTGAGCGGCGTCGGCGTCAATTTCAGGGCCTATCGTCTGGATGTTGACGGGGTCACGGAGATTCCGATACCCGAGGTGACCTGCGACTTCCAGGCCGCCGGGCCGCCCGCCGGTCTTGCGGCGAACAAGCGCACACCAGTGAACCTCAGGCTGGCGGCCGCGGTGGACGCGCCGGACAACGCGAACATTGAGATCACCTTCACCACGGCGGAGGGAGCTTCGACCCGGTTCGCCGGAACTTTGCAGTTGCTTCCGGCCGTCCCGATTCTTTCCATGACCAGCCCGCGCCAGGGATATGTGGATGTGACGGTGAACAAAGGGCAGATCGTCAGCCAGCAGGTCACCCTGCAAAACCTGGGCACCCGCGCGCTGCTTGATGTCGAGCTGGTTCCGCCGCAGCTCATCCCCTGGATGCAGATCAACCTGCCTGTCAACGCCCAGGGCAATGCCGAACTTCCCGACCTGGATGTCGGCGCCACCGTCACCTTCACCGTGGCTTTTGTGCCGCCGGAAAACACTCCGCAGGGCTACGTTCAGGACGTGGTCAAGATACGAGGCTCGAATGCGATGGCCGGTTTCGACTTCAATCTTTACGCCCTGGTCAGCTCCGAGGCCAAAGGCGGCGCCACTTTTCATGTCGAGAATTTCCTCGGCCAGGAGGTGCCGAACGCCACGGTGCGCATCCGCAACAGCATCAGCGGCCAGGAAGTGGGTCCGCTCAGCACCAACGCCAGCGGCGACGCCACCTTTGCCGACTTGACCGAGGGTCTTTATTCCTGGCAGGTCACCGCCTCAGGGCACAGCGCCGCCACCGGCACGATGGAGGTCGTCGCCGCGCAGACCATCATCGTCGAGCCGGTGCTTCAGCGCAGCTTGGTGACAGTCACCTTCCAGGTGCGCCCGGTGCCGTTCAC
>DDQZ01000101.1:0-735 GCA_002343505.1 Verrucomicrobiaceae bacterium UBA2429 | reverse complement strand
GGTGCGCCCGGTGCCGTTCACCGACCGGTATGAGATTGTCATTGAGCAGACCTTCGAGACCTTCGTGCCCGCGCCGGTCCTCGTCATGACGCCGCCGAAGTATGATTTCAACAATGTGCGCCCCGGCTTTGAGACCACGGTGATTTACGAGCTGAAAAATCACGGCCTCATCAAGATATTCAATGTGGACATCACCGGCACTTACGCGGGCATAATGACGTTGGAGCCTCTGATAGACTTCATCCCCGAGTTGCTGCCGCAACAGGTCGTGCAAATTCCTTGCCGCATCAGACTCGGTCAAAATCTGGCCGTCGCGGAGGCGGGCGGCTGCGATGAAAGTCTTGAGGACTGGATCGAGCGCCGCTCCAATCCACCGCCCCAGATCAATCCGGACGGGTATGTTTTTGGAGGACCGGCGCCCACCATCGGCAACTTCATCGGTGGTTTTTGCCCGACGCCGAATCTCGCGGACTTCATCAATGGATTATCCGCCATCGCCTCCCTCGGCGCGAATGGCTGCTACGCGAGCCAGGGCAGCGGCAATCTCGGCGACGCGCTTGCCGTGGCCCTCGCCGCGGCTGTGGTTTATGAGACAGTGACCAGCATTCCAGGCTCGGTGGCTGATGTGGTGATGCAGGTGGCGGCCGCGCTCGGACAATGCGACGCCGCGCATTTTGGCGGTGGGTGCGGGGGTGGCGGAGGCGGGGGTGGAGACGCTTACCGAAACAAGAGCAG
>DDQZ01000091.1:798-38906 GCA_002343505.1 Verrucomicrobiaceae bacterium UBA2429 | reverse complement strand
CTCAATGTGGGTGAGCGCCGGCGGGTGAAAAACCTCCCCCGGTCCCACGGCCGCCACGGACTCCTCCTCCAAGGACACGGGAGCGGCCACCTCCGGCACGGGCAGGGAGACGGATGGCGCGGGCATGGCCGGCGCGGGCAGTCCCGCGCTGGAGGGTGCTGGCGCTGGCGCGGGGGCCGCGTGCATGGGCATGGTCGGCAGGGGCACCGGCGCGCTCCCTGGAGGCGGCGGCATCATGCCGGGCTGCACGGGGTAGCCGTAGCCGGGCGGGTAGCCGTAACCCGGCTGCATGGGCGGATAACCGTAGCCGGGGGGCGGCGGCATCATGCCTGGCTGCGCAGGGTAGCCCTGCGCCATGGGGTAGCCGGGAGGCGGGGCGTAACCGGGAGGCCAGGCCATCGGCTGCTGTCCAGGGGGCATTGTCATTCCCGGAGGCGGCGGCATGAAGCCGGGATGGGGCGGAGGCAGCGGCTGCGTGGCTCCAGGATCGGAAAACTGCGACGCGGAATCGCCAGGAGGAGGAGAAGGCTGGGATGGATTGGACATGGCTGGTGGAGTCTGGGTTAGCCGCCGGTCTTCCAATGAAGACGGCCCATTTCAGTGACGGGCGTGAGGAAAAAAACTTGGGATAAGGCCAAAAATTTGTCAAAAATCGTCACCACCAATGGTGAAAGTGACGTTCGAAATCTGCGCCTTGGCCATCGAGTTAAGCACATCAATGACGCGCTCGTAGCGGGCCTGCTCCTCGGCCTGAATGGTGACCATGACCTTGGCTCCGCGATGATCGGCCTCCTGCTTGAGGCGCATGAGCGTGCCGGTGAAATTCGGCAGCGCCTTGTCAGTCGGGGAATCAAACTCCTCCTCGTTGAGAGTCACCACGTTGCTTTCCTCGACCGTGACCATGATCTCATCAGGCGGCACCTCCTCATTGGTGACCGCCGGTGTGCCAAGGCCCGGAAGCTGGGTCTTAAGCTCGCGCTCCACCTTGACCGCGCCGGCCATGACCATGAAGAAGAGCATGATGACGAAGACCACGTCAATCATCGGGGCGATCTGGAAGCCGAGGTTGACGGTCTCCCCCTCAAGGGTGCGGTGTCGTTTGTCGTGAGCCATGAGTCAGGAGTCCTGGTTAAGGGCGGAGAAGGAAATATCATCAATGCCAGCCTGGGCTATGAGGGCCATGACCTTCTGGATTTCGACGGCGGGAACGTCACGGTCGCCGCGGATGATGGCGCGATAGACAGGATTGTTGTTTTTACGCTCGGTGAGAATGTTGACAATTTCCTCGTTTTCCAGCTCCTGTGTGTCGAGTTTGATGACGGACTTCTGCTGGGTGGGAATCCAACGGATATTTATGGCGGCCTCGAACATGGCGTTCTTGTCCTCCTTTTTCTTGGCGTCCGCCGCCACAGGCAACTTGATGTCCTTGTCAATTCTCAGCACCTGCGCCGAGGTGATGCTCATGAAGAAAATGAGCAGCACCAGCAGCACATCAATCATCGGGGCGATTTGAAATTCCGGCTCGCCGCTTTCCGTGCTTCCGCCTCCTCCAGCCATATGTGTGTCAGGTCAGGGGTTGATGTTCGGGTTTATGCAGGCTCAATCAGCCGCGACGGCGACTGCGGCGGCGGGTTCGCCACCACCGGCGACCCAGTTAGGAATGGCCGCGTAAAACTCCTCCTCGCCGACATGGGCGTCCTTGAGATGCTCATAGGGCATCTTGCGGAAGAGAGAATGCACGACTTCCTGAAGACCGTGCATGGAACCCTGGAGCCGGTTGCGCAGGAAGTAAAAGATCATGAAGGCGGGAACGGCCACAGCCAGACCGGAGGCGGTGGCGACGAGCACCTCGCCAATGGCGCCGGCAAGCTTCGAGGGATCGCCCACACCGCTGGTCCCCAGGGTGGCGAAGGCGGTCATCATCCCAGTCACGGTGCCAACCAATCCGATCATTGGTGTGCAGACTCCGAGAACGGACAGGTAGTTAATTCGGGTCTGGACAGTGGCGTTGACCTTGGCCAGTTCCGAGAACAACGCCTCCTCCGTGGCGTTTTGACCTTCACCGGAGAAGCTCAAGCCCACGCGGGCAACGTCGGCAAAATATGAGTTGTTGTTTTTGCAGAACTGGTAGGCGCCCACATAGTCACCAGCGCGGAAAAGATCCTGGACCTGGGCTACCTGGGCGGGAGGGGCCATGCTTTTAACGTTGGTGCGCATCCAAAGATCCACCGTCAACCAGACGAGAGCGATGGAGCAGATCGTAAGCGGATACATGACCCAGCCGCCCTCATGAAAGCGATCCATGAGAGTGTGCGTCTGCGTCGTCTCCACCGCCTCCTCCGTGGCGGGCGCCTCCTGGGCGTGGACGGGTGCTACGACGAGGAGATTGCCAAACAGCAGAAGAGCGATGGCACTGAGGCGGACGAGGCCGCTGAGGGTGTTTTTGATCATGGGAGGTTGGATGGGTGTGTGCATGTTGGTGGTGAATATGAAATTGACGGAGCGCTGGAGGAATCAGCTTTTCTTTTCTTCAGCGGGCTCCTCCTCGGGTTCGTTCTTCATGCCGTTGATGGCCGCCTTTTCCCTCTCCGCAGCCTGGGCGATGGGAGAGCCTTTGTAGGTGTCCATGAGCCGGGTGAAAACGGCCTGGGCATCCTCGTAGCGCTTCATTTTGACAAGTGTCTGGGCAGCCTTCATTTCGGCGTCGGGCACACGCTGGACCTGGGTGCCGTAAAAGACCGGGATGCGCATGTAGGCCATCAGCGCCTTTTCCCACTCCTTCTTTTTGAGATGGATGTCGGCGATGATCATCCAGATGGCGGCGTGGATGGCGGAGTCGTTGGTGTCGGAAAGAATGCTGTCCGCCTCGGCCAGGATGGAGGCGTACTCGGTGGAGGTCTGCCGGTCTATGTCGAGCTGGATGATGCGCAGCTTGAGCTTTTGCTCGTCGGTGAGCTGGACGGCGCGGAGCTGGGGGATGAGCTTGATGGTCTCCTCAAACTTGCCGGCCTGGCTCATCGTCTCCACATAGGAGAAGAAGACCTCCCGGTAGGGGGTGCCTTTGATGTTTTCAAAGACTTCGAAGAACTCCTTGGCCTTCTTGATGGCGGCCACGGCCTCGTCGGGCTTGCCCTGGCCGAGGAGGGAGCGCGCGTCGGAGATTTCAATCGGCTCGGGCCAGTCCATGGAGGCGATGTTGGCCATCGGCAGCACGGTGGTGGCGGTCTGGTCGCCGATGGTGATGGTGCGGACGACCTTGCCATCCTGCACGCTGAACTCGGTATGGTTGATCTGGGTGCCGTCCTTGAGCACGAGCATCTGCGCCGAGGCGGACTGGGCGGTCAGAATGAGGGCGGCGAGGATGAATGAATGGCGAAGCATGGCAGTGTGGAAGGGCGGTTCAAAGTTTGCCCAGCTCGATCCCGGCTTGTTTGTACTCGGGGAATTCCTTGAGGTCCTCGCGCTTGGTCATTTCAATGAGGGTGAGCTTGGCTGCCTCGCGATCCGCATACTGACGGGGCGGCATGCCCTGAGGATCGGCGGGCCGGTTGAGCTGGAGGAAGGCGCGCGCGCACTGGAGGTAGGCTTTGGCCATGATTGGCTTCCATTTCTGGTGGGCGATGAAAACACGCTGATAGAACGGGATGGCCTCGCCAAACCTGCCTTGTGCGAACTCGATCTCCCCCTGCATGAAAAGCGACTCGGCATGGGCCTCGCCGCGCCATTCGCGGATGTTGAGGATCTCCGCGTAGATTTTGTTGGCCTCATCATACTTTTTGAGGCGGAACAGTGTCTTGGCCTTGCCAAGCGTGGCGTCGAGCATCCGCGAGCTGCCGGCGTAATCCACCAAAGCCTTGTTGAAGAGCTCCAGCGCGTTTTCGTTCTCGCCTTTTTCATAGGCGATTTCGGCCAGGCCCACGGCGGCTCCATCGGCGAACTCGGTGTCTTTGAAAAACTCGTTGAGGCGGTTGTAGCAGCCGGCGGCCTTGTCGAAGTCGCCCTTGCGGCGGGCATTGTCCCCCACAGTGGCGAGCAGCATGGGGCTGAGGTCGTCCGGGCGCGCCACCTCGATGATGACGGCGAAAAGTTTCTCGGCCTTGTCGGGCTCGCGCATCACCTTGGCCAGCCAGGCCTTGGCAAAAAGGACGCGCATCTGGGCGGTGCCGTTCATGGCTGCCTCCGGCGGGGTGATCATTTCCTCCAGCTCCTTCTCCACCTGCTCGAAGGTGATCTCCGGCGGCGGTGTCTCGCCCTCGGCGACGACGACGCGGCGGCGCTTCGGAGCGCTGAGCGTGATGAGCTGCTGGATGAGGCCCTCGACCTGCTGGTTGGCGGCGTTGGGGATTTTCGGTTTGATGGCGTCGGAGAGGAGTTTTTTGGCCTCGTCCAGCTTGCCTTCCTTGACACGGGCGCGGGAAATCCAAAGCACCGCCTTCAATTCCTGATCCTCATTGTCCTTGTGTGTGGCGAGATATTTCTGCCACATGTCACCGAGTTCCTGCCACTTGTTCATGCCGGCGTAGAGGTCGGTGGCCTGGTCCATGGCATAGGTGAGCACATCGTCCGACTTGGCCTTGTCCACCGCGAGGGCGAAATGCTCGATGGCCTTGTCGAAATCCTGCTTCTGGTTGTAGGCGTCGCCGAGCAGACTGTGAACCTGGCCGATGTTCTGGTCGTTCGGCGCCTCTTCGACGAGCTTTTCCAGCTCCTTCATCGCTGTGTCCACCTCGCGCGCCTGGAACTTGATGAAGGCCATGCGGTAGCGGGCGTCCACCACGTACTGGCCTTTCGGATTCTCCTTGATGTAGCTGGCCAGGGCTTTGTTGGCGTTGATCGAGTCGTTCTGATAGAAATAAATGAGGGCGATGCGGTAGAGGGAGTCGTCCTTGTAGGCGGTTTCGGGGAACTCGCTGACGAGCAGTTCAAACGCGGTGCGCGCGTCCTCGAAACGCTGCATTTCAAAGAGCACGTTGCCGCGCAGAAAGCGCAGGCGCTCCTTGTCGGCCTTGGGGAAGCCCTCGGCCTTGTTGAAGGAGTCCACGGCGTCCTCCAATTTGCCCGCGTCATAGGCCAGCATGCCGAACATCTCGGACACGGTGCCGAGGTCCTCGCCGTCGGGGAAGTCGCGGATGTAGCGCTCGCACAGCTCGCGGGCGGCTTTCACGCGCTTGAGCTGTGCGTTGGCGATGATCATGCCGAAGACGCAGCGGTCGCGCTGAGGGAATTCCTTGAACTCGTTGACGATCACATCAAAGGCCAGCAGGGACTCCCAGAAGCGCCCCATTTCGAAGTAGCAGCGGCCCAGGCGGTAGTAGAGGCTGGCGTCGTAGTCGGTGCGGGTTTCGATTTCCTCCAGCAGGCCCTTATTGACCTTCAGTTTTTCCTCAAGCTCCTCCTTGGTGCCGCGGATGGGGCCTTTGCCGGGGTTGGCCAGGCTTTGCTCGATCTTGGCAATGACGGCCTTCTGCAAGCCCGAGATCTCCACCTTCCGACGCACCATCTGGTAGGCACCCAGCGCCTCGCGGAAGCTCTTTTTCTCCAACATCTGGTCGCCGAGGCGGAGGTAGATGTTGTTCATCTGCGCGACGTTGTCGCCGCCAGTGGCGTAGCCTTTGACTTTCTCCATGAGTTCGCCGGCCTCGTCCAGCTCGCCCTTGGCCACATGGATGTCGGCGGCCATCATGGCGGCCTGGATGGACTCCGCGCTGCGCACCCCGTCGGCGATGACGGACTTGAGCACGGCGAGGGCCTCATCCGGCTTCTCTTGTTTTTTGAGCGCCTCGGCGACAAAGAGTCCGGCCTCGGCCTTCATTTCGGGCGCCTTATTGACCACGTCCTTGAGGATTTCGATGCCTTTGTCCGGCTCGCCTTTGTTGATGTAGCAGCGGCCCAGGGCCATGCGCACGGGGTTGATGAAATCCCCGTCGCTGAAATTTTTCACATACTCCTCCAAAGGGACGACAGCCTTTTCATACTCGTTCTGGTTGAAATAGGAGGCACCCTCCACAAAGAGCACCTGGGGAAAGGGCTTGCCGCTGACATTTTTCTTCACCTGCTCGATCTTCGCCAGGGCCTCGGCATACTTGCCCTCACCGAAAAGCCGCAACCCCTCGTTCATCAGGGCCTCGGTCTCCTGCTGGATGTTCAGCGCGGGCTGCGCGTCCTGGGCCTGGACGACCGGGTGCCAGACAAGCGTGGCGAGCAATAAAAGACGGAGAGCGTGTCGCATGGGAAACAGAAGCGGATAAAAATTGTCCAGCCTGAAAAAAACAATCAAAAAAAACGGTGCGGCCGCGCGCGGAATTCAAGCGCGTCACGGCAGACCGGATGGTGGCGTATAAATGGCATTTTTTCGAAATTGCCCGTTAAATTACAAAGGCTGGGATTTTTTGTCACCAACGAACTCCTTCCGGCTTCGATTTTCACAATTCCCTACCCTGCGGCCTCGCTCGCGGATCAGCCGCCCAGTTCGCGGCTTCTCCCGGCGGCCGCGCGCACCGCCTGGATGAGCGCTTTGCGCAGGCCGTGATTTTCGAGCTGCTCCAGCCCGGCGATGGTGGTGCCGCCGGGGCTGGTGACCTCGTCACGCAGGGCGGCGGGGTGTTTGCCCGTCTCCAGGACCATCGCCGCCGCTCCCGCCACAGTCTGGGCGGCGAGGCGCAGGGCTGACGCGCGCGGCAGACCCATGAGCACCCCGCCATCGGCCAGGGCCTCAATAACAGTATATATATAGGCGGGGCCGCTGCCGCTGAGGCCGGTGACTGCATCGAGCAGCTTCTCCGGCACCTCGTCCGCGATGCCGACACCGCCGAGAATCCTGGCGGCCAGAGCGGCGTCCTCATGAGTCGCTTTGGTTCCGACGGCAAATGCGGCGGCGCCCTTGCCGACGAGGGCGGGCGTGTTCGGCATGGAGCGGATGACGCGCTGCCTGCCGCCCAGCCACCCTTCCAGATCCGCGAGGCTGACACCCGCCGCGACGCTGAGGTAAAGCCGGCTGCCTTTGATCTTGGCCAGGGACTGGCAGAGCGCTTTCATATCATCCGGTTTCACGGCCAGAAGAACGACCTCGGACGCCGCCGCCACTTCGCCGGGAGAGCCGGTGATTGTTTTGCAGGCCAGGCTTTTTTTCAAGGCCTCGACAGCGGCCGGGACCACATCGCCAAGCGCCGCCGTGATGGCGCCCTTGCCGAACGCAAGCTCCACGCCGCGCAAAAGCGCGCCGCCCATCTTCCCGCAACCCACGAGGCCAATTTTCAACATGGCCGCATGTTGGGCGCGCCGCGCCGGGACGCAAGAAGATTGAAGTCCGTGATGTCCCGGACCGCCGGATGCGGGCGCATCAAGGCCGGGGCGGTGGTCCGCCGGTGCCTTTGCGGCGCGGCGGTTCGGGGTCCTCGGGGGTGCGCCCGATGACAATGTCCCAAGTGGCGGTGAGGTCGCCACCTTCGCCGGAGGCGGGCTTGAACTCGCGAATCACCGACAGGCGCTTCATCTCATCTCGAATGGAGCGCAGGATGCCGTCCTTTTCATTCTGCGGCTCGCCAGCCAAATAAAGCTGGGTGGTCAGCATCCTTTTGCCCTCCTTGACCACGGCGATGTGAAAGTGCCGCGTGCGCCCTGTGTAGAGGCCGGGCTTGATGGTGCGGAAGCGATACTCGCCTTTTTCGTTGGTGGTGATTTTTCCATAACCCTGGAAGGCCGGGTCGCGCTCCCTGCCCTGCGGTGCGCCGCGACTGTGGATGTAGCATCCATTTTGGTCCGCCTGCCAAAGTTCAATGAGACTGCCGCTGAGGGGTTTCCCGTCCGCGTCGAGCAGGCGCCCGCCAAAGCTGGTGACGACACCGCCGGCGGGGGCCTGCCCGCCGAGGATCATCGTCAAATCGTTGTCCTGGTCCAACGGCAGGTGATCCGGATAATACGGCCCCTCTGTCTGCCTCGGTGTAAGCGTGAGAGCTTCGGCATAGACGCCGGAGGTGATGACACCGCCGGTGGCGAGCAGGAGGCTGCGCAAAAGGAGGCGGCGGTTGAGCGGAATGTGGAAGGCGCGGTTGTTCATGGCTATGCGGCTTCAACCTCTGCGAATCAGGAAAGTTGGAATATTGCGAATTTTTTTTCCATTTGATGCCCAATCCCCGGCACAACGGGAAGGTATTAGCGTATTGCCTTCATGCCGCCTGATCACGAACAACGCGAGGCTCTGCGCGCGCCCCCGGCGCGGCCTTTCGTCATGCATCAACGCTGGGGAAATCTCTTGTTCCTGCATTGGAGCTTCGATCCAAAGGTCATCCAGGCCACGCTGCCCGCAGGACTCCAAGTGGACACTTTTGAAGGGCGCGCATGGGTGGGAGTGGTGCCTTTTGAGATGCGCGGCATCCGTCCGCGTTTCTGCCCCCCGGTGCCAGGCGTGAGCGACTTTCTGGAAATGAACCTGCGCACCTATGTCCATGACAGCAACGGCGCGCCGGGTGTCTGGTTTTACTCGCTGGACTGTGATCAACTGCTCGCTGTGAGGGTGGCGCGCGCGTTTTTTCACCTGCCCTATCATCATGCCCGCATGAGTCTGAAAAAATCGGCTGAGGGCATGCTGCGCTACCGTTCACAGCGCCGGAGTGACGACCACGAATCTGCCATTGACTACCGTCTCGGAACCACGGTGCGGCATGCGCGGCGGGACACGCTGGAGTATTTTCTGGCGGAGCGCTACCTCCTGTATGCCCTTGCGCCTTCGGGTCTCCATACCGGACGCGTTCACCACGCGCCGTATCCGCTGGTCAATGCCGAGGTGGCAGAATGGGACACACGCCTTTTTGCCCTGGCAGGCCTGCCCGAACCCGCCAGAGCGCCGGAGCATGTGCTTGGATCACCCGGAGTCAAAGTGCGCGTGTGGGCGCTGGAAAAAACAGGGCTGTAAAATCGAGGGGCATCATTCCACCTTCATCACCCCGTTCATGACCATCCAGTGGCCGGGGAAGGTGCAGAGGTAGGGATAATCGCCTTTTTCCTTCGGTGCGGTGAGGTGAATCACGAAGCCGCCCTTCGGGTTCACCATGTCCGTGTAGGCGATCACGTCGTCGCTGTCGGGCACATAGTGTTTCGCAAGGCCCTGCGGGTCGGTGATCATAAGATTGCACTTCTCGCCGAGCTTTTGCAGCGAACCGGGCTTCGCGAGCAGCCAGTTGTGCGGCACCACGTCGGGGTTATTGAAGCGGATCGTGAGTTTTTCGCCCGCTTTGGCCATAAGCTGCTTCTGCACGAATTGCAGGCCCAAAGCTGCTTCGACGATGATTTCGCGTCCGGGCTCACCTTTGGCCCACGGGTTCGGTTTCACCGGTTTGGGGGCTTCGAGGCCGATTTGCGCAGCGTGGTTCGTTTTGGCGATCTTCGTGTAGCCGGGGAAATCCGTGAACGGCTCCGCCAGCGCATGCGCGGTGATGAAAACATCGTGTCCGGTGCTCAGTCGGACGTGAATCTGGTTCGCGGGCACGATTTGCGGAATTTCGAGGAAGAGCGCCTTGCCGCCATCGAGCTTCTGCACGCTGCGCACCTCCAGCGGATCGTGGCCCGGTGTGTCCGCATACTTCACCGAATACTCCGGCGAGCCGTATTGCGGCCCGTATTTGTAGTTCCAGCACTGCGCGAAGCATGTCGCGGCGTCCGCGTCCTTCACCGCCTGGTTGAAACGGATCAGCACGCCGTTGTCGCGAGCCTCAAACGCCACCGGCACCGGTTTGTCGCCACCGGTGAAGCGCACACGCTGAAAGCAGCCGTCCTTCGGCGTGTAGCTGCCCCAGCCCTGCATGCCGTTCACATACAGATGCCCGTCCTTCGGATTGAATCGCGCGCACTGCGGGCCGGAGTCGAAATTGCCGCTGATCTTCACCGCCGCACCCTGCCAGCGGCCTTTGACGTTTTGCCGCATCACCAGCCACGCGCTGCCGCCGCCGGAGGAGAGATGGATCAAATTGCCATCGCCTTTGAGCGAGGCCCATTTGTCGCCGGAGATGAAGGCCTGGCTGCTCGCGCTGTTGTCCTCGCCACGCGGCAGATACATGAGCACCGGCTCCGGCGGCTGGTTGTTCTTCGGCCCGCCGGCGCCGAAGTGAGCGCCTTCGTTTTTACCGAGTTCGATCTGGCAGATCGAGGTCGCGGGCGTCCAGTCGCCTTCTTGGACGCTGGTCGTGATGAAGCGGCCATCTTGAGAGATGCCGAGGCCGTTCGGATTGCGGAAGCCGGTGGCGAGGACTTGTAGGTCGGGCGTCCCGCCTGACTCATGTGAACCGGGCATCCTGCCCGGTCCTGCGGAGACGGGCAGAATGCCTGCCGCACCCGTGACAGGCAGGATGCCTGTCCTACACACGCCCTGATTCCCCGATGCGAAATACCATCTTCCTTCCTTGTCCGCCTCCAGCCCCACGATGAAATCATGCCCGCCCGGCGAGGTATGCATCGCATTCGTCACGCATTCGTAGAAATCCGCTTCGTCATCGCCATTCAGATCATGCAGGCAGGTGATTTGATCACGACCGAGCACGAAGAGCTTGTCCTTCACGATCTTCATCCCCAGCGGCTGATGCAGACCGGTGGCAAAGCGCTTCCAGCGCAGCTTCTCCAGCTTTTCGTCAATGCCTTTCACGAGCCACACCTCGCCCGTCATCGTGGCGATGGCCGCAGTGCCATCGCTGAAGAAATCATGTGCGGTGATGAAGAACAGCGTGCCATGCGGATTCTCGAACGGGATCGTGATCCGATCCGTCGCGAACGGTGTTTGCGCGCCGAGTTCACCCTTCGTTTCGATCCACTGCGGCCATTGGGCGGGAAGCACAAGGTAATTTCGGAAGGGATGCTTCTTGCGAGGAGCTGTAATTCGTTCTGGGCCTCCATCGCACCACACCATGTCCAAAACTTCTTCTCCGTTCACGTCATACGAGAAAACAACAGTGTCATTCCTCCGATAAAAACCTCTATACCGACCGCTGGGAGGTTGTTTTTTGTAGCTATCAAGCGTCTCGACCACTTTTCCATCCATCTGTCCTCCGCCCATGAAGCCATGTCGATTGTCATTTAATTTCACAAAGCCTCCGCTCCAAACGATTGGGAAAGAGAGTGTTGTTGGATCAAAACATGTGGCGACCTCACCTTTGCCTTTAACATGCACACAAACTCCTTTTGGAATTGTGATGCCCGCACCTTTAAACACGGTTGAAAACACAGTGCCGAGATCGCTAGCTGCAAAGCGTCCATCCTTCCACGTCACCTGGTCGTTTTGATTGCCCCAGTGGCCCTGCTTGCCGCCGTCCATGCCAGGGAAGGCGGGAATGAGGTCCGGCAGCGGCTTCTGCTTCATGAATTGCAGCGCCTGCTTGCCGTAGAAGTCGAAGACGCGTTCGCGATTCACGAACTCCTGCCAGTGGATGTTGTCCTCCTTGTTCAGAGGCGGGAGATCAGGTGTGAAGGCTGCGGGATCTGGCGCCTTGGGCCGCGCAGCGGCGGAGCCGAGGTCGTCGAAGTGCCAGATCTCAAGTGTGTTGTCCATCCGCTGGCGCGGCGCGCCGCCTTTGCGCGGCTTCATGACTCCGCGTGAGAGACGCACGTCATCAATGACGCCATCACAGCCAAGCGTGCCCTCGACGAGGCGTCCAAAAGCGATGGACTCGACACCGGCGTGAATGACGAGGCCGTCATTTTTGCCGGTGGGCTTTTCGAGCACCATTTTGCCGTCCACCCAGAGCGTGGCGAGCTCCGCGCTGACGCTGGCCACGATGTCGTGCCATTGACCGTCGCAGATGTTCACCTTCGAATCGTAGTCTCCGCCGCGTCCGGGCATGTAGAGCGCCAGCGTGCCGCGCCTGGCGTGCGTGTAGAGCTCCCAATGCGTGTCGGCGGACTTGGGATTGCAGGCGACGAGGATGTTGTAGCGCTCCTTGCTGTCGAGCCTGGCGCGGCACTCGATGGTAAAGGGCAGCGTGTGGTATTCGCCTTTGCCATCCACCAGCAGGCCGCCGGAGAGCGCTTTGCCGAATTCTTCATTCAAAGACGGGACGCCGGAGGCTTTCTGGACGGTGACGGGAGCTTTGGAGGGCGCTTTCATCCTGGCCTCGCTCCAGGTGCGATACTTCGGCTTCGCGGCAGGCGGTGCGTCATCGAGTTGTGGAATGAGCCACTTCAAGCCGTCGAGGTTGTCGAGCAGGCGGCCTTCGGCGTCTTCGTTCGTGTGATTCAGGATGCCAATCGGCCCGCTGTAGCCGCTTGCGCGGATCTGGCGCAGCACCTTCACATCCTGCGTGCCGACGCCGAGCGGGAGGATCTTGCGACCCTTCGTGTCGCCCGCGATGTCCATGCCGTTGAGGTTGAGGCAAAGCAGCCAGGGCTTCATCGCTTCGAGCGCCTTTGGCAGGCGGTCGAGATGGCTGTGACCGTGATGCAGGTTGTAAACAATGCCCACGTTGTCGGTGCCGTGGTTCTTCTTCAAAAACTCGCACACGGCGATCATGTTCTCCGGCTCGCCGCCCCAACCGCCGTGGTTGTAGATGCCCACCTGGCTGCCGATGGCCTTCGCCTTGGCCAAAATGGGCAGCAGACCTTCAGCCGCAGTTTTGACCTGGGCTTCCTGCGTATCGCCCGTGCCCTTCATCATCACCCAAAGCTGCGGATGCATCTTGTACTTCTCAAAAAGCCGCAACGCCTCGTCGTGCACCCCCCAGAACGCGAACATCTCGATGCCATTCTTCTGATACGCGAGGATCTCGTACTCAAACTCTACCACATGCTCCTGCCGCCAATCGTAGGCGATCTTTTTTATCCCCATCTTCGCCACCATCTCGGCGCGGTCTTCCGGTGAGCGCTTCTTCGCATCAAACGGCACAATGCACCACGCGGCGAGGTTTTGTTGGTCGAAGAGGTCCGCAGCCTGGACCACGGAACACACAGAAAGCAGAAGGGTGAGAAGTCGGCGGGGCATGGCGGGCGAATTCGGGGATTGCGAAGAACGGCGGCGGAAGATAAACTCAGGACATGGATACGACGACGATTGATCCGAAACTACTGAACGATCCCGCCTTTCAGCGCGTGCTGGCGGATGCGCTGGCGATTCAGGATCGTTTCGCCGCCGAGCCGGTTTATGCCAAGACAGGCAAAGGTTTTCTCAAGAGCGCGGGCGTGGAGGAATTGAAGCAGATCAAAGCAGCGCAGGAACAAGCCGGAAAGTGATTCATGAAGCTCTCCCAAGTTTGGTTGCGAACCTATTCGTGGGATTTCATCACACTGCAAAACGCGATGCTGTGCCAGGCGAAGTCCGCGCTGCACAAACCCACCTCGGACGGTCATGCGGCGACGAAAGAACTTTGGGAAAGCCGTTTCCAGACGGAGATGCGTCTGGATGAAGCCATCGACCTTTGCCGTCGGTGCCACCGAATGGCTCCATTCTGCTTTTACAACGGCAACACTTTTGCCGCGTTGGCTCGTGATCTGATCCAAAACCTCGCCCTTCCCGCCGACGAAGCCTACATCATCCGCAGTCTCGCCGGCCACATCGTCGCAGGTGTCGCCACGGACGAGGAAGTGCGGGCGTTTCGCGAGTTTTGCGAACGGAAGGAGGCTTAAAAGCCTTCGATCCGCATGAAGCATTGGCATGGCAGGCATCAGATGGAGGGCGGTTGCAGCATTGTCCCCGCCTTCACCGCGCCGCCTTGCATCACGGCGAGCAGGTTGTTGCGCTCTTCAAGGATGCTGATGTCCTTCATCACGTCGCCATCGACGACTAGCACGTCGGCGAGCTTGCCTTTTTCGAGTGAACCGAGTTCATGCTCGCGACCCATGATCTTCGCGCCGCCGAGCGTGGCGCACTTGATCGTGTCGAGGACGCTAAAGCCGACGTAGTTCACGAAGAAGGTCAGCTCCTGCGCGTAAGTGCCGTGCGGCGTCCAGCCAAAGCCGTAATCGCCACCGAGGCCGAGCGTGCCGCCGGCCTTGAGCACTTTGCGGGCGCTCTCGGCTCCGGCTTCGAGGGTTTCTTGATGGCCGTCGAGCACACGCTGCGACAAACCGAAGTCCTTGCCGCGCTCGACGCTCCACAGCTCAAACCCAAGCCCAGGACACATCGGCACGTTGCGCTGCAAAAGCAGATCGAGACACTCGGCGTCCATGAAGGTGCCATGCTCGATGGCGTCGTAACCTGCCTTGAGCGCATTGTAGATGCCTTCACGAGCGCGGCAGTGTCCGGTGACTTTGAGTCCGTGATTGTGCGAGGTCTGCACGACCGCATGCATTTCCTCGAAGGTCATGCACAGCGTGTGATGGTCGTTGATGTCTGGCGAGGCCGCGTCGCCCGTGGGATAGGTTTTCACCCACTCGATGCCGTCTTTGACAAGCTTGCGCACGGCGGTGCGTGCCTGCTCCGGGCCGTTCACGATGAAGACAATGCCCTCCATGCCGATTTTCCGGTAGTCCGGGTTCCAGTCCATCAAACCTCCCGCGCCACAGATTTCACGGCCGCTTGCTGAAAGACGAGGACCAGGGATCATGTCCTCCTCGATGGCCTTCTTCATCCACACGTCGATGTTGTGCAGACATCCGCCGCTGCGAGCACTGGTGTAGCCGCATTCGAGCGCCGTCTTCGCATTCACGGCCGATTGCAGCGTGACGTATTCGACCGGGAACTTGATGTCGAGGTCCTGCAGCTCGGTGACATTGAAATAGGTCAGGTGAATGTGCGCCTCGATCAGCCCCGGCATGATCGTGCCGCCCTTCGCATCGATCTTCCGCGCGTCCGGCACGGGCGGAGCGTATGCAGCAGGTCCTGCGTAAGTGATGAGTCCATCGGTGACGATGACGGCGGCATTCGGCACGGGAGGCGCGCCGGTGCCGTCGATGAGTTGACCGTTGGTGATGAGAGTAGTGCCTGGTTGGATCTCCATGATGCTCCGAGGCTAGCGTTTGCGCTTCCTGGTGGATAGAACAGAAACGGCAGCTCTTGGAACATTCGCGGCGGCGTATTCGGCGCGATAAGCCGCGGGCGTGGCACTGGTGACGCGGCGAAATTCACGAGTGAGATGGCTTTGATCCGCGAACCCGCAGCGCTGCGCGATGGAGGCAATCGACTCACGCGTGTCCACCAGCAGCCGACAGGCCGTCTGGATGCGCAGACGCTTCAAATACTGCTGCGCTGGCAGGCCGTATTCACGAAGGAAGGCCCGCTCAAAGGACCGCGATGACATTCCGGCAGCTTTTGCCATCTCCACATTCGTCACCGCCTTGCCAAGCCTCCGAGTCATCATGGAAATGACCACGCCGAGGCGGATGTCCTCACGCTGATCGATCTGCGCGGCATCCAGCACGCGCGTGATGCCCGTGGTGCCGATGGTGCGTCCTTTCGCATCACGCACCTGGCGTATCGTGGTGAAGCTCCACGAAGCGGTGTGGTCAAAACGGCCAATCAACTCCAGCCGACCCTGCACCGTCTCTCCGGCCAGCACCGCCTCGTCTCCCGCAAGAAACTGAGCCGCAAGATGCGGCGGCGACAGATCATGATCCGTCTTCCCCAAAACCTCGTCGAGCTGATGCAGTCCGTAGTTGAGCAAAAAGGCGCGATTCACCCACAGGTAGCGATGTCGCGCATCCTTGATCCATGCCTGCACCTCCGGCAGCAGATCAAAGAGCTCGCAAAGCGCGGCCTCGGATGGAGCGCCGGATTTCATGGCGCAGCCGAATAGCTCTTCCACTGCGCTTCGAGCCACTTCGCGTCCGGTTTGCCGTCGAAAACGAGAAGGCGGTATTTGGACACATGCGGCTTCCCCGGCTCAATGGCCCAGTCGCCATCCTGAGAAGGGGCCACGCAGAGCTGCGGGTTCTTCGGGTTCAAACGCAGCGGCTGCGGAAAGCGAAAATTGGACGGATGAATGAGCACGGCGATGCCGGTGGGCGTGCCGTCAACCTCACCGCCGAGGTGAACCCACTTCGCCTTGGTGCTGTCGCCCGCTTTGCGGTCATGGCCTTCGCTGGTGAGCATGGTGACGGCATCCACGGGATTCCAGAGCGGGTTCCCGCGCACGCCGAGGCCGCCGTAGTGGTATTTCGGCAGCTTGAGGGGCTTCTCGCCCGCGCAGGTCTGCGTGCTGGTGAGGTCGATCACATTCGCGAGCGTGCCATCAAGCGTCTTTTGCGATACCTGCACCTCCCAGGTCTCATTCAGCACCTTTTCATCGGGCGTGTGGCTGTGATCGAGAAACACATGCCGGCTCATGAAACCGCCCGAGGCCCCGCTCCAGACCTTCTCCAGCTTCTCGAAGCGCACTTCGGCGGTGATCCTGCCATCCTTGCCCATGTTCCAGAAATCGGGGTGCGAATCGCCAAACTCCGTCTTCGTCCAGCCGATCCACACACCGCGCTGCCACGGATGATCCGGCTGATGGTTGCCCGTCACGAGCTTCCCGCCCGGCGAGTAGATCGGATGCAGATGCGCCCCGTGCGCAAACGACTCCGCCACGCCCTCCGGCAGTTCACCGGGCTCCATTTGATAATCACAGATGCTTTCCCCTTCGATGGCGAAGTGGATGACGGTGCCGGTTTTCTCGGCGGTGATGTCCGCGGAGCGGGCAAAAGGCACCCAAAGGACGAAGATGACGGCAGGGAGGCATGAAAGCGGTTTCATGGCGATGAAACGGACAGGGGACTGGCAAACTCGCAAGCTTCGCGCTCCGCACGGGCGCTCCCGGATCCGCGACCGACAGGGCGCAAAAAGTTCCATCCTGGCGACATTTTCCCCGCGCAGCCATGCGCGCCGGAGGTATTCTGGAGCACCGACCTTTTTCTTTATGTCCGATACCTCAGGCTCCTGGTGGGCGCGTCTGGCGCTTGTGATGTTTGGCCGCTTGCGCTACGAGCCGCCGGAGTGGCTGCCGCGCTGCGCGGCAAAGGCGGACGATCATCTGCGGAGAAACCCGGGCCGTTACGCCGGAGCCATCGTCATCGCCGGCGCGCTGGCTGTCATGGTGCCGCAGATTTTGGACCACCTCGAATCACGCCGTCCGCAGCCGAGGCAGCTCGCCGAACTGCGCCAGAGCAAGGGCTCGCTGAGCATGCCCGGCGTGACACGCATCGTCAGGGGCAAGCCGCAACCGCAGCCGCTGACACTGCGTTTCGACGCCTCCACCGCTCCGCTCAATGCCGCTGGCAAATCCGCCGCGGGCGTGACACTGGCGCCGGAGCATGAGGGCGCGTGGACATGGGGCACGGACAAGCTGCTAGTCTTCACCCCCGCCAAGGACTGGCCCGCCGGCCAGGAGTTCACCGTGCGGCTCGACCCCGCGGAACTGCCGCCGGAGGTGGCGCTCAAAGAGACCTCCTGGACGGGCAGCACGCCGGCCTTGAAGCTGGAGCAGACCGTGGCCGAGTTCCAGATGGACCCGCGCGACCCCTCCTTGCAAAACGTCGTCGTTGGCTTCAAAAGCACGCATCCCCTGGACAAGGAGCACATCACCCAACTGACCCGGCTGGAGGTGCTGGGCGGGGCGCGCATTTTTGAATGGAAAGGCCGCAAGCCGGACGCGATCTTCAGCGTGACCGAAGGCGCGCATCAGCGGGAGTTCTGGATCCGCACCGCGCGCATCCAGGTGCCGGAGAAGGAGGATTTTCTCAAAGTCACGCTCTCCAAGTCCCTGACCAGCACGCTCGGCGGCGCGCCGCTGGGGAACACCTTCACCGCCAAGGTGCGCGTGCCGGACATTGAGAGCGGCTTCAAAATCGCCGGCGTGGAGACGAGCATTATCAAGACCGAGGACGGCGAGCCGGAGCAGTTCATTTTTATCAATACCGAAGGCTACGCCACCGGCGAAAACCTGGCCAAACATCTCGGCGTCTGGCAGGAGCCGCCCAACTTCACTGTGCGCGACGCCCTGGGAAGCAGAGTGACTCCCGGCCCCAATGATGTGACGGAGGCCGTGCTGGCGCAATACACGCCGGTGGCGCTCAAACCCGTGGAGACCGGGGTGGACGAAGGGCAGCCGGCCACGACACGCCACGCCTTCAAGTTCCTCACCGAGCAGCGCGGCAGACTGTTTGTCCGTGTCACCAAGGGCGTCGAGGGCCTGGGCGGCTTCCGGCTTGGCGGCGAGTTCCGTGTCTTTGGCGCTCCGCCATCCTTCCCGAAGGAGGTGCAGCTCCTCGGCCAGGGCGGGATTCTGGCCCTGCATGGCGAGCGCAAACTCTCCCTGCAATCCCGCGGCGCGCCCTTTCTGCGCGTGACCATGGCGCGCGTGCCGCAGCGCCAGATCAATCATCTCGTGGTCATGACGGAGGGGGACTTTGCCACCCCCCACTTCCGCGCAAGCTGGGTCTTCGACGAGTCAAACCTCGCCCGCTTCCTGCGCCGCGTGCAGCCGGTGCCGATGAAAAACGACTACCAGGCCGCCTACTCCACGCTTGACTTCGCCGGCGCGCTCCAGTCCGCGGACCCATCGGACACCGACGCCTCGCGCGGGTTGTTCTTCCTGACGGCGGAAGGCGTGAAGCCCTACACCGGCAGCCAGCGGCGCATGGAGGGCGATGGCGTGGCCGAGGACTGGCAATCGCTGGATGAAGACGCAAGCACGAGCCGCTTCGTGCTGGTGACGGACCTCGGACTGCTGGTGAAAAAGAACGCCGATGGCAGCCGCGATGTCTTTGTGCAGAGCATCCAGACCGGCGACCCTGTGGACGGCGCCACCATCACCGTGCTGGCAAAAAACGGCGAGCACCTGCTGCAGGCCGCCACCATCAACGGCCACGCGCACCTCGCAGCCACCGGCGCCTTTCAGCGCGAGAAGCAGCCCGTGGCCATCGTCGCCTCCCTGGGCAATGACGTGTCCTTCCTGCCCTTCGAGCGCCCCGACCGGCTCCTGGACTTCTCCCGCTTCGACACCGGCGGCGTGCTGGCCTCCGAAAACGACGCGCTGGAGGCCTTTCTCTTCACCGAGCGCGGCGTTTACCGTCCCGGTGACGACATCCACATCGGCGCGGTGCTCAAGCGCCGGGACTGGGCGCCGGGACTGGCCGGACTGCCCCTGGAGGTGGACTTGATCAACGCCAGGGACGAAGTCGCCTCCACCCAGAAAGTCGTGCTCGGCGCGGACGGCTTCGTGGAGGTGAAAATGAAGACCGACGAGGCCGCCCCCACCGGACGCCACATCGCCCGGCTGTATTTGATCCAGAGTGGAAACCACCGCATTCAACTCGGCCAGACCGTGCTGCGCGTGGAGGACTTCCAGCCGGACCGCATGAAGATCGAGGTGGCGCTCACCGGCAACGAACTCGACGGCTGGCTGCAGCCCGGAAGCCTCCACGCGGATGTCACCCTGCAAACTTTGTTCGGCTTCCCGGCGGCGAAGAGGCTGCTGAAGGCGGGCATGGAGTTGAGTCCCGGAGACTTCGCCTTCCAGCAATTCCCCGGCTACATCTTCCACAACCGCCTGCCCGTGGCGGAGGATGACGAGTCCCTCGCAGGCCAAAAAGTCGGCCTCGGCGAGCAGACCACCGATGACGAGGGAAAGGCGCGCTTTGACCTGGCGCTGGAGCGTTTTGACCAGGGCTGCTTCCAGGTCAGCCTGCTCATCGAGGGCTTCGAGGCCGACGGCGGGCGCAGCGTGCGCGCGGGCAGGCAGTTCCTGGTGGCCGCTCTGCCCTATGTGGTCGGCCACAAGCCGGACGGCGGTCTTGGTTATCTCGGCAAGGACTCGGACGCACGCACCCGCTTCCTGGCAGTGGGGCCGGATTTGAAGCCGCTGGCGCCGCCGGACCTCACCGCGCGCCTCATCCATATCCGGCATGTGTCCGTGCTCACCCAGCAGGAGAGCGGCAGCCATGCCTACGTCTCCACCCGGCGCGAGTCCCAGCTTTCCGAGGCGCCCTTCACCCTGCCGGCTGAGGGCGCGGACTACACACTGCCAACGGACAAAGCGGGCGACTTCCGCCTGGAGCTGCGCGACGCGGAGAGCCGCGTCGTCTGCGCCGTGCCCTTCACTGTCGTGGGCAAGGGCGACATGGAGCGCAGCCTGGAGCGCGACGCCGAGCTGGGCATCAAGCTCGCGCGCGACACCTGGGCCGGCGGCGAGAACCTGGAGGCCGCCCTCAACGCCGCCTACACCGGCGCGGGTCTGCTCACCATCGAGCGCGAGCGCGTGCTCGGCTGGCAGTGGTTCAAAGCGGGCACTCCAGCCATTGTGCAAACCATCCGCGTGCCTGACACGCTTGAGGGTTCCGCTTATGTCAGCGCATCCTTCGTGCGCGGACTCGACTCGAAGGAAATCTTCGCCTCCCCGCTCAGCCATGCCGTCGCGCATTTCACCGCCAATCCGGACAAACGGCGCATCCAGGTCACACTCGACGCGCCGGAAAAAGTCCGCCCCGGTGACGAGCTCAAGATCGGCTTCCAGGCCGCGCGCCCCTGCCGCGTGGTCATCTATGCGGTGGACGCGGGCATCCACCAGATCACCGACTACAAGCTGCCCGACGCGCTCGCGCACCTGAACCGCAAACGCGCCCTCGAAACAGAGACCGAGCAGCTCATGGACCTCATCCTGCCCGAGTTTTCCCACATCGCCCGCCACAAGGCCTTCGGCGGTGATGCCGACAAACCCCTGCGCCTGAACCTCAACCCCTTCAAGCGCCGCAAGGAGCCGCCCGTTGTCTTCTGGTCCGGCCTCATCGCCGCCGGACCCGATCGGCGGGAGGTCGGCTACACCGTGCCGGATTACTTCTCGGGCAGGCTCAACATCATGGCCGTGGCCGTGGCGGAGGATGCTGCGGGCCGCGCCGAGACCTCCAGCATCGCGCGCGGGCCGCTGGTGCTGACTCCCAACGCGCCCTTCTTCGCCGCGCCGGGGGACGAGTTCACCGCCTCCCTCACTGTGGCGAACAACCTCGAAGGCGCGGACGCGGACGCGCCCGTGCGCGTCATCGCGCAGGTGACTCCGCATCTGGAGATCATCGAGTCTCCGCAGGGGGAAGTGCATGTGCCGCCGGGTCGTGAGGAAACCGTGCGCTTCCTCATGCGCGCGCTGCAGGAGCCGGGCGGCGCCGAGATCACCTTCAAAGCCGAGGCCGCCGGGCAGACAGTGCTGCGCCGCGCCACCCTCAGCGTCAGGCCCGCCTCCCCCTACCTCACGCATGTGCAAAGCGGCTGGTTCCGGGACGGGCCGCATGACGTCAAAGTCACGCGCGAGATGCATCCGCATCATCGCAAACTCCATGCCAGCGTCTCCGCCCTGCCGCTCGGACTCGCGCGCGGGCTTGAGGCCTACTTGAGCGAGTACCCCTACGGCTGCTCCGAGCAGATCACCAGCCGCGCCGTCTCCCGCCTCATGCTTTCGGGTGAGGCCGACTTCGGCTTCGACCCCGCCGAGTCCGCCCGCCAGCTCGACACCGCCTTTGCCCTGCTGCGCAGCCGCCAGCACTCCGGCGGCGGCTTTGGCTACTGGGACTCCACATCCAGCGGTGGCATGGACTACCTCTCCACCTACGTCACCCGGTTCCTCACCGAGGCGCGGGACGCCGGCCACGCCGTGCCCTCCGCGCTGCTGGAGGGCGCGCGCAAGCACATGCGCGAAATGGCGCGCGGCACTCCAGGCAGCCTGGATGACTCGGCGGTGCAGGCAGCGGCCGTTTACCTCCTGACCCGGCACGGCGAAAACACCTCCGCCTTTGTCCTCAACCTGCGCGACCACCTGCGCCAGCACCACGACAAGACCTGGCGCGCCCACCTCACCGCCGCCTACCTGGCCGGCGCCTACGCCCTGCTCAAGCAGCAAAACGAGGGCGCCACCCTCATGCGCGGCTACTGGGACGCCGCGCGCAAAGACCGCGCGGAGGCTGCTTGGCGCGGCGGGTGGCACCTCGATCCGCAAGTGAGCCGCGCGGAGGGCTTCGCCGTGCTGTGCAGGCACTTCCCGGAGATCGCCGGCGCGTTTCGCTACCAGGATCTGGAGGTCATCACCGGACCGCTCGCCAGCAACCGCTTCAACACCATCAGCGCCGCCACAACCATCATGGCTCTCAAAGCCTACTCCGACCTGGCGCGCGAGTCCGGCATCAGCGTCTCCCTCAGCGAGCTGCCGCGCCAGGGCGGCCCCGCGCTCCTCATCGCGCCGGAAAAGACCGGCCTCATCCAAAGCCCCTTCAGCGCGCAGGCCGGGGCGCTGCGCTTCGGCTTGTCACGGCAGGACGGCGCCGACCTCGGCGCCTTTTATCAAGTCACGGAGTCCGGCTTCGACAAAACACCGCCCCGCGAGCGCATCGCGGACGGTCTGGAGGTGACTCGGGAAATCCTCGGCGCGGACGGCGGCGCTGTGGCAAAACTCAAAGTCGGCGAGGCCGCCCTCGTGCGCCTGAGCGTGCGCAACGTCTCATCCGCCGCGCTGCAAAACATCGCCGTCCTGGACCTGATGCCCGGCAGCTTCGAGCTGGAGCCCAACGGCCTGCGACCGGGGCGCGGCACCATGCCCGGCGCGGATTATGTGGATGTGCGCGAGGACCGGAACATCTTCTTTTGCAGCCTGGAAAAGGGCGGGGCGCGCACCTTCGCCTACCGCGTCAAACCCATCGCCGCCGGTGTCTATGCCATCCCGCCCGCCTTCGCCGAAAGCATGTACGACCGCTCCCTCAAAGGCCGCGACAGCGGCGGCAGCGTGACCGTGGAGTAACCCCCGCCGGGACGATGCCGCCGCGGCGCTCAAGCCACCAGAAGGAAATCCGCGCCCTCCCGCCAGCCGCGCACCGCGAGGTGGGCGTGGATTTGTCCGCGCGCGCCGCGCGCGGCGACTCCCGCGAGGATGAAGCTCCCCTCCCTCTCCGGCAGTTCGTCCGCCATGCGCACGGGGCGTCCGTCGCGGTGGCTGCCGCGCTTGGCGGGGTCCACGTCTATGAAACCTGCGAGGCGGATGCCTTGACGCTCCAGCGCGTCGAAGCGCCTGCGTGTGACACGGCCCGCGCCCCAAAGCCACAGAGCGCGCCCCTCCGGTGCTTGGGCGCGCAGCCAGCGGGCGAGGCTGGCGGTTTTGATCTCATAAAACGCGGCCACCGAGTAGCGCGGATCAGTTCGCGAGAGCCGCTGCGGCGGGTCATTCCAGACGAGCAAAGACTCGCTCAGCTTCTCAAAGCGCGCGCCAGCCTCCAGCCAGCGCAGCCAAAGCTCGTAATCCTCGGGGAACGGCCCGTCGCGGTAACCTCCGTGCTTGTCCACCAGCTCGCGGCGGAACATGACGCTGGGATGCGCCACAGGCGCCTCGACAAAGCGGCGCAGACTCATCTCCTCATGCGTGCCGAGTGCGTTGATCCATTCCACATGCTCCGCGTATCCTGCCCCGGCGCCCTGGTAGCTCACCCGGCATGAGACAAGACCGGTGGCGGGCTGCTCCAGCATGTGCCGGAGCTGGAGTTCGAGCCGCGCGGGGTGCGCCAGGTCATCGGCGTCCATGCGCGCGACGCACGGCGCGCGGCACGCGGCGAGTCCGGCGTTCAATGCCGGCGCTATGCCGCATGGAGGCAGATGCAGCACGCGCAACCGCCCGTCCAGACGGCGGGCGGCTTCCAGCAGACGCGGGGTGGCATCGCGCGAGCCGTCGTTGACGATGACGAGCTCCCAGTCGCGCAGGCTCTGGCTTTGAATGCTCTCCACAGCACGCATCACGGTGCCTTCGGCATCGCGCACGGGCATGAGGACGGAGACGGCGGGCATGGTTTTGAAGAAAGTCGGCCTTCACTGGGACGGCGCCCCAGCGCGCAAGCGGCTGGCGCGCGCTTTTCATGACGGATGGGCCAGGTAGGCAGCCAGCTCGCGCTGTTTTTCCTCCGGTGACCAGCCAAGGCAGCCAGCCATGATCTCGGCGGCCAGGGCGGCGAGTGCGGCGGGATCGCGCTCGTAATAATGCCAGCCGGCGCGGCGGATCATCACGTCATCAAGATGCAGCGCCCACTCCTGCTCGCAGTAATGGCGCACAGCCTCGGCGCTGAAGGGTGGCGGCACAAGTGCGCTGAAACCGGGGTCCGCCAGCAGCGGCTCATCGGCGGTGGAGCAGGGCAGGGCGCGCAGGTTGGCGGCGCGGGTGAGTTTGTCGAGCGTCTGCTCGGCCATGAGGCGGCAGGTGGTGAGCTTGCCGCCGGCCACGTCCCACCAGTCCGGCTCGGGGCTTTTGATTTCGTGATTGCGGGAGATGTCGGAAGGCCGGCCTTTGGGGTCGGCAATGAGCGGGCGCAGTCCGGCCCAGGTGCTGATGACATCCGCTTCGGCAAGATGCGCGGCGGGGAAATGCTGGTTGGCGATTGCGAGCACATAGGCGATGTCCGCGGCATCAGTGCGCACGTTTTCCGGCGGGCCGTTGTAGTCGGTGTCGGTGGTGCCGAGAATGGTGCGCGCGCCCCAGGGGATGGCGAAGAGGATGCGCGTGCCTTCGGTCATGACCACGGTGTCAGTGACCGGCAAACGCGCGTGCTCCACGACGAGGTGGATGCCTTTGGTGAGACGCAGTTTGACCGCGCTGTGCGGCAGGCCGTGCGCCCAGGGGCCGGTGGCATTGACGACGGTGCGCGCCTGGATTTCCAAGGTGCGGCCGGCGTGGGTGTCCTCGACGGTGCATTGCCAGAGCTGATCCCGCCGGGCATTGACAAAACGCACGCGATTAAGAACGACGGCGCCGTGCGCGGCGGCGGAGCGGAGCGAGTCGAGCACAAGGCGCGCGTCATTGGTGAAGCCGTCGAAGTAACGCACCGCGCCTTTCAATCCATCGGCGGCGAGGCCGGGCACGAGACGCTGGGTGTCCTCCGCATCGTGCCAGCTCGAGGCACCCAAGTTGCGTCCGCCGCAGAGCAGGTCGTACAGTTTCACGCCGATCATGAGCTGCCAGAGCTTCCACGCGCGGTTGTGGCGGTAGGTGGGGAAGACAAAGGGCAGCGGCGCGGCCAGATGCAGGGCGATGCGGTGCAGGAGGGTCTTTTCCACACTGGCCTCACGCACCAGGCCAATGCGGCCCTGCGCCAGGTAGCGGATGCCGCCGTGCAGGAGCCGGCTGGAGCGCCCGCTGGTGCCGAAGGCAAAGTCGCGCTGCTCGATGAGTCCGATGCGCAGGCCGCGCATGGCGGCATCCCGCGCGACACTGGAGCCGACGATGCCGCCGCCGATGACGAGCACGTCGAGCGGTTCGCTTTCCAGAAAACGCAGACCCGGCCGACGGTCGCTCGTGAGGGTTTCAGTCATGAGGCCCATGCAACTGCGGACCCGGGGGAGATGCAATCGTTTCGTGAATGCCGTGTGACGACGTGCCAAGCCAATGCGATGGCGGGGCATTGGGATTGCAAGTCGGGTCCGGCTCAACCGAAGAGTTTCGCCACAGGTTTGCCGCCGTCGGTGATGGGCACCGGACGAGTGCCGGCGATGAGCTCGTGCGCGGGGTTGATGCCGAGGGCGGCGTGGATGGTGGCGTGGTAGTCGGGCACGGAGACGGGGTTTTCGACGATCTGTTTGGCGAGGTCGTCGGTGACGCCATAAGCGCCGCAATGGTTCAGCCCACCACCGGCAAGAAGGAGGCTGAAGGTGCTGCACTGGTGGCCGCGGCCGCCGCCGCCGTCGAACTCGGGCGGACGGCCAAACTCGGTGCCGAGGGCGATGAGGGTTTTGTCGAGCAGGCCGTGGTTTTTGAGGTCGGTGATGAGGGTGGAGAGGGCGTCGTCGAGGTCTTTGATGAGGTAGTGCTGCTTTTCCTGGCCGTCATTGTGGGTGTCCCAGCCGGTGCCGTTGACGAAGGCGAGGTTGTGGGAGACTTCGATGAAGCGCACGCCGTCCTGAACGAGGCGGCGGGCCAGCAGACAGCGCTGGCCGAACTCGCTGCCGTAGGCGTTGCGCAGGTCGGCGGGTTCCCCGTCGAGCTTGAAGTTGCGCATGAACTCGGGACCGGCGAGGCGCAGGGCCTCGCGCTGGGCGGCTTCGTAATCGGCGAGCATGGAGTCGCGCGCGACGCGCTCCTGCAGCGGGGCAAGGAGCTTTTCACGCGCGCTGACGCGCTGCGCGGTGACATCGGCGGGGCGGGTGAAACCGGCGGGGCCGCTCTGGGTGTCGGTGAGGTAGATGTTGCCGTGTTTGGCGCCGAGAAAGCCGGGGCCGCGGCTGGGGTTCGGGTAGCCGATGAGCATGTAGGCTGGCACTTTCGGATTGGCCGCGCCGCGCTGGTGGGCGACGATGGAGCCGAGGGAGGGGTAGGTGGTGTCGCCGCTGATCTGGCGTCCGGTGTGGACGAAGTTCGTGGCGATGGCGTGCTCGTTGATGATGTTGTGATGGATGGTGCGCATCACGGTGATGTGCTCCATCAGGCGGGCGGTCTTGGGCAAGTGCTCGCAAACCTGGACACCAGGAACGGAGGTCTCGATGGCGGGGTAGGCGGCGCCGGCTTTCTTCGGGCTGGCCTTCGGGTCGCCGAGCGCCTTCGGATCAAAGGTGTCCATGTGCGCCATGCCGCCGCCGAGCCAGATGAAGATGCAGTGCTCGGCCTTGCCCTTGGGCATGGCGACGACGTTGGAGGCGCGCAAGCCGCTGGCGGCGAGCGGGGCAAGGGCGGCGGTTTGAAGGAGGCGGCGGCGTTTCATGGGAATGGGGTCGGAGTTGGGGGTTCGTGGTTCGCGGTTAATCTTGATCGTCGCTGATGCGGGCTTTCCAGTAGTCGGGGTGGCGTTTGTCGTGAGCGAAGGCGATGACGAAGATGTGATCCTGACGGATTCGGTAGATGACGTGGTAGGAGAAGCGGCGGAGGTTCACACGGCGGTAGTCGCCATGAATTTTGCGGAAGGATGCGGGTGTGTCCCGGATGAGGGAAATGTGTTCGTCGTATTCACGGGAAAGGCGTTTGCCAGCCCACAGACTGCGTTCATCAAGCCAGTCGAGAGCCTCCTGGAGTTCCGCAAACGCTTCAGGGTGGGTGACGACTTCATACCGCATAACGGGCGCGCAGTTTTTCCATGACCACTTCGTGAGGAATGCATTCGACCTTTCCGCTCTCGATCTCTGCCCAGCGGCGATCCAGCGTGGCTTTCATCTCATCGCTGAGGTCGTCGTTGGGCGGGGCGTCATGCAGGCTTTCATGGAGCCGGTCGGCAATCATGAGGCGGTCCTGCTCGGGCAGGGCGAGCAGGGGGGCGAGGAGGGCTTCGGCGGTGGTGCTCATGACTTGGAGAATAACGGTTTCGAGGAAAAGCGGTAGCGAAAAGGGCGTGCTGTCATCGGGGAAGCGGCGGGGGCGTCGCTGCTACGGGGCGAAGACCCACTCGGGAGCGTTGAGCACGGCCCAGAGGACATCTTCCATGCGCAGGCGCCAGTCGTTGTCGAGACGGGGGCTGGGGGTGTCGCCACGGCGTGCGGCGGCTTCTTCTTCAACACGCAGGGCGTTGGCGACGGGGTCGAGGTGGTTGGTCCAGGAGACGTATTTGGCGGGGTAACGCTGGTCGGGTTTTTCGGGTTTGTATTCGAGGCGGCGCTGATCGTAACCGGCACGCAGATGGTCGGTGTAAAGCTGGCGCTCCTCAGCAGTGGGCAGGCGGGTGAGGAGACGAAGGAAAAGCTGGTCCACGAGCTGCTCCGCCGGCTGGTCTTTGAGCGCGAGTTGGGTGATGCCGTGGTCCTCGCTGAGGCGGGTGAGCCAGACGGCGACGGTGCCGTTGCCGAGGATGGCGGGCTGGAGGGCGTTGGGATCCGTGTCGCGGCTGCTGGCGGGGTCCTGGCGGGTGGCGCGCCAGCCGAAGGCTTCGAGCACGTCGCACACGGCCTGGATGCGCGGCAGGCTGAGGCTGGGGCGGTCGCGCTCGTTGCTGGTGCTGGCGAACATCCAGGCGCGGTTCGGCTGGCCTAACGAGATGGAGTTCTTCAGATCGCGGCGGCCGTCAATGTCGAGGCTGACTTCCTCGGTCTTCATGGCCTTGCCAGTGGCGGCAAAGAGGGAGTCCACGATCTGCTCGGCGGCGAGCCGGCGCGGCGCGGGCGCGGCGAAGACGGGGCTGGGGCCGCTGAGGGCGGAGTCGGTGGCGCGCTGGTAGGCGTGGGAGTTGAGGATGAGGCGGCTGAGGTTTTTCAGGCTGTAACCGCCGCGCACGAACTCGCGCGCGAGCCAGGCGAGCAGTTCAGGGTGAGTGGGCTTGCCCTTCTCCCAGTCCTCGACGGGCTGGACGATGCCGCGGCCCATGTATTGCTGCCAGAGGCGGTTCACGATGACCTGGGCGAAGCGCTCGTTTTGCGGCGCGGTGACGAGCGCGGCGAGCACGTCGCGCGTGTTCTTCGGATCTTCGGCGAGGCTTTCACCGACGCTGTGCGGCACGAAGTCCTCGAAGGGCCACTTGGGCTCGACTTTGCTGCCGGGCTGGAGAGTGACCTGGATGAGCGGCTTGCGGCCGCCTTCGTGCAGCTTGTCCATGGGCACGCTGCTGGTTTTGGGCACGTCGAGGGACTTGGTTTCGAGCAGCGCCGCGAGTTCGAAGAGGTCCTGCTGCGTGCTCTCGTGCGCGGGGGCGTCGTGGCAGCGGGCGCACTTCATTTCCACGCCGAGGAAGGCGGTGCTGACGATGGCGCCCTTCGCGGCCATGGGCACATCATTGCCGGAGGCGGTGCCAAAGCCGGCCGGGCCGCCGAAGCGCTCGCTGCCGCCCATGCGCAGCAACTCCGTGACAAAAAGGTCCATGGGGCGGTCATCGCTGAGAGCCTCATGCAGATACCAGCGGAAGGGGCCGGTGTTGTTGAGGGTGGGATTGAGGATGTTCGGGTTTTCGGCGAGCACGTCCTGCCAGTAACCCATCCAGCGGTCGGCCCAGCGGGGGTCGGCAAGCAGGCGGTCTATCACTTTGGCGCGCTTGTCTTTGCGGGTGTCTTTTTGGAAGGCGGCGATCTCCTCCAGCGTGGGCACGACGCCGACGGTGTCGAGCGTGACACGGCGGAGGAAGGCGAGGTCGTCGGCGAGGGGCGTGACCTCGATGCGTTCCACGTTCAATTCGGGCCAGTTCGCGCCTTCGCTGATCCAGCGCTCCAGCACGGCGATCTGCTCCTTGCTGAGCGGGCTGCCTTTGGGCGGCATGATGTAGTCCTCGTCATCCGTGCTGACGCGGGCGATGAGGGAGCTTTTGGCGGGGTGGCCAGGCGCGATGGCCGGGCCGTCGGACTCGCCGCCTTTGAGCGCGCCGGCGAGGGTGTCGAGGCGGAGGTCGCCCTTGGTTTTGCCGCCTTGATGGCAACTGAAGCAGTTCTGCTCCAGGATGGGCAGCACCTCCTTGTAGAAATGCACGCCGTCCTTTTTGGCGGCGGAGTACTGCGCGGAGACGGCGGCGATTTTGGCGTTGAGGAAATGGTCCACCGCATTGTTGGCTGGCAGGTCTTTGACAGGCGCGGGCACTTTCACTGCTGGAGTGGAGGCGAGCCATTTTGAGGCGGCCTCTCGGCGCTTGGTCCAGTAGGCGTCATGTTGCGCGCGGGCCTTGGCGCGGCGCTCGGCATTGAACTTCGTGAGCCAGGCGCGGCGCTCGGTTTCATAGGCGGCCCAGCCTGCGTCGGTGTAGGGCACTTGGCGCTGGCCGGGGCTGAGCAGGCTCCAGCTTTCGCTGCCTTCCAGGGAAATGGCCACGACCATCTCGCCGGTCTCCGGGCGGCGCTTCGAGCTGCCGATGACGCCACCGATCATCTGCTCGATGACAAAGAGATGCTCGCCGCCCTTGCTCTCAAACTCGACCCATTGTTCCTGCGATCCAGGAGGCGCAAAACGAAAGTCGGGGCCGAGATCGAGATACTCGTCCTGCTCAGACACGCGGCCATGGCCGCCGCCATCGGCCTTGGCAAAAGGCAGGTCCAGGAGCATGGCGCCATCCACACTGAGATGCGTGGCATTGCGTCCGCGAACAAGCAGGCGGTGCTTGCCGGCGGGCACTTTCACGACGGCTGCGGCGCGCAGGAGATAAGGGTTTGGCCGGTCGCCGCGCACGCCGGTGTCCACATATTTGTGCGGCACTTCGAAGATGCCGAAGACATCCTCGGTGTAGGTCTCGACGGGCTGTGGAGGGTAGGCGGGCCAGGAGTTTTTCGCGGGCACGCCCTCCTCGCAGACTTGCACGAGCACTTTGCCCTTTGGCAACTTTTTGGCGTCAATGGGCGGCGGGGGCGGGATGAACTGGAAGCGCTGCGCCAGGGTGGCCTCGGGGACGAGTTCGCGATACACGGCCACCTCGTCGAGCGCGCCGGTGAGCGTGTTGCCAGCGCCGCCGCCATTGCCGGTGCCGATCATGATGTCATCCGCGTCACTCACAGGTGGTTCGGTGGTCTCACCTCCCAGATCCCAGACGCCGCCCGGAGCTTTTTTGCCATCCACCCAGGCGGCGATGGTCTTGGGTTTGCCGAAGGAGTAGCTCACGGCCACATGATGCCAGCCGGAGCCGGGGACAAAGCCCTCCTTGGACACCCATCGGTGGTAGTTTTCCTTGCCGTCCTTGTCGCGGCTGCGGAAAAGGAAGCAGGGCCGTGCCTCACCGCCCTCGCCTTTGAGGCGGAGCGCCCAGTTTTGATTCTCGGAGGTGAAGGCTTTGTTTTTGTTCCGCCCTTTGCCGATAAGATAAACGAAGCTGCCGTTGCCCATCTGCTCTGTGTTGACCCAGGCTTCGAGGGTGATGGTGTCGCCATTGCCGAAGCGCAGATTTTTTTCCGGCAAATCGCTCTCGCCCACCTGGATGAAGCTGTCTTTGCCGGTGAAGACGGCGGCTTTGTTGCCAGTGGCGAAGCCAGGATACATGGGCTTTTGCGGCCCCTCGGCCTTGATCGCAACCTTGCCATGCAGCGAGCCGGGTTCTTGGTTTTCAAAGGTCCACTTCACCAGAGGTGCGACATGCGGGATGGGCGTGGAGTCATTCTGCGCCGCGTCCTTGGTGTCGTTGGCGGCCCAGAGGAATCCGGGGAGGAGGGAAATGGCGAGTGCTCGTTTCATGGTCGGATGACAAGGGAACTAACGTGTCATGAACCGCCTTTTCATGAATCCAGCCCCCCCACTTTCGGGGGATGGGAAAAAATGAAAAAAACAGTTGAAGGGAAGACGTGCTGTAACATGTTACCACATGTCGTATGCACTCACACGCACAAGCATGTCACTGGACGGGTTCACCCTCCGCATGTTGGACGCACTCGCCAAACGCTGGCAGGTGCCCAAAGCCGAGGTCATGCGCCGGGCCATCAAACGATTGAAGGAGGAGGAAGACTTGAAAGACCAATGCCCCAAACCCCTCGAAGCCCTCGACTGGCTCCAAAACGGAGGCGGTCTGACCGTCCAGGAGGCTGACGCCTTCAAGGAGGACCTGCGCGCCGAGCGCGAGGCCAAACGCTACTGGTGGGAGGCCTGAGCATGATCCACCTGGACACGAATTTGCTCGTGGACTTGGCAACGGCGGGTTCGCCGCATGTGGCGGTGATCCGCCAATGGCTCCGGGACGGCGAGCAACTCGCCGTGTCAGCAGTGGCATGGTCGGAATTTCTGAACGGGCCGCACTCGAAGCAACAAAAGGACGCCATTCACGCCGTGCTGGAGGGCCGCATCGTGGACTTCGGCGAAAAGGCCGCCGAGCAGGCCTCGCGTCTTTTTCATTACACGGGCCGCCGGCGCGGCTCGCACTCGGACTGCATGATCGCCGCGGCGGCCATGTTCTGCGGCGTGCGCGTGGCGACGCGAAATGTGAAGGACTTCGAGCGCTTCGTGCCGCACGGGCTGCAACTTCTGCCGGTGGAGACGCTCGCTTGAGCCAGGACTACTCCACCAGATAAAGAATGCGTCCGCAGCTCTCGCATTGGGTGAGTCCCTCGGACTGGCGCAGGGCCTGGATGGTGCCGATGACGACCTTCATGTGGCAGCCTCCGCAGATGCCATTCTCAAGGGCGACAACAGCCGCGTCGGGCTTTTTTGCAAAGAGACGCGTGTAAAGATCGAGCGGTCCCGGCTCAATGGGGGCGACAAGTCCGGCACGCTCGGCCAGTTCATCGTCGAGGCGCTTTTGCACTCCGGCTGCGCGCGCTGCCAGGGATTTCAACTCCTCATCCACGCGCGCCTGAGTTTCAGCCAGCCTGCCCTGGGCCTCCTTCAGCGCGGCTTTTCCCGCCTCCAACTCCTCCATGAACTCGAGTTCCTTGTCCTCGAGAGCGGTCACCTCCCGCTGGTAGCGCTGCACTTCGACACCGAGCGCTTGAAATTCCTCGTTTTTCCGCGTCTCGAACTGCTGGTCCTGGAGGCGCTTGATGCTGTTTTGACGCGTCTGGATGTCGAGTTCGACACTTTTGATCCTCACCTCGATTTCCTTGTTTTTTTGACTCGCGGCCTCGACGGCCGCGAGGTCGCCGGCAAGCTGGGTTTTTGCCAAAGCCTCGCTCTTCGGGATGTCCTTGAGTTCCTTCTGCAGCGCGCGGATGCGCTGGTCGCGTTCTTGAAGCTGGAGCAGTTGGGTGATTTGAGGAAGCATTGTGCGGATGATGGCGCAGACCCGCATCATGGCGCAAGCGTCAAAGCCGGGCTTTCTGGGAAAAAGCGCTCACGCTTTGGCGAACCAGGCGAGGAACTCGCGGTTGCCGTCAGCGCCCTGGATGGTGGACTCGGTGAGACCGAGCCAGCGCAGGCCGGGTTGCGACTCAATGAAGGAGCGGATGCGCGCGCAGGCTTTCGCGTGCAGATCGGGCTCGCGCACAATGCCGCCAGGGCCGATTTCCTCCCGGCTGAGCTCGAACTGCGGCTTGACCAGGACGAGGCCCTGGCCGCCGGACTTGAGCGCCTCAATGGGACCGGGCAGGACGAGGGTGAGTGAGATGAAGGAGACATCCGCGACAATGAAGTCCACGGGTTCGGGCACGTCCTCGGGGCGCAGATGGCGGACATTGAAGTTCTCGCGGCAGACCACGCGCGGGTCGCTGCGCAGCTTCCAGACCATCTGGTTCGTGCCGACATCGAAAGCGTAAACTTTCACCACACCGCGCTGGAGCAGGCAGTCAGTGAAGCCGCCGGTGGAGGCGCCGATGTCCATGGCAGTGAGTCCGGTGACATCGAGGCCGAAGTGGTCGAGCGCGCCCTCCAGCTTCAAACCGCCGCGGCTGACAAAACGCGGCGGGTGTTTCACGCGCAGAGGCGCGTCCTGCCGCACGAGCCAGCCGGGTTTGCTGATGACCTCGTCGGCCACGAGCACCTCGCCCGCCATGATGAGACGCCTGGCCTGCTCGCGGGAGGGGCAGTGCCCTTGCTGCACGAGGGCGAGGTCCAGCCGGATGCGGGCCATGTCTCAACGGCTGCTGCCGACAGGTTCGATGATCTCGTCTCCAGGCTCGATGGAGACCCCTGCGGGAATGGAGGCGAGGTCAATGTCAGCCACAGCCTCGTCCTCCTCGATGGTGTCGGCGATGGCGATCCTGGCGAGAATGGCGCTATCCCTGCGGACGTTGAATTTCTGGCCTTTGGCGAGGCCCTTTTTCGAACCCGCGTCCAGGATCACGAAGCCCTGCTCCTTGACCACGGTCTTGATCTTCGCCACGGCGGGCGCGGCCAGCACCTGCTGCTGGGCGGCGGTAAGGGTGTTTGTATTGATGCCCTGCGCCTCCGCCGCGACCACGGTCTTGGGCACCGTGAGACCACCGCCAGGCAGCGCGCCGGGGCCGGGCAAAAGGCCGGGCTCCTCGCTTTGCGCCAGCGCACCCGGCGCGGGCGGGGTGATGCTGGCCACGGGCGGAATGACGGGCAGGGCCTGTGGGCCGGCGGGTTTCGCGGCCTCCTCGGCGGCCTGGACTTTTTTCAGGTGCTCCAGCTCCCTCTTTGCTCCGCGCGCTGCCTGCTGGCCCTCCCAGGCCAGGTAGCCGGTGATGGCGAGCAGGATAAGGGTGAGGGCTTGGGCAAAGTGGATCAATCTCATGGCGCGGACGCTAGCAGGCTGTGCCGCGCCGCGCAACGGGCTTGGCATCACGAGACGGGCTCCGCCTCCGTTACGGTGAGATCGCGGAAGCCGCAAAAGACCGGCGAGTCGTGCGGCGGCTCGCAGGGCAGCGGCTCGTCGTGATCGAGAAAACGGCGGCACACCGCGTCGAACTCGGCGGGTGTCACCACCCTGCGGATGTGATGCTCGAACTCGCGATCCACCCCGCCCGCGATGTAGCCGAGGTAGCGCTTCATCTTCTGCACATGCCTCAGCTCATGGAAGACCGGATGAAAAGCGGCGGTGATCTCATAAAGCTCGCGGATGTAGCCGAGCAAGTCCCGCCCGCGCGGTCCCGGCGCCTCAGCGCCGGAAAAGGAGGCGCGCAATTCGTCGAAAATCCACGGATGGCGGATCGCGCCGCGCCCGATCATGAGACCCGCCGCGCCCGTGCGGCGCAGGTAGGCCAGGCCGGTGCGGGCATTGACCACGTTGCCGTTGGCGATGACCGGGAAAGGCAGTGCGCGGACCGCGGCGGCGACACATTCAGGATGCACCGCGGTTTTGTAACCCTCCCGCACCGTCCGGGCGTGGATCGTGAGGCCGTCGAGCGCGTGTTTTTGAAAGATCTCCAGCAGCCGGGGAAACTCGTCCGGACTGTCAAAGCCGGCGCGGCACTTCACGGTGAAGCGCCCGTCCACGGCCTGGCGCAGCGCTCCGACGAGCGCGTCCACACGCTCCGGGTGGCGCAGCAGGCCGCCTCCCGCGTCCTTGCGGCAGACAATGGGCGCCGGGCAGCCCAGATTGAGGTCAATGCCGGCCACAGGGTGCCTCTCCAGCGCGCGGGCGGTGCGGACCATGGCCTCCACATCCTGGCCGATGATCTGCGCCATGACGGGAATGCCGGTCTCGTTCTCCGTGATGGAGCGCAGGATTTGCGGTTCGGGCTTCGAGTCCCGCGTGACACGGAAATACTCCGTGACAAAAAGGTCCGGCCCGCCATACCGCGCCATCAGGCGCATGAATGGCAGGTCGGTCACGTCCTGCATCGGGGCGAGCAGGAGGCCGGGGCGCTGTGTGGGCAGGAGGTCTCGCACGACGCGGAGCCTTGATGGCTTCCGCCAAAACTTGCAAGGACACATGCGGGTTTCCTGATTTCATTCCCGGCCCTGCCGCGTTACCTCTCGCTCTTTTTCCGCCATGATCCGCCGACTGCTCCTTCTGCCTTTCTTTCTCCTCACTCCCGCCCTGGCCGCTCCAGTGCCGTTGTTTGACGGCAAAACCTTCGCGGGCTGGGAGGGCGACACGGAGAAGACGTGGCGTATCGAGGAGGGCGTCATTCTCGGCGGCTCGATGGAGGGTAATCCGCAAAATGAGTTCCTGGCGACGACGAAGGAGTACCGGAACTTCATCCTGCGCTTCGAGTACAAGCTCACTGGCACGGAGGGTTTTGTGAACGGCGGGGTGCAGTTCCGCAGCCAGCGCATCAGCGAGCCGCCGAATGAGATGATCGGCTACCAGGCGGACATCGGCGCGGGTTACTCGGGGCATTTGTATGACGAGTCCCGGCGCAAGACGATGCTGGCGAAGCCGGACAAGGTGCAAATTGAGAGCATCGAGAAGCCGGGAGAGTGGAACCGCTACGAGATCCGCGCCGAGGACCAGCGCATCCAGCTCCGGCTCAATGGCGCGCGCACGGTGGACTACACGGAGCGGGAGCCGGGCATCCCGATGAAGGGGCGCATCGCTTTGCAAATCCACGGCAACTGCAAGGCGGTGATCGCTTTTCGGAAGATCATGATCGAGGAGCTGCCGGACGCGCTGGTGCCGGAGGGGGCGCAGGTGCAGGAGCGCTTTGGCAATCCCGAGTCGGCGGCGGTGGTGCCCGCGCCTTTTCAAGACGGGCGCTTCGAGATCGCGCAGGGGGAGGTGATTGTGCTGGCGGGGCAGGAGAACCTGGTGCGGGAGCAGAAGGCGGGCGCGCTGGAGGCCATCCTCACCCGCGAGCTGGCGGAGCGGCAGCCGCGCTTCCGCAGCATGGCCTGGGAGGGGGACACGGTGTATGAGCAGTGGCGGGACTTGAACTTCGGCGACTGGCAGGCGCAGCTCTCAGCGGTGGGCGCGGGCATGGTGATCTGCCAGTTCGGCCAGGTGGAGGCCTTCGATGGCAAGGCGCGCGTGGCGGAGTTCACCTCGGCGTATCACCGGCTGCTGGACCAGTTCCGCGCGCGCACGCCGCGGCTGGTGCTCATCTCGCCGATGCCTTTTGAAAAGCCGGACGCGGCCCATGCGCCGGACGCGCCGGACCTGACTTTGAGAAATGACGACGTGAAGGCCTATGCCGACGCCGTGCGGGAGATCGCCCGGCAGCGTGGCGCGCTGTTTGTGGATCTTTTCACCGAGCTCTCCCGTCGCAGTCCGCAGGCGCCGCGCCTCACGGATGACGGCCTGCATTTGAATGCCGAGGGCCTGCGCGTGGTGGGGCGCATCATCAGCCAGCAGCTCGGGGTTTCCTCCAGTGACTCGGATGACCTGGCCGCGCTGCGGGAGGCCATTGTGGAAAAGAACCGCCTGTGGTTCGACTGCTGGCGGCCGGCGAACTGGTCCTTCGTCTATGGCGACCGCGTGACGCAGATGTTCGGCAAGCCCGCCGCCGACGCGCCCTCGCTGCGCGAGAGCTTCGAGGCGCACAAGCCGCTCATCGCCTGGCATGACGCGCTCATCCACGCCATCGCCGAGGGCAGGAAGCTCGACACGCCGAAGCCCGCGCCCATGCCGCCGCAGGCCGCGCCGGAGCCGGTGCTGACGCCGGAGCAGCAGCTCGCCAGCTTCACGGTGGCCGAGGGGTATGAGATGAGCCTTTTCGCCTCCGAGGCGCAGGGAGTGATGAAGCCGGTGCAGTTTTCCTGGGATGAAAAAGGCCGCCTCTGGGTGGCCTGCTCCCCCACTTACCCGCACACGCTGCCGGGTGTGAAGCCCTCCGACTTCATCCTCGTGCTGGAGGACACGGACCACGATGGCATCGCTGATAAAAGCACCCGCTTCGCCGAAGGACTCACCATGGTGCAGGGCGTGGAGCCCGGCGCGGGCGGCGCGTATGTGTGCGACTTCGACCGCCTCATCCATCTGCGCGACACGGACGGCGACGGCCGCGCCGACCAGACTCGCGTCCTTTTCTCCGGCTTCGGCATTGGCGACACGCACCAGCTCATCAACTCCATCTGCCACGGCCCGGACGGCGCGCTGTGGTTCACGCAGGGCCTGCACGCCTTCTCGCGTGTGGAGACGCCGCACGGCCTGGCCATCCTGGAAAAAGCCGGCGTCTGGCGGCTGGACCCGCGCACGCTGAAGCTGGAGGGCTTTTTCAATGGCGGCAAAGCCGGGCACAACTGCTGGGGCGTGGCTTTTGACGACCACTTCCAGGTCTTCCACAAAAGCGGCGACCGCCCCGCGGGTTACTTCAGCACGCCGGGCCTCATCGCGCTGCGCGAGCCGGATGAATACCACCCGGTGGGACAGATCTTCGACACCAGCCCGAAGACGAACTCGCTGGAGATCATCGGCACGCGCGCGCTGCCGGAGGAGATCCAGGGCTGCGCGCTCATCGGCGGCTACTTCGGCAGCGTCGTCGAGCTGCACCGCTTCGAGGACGAGGGCAGCGGCTTCAAGACCACGCAACTGCCCCGCCTGGTCACCAGCACCGACCCTTCTTTCCGCCCCGTGGATGTCAGCGTCGGCCCGGATGGCGCCATGTATTTGTGCGATTGGTTCAACCCCGTCATCGGCCACTACCAGGCCAGCTACGCCGACCCGCGGCGCGACCGCGCCCACGGCCGCATCTGGCGCATCACGGCGAAAGGCCGCGCACCTGTGCGGCAGCCCGACCTCGCCAGCATGACGCCCGCGCAGCTTCTCGCCCAGCTCCGCTCCCCCGAGCGCTGGACGCGCGCCCAAGCCCGCCGCCTGCTCTTTGACGCCCCCGATGAGGCCGTGCTCGCCGCGTGCGATGCCTTCGCCGCCGGGGAAAAAGACGAGCGTGTGCTCATGGAGGTCAGCGGCATTTATCAGGCGCACAAAGCCCCGCGCCCGGAGCTGATGAAGCGCCTGCTCAATGCCCGGGACGCCCGCGTGCGCGCCTGTGCCGCGCGCCTGCTCGGCGTGTGGCAGGATGCCGCCCTGCTCGCCCAGGCCGTGCAGGATGAGCA
>DDQZ01000091.1:0-687 GCA_002343505.1 Verrucomicrobiaceae bacterium UBA2429 | reverse complement strand
GCCCAGGCCGTGCAGGATGAGCACCCGCGTGTGCGGCTGGAGGCCGTCGTCGCCTCCGCGCGTCACGCAGCGCCCGAGGTGCTCGCCACCGCCGCGCAGGTGCTGGACCACCCCATGGACAAATTCCTCGACTACGCCCTGAAGCAGGCCGTCAAAGCGCGCCAGCTCATGCCCGCGCCGTCCGCCTTTGCCCGGCCCGCCCATGCCGAGTATGTGAAAAAGATCGCCACCGCCGCACCCGTGGCCGCGCATCCCGGCAAGGTCATTTATGACGCCCTTTGCCTGAACTGCCACCAGCCCGAAGGCAAGGGCCTGCCCGGCATTTACCCCAGCCTCGCCGCCAGCGACTGGGTCAATGGCGACCCCGCGCGGCTCATCCAGATCACCCTCCACGGCCTCAGCGGCCCCATCCAGGTGAACGGCCAGCCCTTCGCCCAGGCCGCGCCTTTGCCCATGCCGCCCATGGGCCTCGATGACCGGCAGACCGCCGACGTGCTCACCTGGCTGCGCTCCAGCTTCGGCAACGACGCCCCGCCCATCACCCCCGCCGACGTGGCAAAAGTCCGCGCTGCCCATGCTGCGCGCAGTTCCTTCTGGACGGCGGAGGAGCTTGGCGCAGGGCGGTGAATCCATGCCGTGGTAAGGGAGCTCTCTGGAGGGGCGCCGCCCCTTCTCAAACTCCCGGCC
>DDQZ01000047.1 GCA_002343505.1 Verrucomicrobiaceae bacterium UBA2429 | reverse complement strand
AGGTCATGAGGCGTGGGATGACTAATGGTCTGGCGCGCTCGGCTTTTATTGATCGAATTAAAGCGATCCCATCAGAAGGGGAGAGAAATGTCGAGAGGATTTTTTTGCGCGGTGGCAAAATTGGCCCGGTCTTTTCATCTGCCGGCAAATCCTTTTGTCACCGGACACTTGCCGCAGACACGTTGATGACTTGTCGAAGATGGACCCAATGCTCGTCAGGAGGCCGGGCCTGCTCCGTTTTCGCCATCGGCCAGGTAGTGGCAGATGCGCCAGGCATGATAGCTGGCGTGGTCGAGCCAGTGCAGGGCGTCGAGCATTTCCAGGGACTTCGCAGGCGTCCAGTCGCCCCCTGCGGTCTGGCGCAGGATGGCGGCGCGCTCCTGCCTGCGCAGGGCGGCGAGCGCGGTGGATTGCGTTTCGATTTCCGCCACCCAGTGGGAGGCGGGGCCGCCTGCGATGAGGCCGGACACGGCTTTCTCCAGGATGGCGCCTGTCATGGCCGCAGCCTCTTTGAGGCGCTCGTGCCTGAGCATTTCCAGCACGCCTGCGGGCGCGTCGAGCCGGGGCTGGAGGCGCAGCAGGTGGTCCAGCGCGTGCAGCTCGGAGATGCGCGCCAGGGAGAGTTTTTCATTGCCCGGCCGCACCGGGATTTTGGCGATGAAATGCTGTGTCTCCCGCAGGGCTGAAGTGATTTCCATGCGCTGCGCCTCCGCCATCGGCGCGGCGGACGCGTCCAGGCATCTGCGCAGGGCGCGGAAAAGCTCGCACGCGGTTTCGGAAAGCGAGCGCCGCACGGCTTCCAGAGCCACAGGAGCTGTGTGGAGGAGGGATTTGTCCAGATGCCTGGTGAGGCGCGGCCCCTTGTCTTTGAGAAGGCGCTCGATGCCGCGCGCGAAGGGGCGTGTCCAGGGCAGGAAAAGCACCACTCCCGCGAGGATGAAGGCTGTGTGGAAAGCGGCAAGGCTCACCGCGCCGGTGTCCAGCCCCCAGCGGGCCTGGGCATGGCTGATGGCGCGCAGATACCAGGGGAGCATGGAGAGGGCGAGCAGGCCGGTGGCCAGGTTGAAGATGACATGGGCCAGGGCCGTCCGCTTCGCCGGCACGCTGCCGCCGAGCGCCGCCAGCACACCGGTGACCGTGGTGCCGATGGCCGCGCCGACCGTCACCGAGGCGGCCTGGTCAAAGTGGATGGCTCCGGTGTGAAGGGCGGTGAGGGTGGTGGCCATGGCGGCGCTGGAGGATTGCAGCAAGAGGGTGAGGCCGATGCCCAGCAGCATGGCGAGCAGGTGCCCTGTGAAGTCATGGGGCAGGTCGGCGGGACGGAAGACTTTGGACAGCTCCGCCATCGCCTCCTGCATGAAGTCTATGCCCAGGAAGATGATGCCGAAGCCTGCCAGCGCCGTCCCAAACGCCGCCCGCCCTCCGTGTGTCAGCAGCCGCAGAAAAGCCCCCAGGCCAACCAGGGGCAGCGCGTAGAGGCCGAGTTTGATCTTGAGGCCGAGCAGAGCCACCAACCAGCCCGTGCCCGTGGTGCCCAGGCTGGCGCCCATGACCACGCCGATGGCCTGCGGAAACGTCAGCAGACCCGCGCTGACGAATCCGATGACGGTGACTGTCGTGGCGCTGGAGGACTGCGCCAGCAGCGTCACCAGCGCGCCGGAGCCGAAGGCCTTGAGGGGGGTCCCGGTGAAACGAACCAGGGCGCGGCGCAGCGTCTCGCCCGCCATGACACGCAAGCCTTCGGTGAGCAGCGCCATGCCCAGCAGGAACAATCCCAGACCGCCGGCAAGTTGGAAGGAGGCATCTATCATTTTGCAAGCTCAGTCCGGGAACGCCGCTTGTCACCCTTCCGCTCAACCTTTTGACAGCGGCAACCGCGCAGGAGGAGACGCGGCCTTGCAAAGACTTCCGAACGCTCTTGGCTGCGCGGCCATGCTTGTCCTGCACACTTATCAAAAATGCTCCACCTGCCGCGAGGCAGTCCGCTGGCTGCGCGCGCACGGAATTCCGTTTGAGGAGCATCCCATCCGCGAGGAGCCGCCATCCCTGGAAACGCTGCGCCGGGCGCTGGCGGACATGGGGGGGCAGTTGCGCGCGCTTTTCAACACCTCCGGCCAGGACTACCGCGCGCTCGGCCTCAAGGACAAACTGCCCGCCATGAGTGCCGACGAGGCTTTGCGCCTGCTGGCCTGCAACGGCAACCTGATCAAGCGCCCCTTCGCGCGGGACTATAAACGCGGCATAACTCTCGCGGGCTTTAAAGCTGAGGCGTGGAGCGCGGCTTTGCTCTGAACCGCGCGCCTGGCGCGCAATGTCAGCCGAGGTCCGGCACCTGCCAGCCGTCCCGGTAGGCGCGCTTGACGAGGGCGCTGGCTCCGGTGTGGTTGGAGATGGCGCAGGCTTCGCGGTCCCACTCCAGCCACTGGCCGGGAAAGCGGTCGGTGAACGCGCCGACGAGCACGGCCTCGGTGAGCGGGCCGCCGTGGGAGAAGTCGGCGCAGCTTTTGCGGCCCTGGAGGATGGCGTCCACCCAGTCGAAGTAGTGGTCCTGGCCGGGAATGCCGCGCGGGTATTTTTCGTTGGGAAAGCTCTCCTCGGGCACGACGAAGGGGCGCACGCCATAGGGTTTGAGCATGCCGCCCTGGGTGCCCACCCAGTAGGCTCCGGATCGGGGGAACTGTTTCAGGGAGGCGGGCATGGTGATCCTGGAACGGTCCGGTTCCACGCCGCCGTCATGCCAGGTGAGGCGGATGGTCTCATCGGCGGAGAATTCGCTGCCGGGGAAGTCGAGTTCGACGACGCGCTTCTCCCCCCAGAGCGGGCCGCTGCTGCCGCCGTGGGTGAGGCGGGCGCGGATGGGAGCGGCGAGTTTCAGCGCGTCAAAGCTGGCGTCGAGGTGATGGCAGCCCATGTCGCCCATCTCGCCGCAACCGAAGTCAAACCAGGCGCGCCAGTTTTTGGGGTGGTAGGTGTTCTCCAGGTAGGGCACGGGCTCGCGCACGCCGCACCAGAGATCCCAGTCGAGCGTGCCGGGCACAGGGTCGGCCTGGGGCCTGAGGGTGGTGTTTTTCGGCCACCAGCTCAGCGGCTTGTTCTCCCACATGATGATTTCCCTGACCTTGCCGATGGCGCCCGAGCGCAGGAGCTGCACGGTCATGCGGGACTCGATGCTGGAGCGCCCCTGGTTGCCGAGCTGGGTGACGACACCCGCTTTCGCCGCCTCCCGCGTGATGACGCGGCACTCGTGCAGCGTGGTGGCCATGGGCTTTTGCAGATAGACATGCTTGCCCGCGCGCATGGCCAGCACCGCGGGCGCGGCGTGCATGTGGTCGGGCGTGCCGATGGTGACGGCGTCGAATTTGCCCGCATGGGAGGCGAGCATCTCGCGCCAGTCGCGGTGGGTGGAGGCGCCGGTGAATTCGGCGGCGGCTTTGCCGAGGTAGGCGGCATCCACATCACAGAGCGCGGTGACTTTCACCTTTTCATGCCGGGCCACGCTCTGAAGGGTGCGCCCGCCCATGCCGCCGACTCCGATGGCGGCCACCTGGAGCAGGGAATTGGGCGAGGCGGAGCGCAGGATGGCGGGGAAGCCGAGCGTGGCGGCGGCGGACTGGCGGAGGAAACGGCGGCGGTTCATGGGAGCAGGAGAACGCGCCGCGCCGGGCGGACTTTGCGGATGTTGTCGTCAGGGCGCCGGCATGGTGTCACCCGCGGCGAGCAGGCGCATATTCCAGCCGCTGGAGCCGTCCGCGCGCAGGATGAGGACGTGAGAGACTCCCGCCACCCGCCACTCCCGGTCCGTGACAATGAGCGCCGTGCCTTCGTCTATGCCCGCGCCGGTCCGGCCGGGGTGCTCCCTGACGGCGGCGAGCAGGCGGTTGAAGCGCTGACGCTTGAAAAAATGCTGGTCCACGATGACCCCTGGAAGCAGTCCGAGACCCTCGCTGATTTTCACCGCCCCGGCGGAGATGCCACCGGCGTCGCCGGTGCCTTCGATCATGATTTGAGACATCGCGGCCGCGCCCGCGCTGGTGCCGCCGATGACGGCGCCGCCGGCCAGGCGCGCTCGCAGCACGGGGATCATCTCCGCCGCGCGCAGCGCCTCCACGAGCCGGCTCTGCTGGCCTCCCGGCATCCAGACCAGGTTTGCGCGCTCCAGATGCTTCCGCGCCTCCACGGATTGCGCGAGGTCCACCACCCTGATGTCCGCCGCTCCCGCCTCGCGCCAGACGGCGGCGGATTTTTCTCCCGCGTCCGGCAGCCCGGAGGCTTGCGGGAGGATGGCGATGCGCGCCTGCTCCGGGCCGCCTGCCAGCCGCAGGGTCTCCGTCAAAATCTCCGGCCCGACCGCGCCGCCGCCCACGATGACGAGGGTCCCCGCGCGGGCATGCGAGCAGGCCAGCGGCAGGAGGAAAATCAGCAGCATGGATTTCATGAGGGCGGTTTATCACAAACACCGACGGGCGCGCAAGGCGGCAATATTTTTGCCGGCGCGCGCCGCTTCATTTTTAAACTGCGCATCGGCGGCGTTGACATCGCCTGTTCCGACTGAATAATGCGCCCCCAGTCCATGCCCCCCAAGCCGCTTCTCCGAATCGCATGCCAGATGTCGCTGGCGCTGGCCCTTTCCGCACTGGCCGCATGCTCCACGGCGAGCATCGGCCCCGGAGGCAGGATTTCGAAAGTGAAGCACTATCATCTGGTTCCTGGAACGATGGTGCAGACCATTGACACCGCCGTGGCTTTTGAGCGCGACCACCATCTTTACGGGGCGGTGACGAGGGCCGAGACCCGTGACCGCCTCGGGCATTATTACACCATCTTTTGGAAAGCCGACGACCGCTCCACGCCTGTGAAGGTGGTCTTTGATTACCGGCAGGCGAACAGCGGCCTCACGCTCAAGTCCATGGAGTTTCCCGTGGACGAGCCGCGCCGGTCGAATGCCACCCACTTTCAAGTGACCGGCGACGACTATCACACCGGCGGGCGCGTCACGAGTTGGAGGGTGCGCCTGATGCGCGGCAATGAGGAACTGGCCTCGCAGCGGTCTTATCTCTGGAACTGAACATGCGGCGCGCGGCACAAATCCCCCAAGTCCATGATCAACGCCCCCTCCGACAGCGGCGGAAGCGATGCGTATCCCATGCCGGCCGCGCGGCGTAACCAACAGTCAACACCCCCACCGTCCGTGACCGCAGCGCCCCCAGCAAAACCCGCGACAACGATGCTCGTTGGATGGATCGGCAAGCTGTTCTGGCTGCGCGTGGAAGGGAAGGGGACTTTCCAGTGCTCCATCCAGCTCAAGCGCGCCTTTGAGACCGTGCTCGACAGGGGGACAAAGACGCTCGTGGTGGACCTGGACCGCTGTCCCATCATGGACTCCACCTTTCTCGGCACGCTGACTTACGCGGCCAGCCGCGTCCGCAAGGCCGGCGGCGGCTCCCTCAGCGTGCTCAACGCCAACGCGCGGAATCTGCAGCTGCTCAGCGATCTCGGCCTGGACCACCTGATGGAGGTGGACCGGGCGGGTGTGATGTGGAAGGAGGAGCGCGAGGCCGCCCGCGCCTGCCTGGCCGCATGCTCCGAAAGCACCGAGGCCACCCGCGAGGAGCAGACGCGCCACCTCCTCCAGGCGCACAAGACCCTCTCAAACATCTGCGAGTCCAACGAGGGACGCTTCCGCGATGTCATTCACTTTTTGGAACAGGAACTGCAGGCCCCGCCCGGCGGGCAGGCATGACGGACGGAGGACGCGGCCTGGCATGGCGCGCGCCGTGACGAAGCATCCATGACGACTTACATTTTATCGGCGGTCATCCTCCTGCTGGCGGGAGGTGTCATCGCCCTGCTGGCGGTCATCCGCCGCAGAGACCGGCGCATCACCCGCCTTCAGCGCGAGGAGCAGGCCATCGTGGACGAGGAGAAAAGGATGTTCGGCTACCTGCACGAGCTGGGCGAGGCCATCACCCGCGAGGACACCCACGCCACCATGCACCGCCTCATCGTCGAGGGCGCCATGCGTGTCACAGAGAGCCAGGGCGGGGCGCTCTACCTGCTCGATGACGCCGGCAAGGTGCTCGTGCCCAGGCATTACTCGGACCACTGCCCGCCGCTCTTCGACCTGCCGGAGCGCATCGCCGCCATGGCGAAAAAGAACGCCGCCGGGCTCCTTAGTTTCCTGCGCCTGCACAGCCTGCGCCTGGACGAGGGCCTCATCGGCAGGGTCTTCAAAGGCGGCGGCGCCGAAATGATCGAGGATTTGCGCAAGGACACGCGGCAGGCCGGCGGCGGCTCCGCCTTGCAGGGCAACATGGGCGTCATGGCGGGGGCGCTCAGTTTCGGCCCGCGCAACCTCGGTGTGCTGGCTGTGGCCAGCCCGCGCGGCCAGCGCGTGTTCAGCAGCAACGACTTCGAGGTCTTCAAATCGCTCGTCGAGCAGTCCGCCTTTGCCCTGGCCAATGTCATGGCCCACCAGGCGGCCTCGGAAAAAAGGCACATCGAGGCCGAGCTGCGCGCCGCGAGTGAAATCCAGCGCATCCTGCTGCCCGACCATGATCCCGATCTTGAAGGTTACGAGATCGCCGGCCGCAACATCCCCGCCAAGGTTCTCAGCGGGGACTATTACGACTTCATCCCCCTGGGCGGCGGACGCCACGGCGTGGTCATCGCCGATGTCTCCGGCAAGGGCACCGCTGCCGCCATCATCAGCGCCATGTGCCGCAGCATCCTGCGCGGCTGCGCGCCGCTGGAAAGCTCCCCCGCCGCCGCTCTCGCCTCAGTCAACCGCCAGCTCGCCCCCGACATTCGCGAGGACATGTTTGTCAGCATGCTCTACCTGACCTTCGGCCGGAATGACGGCAGGGTCACTCTCGCCCGCGCCGGGCACACCCTGCCCATCCTCTGGCGGCGCGAGACCGGACGCATCGAGACGGTCAAAAGCGGCGGACTCGCCGTCGGCATTGACAAGGGGGAGGTATTCGAGCGCGTCACCAAGGACGTCGAATTCGAGATGCGGCCCGGCGACTGCCTGCTGCTCTACACCGACGGCATCAACGAAGCCCTCGACGCCAAAGGCCTCGAATACGGCGAGCAGCGCCTGCACAACAACCTCGCCGCCCTCGCGCCCAAAGGGCCGAAAGCCGTGGTGGAGGGATTCATCGCCGATGTCGAGAAGTTCCTCGGCGGCAAACGCTCCCTGGATGACATCACCTTGATTGCGCTCCAGAAAAAGCCATAGTCGCGCCCCCCTGGGAGATCGTTTCCTGGATTTCCCAACGCAAAAACTTCCCGCGACACCGCATGACCGAACCGAGCCATCCATCAGAAACCACCCCGCAGACGCAGGAGGTGCCTGGCTTCGAAGCCGAAACCCCAGCCACCCAGCCGGAGGCAGCCGGCGGTCCGGAGCAAGCCGCCCCCGCCGACCCGCTCACCGTGGCACTTCAAGAAGCCGCGCACTGGAAAGACATGGCCTACCGCAACGCCGCCGAGCTTGACAACTTCCGCAAACGCTCCGCCCGCGATGCCCAGGAAACCCGCGCCTATGCCAACGCCGACCTGCTGCGCGGCATCCTGCCCATTCTCGACAACTTCGAAATGGGCCTCGAAGCCGCGCGCGCCGAGTCAGAAACGTCCATGATCTTCATGGGCATGAGCATGGTGCAGCGCCAGATCGCCGATTTCCTCCGCGACATGGGAGTGCAGGAAGTCGAGGCCCTCGCCAAGCCCTTCGATCCCAACCTCCACGACGCCGTCGCCCAGGAGGCCAGTGACACGGCCGCCGAAGGCACCGTCCTCCGTGTCAGCCGCCGCGGCTACAAGCTCAAAGACCGACTCCTGCGCGCAGCCAGCGTCGTTGTTTCATCGGGACCGCCCGCCGCCCCCGACGCAATCGAAGCCGGTGCGGCATCCGCCTGACCCCCTATTTTTCCACCCGAATGGCAGACAAACGCGACTATTACGAAGTTCTCGGCACACCCCGCGACGCCTCAGCCGACGACCTCAAAAAGGCCTACCGCAAGCTCGCCGTCAAATACCATCCCGACAAGAATCCCGGTGACAAAAGCGCCGAGGAAAAGTTCAAGGAGGTCAGCGAGGCCTACGATGTGCTCAGCGACGACCAGAAACGCGCCGCCTATGACCGCTACGGCCACCAGGCATTCTCCGGCGGCATGGGCGGCCCTGGCGGCGCGGCAGGCGGCGGCTTTCACGATCCCTTCGACATATTCCGCGAAGTCTTCGGCGGCGGCGGTGGAGGCGGCATTTTTGAAACCTTCTTTGGCGGCGGCGGAGGCAATGGCGGACGCCAGCGCCGGGACGGACCCCAGCGCGGCAGCGACCTCCGTTATGGCATGGAGATCACCCTTGAGGAGGCCGCCCACGGCTGCGAGCGCGAGATCGAATACGAGCGCCTCAACTCCTGCAAATCCTGCCACGGCAGCGGCTCAAACAGCGGCTCCGGGCGCAAATCCTGCCCCACCTGCGGCGGCGTCGGCCAGGTCATCTCCTCGCGCGGGTTCTTCCAGATTCAGCAGACCTGCCCCGACTGCGGCGGCAGTGGCGAGGTCGTCAGCGACCCCTGCCGCGCCTGCTCGGGGACCGGCAAGGCCAGGGAGCGCACCAAGGTCCGTGTCAAAGTTCCCGCCGGCATCGAGGACGGATCGCGCCTGCGTTCCAGCGGCAACGGCGATCACGGCAGCAAGGGCGGCCCGCCTGGCGATCTCTACATCGTCGTTCACATCCGCGCCCACGATGTGTTCGAACGCGAGGGCGACGACCTCCACTGCCAGATGCCCCTCTCCTTTGCCACCGCCGCGCTCGGAGGCGAAATCACCGTGCCCACCCTTGAGGGCAAGGCCAACTTGAAAGTGCCCTCCGGCACCCAGAACGGCACCACCTTCCGCCTGCGCGGCAAAGGCGTCAAAGTGCTCGGCGAGGACCGCCACGGCGACCTCTACGTCCACGTCCAGATCGCCGTTCCCACCAAGCTCACCTCCGAGCAGCGCGCGCATCTTGAGGCGTTCGCAGCCTCCTTCGGCGAGGCGCACTCCTCCGGCATGGAGGAGAGCTTCTTTGAGAAGGCGAAAAAATTCTTCCGCTGATCCCGCTCCGTTCCGCGCTGGACAGGGCCGCCAGACGTATCACACTCCGCACACACCACCCGCACACACCATCATGAGCACACCGAAAATCACCGCCTACTTGAAAACCTACTGCGGCTGGAGCGAGGGCGTTCGCGCCATCTTCCGCAAATACGGCCTCGACTACGAGGAAAAGGACATCATCAAGAACCCGGCCTTCCGCTGGGAGATGGAGCAAAAGAGCGGCCAGCCCCTCAGCCCCTGCGTCGAAATCAACGGCACCATGCTGCCCGACATCAGCGGCGAGGAAGTGGAGCAGTGGATGATCTCCCAGGGGCTTCTCACCCCCAGCGAAGCCGAGCCTGACGCTCCGATTGACCGCGCCTGCAGCGACGCCCAGCACGCCGCCATGGCCGCAGGCCAGGCCGGGAGCATCCGTTTTGTGAACTGAGCCGGTTTCTGGGGACGCGGCAAAATCCCCGGTTTTGGCAAAAGCTTGCTAATTTTTTCCCGGAATGGTGCTATTGGGTGAGTCCCAACCTCACCCAACAACCATGACCCAACCACCGCTCCCGAAAGCGCGGCGCGCCAGCATTGGCGTGGCCGCTGCATTTGCGTTTCTCGCCGGCTCCGTCCCCGCCCATGCCGCCGAGTCCACCATCGAATCCGGGGACACCGCCTGGATGCTGGCATCCACCGCGCTTGTCCTGTTCATGATGATCCCGGGGCTGGCGCTGTTTTACGCCGGCCTGGTGCGCGCGCGCAACGTGCTCTCCATCTTCATGCAGTGCTTCGTGCTGACCTGCGTGCTCAGCCTGGTGTGGATGGCGTGCGGTTACTCGCTGGCCTTCACGGACGGCAGCTTTTTCATCGGCGGCCTCGGCAAGGCATTCCTTTCCGGAGTGACCACGGACACGGCCCGGGCCGACTGCTCCACCATCCCGGAGGTGCTGCACTGCGCCTACCAGATGATGTTTTTCCTGATCACGCCGGGGTTGTTCGTGGGCGCCTTCGCCGAGAGGATGAAATTCAGCGCCATCATCATCTTCAGCATCGCCTGGAGCCTGCTGGTGTATGTGCCCTGCTGCTACGGCGTGTGGCACAAGGCGGGCGCCTTCCTGGGGCTGACGAATGTCATTGACCTGGCCGGCGGCATTGTCGTCCACATCACGGCAGGCGTGGCGGCTTTGGTGCTGTGCGTCGTGGTCGGGCCGCGCCAGGACCACCCGACCGGGCAGATCATGCCGCACAATCTGCCGCTGACCATGGTCGGCGCGGCGATGCTTTGGGTGGGCTGGTTCGGCTTCAACGCGGGCAGCCAGCTCGGCGCCGGCGGCACGGCGGCGATGACGCTGCTGGTGACGCATCTCTCCTCCTGCACGGCGGCGCTGGTGTGGATGGCGGTGGAGTGGAAGCTGCTTGGCAAACCGAGCGCCCTGGGCGTGGCCACCGGCTGCATCGCGGGTCTGGCGGCGATTACCCCGGCATCGGGGAAGGTGGGGCCGCTGGGCGCGGTCTGCATCGGCGCGGCGTCAGCCCTGGTGTGCTGGTATGCCTGCGCCAAACTCAAAAAGAAGTTCCGCTATGATGACTCGCTGGATGTCTTCGGCGTCCACGGAGTGGGCGGTTTTATCGGCACAATCCTGGTCGCGGTCTTCGGCTCAGCCTCCTTTGCCGGCGGCCTGGGTGATTTCGAGATCGCACCCCAGCTCGCCACCCAGAGCCTCGCCGCGCTTTACACCATCGTCCTCTCCGCCGCGGGAAGCTGGCTCATTTTGAAAGTCATCTCCCTCTTCATGCCGCTGCGCGTCACCGCCGAGCAGGAGCGCCAGGGCCTCGACCTGGCCGAGCACGGCGAGTCCGCCTACAACTCCTGATAACGGCCCCAAGAAAAACCCGGCGCGGATAAACGCGCCGGGTTTTTTGCGGACTCGCGCGGTGAAATTCATCATCCCGGCGATCCTGAAGGATGACAAAATCACCTTGTCAAAAAACTTGCCCACCAAACCACCACAGGGCGTTTTTATTCGCCGGAGCAACTCGTTGGAGTTCAAGCTTCAGCTTGTCATCCGCTGGTTTGCACCCATCGCCTGGCTTTAAGGAGGATGTGCCAGCGAATTTGCAACGTCCTGAAAAAAGTCATTGATCTCTCCGCTAGTTTTTGCTGGGATCGCGGTGTTGCGGAAATAAATCAGAAATTCAGCCGGAAGTCCCGATCTGCATGAAACCTGCGTCTCCCCTCAGTCTTTCGCCGCGCGTCAAGGAGCGCGCTCATGCCCCCCCCGCGAGGACTGCTGAGAAAAATTGACCGCTGGCGCTGGGTCAGGCACTTGCAACTTTTCTGTGTTTTCTTCTGGAGCCTCGGACTTCCCATGAACCGGGCCACCGCCACTTATGAACCCGACGGCTCCGGCGATCCCGTCTGGGTGGGCGCGCCGGAGGATGAGCCGCCGGAGGGCGCGGATCCCGGCGATGACGACTATGACGGCCTGCCCAACTGGCGCGAGGACCACCACGGCACCGACCGTTACAATCCCGACTCCGATGGCGACGGCGCCACCGACGGCGATGAGGTGTTTCTGATGGGCACCGACCCGCTGCTCTGGGACACCGACGGCAATGGCCGCGGCGATTTCGAGGACCTGTTTTTCAGTGTGCATGGCTATTATCCGGGTGAGGAGCCTCCACCGGAACCCGATCCGGAGGATCCGGATCCGGAGGATCCCGATCCAGAGCCGCAAACACTGGCCATCACCACCAGCGAGGTGCCATCCATCTCGGAGAGCGCGCCCTATTCCTTCGCCTTCAGCGCGCAGGGCGGGGCGGGCGGTTACGCATGGAGCTTGACCGGCGGCGCGCTGCCGGGGGATTTGTCCCTGGCTGCTGACGGCACGCTCTCCGGTGACGGCGGCTCCGCCAACGAGGGCGGGCACACTTTTGAAGTCACCGTCCAGGATCAGAACTCGGACTCCGTCAGCCAGAGCTTCACCCTCACGGTTGGGTTCCCTGATCCGGTGGACCCGGAGACCGACGATGACGGTGACGGTGTGCCCAACGGCATTGAGTCGCAGCTCGGCTCCGATCCCAGTCAGCAGGACTCCATGACGCCGGGTGTCAGCGACTGGTTTTACTGGTATTTCAGTCAGCTTGGCCCCCATGCCTCCGACACGGACGCGGATGGCGACGGTCTCGGCGCGCTGCTGGAGGCGGCCCTGGGCACCAGTGACGACTCCTGGGACAGCGCGGGCGGCTTTTACGGCGACCGCTATCAATACTACTTCCAGGTCCTTTCTCCCAATGACGACGGCACCGACTCCGACCTGGACGGCCTTTCCGACCTGCTTGAGCAGGTCATGGGCCTGAACCCGCAGGAGGCCGACAGTGACGGGGACGGTCTCGCCGACGACTACGAGTGGGAGCACATCGCCTTCTCTTCGCCCTGGCTGTGGGACAGCGATGGCGACGGCCTCGATGACGGCCTTGAGGCCCAGCTCGGCACCCAGGCGCGCCTTGCCGACTCGGATGGCGACCACCTCTCCGACGCCGAGGAGCACCACCAGGTTTACGGCGCTTTTGACCCGGTCAAATGGAGCACCGCCAACGACGGCGTTCCCGACTACTTCCGCGCCGACCTCACCGACACCGACAGCGGCGGCATTCCCGACCGCCTGGAGATCTTCTGGGGCCTCAACCCGCTCAACGCCGCCGACGAGGCGGGCGACATTGACGCGGACTCCGTCACCAACCTCGACGAGTACATGACCGGCTACGACATCTGGGGCGGCTGGCGCGACACGCTGGACTGGGACGCCGACGGCATGACCAACGCCTACGAGCTGTTTTTTGGACTCGACCCCGATGATCCCAGCGACGGCGCCGACGACCCGGACGGCGACTTCCTCACCAACTACGAGGAAAGCACGACTTTCACCAACCCCTGGACCGCCCACACCCTGGTGGACTTCCACGAGCAGGGCGCGCCGCCCTCCATCCCCGAACTGGATGGGAATGGCGATCCCGTGGTGGATGCCGAAAACAACCAGGTCTATCGCCACCCCGCCAACGACTTCGAATTCATCTTCGGCCTGGACTTCGCCGCCGGCACCGCCCATCTCACCCGCGGCAACGGCGCGGTCGAAGGCCGCGAATACGACGACGACTGGGACGGCGACGGCGTCAGCAACCACGACGAGCTTTACCTCCTTTTCACCAACCCGCGCCAGTCCGAGGCCGAACCGCCCGGCGAGATCAGCCTCAGCCCCCTCTCCGGCACCCTGCTCGCCTCTCTTCAGCCGGGCGGCTCGCTGCACCAGAGCTTCGCCGCCACCGGCGGCAGTGGAGGCTACTCATGGACGCTGGCCACCGACACCGAATGGCTGCACATGGACCCCGGCACCGGCATCCTCTCCGGCACGGTGCCGCAGGGCGAACCCGGCGGCACCCACACCCTCAGCGTCACCGTCACTGACACGGCCGCCCCCTCCCTCAGCGCCACAGCCTGGTACCTGCTCACCCTCACCAGCAGCCCGCCGCCGCCTCCACCACCCCCGCCGCCGCCGCCCCCTCCGCCGGGCTGCGGCTGCCTGACCACCGGCTGCCCCGGCGGCTCATGCTCCGGCTGCGGCGGCGAATGCGGTCCCGCCCCCTCCTGCGCCTGCGACAACCCGGACTGCTCACCCGCCGTGTGCGCCGACAACAGCGCCGCCTGCGGCGGCAACTGCGTCCAGCCCCCGCCCGGCTGCGGCACCCCCAACTGCGGCTGCGCCGACAACGGCGGCAACTGCCCGGCCAACTGCCCCGGCAATTGCGCTGCAGAACCCTGCGAATGCAGCAGCAACTGCTCCTGCGGCCCCAAGGTCAACGGCCAAAACCCATGCACCACCGTCTGCGATGAAATCCAGACTCCCTGCAGCAACAGCAGTTGCGGCTGCGGTTCGCAGACCAACTGCACCCAGGAAACCCCCGACTGCATCTGCTGCCTGTGCGGCTGCCACAAACCCGACTGCTCCACAAAAGACGACCCCCAAGTCTGCCAAGGCCACACCCCGGGTCCCAACACGACCCCGCCGTGCACTCCCCTCCTCCCGGTTGACATAGAGCCTGACGCAGGCATGGCCGGAGTAGTGGGAGACGTGGTGAAATCAGCCAAAGCAGGCAGCACCGTCGAGCACTTCGTCACTCCGAAGAAGTCGGACGATTTGAATCAAGAGTATGTCGAATTAAAAGCGACCGGTGTCGATGCCACACAGTTCGATCAGATGTTCACTTGGGAGGGAGGCGAGGCCGGAAGTGCTGCCAACAAGCGCAAAGTGAAGCGTGATGCTACCGGCAAGACCGAGGTGAAGATCAAGACCAAGCAAGGCAACACAGTCGCAGCACAGATGAATGTCTGGGTGGTTTGGGTAGATTTTACATCCAAACTTACTGGCACGTCTGCGATAGATGGAAGCACACTCGGACTTCATTGTGGACGCCTCGCGTCGGGATACAAAGGTGCTACTGGCATTGATTACACTGGGACCATCGCGCCGCAGACCATCATTACTGACCCTGAACGGCCAGCCCTAGAGAAGCAGCAGAGACAGGCCCCACTCGGAAGTAACCTCGGAGTTCCCGGGCCTGGGAATCCCGACGCGTCAGGATCGGAATTTTCTGGTTGGGACACAACAAGACAAAAGACCAGACGAACGTGGAAGGGGCCAAATCTGACACCCACTGGCGCAAGTGATGCCGCAATGTATACACCTGTCGATTACCCGTCAGATGCTCTGGACGGCAATGATGACGCATCTGTTGGAGCGGATGAAGATTCGGATCCATACACAGCCGGAAAGGGAGCAGTCGGGCAGCTTATTGTAAATGATGAGCCCCAGCGTGGCATATCTGACGCACTGGATGCAACCGGTGTAGCAGCCGGTTCAGATGGTGACCGTCTTCATTTCAAAATATGGTTCCGAGAGTATGCGCGAGTCCAGATCGGCACAAAGTGGTATCTCGTCTCCAAGAAAGAGCCTTGGCGCTTCTACTTCTTTGCAAAGCGTATCTCCGGCCAGTGGCAAGCTGAGCCAAACACACAAGATGTATTCGACACAACTAACACTGATCTGCCATGATTCGCTCGCAATACCTTGGTTATCTGGTGGTGTTGGCGTTCATCGTCCGAACTGCGCTCCTAGCTCAAACCGCACCCATTAACAACATGCTGTCGGAAGCACAAAAACAGACACTTCATAATGAGGCTAGTTCGCTTCTGCAAAAGTATCGTGAGCTTCCCATCTCGCCGGAGTCCCCAGATTTTAGGCTATTTGCGATCATCGGAAAGGCTGCGCAACAGAACGCCGAGTTTATAGACGAGCTGATCAATTTGACGGCAATTCAAGAGGCTCCCCCAGACACGACCGAGAAAATATCGCCTACTCGGCTATCTCCTGCTGGACGCGAGTTGCTTATCATCGGCGGTGGAGTCAAAGAATTGGTCCAGGCACGACTTGACCGAGGCGACTTAACAGCACAGCAAATCGCTTTGCTGAGGGATGTCGTTCACTTCATTGAATTGAAAGCACCAACGTCAACTCAGGGTGCCGCGCCCTTGCAGCCTACTGGAGAGCAAGGCGAAACTACCAAACCTTCGGATATCGCAGCAACCACAGCTCCCCCTCCATCAATTCAACCATCTGCTCCGAAGAAGACAACTGAAGCAAAGTCCGCTGCATCAGTGCCGAGTGAGGAGTCCAGTTCATCAACGTCGTGGAGCATCATCGTGGTGTTGATCGTGGCGGCTTTGGGCCTGCTGTGGTTGTTGCTCAAGCGGCGTTCGTGAGAGTGGAGCAACTTGTCATCCTCAAAGAAAGCCATGCCCCTCCGCCCAGCCTCCCTGACCCTGCTCCTCCTTTGCGCCATCGGGCCTGTGACGGAGGTGCTACACAGGGAGGCCATCCTGGGATTGCTGGTTCTGCTGGGCCTGCTCGACGCGGGGTGTGGAACGGCTGACGCGGACTCGGCGACAGAGCAACTGGGCGGGTTCCTGCGCCGTCTCGCCTCCCTGGCGGTCTGGCCTTTTCATCTGGCGGTGGTGGCCCTGGCCTTTCTGGGATTGAGCGCGCATGAGCACGGGGCGGAAAAGAGGCTGGTGCCCCTCTGTGCCACCTGCTCCGGGTCAGGGTCCTCCGGCTGCGGCAGTGCCGGGGGCGGATGCGGAGCCAGCGGCGGTGGCAAGTGCGGCTGCGGCTCAGGGAAGACGGCCGGCAAGCCTGCTGCCGTCTCCGCACCAAGCAGTGGCACGATCAGAACCACCGCCCCGCCTGCCCAGAGCCAAGCCCAGTCTCCGGTGCCAGGCAGCCTGGCACCGCAAAGGCGTCCGGGTTTGCCTGCCGGCCTCGGCCTGCCCGCGCCGCCTGCCGCCAGGCTGGAATCGGGGCGGAATGAACCCGCGAAGAATCCGTGAATGCGGAGCATGCCTCCACCGGCTGCGCCTGCGCGCCTCAGCGCGGTGTCATGCTGTAGAGGCCGATGCTGCACTCCCACGCGGAGGGAAGGTCCATGCGCTTGAGCTCATGCCCGGCACCCCAGGTATCGGAGAAGATGATGTGCTTCTTCGCCTCGTTGTAGCCGATGATCATGCGCATGTGCCCGCCGATGGTCTGGCCGCTGACCGGCAGGGGCGGATCCTCCTTGTATTTGCCGAGTTCCAGCGCCCAGAGCAGGGGCACGCCCTTGCCGATGTGCTCTTTGACGATGCCGGTGAACTCCTGGAGGGACACGCGGCGCTGGCGGCGGTTGTCGTAATACAGCTCCGGGTTGATGTGCGTTTTAAAGTTCACCCTGTAGGTGCCGACGACTTTCTTGAGGCTCTTCTGCATGGAGAAGATGTTGACGCCGCTCTGCGCGTCCACGCTGACGAGATTTGCCAGCTCATGCTGGTCGCACGGCACGCGCAGGTATTCGAAGAGCCGCTGGCAGGTGGCGGCCACGCAGTAGCCTTTGTCACCCTGGTCCACCATCGGCACGTTGGCGATGTGGACATCGCCGTCTGCCGACTTGCGCACGTTGGCCGCCATGCCCATGCGGCCCACGCCGGTGGAGAGGCGGCCCATGGTCCAGTCTGCCTGGCTCGGCGCGGCCAGCTTGAGTCGCAGGAACTCCGGCTGCCCGGCAGCGCCGCCACTGGCGCGGGGAGAGTAGTCATTGTGCTCCAGCAGTGCCACCACCTGCGGCGTGTTCCAGCCCCAGGAAACCAGCTTCGAGGCTCCGGCGGAGGGGTTCAGGACGCTGCGCGGCGCCGATTTCAGCGCCTGGTTGAGACTCTGGCCCACGGTCTTGAAGATGCGCTCGAAGTCCGCCGTCTCCATCGCGCCGGAGTCGCCGCGATTGTAGAAGGACACGCTGACCCTCGCCGGCCGGTCATTGACGAATTCCACCACGGCCTCCTCCACTTTCACCGACTTGCCGAACATGGTCAGGCGCGTTTCCACGTTGCGGAACATTTTGCGGCTGAAACGCGCGCGGTCCTGCTCCGCGCTCATCCACTCGAACTGCGGCGGCTTTTCCGCCGTTGCATCGTCTGTCTTCGCTGTGTAGCGGGTCGCGAAATCCGCGCGCGTCGAGGTCCACAGCTCCGCGAAGTTAAGCAGATGATCGAGGTCGGCGGAGAGCTGCGGCGGCTCCTGGGCCTGGCCGGGCGTCACGCCGGCCAGCAGACATGTCAGAAAAAGATGCGGTGCTTTGCACATGCCGGTCATAGTGCGCGAACGCCGGCACACAGGTCAACAAACAAAATTCCCGCCAAGCGCGCCGGAGGCGACTCAAGCCACTTCCCCGGCCGGCTCCACTTTGCCCTCCGGGGTGATCTTCATGCCGGCGGCTTTGGCAGCCTCGGCGGCGGGGCCGCCGAAGCCAAGCAGTGTGGCCACCTCGTCCTGCACCTGGGCGATCTCGTCGAGATGCAGTTCGGGGTCGCGGATGATGAAGACCTCGCCGGTTTTTTTGTTCTCGTAAAAGAGCATCCTGCCGTCCTCGGTCTCCCTGGCCGCGGTGGGGCTGAGGATGCGCTTGCGCTCGAGCATGAGGGCCAGGATGTAGCGCGCGTTTTCGGTGGCGGGATTGTCCTCCTCGATGAAGCGCTGGAGCAGGCTCATGGCGCTCTCCTTGCTGGCGACCTCGGGCTTTTCCTCGACAATCGTCGGCGAATAAGTCGTGCGCCAGTAGGCGATGGGTTTGCGCTCGCTGGTTTCCTGTGCCCAGGCGTCGAGCGCCACATCGCGCCGGAGGTAGCCGCTGGTTTCGGGGTCGAAGTAGATGGCAGTGTGAAAGACCTCGCCGTCCTCGAAAGGACGCGCGGTCAGGGCGCACTGATGGGAGCGGGAGCGAATGGACCAGTTTTGAATCATGGGCGGTCGGATAAGGCGGAGTCAGGCGGCAGCCCTGCGGCGCGGCCGGGCGGGCGCGGGCTTGCGTTTGAACAGGAAGTCCAGGCTGAGGCGCGGCAGGTCCTTGTTTTGCGAGCGGTAGTAAAGCAGCGCCAGACCCAGCGAGCCGAAGATGAGATGCGGAATCCACGCCGCCAGCCATGCGGGTGCGTGGCCGCCCTTGGCCAGGTTCAGGCAAAGGTTGTTGAGGAAAAGCACGCCGAAGAAAATGAAGATGGAGCCGGCGATGCCGCCCACCGCTCCGCGCCGCGACCAGGCGATGCCAAGCGGCGCGGCGACAAGCGCGAGGGCCAGGCTCTGCCAAGGCATGGCAAAGCGGTGGTGGTAATGCGCCTGGAAGGCGCGCAGCTTCTGAGGCGGGTCGCCGGCATGTGTCTTGATGTAGGAGACCAGTTCCGGCACGCCCATGGAGTCGGCCTTGAGCGCGTAGCTGACCATGCTCCAGGGCGTCTCGGCGAAGGCTTTCTCCACCAGCATTTTGTTTCCGTCCTTTTCCGGGAAGTCGCGGATGGCGGCCACCTCGCCCTTTTCATACAGCACCTCCCTGCCGTCAAAGAAACGCCACACACCGTCCGGGCGCCAGATGGCCGAGTCGGCGTGGATGACGCGCGTCAGGCGTCCGGCCTCGTCGTGCTCGCGCACCTGCACGCCGCGCAGGCGGCTCTCTCCGAGAGAAAAGGGGAAGGTGCCGATGTACCACACGCGGCGGGTCTGAGGGTCGCGGTGCATGAGCACATCCGCGCGGATGGAGTCCTTCTGCCTCTCGTCCATGGCGCGCAGGATGGCCTTCCGGCTGCCTTCGGCGCGCGGCGCCCAGTGGTAGTTGGCGGCCATGCTGACCGCGGCCAGGGCCAGCGCTGAGACGAGCACGGGACGCAGGATTTGCACGACACTGCGGCCCGTGCCCAGCATGGCCACGATCTCGTTGGCGCGCGACATGCGCGTCAGCGTGTAAAGCACCGCCAGCAGCAGCGCGGCGGGCATGACCGAGACGTAGATGAAGGGGATGATGCTCAGGTAAAAGAGCGCCACCGTGGACGCGCTGCTGCCCACGTCCTGGAATTCCTTCATGTTGTCCAGCAGGTCCATGATCATCCACAGCGAGCAGAAGGCGATGAAGCAAAAGACCAGCGGCGCGAAGAACGTGCGCAGCGTGTAGCGCTCAAGCGCGCCCTGACGGGTGTAGAAATGCAGCAGCGCCGCCGGGCACAAGCCCACCACGAAGACCATGCCCAGCTTCAGCCAGTAGGCCGCCATGGCCGGAGGCTCGCCCATTTCCGTCATTTGCATCGGACCGAAATGCAGGGCGATGTCCTTGCACACCGCCCACGCCGCCACGGACGGCGCGGCCACCCAGGAGGGGAAGACCAGCTTGCGCGCGTTCCCCCACTGCCGCAGCAGGATGAAAACATACACCGCCCCGCCGACGAACATCCACTGGTCCAGATAAGGCAGCAGCAGCGAGACCGCGCGGAGCACCGGCCCAGCGGGAGCCCCGTCAGCGGCGATCAGGCTGCCCCCGCGCACATCATAACCCGCCACATCCGCAGGGTTCTCCCGGTGATGTCCCTCCCATGCCAGCAGCAGCATGGCCAGCAGTGCCAGCACAAAGGCGGACCGCCCCGCGTAAGGCCATGCGCGCACCCTCGCCCAGCCAGCGCGGGCGCCTTGCAGCAGGTTCATGAACCGGTTCATCATTCCAGGGGCGCGCAGGGTTGGCGAAAAGCCCGGCGGAGTCAATGCGGGAAGCCCCCGGCGGTTGAGACTGCATCAGGAAAAACCCAAACCGGTCCGGCACTTGCCCGGACACTTTCTTGATCCATCCCTGACATGAAGCCCGGCGCATGCACGTTGTGTCGGCGGCGCGGCTGAACGCGCGCCCCTCATCCGCCATTTTCCATCCAGTGCCCGTCTCCCTCGATCTCCATGCCCTGGCCCGCATCCGCTCTCTTGAGCTGCGCGCCAAAAGCGTCGTCGAGGGCCTCTGGCGCGGCCTGCATCGCAGCCCCTACCACGGCTTCTCCGTCGAGTTCTCCGAATACCGCGCCTATGTCCAGGGGGACGACCCGCGCCACATGGACTGGAAGGTCATGGCCCGCAGTGACCGCGCCTTCATCAAAAAATTCGAGGACGAGACCAACCTGCGCTGCCAGCTCGTGGTGGACCACAGCCGCTCCATGCAGTTCGGCTCCGGCCCCATGACCAAGGCCGACTACGCCGCCACCCTCGCCGCCACCCTCGCCCTCTTCCTCATGCAGCAGGGGGACGCGGTCGGCGTCACCACTTTCGGCCAGACCCTCCAGGAGCACATCCCGCCGCGCAACCGCCCCGGCCACCTGCGCCGCCTCATGCTCGAGCTGGAAAAGCCCGCGCCCGCCGGAGGCACCGCGCTCGACCTCAGCGTGCGCCAGCTCGCCGACCTCCTGCGCAAGCGCGGCATGATCTGCCTTGTCTCCGACCTGCTCGCCCCCGTGGACCAGCTCGAGCGCCAGCTCGGCCTGCTCAGCGCCATGGGGCACGACCTCGTGCTCTTCCACGTCATGGACCGCGCCGAGATAGACTTCACCTTCGAGAAAGCCGCCCACTTCCGCGATGCCGAGACCGGCGCCGAGCGCTTCGTGGACCCCGCCGTGGCGCGCGCCGCCTATTTGCAGAATCTCCAGACACACCGCGATCACATCCGCGGCTCCTGCGAGCGCCTCGGCATCGAATACCACTGGACCCCCACGGACACGCCCCTGGAGCGCGTGCTCTTCGACTTCCTCTCCGCCCGCTCGCGCAAGGCGGGGGCGGTGAGGAGGAGGTGAGGGAAAGCCACGATCTCGCGGGCGCGGCACCCCGCGCTCACGGCTGGCCGAGCAGCATGACGCTGCCGCTTTCGGGGTCGGTGTCGCCGGTTTCGTTGCTCAGGAAATAGCCCCAGCCGCCCTGGTTGGCGCCCTTGCCCAGCAGCACGCCGGTGAAGGCGGGCGGCTTCGCGCTCGACCAGAAGGGTGTGAAGGTCCCCTTCATCACACCCGTGCTTGGAGTGAAGCTCAGGGTGAAGAACGGAGATCCCGGAGTCTTGAAGATGAGCACCGTGTTGCCGTTGATGACGAAATTCGTCGCCGTCACGGGAGCCGCCAGCTTGCCCAGGTCAAAGCTCAGGATGCCCGGCCAGGGACCCGGTTCAGGCAGGCCCAGGGTCGTTTGCGCGGTGGCCGTCTTGTCATACTTCGCCCCGATGAGCCGCACATGGATGCCCTGCGGCCAGCCGGCGGTGTAGAGCTGCGTGGCCAGCGCGGCCTTTGTCGTGCCGGACTGCTCGCTGACCGCCGGGCGGAACCACTGCAGGCTCTCGGCGGACACGTCGCTGTCCGCCGCGCCGGGGTCAAAGGCCAGGCTGCCGGTGAGGCTGCCGCCCTTCTCCCCGGTCGTCGTGCCGGGGGTGAGCAGTTGCGCATAAATCGGCGTGGTGTTGTCCACCACCAGCGCGCTGGCGGCGGTGAACTTCGTCCCGTCAGCCAGCACCCCGGCCAGCATGAGCGTGCCGTCGTTCTTCAGCGTGATGCCGCCGTAGCCCGTGCCCTGCGGATACTCCGAGATCGGTTTCACCGGGTCCTGCTCCATGGCGGGCAGCGCGGCGGTGTAGAAGCCCTGGTCCACCGGGCCGCCGGCCTTGCTGGCGCGGTTCAGCAGCGTGGCGGGCGCCTGCACGGTCTTGCTGTAAAGCGCCGGCCACGCCTGCCCCTCCAGGGAGCCGCCGCTGCCGCCGCTGATCGCCACCACGAAGGTGCCCTCCGTGAAGCTGCCCTGCATCTGCGCGCCGCCGGGCAGGGCCAGCGCCGTGTGCAGGCTCTTGTCCGGCGCGCGGAACCACACCGGGCCGCTGGCCAGCGCCACCCCGGTGAAGGAGGTCGTCACGCCCTCGAGCGTCACCTTGCCGCTCAGCGCCCCCGTGCTGGTCACCAGCGCGGCCGTCAGCGCGCCGTGCGTCTCATGCCGGTGGTCATTGTCATCCAGGGGGAAGACCAGCCCGTAAAACAACGGCTTGGCACCCAGGCCCAGGAAGGGATTGGCCACAAACTCCGCCGTGATGCCCGTCACCTCCTCCGCGGGCATCTGGAAAGCGGCCACCGCGCCCTTGAGCGTGTGCCCGGAGGGCAGTCCCTGCCATTGGTTGAAAAGGTAACCCGCCGCCGCCTTCGGGGTCAGCGACACCTGCGCCAGCGGCGTCACCGCGCCGGTCTGCGCGGCCGCGCCATACTTCGGCAGCAGCGCGGAGAAGTCCCCCTTGCTGGAGCTGAGCTTCACCGTGCCGGCCTCGTCAGGGGAGGCCAGCCCCGGAGGCACCTGCCGCGTCACTTGCACCGGGTAGCGGCGGATGAAGTCAAAGGAGCGTGTCAGGGTGGTGACGTTGCCGCTCAGGTCATAGGCACGGATGGTCAGGCTCACCGGGCCGTCTCCGGGCGGGGTGAACTCGAAGCTCCAGGGCACCGAGGTCGGCTTGCTGGCCGCGCCGAGCGTGGCCAGATAGGTCATGCCGCCGTAGTCCACCTCCACGCGGTCCAGCCCCAGCGTGTCGCCGGCAGCGCCGCGCACCACGATGGGCGCCACCTGGGTCACCAGCGTCGCCGTGGCCTTCGGGAAAGCCACCTTCAGCGTCGGCGCGCGCGTGTCCGGCGCCAGCAGGCGCACCTCCGCGCTGGCGAGCGTCCCCAGCACCGCGCCGCCGGTGGGGGCGGAGAGCGTCACGGTGAAGCGGCGGTTGGGCAGCCTGCCCGTGCGCGGGATGAGAGTGACGGGCACCACCTTGCTGGTCTCCCCTTCGGCGAAGTCCACCACCACGCTCAGCGCCTCGTAGTCCGTGCCCGCCACTGCGGCGGCGAAGGGCGGCACCGCGCTGGCCGTGCCATCGCTGGTGCTTAGCGTCACGCTCACCGGGGCCGTGCCATCCGCGCGCTGCACGGTGACATTGAGCACCGCGCCGCCGCTGCTGGCATAGAACGCCGAGGAGAGGGAAAGGCTGCCGGGTTCCAAGGGAGCAGCCGCGTAGCGGACCAGGGCAAAGTCCATGTTGCTGCCGTTGTCGAAGTTGCCCGCCACCAGGAGCTTTCCATCCGCCTGCGCCGCCACGCTGTAGGCCTGGTCAGTGCTGCTGCCGAAGGTGGTGACGACCTTGCCCCCGGTGCCGAAGGCGGCGTCCAGGTCTCCCGGCGCGGCCTGGAGTGCGCGGGGGGTGATGATGAAGCCGAGCAGCAGCGCGGCGGTGGCAAGGAGGAGGCGGTGTGGTTTCATGGGAGCGTGAGTGGGATGGGTGCGGGGGCCTGTGCCGCCCGGAGTCTGGCACCGTTTGTCCGGCACGCATCCCGTCTTTGCCCATTTTTAAGGGCTGGCACTGATGGCCTTCTCAGCTCTGAGACGATGCCCGCCCGCGCATTTGCAGGCGGGGCTGCGACACGCCGCCGGGCAGCGCCGCCACCCGGGGGCTGCCTGCCTGCCACGCCCTTGCGGGCGCGGCGGCGGGGGGCAAATCCGCGCTTTGGCAAGCGCGCCTGCGGTGGCTCCGGCCCCGGACTCACTCGCC
>DDQZ01000066.1:87382-88080 GCA_002343505.1 Verrucomicrobiaceae bacterium UBA2429 | reverse complement strand
GTGTTATGACCCGCCAGGCGCGGCTTTTCAAGCCGCGGGATCGCCGAAAGGCATCCGCGTTCCAGACTGCGTGCGCCATCAGTCCCCTCCGCCTCCCCCTCCGCCGCAATCCCCACCACCGCCTCCGAAGTCCCCGCCAAAGCTTCCGCCACTATCACCACTGAACCAACTCGACGAGCCGGAGTCATGGCTGCTGTCCGGCATGTGCGAAGAAGCATGCGTGGTGTGCATGGAGGAGCCTCCGCTGTCCCCGCTGAACATGTGGGGAAAGAACAACATGCTGGTGTCGGAGTTTCTCCCCTCATCCGCTCTACGCCGGTCCTTCGGCTTGCGGCGGAGAAAGACGCTGAACAAGATGACAACCACGATGCCAAGCATGGCGGCAATCAGCACTAAAGACAGAAATCCGATGATGACTTCCATGACGGCCGACAGGCTGCGCAAAAACCCGCTTCACGCAAACTCTAATATGCGTTCATGCCCGCTGCCCATTGCCAATCAGGCCCGTTTTCTCCGGTTGACCGCCACGGTTCCCTCTCCGAATCTCGCGCCCTCATGAAACCCACCCTCGCTCTCGCTGCCGCCGCGCTCGCGTTCGCAGCCCCCGTCTCAGCTCAAACCGAAGCCGCCGCCGCGGCTCCCGCTCCCATGGACAAAGTCAGCTATTTCATCGGCAGCCAGATCGGCGGCAACATCGC
>DDQZ01000066.1:0-87256 GCA_002343505.1 Verrucomicrobiaceae bacterium UBA2429 | reverse complement strand
GCCAGATCGGCGGCAACATCGCCAACAACTTCAAGCAGCAAGGCATCGAGGTTGACCTGGAAAACTTCCTCCAAGCCGTGCGTGACAAGTTCGAGGGCAAGCCCTCCAAATTCACCGAGCAGGAGTTGACCGCGGCAATGGAGTCCTTTGAAAAGATGATGCAGTCCAAACAGGCGGACCTGGAGAAGGAGCAGATGGCCAAAGCCGGGGAGGTCAAGGCCGCCGGCTCCAAATTCCTCGCTGAAAACGGCAAGCGCGAAGGCGTTGTGACGACTGCCAGCGGCCTGCAGTATGAAGTCCTCAAAAAAGGTGACGGCGCCAAACCCGTGGCCACGGACAAAGTGAACGTCCACTACCACGGAACCCTCCTCAACGGCAAGGTCTTTGACAGCAGTGTGGAGCGCAACATGCCAATCACCTTCGGTGTGCAGGAGGTCATCAAAGGCTGGACCGAGGCCCTCCAACTCATGAGCGTCGGCTCCAAATTCAAACTCTACATCCCCTCCAGCCTCGCATACGGTGACACCGGCGCCGGCCCCGACATCGGCCCCGGAGAGACTCTCATCTTCGAAGTAGAGCTGCTCGGCATTGAAAAGTAAGCCCCGTGCCTTCCCCTCCGACGACCGCCCGCTCCGGGCGGTCGTTTTTTTATCCCCGGAAGGCGCTGGCATCATCCCCGATTCTGGTCATTTCCACGCATGGATTGGTTCCGGGCGAGCTGGTGTTTGCATCAGGCGCATCCCTTTTTAAAGGTTTCCCCGTCACCCAACCCCCCCACACTTTTTCATCATGAACCTCACACGCACGGCCTACGGCACCTGGAGCGGCGGCAAATTCATGCACTTCGGCGAGATGCTCGACGACGAGCGCTACATTGGCATGATCCGCCAGGCATTTGACAAAGGCGTGCGCACCTTTGTCACCGCGGATGTCTATGGCGCGGGCCGCGCCGATTCCATGCTCGGCCAGGCGCTGCAAGGACTGCCGCGCGAGGAGTACAGCCTCGTCGGCATCGTCGGCCATGATTTTTACGGCGGCCTGCGCGCCGGCGCCAAGGGCTACCCGCGCTTCACCGAGCCGAGCCTGCGCCAGCCTGCGGAGTATGCGGGCTACCTGCGCATGGCCGCGGAGGAATCCCTGAAACGCTGTGGTGTGGGGAAGTTCGACTGCCTCATGCTGCACAATCCCGACACCACAGGCTACACGAGCGAGGCGGTGTGGGACGGCCTCAGCGCCCTGCGCGACGCGGGCCTCACCGACCGCCTCGGCATCGCCCCCGGCCCGGCCAATGGCTTCACGCTCGACATGATTGACTGCTTCGAACGCTTTGGCGACCGCATGGAGTGGGCAATGATCATCCTCAATCCCTTTGAACCCTGGCCCGGCCAGCATGTGCTGCCCGCGGCGCAAAAGCACGGCGTGGACATTCTCGCCCGTGTCGTGGACTACGGCGGCATTTTCCATGATGACGTGAAGCCCGGCCACCCTTTCCGCGACGGCGACCACCGCGCCTTCCGCCCCGCGGGCTGGGTGGAGCATGCCCATGAGAAACTGGAGAAAATCCGCCCCATCGCCGAAAAGCACGGCCTTACCATGATCCAGCTCGCCAGCCTGTGGAATCTGGCGCAGGCACCCGTGAAAAGCGTTGTCCCCACCCTCATCCAGGAGGCTGGCGCGGATGCCAAGCCCATTGAGGCCAAGCTCGACGAGCTCGCCGCCCTGCCGGTGGAAAACCCTCTCAGTGCCGAAGAAGTGGAACTCATCCGCCAGATCGGCGACAACACCGGCTGCATGATGCTCAAAGGCGCCAGCCAGCGCCACGAAGGCCAGGAGCCGCGCGCCGACGAGTGGCCGATGCGCTCCGAGCTGCTCGCCCTCTCCGCGCGCTGGGGTCTCGGCAGCGCCTGGTGAGCGCGCCGCTTCAATCATGCTCCAAAGTGGCGGCAACCCTCCCGGTTGCCCGACGCGAACACACCAAGACCGTCTTGCCTCGCCCTGACTGGGCTGCTAGCATTCGCGGTCATGAAACACCATCTCTGCCTCCACCTGGCGCTGCTGCTTCTCATTGCCAATCTTCACGCGGCGCCGCGCACATGGACTTCCAGTGACGGCAAATCCAGCTTTCAAGGCGAACTGGTCGAGTTCACCGACACCGAGGTCAAGATCAAGCACAGCGGCAATTTCCAAATCTTCAAACTGCCGGTCGAGCGGCTCTCCACGGAAGACCAAGCCCATGTGCGCGGCCTGTTGCGCGAGCGCCGGCGGGACGACGGCCTCAAAAACGGCCCCTATGCCGCCCAGATCACCGGCCAGATGGTCAAAGGCGTCTCCAAGCGCGGCCTCAACTACCAGATCAGCGGCAATCCCAAATGGGACGGCGCCCAGCGCTACCCCCTGCTCATCTGGCTCCACGGCGCGGGCCAGAGCGGAGATGACAACGAATCCCAGATGGGCGGCGCGCCCAAGCCCATGCTGACCGAGGACAGCCTGAAAAAACATCCCTGTTTCTTCCTCGCCCCGCAGTGCCCTTCGCGCGACATCGGCTGGAAAAACGAAGTCGCCGAAAACCTCGTCGCCCTCATCGCCGACCTCGTCGAAAATCTCCCCGTTGACGAAAGCCGCATCTACCTCACCGGTTCCAGCATGGGTGGCAGCGGCACCTGGAGCATCGCGGCAAGATACCCGCAAATCTTCGCCGCAGCCGTTCCCCTCTGTGGCGGCGGCGACCCCAAAAACGCCGAAGTCCTCAAAACCATCCCCTTCTGGGTCTTCCACGGCGACCAGGACGACCAGGTGCCCGTGGACCGCTCCCGCGTCATGGTCGAGGCGGTGAAAAAAGCCGGCGGCGAGCACATGAACTACACCGAACTCGAGGGCGCGGGCCACCTGATCACCGCCACCGTTTATCCGCGGCCCGAACTGCACGAATGGATCTTCGCGCAGAGGAAAAAAGCCGCCGAGTGAGCCGCCTCAATGTCCCGCCACCACCATCATCATCACGCCGGATGCAGGCGTCCCGAACCGGAAAGGCTGCTCTCCGAGTCCATGCTGCGCGCGCGCGAAGCCGGGCTGCGCCGCACCCGCGCGCTTGAGGACGTGCTTTCCATCCTCATCCACGCCTGCCAGCCCCTGACCCTGGCCGACATCGCCGAATCCGACCGGCTGCGCAGCGGCGCGGACAAGGCCACGGTCTATCGCCTGCTCATGAAGCTGGAGGAGCGCTCTCTCATCCGCAGGCTCGGCCTGCACGACCGCTCCGCCTACTACATCCTCAACCTGCCCGGCGAGCACCACGACTACCTCATTTGCAACGACTGCGGCCGCATCGAGAAGCTCGACATCACCTGCCCAGTGCAGTCCCTGGAAAAGCAGATCGCCAAAAAATCCGGCTTCAAAAAGCTTTACCACGAGCTCGAATTCTTCGGCCAGTGCCCCGACTGCGCGGATGCCTGAGCACGACGGAAGAGTCTCGGTGGAAGTTCTTTCGCGTTCACGAAAACAGCGCGGCACTCAATGGCGGAGACCGCCGCATTCAGCGGCCTATTTCGCATATCCCGCGGCAGGCGTGCCGTCTTCCGCGAGCTTGCCGGCGGCCCAAAGCAGTCCGCGTGTGACAAGATCGAGATAGCGGGGATCGGCCACGGTGTCATTGTTGTGGCCGAGCGTGGTGCTGAAGACGCGGGTTTTTCCCGGCCCGTACTCATTGGTCCAGGCCACGACGGCCTCGGCGGTGACGGGCTTGGCGTCGGGCGGCAGGGGCTGGCCTTTTTTCGCTTTCGGCGGCTGGATCTGGCGGCCGCTGGCCAGGGGTTTGCCGGTCAGGATTTGGATGTTGTTGTAAAGCTCCTCTTTGATGGTGGTCCAGTTTTCCAGCCCCTTGGTGACGGGGTGGCCCGCGTCGGTGTAGGTGATGTCTATCGGCTCCTGGGGGCCGTGGCCGGTGGATTGCAGGCCGAGGAATTCATACCACGCGGCGTTGTCCGCGCCGGGTTGCACAGGCTCGCGGAAGTTGCCCCAGCGGTAGCTGTGCATGGCGCAGTGCAGATTGACGGCGGGCATGCCGGCCTTGTGCGCGGCGAGGATGTTGCCCACATAGGCGGGGTCGGTGACATCGGCGGAGCATTCATCGTGAATGACCACGTCGAAGTCCTTGCCCCAGTCTTTGGCCTTGTAGATTTCGAAGACGGCCTTGGTGGTTTTGTCGGGATTGTAGGCCACGTCCACCTTGGCGTGGAGGCGCTTTTCGATGCCTTCCTTGAGCAGGGCCTGCTGGGTCTCATAATCGTGGCAGCATCCGCCGGCGACGATGAGCACGCGCAGCGGCTTGACCGGGGACTCCGCGGCATTGGCAAGGTAAAAGACAGCGGCGAGGCCGAGCAGCAGGACGGGGGCGAGCAGTTTTTTCATGGCGGTTGGATTCATCAGACGCCAAGCAAACGCGGCGCAGGCGCGAATATTGCCCGAGGTTTGGCAGCGAGCGCGTCAACCATCCGTTCCACCCAGTCCCAGGCAGAAAAGCAGCGCGAAGGCCAGCAGCTGGGCGCCGCCGAGCGCGAGCAGCCGGTTGTAGTCGGGGCCGGGAGGAGTTGTCCAAACGCGGCGCAGGATCACCAAGCCTGCGGGTGCCGTCAGCAGCGGCAAAACGAAAGCCTGCGATCTTCCCGCCAGCCACCACGCCGCACCCGCGGCATGAGGCAGCAGGATGAGCAGAGTGATCTCCCACCGGGCGAAGCGCGGGCCAAAGCGCGCGGCCAGCGTGAGCTTCCCCGTGGAGCGGTCCTCGTCCATGTCGCGTAAATTGTTGATGGCGATCAAAATGGTGGAGAGGCAGCCGATTTGGAAGCCTGCCAGGATGGCCCCGGCATGCCATTGGCCGCTCTGGATGAATGCGGAGCCGATGACCGCGACGAAGCCGAAAAACAACACGACAAACAGCTCCCCGAGCCCCCGGTAAGCCAGCGGCCAGGGACCGCCCGTGTAGCCAAAGCAGAAATACAGCGACGGGACGCCGATGGCGATGACGGGCCAGCCGCGCGCGGAAAGGAGCGGCAGGGACAGCAGCGCCGCCACGCCGAGCATGAGCCAGGCCGCACGCAGCACGGCGCCGGGCGGGACCACACCGGCCGCCGTGATTCGCCGCGGACCGAGGCGCGCGCGGGTGTCCGCGCCTTTGAGGAAATCAAGCGCGTCGTTGAACCAGTTCGTGGCCACCTGGAGCGCGATGCAGCTTCCCAGCGTGCAGGCAAAGAGCGTCCAGTTCCATGCTCCGCCCAGCTTCCAGCCAAGCACGGAACCGGCGGCCACGGGCGCCACGGCGGCGCCGAGAGTCTTGGGGCGCGCGGCCTGAATCCAGTCGGTGATCATCACGCAGTTTTGCGGCTCTCCCCCGTCCGCGTCAAGAAGCGCGCCGCCGCATCCCACGGGGAGAAATTGCGGCGGCGGTCTTGAATCTCATTTTCCTTCTCGCATTCCTTCTCCGGCGCCGTCATCTTGACCGCATGTCAACGCGCCATGCCACCGCCGGGCAACGCCGCCGCCACGCTCTCGTCTCCGCATGGCGGGGCGTGGAGGACGGGCCTGTGCTGAACCTGCCAACGGTGAGCGTGGCGGACCTGGTGGGCAAGGTGGTGGCGCAGGCGGGGCTGTCGGAGCGGATGCGGCTGGAAGAGGTGCTGGCGGCGTGGCGGGAGATCGTGGGGGATTTCCTTTTTCAACACTCCAGGCCGGACTCCATCCAGCGCGGCGTGCTGATGGTGCGCGTGCTCCAGCCTGCCGTGCATCACGCGCTGACGCTGGAGCGCCCGCGCATTTTGAAGAGGCTGCAGGAGCGGCTGAAAAATGCCGGCATCAAGGACGTAAGGCTCAAACATGGTTGAACACCCGGCGGCATGAAATGGAATGACTGGCAGGGCATCCTGCGCTGGCGCGCGATGGAGGAGGCGGACGCCGATGGCGCGCTGCTGAGCCTTGAGCGCCGCCAGGAGGCGACGGCGCGCACTCGCGGCGGCCTGTCCTCCGGGGACGCGCAGGGAGGCGCCCTGAACGAGAGGGAGGCTGCATTCCTGAAAAAACGCGCGGAGTGGCTGGAACGGGAGGTGATCGGTTGGGGCAGTCCGGTGGTGCGGGTGATGGAGCGCCTGCGCGCGCCGCATGGCCGCTGGTCCTGGGCCTTGTGCGGCTGGGCGGCGGCCTTCGCGGCTGGCTGGGGGCTTTCCGGCCTGGGGCAGGAGGCGGAGTTCAACCTCCTGGCGCTGCCTCTGGTGGGGCTGCTCCTGTGGAACGCGGTGGTGATGATCGCGGCACTGGTGCTGGACCTGCGTCCTGCGGGGCCGGCGCGCGAGCCGGAGGGTCTCCTGGCATGGCTGGCGCGGCTGGTCATGCCGCGCTCCGAGGAGCGCCCCCCGGAGGGCGAGACTGTGACGGGCCTGACAGCGGACCAGCGTTTTGCCCTGCTGGCAAACCTGCCCGCGCTGGAGCGCCTGTGCAGGCGGTTGCGCGCATGGCTGCACATCGCGGCGGCGGTGCTGGCGCTGGGCGGCGTGTGCGGGATGTATGCGCGCGGCTGGTCGAAGGAATACCGCGCGGTGTGGGAGAGCACGCTTTTGGACGAGGCGAAGGCGGTGGGGTTTTTCGACGCGCTGTTCAGTCCGGCGGCGGCGGTGTGGAGGCTGGAGAAGCCGCTGCAGGACCTGCCGGCGATGCGGCGCGGCCACGGGCAGGAGACCCGGCCCGCGCCCGCGCTGCCCTGGCTGCATCTCTACGCCGGCACGCTGATCCTGCTGGTGGCTCTGCCGAGGCTGGCGCTGGCCGGCCTGTCGGCATGGAGGGCGCACGCGGTGATGGAGAGGCGCCTGCGCGCGCTGGGCTGGCGCGGTTATCTGGAGCGCGCGCTGCGGGCGGCGGAAGGCGGAGGCGAGGTGGTGACGGTGATCATTCACGCCACGGATGCAACGCCCGCGCACCGCGAGGTGTGGGCGCGCGGTGTGCGCGAGCGGCACGGCGCGCTGGTGGAGCCGGAGATGGTTCATGTGCCGCTGGGGGATGAGGACGATTTTGCCTCGTCATGGCAGCCTGCGTCCTCGAAGGTGCTGGTCATTTTCAATCTGGCGACCACTCCCGAGGCGGAGGTGCAGCGGCGGTTTGTGGACGATCTGAGAAACGCGCTGCGCACCCGCCGGCCGGACGCGGAGCTGGCGGTGCTTCTGGACGCGACGAGCATCGGCAACCGCTGGTCGCCGGAGAAAAAAGCGGGGCGCGAGCGTTTGTGGACGGAGATGCTGGAGGGTGTGGCCGACGAGGTGATCATCGCGGCAAAACGCGGTGGATGAACCAATCACCGTCCTTGCCATCTGAACCAGACTGCTTCACTTCCCCGACACTCCATGCCACCACCGCCAGGCATCACACCGCCCGCCTCGGACATCGTCACGCTCAGCCTGATCTCGCACACGAACGCGGGCAAGACAACGCTGGCGCGCACGCTGCTGCGCAGGGACGTGGGCGAGGTGCGCGACGCGGCGCATGTCACGCTTTTCAACGAGTCCCACACGCTGCTGGAGGATGACGCGCGGCTGCTGCGGCTGTGGGACACGCCCGGCTTCGGCGACAGCGCGCGTCTTTTGAAAAGACTCAAACGGGAGAAGAACCCCATCCTCTGGTTTCTTTCGCAGACCTGGGACCGGCTGACGGACCGCCCGCTCTGGTGCAGCCAGCAGGCGTTGAAAAATGTCCGCGATGAGGCGGACGTGGTGCTTTATCTGGTGAACGCCACCGAGCCGCCCGAGGTGGCCGCGCACATCCGCCCGGAGATGGAGGTGCTGGCCTGGGTGGGAAAGCCGGTGCTGGTGCTTCTGAACCAGACCGGCCCCGCTTTACCGCCCGAGGAGGAAGCAGCGGAGCTGGCGGCGTGGAGGGCGTGGCTGAATGAGTTCGAGCAAGTGAGGGGCGTGCTGGCGCTGGACGCCTTCGCGCGCTGCTGGGTGCAGGAGGATGCTCTGATGGATGTACTGGAGCCGCTGCTCGACGGGCGCAAGGCGGATGCCTTCAGGCACCTCAAACGCGCCTGGCGCAGACGGAATCTGGAGGTCTTCCGCCATTCCGCGCGCGTGCTGGCCGAGCTGCTCACCGCCGCCGTGCTGGACGGTGTGGATGTGCGCTCCGAGACACTGCTGGAGCGCATTGGCATCGGCCGCACGGAATTGAACAAGGAATACCACGACGCGCGCGAACTGCTCTCCACCGCCCTGGCCGACCGCATGGTGCGCGCGACAAACGATCTCATCCGCCTGCACGGCCTTGAGGGCGGCGCCTTGCGCAGGCTTGGATCGCTGGCCCATGAGCAGTTCCAGACGCGCCAGAAAGTGCCGGAGGCCATCTGGAGCGTCGTGGGCAGCGTGGCCGGTGGGGCGATGGGCGGCTTGATTGCCGATCTGAAAATGGGCGGCATGACTTTCGGCGGCGGCGCGCTGGTCGGCGGCCTTCTCAGCGGCATGGGCGCCTATGCTTTGATCAAAAGCTACAACCTCGTGCGCGGAGGCGACAACCGCCTGCACTGGTCGCGCGAGCATTTTCGCGAGCAGACACGGCTGGCGTTGCTCGCCTACCTGGCGGTGGCGCATTTCGGACGCGGACGCGGCGAATGGCAGGAGAGCACGGAGCCCGCGCATTGGAACCAGGTGGTGGACGAGGTCGTGGCCGAGCACGAGGAAGGCGTGGACCGTCTTTGGAAGGAGGGCGTCGAGAAAGGCGCCATGCCTGACGCGCTCTCCAAAGCAGCGCTGCGCCTGGTCAATGACTGCATCTCCTGCGTGCTGGTGCGCCTTTACCCGAGCATCCACCTGCGCGAGTGACCGCCCCCAAACAAGAGACCCTCCGGCATGCGGAACCGGAGGGTCTGTTTGGCGATCCAGCAACCAACAACAGTGAGGATCGTTGGCACGAAAGTTTGAGCTGAGGAAAGCTGCAACTTCGCGGTCCATGAGCGGATTGCTCCACTGGCTGGACGGCGGGAGGTTAAAAAGTTTTGGGGGCGGAGTCAACCCGGAGGGCGATTTTGGGCGGTAATTTTGCAAAACTCTAGGTTATTCTCAAAAATGATAGGTTTCAGAATTGAGAAAAATCTGAAAATTTTAGAAGAAACCGGGTTGACAGGTATGTGAGTAAAGAACTGTTCGTGTGAATAAATCCAATAACTTCTGCTGCGCACCCTCCTTCAAAGTCAGTCTCCCGGACCGAAAGACGCCGCGAATGCCTTCCGTTTTCCATTCCCCATTTGAGTGTCCCCGGCGCGGAGGCCAATAGACGGTTGGACAAACCGATTGAACTCCCTTCCGCCGCATGGAAACTCCCGCCCGTTTCGATTCACCCCCATCCATCATGGCCCTCCAACGCCTGCTCACATGCGCCGCCTTCCTGGCGCTCCTCGACTCCACCCGCGCCAACGACTGGACCAACTGGCGCGGCCCCCTGCAAAACGGCGTCTCGTTGGAGCATTACACGGGCGCGGGAAAACTTTCCGAGACTCCCGCCTGGACCTACCCCGCCCGCGGACGCGGCACATCCGTCATCTGCGATGGCAAAGTCATCCTCTGGGGTTATCGCGGGCAGACTTCCGACCTGATCGAACTGCTCACCTGCATTGACGCAATAACCGGCCGGAAAGTGTGGGAGCACGAGTTGCCCGACTACCTCAGCGACTCAATCTACAACCGCTACTCCATCGGTGCCCCGACCATTGATACCGAGACCAGGCGGATCTATCTCGTGAGCAATGCCGGCACCTTCTATTGCTTCGAGTTCGACGGGAAAAAGGTCTTCGAGCTGCCGCTCATGGAAAGCCTCGGTCGCATGACTTTCCCGAACAGCCGCGTCGGCAGCCCGGTCATCGAGGGAGACTTAGTTCTTGTGCATTACATCTTCTCCAACTGGGGCGCCGACGGCCCTGCCGCGGATCGCATATATGCCTTTGACAAAAAATCAGGCGAACTCGTCTGGTGGTCCCTGCCCGGAGTTTCCCCGCCGGTGGACAGTTCCTTCTCCACCCCCGTGCTGGAGACTCGCGACGGCAAGCGCGTCGCCTATTACACCACAGGCTGCGGCCACATCGTCTGCGTCAACGTCCGCAACGGCAAACCCTACTGGAAATTTCCCTTCTGCAAAAACGGCGTCAATCCCAGCGTCGTGCTTCACGGCGGCGACAAGCTCATCGCCATTCACAATGACGAAAACGTGGACAGCAGCGAGAAAGGACGGATGACCGCCATCAAACTGCCCTCGAAGCTCACCGCGCCCGTCCCGCCAGCCACCGAGTCCATCACACTGGAGCCTGATGCGGAACTTTGGCGCTTCCCCATCGGCGCCACCAGCTCCTCCCCAGTGGTCGTCGGAGACACCATCTACCAGCTTTCCGACGGCGGTGAGATCTTCGCCATCAACGTCAACACCGGCGTCCTGATCTGGAAGAAAAAACTCAGCAACGCCAACCTCCACTCCTCCCTGCTGTATGTGGACGGTCTCCTCTATTGCCCGATGATGGAGGGCAAGCTCGTCGTCGTGAAACCCGGCGCCGCCGATGGAGAGATCATCCAGGAGATCAAGCTCGAAGGCGAATGCCTCGGCGCGCCCTCCGTCTGCGACGGCGTGCTCTACCTCACCACCACCGAAAAGTTTTACAGCTTCCCCATTCCGAACAGCGGCATCAAGACCGACTCCGCCCCCGTCGCGCAAATCCCCGCCGCAGGCAAGGCGGCCGCCCTCCAGATCATTCCCGCCGAGGTCACCATCCTGGCCGGGGAAAAACAGGCCTTCCGCATCCGCAGCGTGGATGAAAACGGCTTCGTCGTCAGCGACGACGTCAAAGGCGTGAAATGGGAAAGCTACATCCCGCCCACCGCCAAAGTGAAGGCCACCATGAACGCCGCCTTCAATGACGCCGGAGAACTCGCCGTCCCCGCCGGCTCCCCTCCCAGCGCCGGCGCCTTCAAAGCCACATCTCCAGACGGACTCACCGGCGTCATCCGCGGTCGCGGGTTAAAAAACCTGCCCATTTCCGAGGATTTCGAGGGCTACACTCTGAACGAGGAATTCCCCGCCGACCCGCAGGGCAACGCCGCCTACAACTTCGCATATCCTCCGCTGCCCTGGATTGGAGCCCGCTTCAAATTCCAGGTCATGGAAAAGGATGGCAACAAGGTTTTCGGCAAAAGTTTCGACCGCCTGCTCTTCCAGCGCGCCTCCGTGTTCATCGCCCCGCCGCACTTGAGGGATTACACCATGCAAGCCGACGTCCTGACCGAAGGCAACGCCCGCTCGAAGTCCGACATCGGCTTCATTCACCAGCGCTACCTCATCTGCCTGCGCGGCAACGCCGGCAAACTTGAGGTATCCTCGAACCTGGAGCGGCTCAAACAGGAGGCGCCCTTCAAGCTCACCGCCAACAAATGGTACACTTTCAAAACCCGGGTTGACGCCAATGAGGACGGCTCCGGCGTGGTGAAAGGCAAAGTTTGGGAGAAGGGCGCCGCTGAGCCGGATGCTTGGACCATCGAGGTCAAGGTCCCGCGCGTTCATCAAAACGGCTCCCCCGGCCTCTTCGGCTTCACCCCCCTCAACCAGCGCCGCATGTACATAGACAACCTCAGCGTGACGCAGAACTGAAGGTTCAATACAACCCTCCGCCAACTATCATGACATCCAAACCCACCCTCCTCCTCGCGCTGGCTCTCGCCGCCGGCCTGAACGCCGCCGATTACCCTCAATGGGGCGGCGGCAACACCCGCAACATGATCTCCGACGAGAAAGGCCTGCCGATTGACATCGATCCCGGCAAAAAGTACGGCCCCCGTGCCGCGCCAAAAATGGCAGGACGCCTGCGTCCGAACGCGGAAGAGGCCAACAAGGCCGCCGGTGCCGAGGACATTGACATGAGCACCACCAAGAACTGCCTCTGGGTGGCCAAGCTCGGTTCGCAGACCTATGGCACTCCCGTCATCGCCAACGGCCAGGTTTATGTCGGCACAAACAACGAGTCCCCCCGGGATGGCAAGCACACAGGCGACCGCGGCATCGTCATGGTTTTTGACGAGTATACCGGCGAGTTCAAGTGGCAGCTTGTTTCCCCGAAAATGGGCACTGGAAAGGTTAATGACTGGGAATATCTCGGCATTTGCGCCAGCCCCACCATTGTCGGCGACAAAGCCTACGTTCCAGGCAACCGCTGCCAGATCATCTGCATGGATGTCAATGGCCTCAGCAACGGCAACCAGGGCATGCAGGACGAGGCGGCCTTCATGGCCCCGCTCGACAAGGACGGCAAAGCCACAGCCCCCATCGAACCGGGCAAAACCGACGCCGACATCCTCTGGGTGTATGACATGTACAAGGAACTCGGCGTCTTCCAGCACAATGCCACCTCCGGTTTCCCGCTGGTTCTTGACGGCAAAGTCTTCGTGCCCACCTGCAACGGCGTGGACTGGACCCACACCAACATTCCAGCCCCCAACAGCCCCAGCTTCATCATGCTCGACGCCGAAACCGGCGAGCTGCTCGGCGAGCAGGACAGCGTTGCCTCCCAGCGCGTGCTCCACTGCTCATGGTCCTCCCCGAACTACATCGAGGCCGGGGGCAAAAAGCAGATCATCTTCGCCGCCGGTGACGGCTGGGTTTACTCCCTGGCTCCCGAAACCAAAAAGAACGATGAAGACCTCGACATCCTCGTCGAGCACTGGCGCTATGACGCCAACCCGCCCGAATACCGCACCAACTCCGCGGGAGAGCCCATCAAATATGTGGAATACGACGGCCCTTCCGAGATCATCGCCACCCCCACCATCGCCGACGGCCTCATCTACGTCCCCATCGGCCAGGATCCCGAGCACGGCGAGGGGCTCGGCATGCTCTCCTGCATAGACCCCGCCACAGCCAGTGGTGACATCAGCGGCAAGGCTCTCTGGACCTTTAAAGGCATCGAGCGCTCCATCTCCACCCCGGCGGTCAAGGACGGCCTCGTCTATGCCGCCGACTACACTGGCCGAGTCTTCTGCCTCGATGCCAAAACCGGCGAGCAATACTGGATGTTCGACACCAAGGGCCACATCTGGGCCAGCCCGCTCGTCGCCGACGGCAAAGTCTGGATCGGCAATGAGGAGGGAGAGCTTTTCATCCTCGCCGAGGGCAAGGAGTTGAAGGAGATCAAGACCATCGAGTTCCCCTCCTCCCTCCTCAGCAGCGTCGTCGCCGCCAACGGAGCCGTGTACGTCACCACCCACACGCATCTCTATTGCTTCAAAGAAGGCGCCAAACCCGCCGCTGAATAATGCCGTGAATGCCGGATTCGCGCCCGCGCTCGTTCCGGCATTCGCCTCGCACCCCTGTCTCATCAGCCCGCGCCGCGTGTTTCGCAGTGCGGGCTGAATATTTTCTGGCTTGTGGCGCGGTGCCGCTTCCATTCACTCATTCGCCATGCCACTCCGCCTCGTCACCGAACTCAGCGACACCGACCGCAAGCTGCTGCATCGCGCCATTGACGGCTTTGTGCCGCAAAAGATCTTCGATGCGCACACGCACCTGTTTCACAGCCGTCATTTTGCCGAAGGAAAGCGCCCCGTGTTCCTCGATGAGGATCGTGGCTACGGCATGGCCGATTTTCAGGCCGCGATGAAGCTCTGGATGCCGGGTCGTGAGGTCGAAGGCCTTTTCTTCGGCTATCCGAGTGCTGGCAATGATCGCGTCGGCGAAAACGCCTGGGTGCAGTCGCAAATCGACGCGAGCACGAACTCGCGTGCGCTCGTGCTCGCCGCTCCGATGGATGATCCGGCCGAAGTGCGTCGCCTCATGAGCACCGGCGTCTTTGTCGGCATCAAACCGTATCGCCTGTATGCCGATGTGCCGGACACGAAGGAGGCGGAGATCGAATCCTTCGCGCCGGAGTGGATGTGGGAGGCTTGCCACGATCACGATGGCATCATGGTGCTGCACATCATGCTCGCCGATGGCATCACCGATCCGCGCAACATCGAGGCGATTCAACGTCTCTGCTGCAAATACCCGCGCTGCCAGCTCATCCTCGCTCACATCGCTCGCAGCTTTAACTACCGCCATGCCCGCAAGGGCCTGCATCACCTTATCGATCTCGACAACGTCGTCGTGGACACTTCCGCCGTGACGCAAGCCGGTGCCTTCCGCGCCGCGGTTGAGATTCTGGGGCCGAGGCGCGTGCTTTGGGGCAGCGATTACATGGTCAGCGAGCTTCGCGGCTCCTGCATCACGCAAGGCGATGGCTTCACTTGGATTCATCCTGATCTCGGCACGGATAAACTGACCATCTTTGGCCAATACACGACGGTCGGCATCGAATCGCTCCTCTGCCTCCGCGAAGCCTGCGAAGACACCGGCATGACGCAGGGCGATCTCGACGACATCTTCCGCGAGAACGCGCTGAGGCTCTTGAAGCCGAAAACCGGGCTTTCAGGGCCCCAACTCTGGGAAGAAGCCAAAACGAAGATTTCCTGCGGCACCGGCCTGCTTTCCAAACGTGCGCATCTCTTCGATCCGCAGACCTGGCCGTCGTATTTCTCTCGGGCGAAGGGTGCAAGCATCTGGGACCTCGATGGCAATCGCTACACGGACTTCACCGGCGGTGTCGGAGCCATTTTGCTCGGCCATGCCGACGACGAAGTGAACGCCGCGGTGAAGCGCCGTGTGAATCTCGGCAGCTATGCCACGCTCGCCTCACCGGATGAGGTGGAGCTCGCTGATGAGCTGCTCGATCTGCATCCTTGGGCCGGCAAGGTGCGCTACGCCCGCGGCGGTGGCGAGGCGCTCGGTCTCGCGGTGCGCATCGCGCGCGCGGCCACCGGGAAAAGCGGCATCGCCTTCTGCGGTTATCATGGTTGGAGCGATTGGTATCTCGCCGCGAACCTCTCCGATGATGCCGCGCTCGACGGACACCTGCTGCCGGGCCTTCAACCGCTTGGCGTGCCACGCGAACTGGCGGGCACGGCGATACCCTTCCGCTACAACGATCCCGCGTCTTTCCTGGCCGCGTTGCAGAAGCTCGATGGCGGGCTCGCCGCCGTGGTGATGGAGCCGATGCGCAGCGAGTTCCCGCGCGATGGCTTCCTGCAAAACGTGATCAATGCCTGCCATGCCGCCGGAGCGGTGTTTGTGCTCGATGAAGTCACCAGCGGATGGCGATTTGGCTTTCCCGGTGCCGCACCGGTGCTTGGCATCGAGCCAGACATCGCCGTGTATGCGAAGGCGATGAGCAATGGCTATCCCGCCGCAGCCATCGTGGGCAAAAACGAGGTCATGGACGCCTCGAATAAGAGTTTCATTTCCAGCAGCTACTGGACCGATGGCGTCGGCACCGCCGCTTCGCTGGCCTGCATCGGCAAAATGAGGCGCGAAGGCGTGCAAAAGCATGTGTGGAGCCTCGGTGAGCGTTTGCAGGCCGGATTGCGCGAGGTGGCCTCGCGGCATCCCGCGCTCGGTTTGAAGATCAGCGGCATGCCCTGCGCGTCATCGCTCGTTTTTGCCAATCCAGCCGCGAAGCCGCTTATGATCCGCGAAATGCTCCAGCGTGGCTATTTGATGTCGAGCCAGCTTTATGTGACCTGGTGCCACGACGATGAAAAGGTCGCTGGAATGCTCGCCGCGCTGGATGAAGCTCTCCGCATTCTCGAAGTGACCCCGATGGAACAGTCACAAGACCCCCAGCAGGGATTCGCTCGATTGGCCTAAAACATCAGGGACGGAAATTAGTGTGTCCCGCATCTCCTCCCGCCTCGATATAGGCCAGCAAATCGAGAATCTGCTCCGCGCGCAAAGCATTGAGAAGCCCGGCTGGCATGGGTGAAAGACTGGATACCTTCCGCTCGCGGATGCTGCTGTGACCGGTCTCGATCGTGTCGGGCGCGAGCGGGTTTGGTTTTAAAATCACGCGCTCATCGTCCTCCGACTCCAGCGCGCCGGTGACAGTGCTGCCATCCAAGCGGGTGAGGGTGATGAAACGATATTTTTCATCAATGACCTTCGAGGGGTTCAGCGTGTGGTCGAGAATGTCGCGGCGGTTGAAGCGCGCGGACACCTGCACCAGTTCGGGGCCGAAAATTCCTGCCGGCAGGGACGGGTCATTGCTGACACGGTGGCAGAAGACGCATTGCGCGCGGATGGCGGCATCGCGGCCCTTTTCAAAGGAGCGGCCGCGCCCGACTTCGTGCAGGCGGTTTTCCAGGTCCTCCAGCTTCCACTCGCGGAAGGTGTGTCCGGGCAGCGCGTGGGCCGAAAGAGCCACCGGCTTGGGCGGGTGGATGAGAGCGGCGAGATGGGCGGCCTGATCCGGCGTCAAGGCGGCGGCCAGTTCGCTGCGCGTGTCCTGAATGGCTTTGAAGTAGGTGCTGGCGCCGTTGAGCTTCTCGGCGCTGTTGAGGGCCTCAAACATCAGCCGCCGCTGGGCCAGCGTCCAGCCCTCGGCGAGGTAACGCAGGTGCAGTGGATAAAAAAGCAGGTCCTCCCCCGCTTGCGCAGAGCGCACCAGGGGCATGGATTTGGCGATCACCTTGTCCGAGCGCATACGCACAAGCAGCCGGCACAGCTCGTGGTTCAGCCCGCTTCCCGCCGCCGGATACAAAGGCTCCAGCCATGCGAGCAGCCGCGCGCGCTGGTCTTCATCAGGATCGCCCTGGCGCGCGATGGTGACGCCCAGCGCGCGCAACGCGGCAAGGCGCTGCTCGTCCATGAGATGCCGCCATGAAAGCGAGCGCAGGCGTGTGAAAATGCCGGGCGCATCTCTGGACTCACCCACACGCGCCAGGGCCAGGCAGCCGAGGATGGCGCGCCAGCCGTTCGATTCCTCAATGATCTGCTTTTTCCAAAGCTTTACCGGCACCTGCTCAAGCCCAAGCCGTGCCGCCCAGCGGATGTGGCGGTCGGCGTGGTCGAGATTCGGGAGGATCTTTGCCAAAGCCGCCTCTTCCTGCCCGCGCGGAATGCCGCTGTGGAGGCTCTCCAGCTCATGCCGTAGCGCGCGCACGGGTTGGGCAGCCGTCCCGGTTGCCCGTGCATCGTTGCGTGCGACTTGGACGTTCGCGCCACCCTCCCACAACACGCGGTAAAGCCCGCTCTGCGTCCCGCGCCCGCCGGTGATGAACCACAGCGCGCCATCCGGGCCGACGCAGCCGTCCGTGACATTGAGCGGGCGTCCGCTGATGAAGGTCTCCTGGCGTCCTGTGTAGCTGGCGCCTTTCTCAGTGAGATGCACGGCGATGATGCGACCGTAAGACCAGTCGCAGATATAAAGCGCCTCCTCGTATTTCTCCGGGAAGCGAGCGCCGTAGCCGAAGAACACGGCGGTGGGCGAGGCCAGGCCGATGTCCACCACGCTTGGCAAAGTGTCCGCCTGATAAGCCGCCAAGCGTCCGGTGCCGCGCCGCCAGCCGAAGTCCGCGCCGGAGACGAGATGCAGCACACGGTTTGGCATGTACCAGGAGGCGCCCACATCGCGCTCCATGTCGGCGTCGAAGGTGAAAAGCTCGCCGTCACGGTTGAAAGCCGCATCCAGCGGATTGCGCAGGCCGCCGGCATGGATGCGGATGTCCGATCCGTCCGGGCTGACGCGCATGATGTATCCGGCGGGCATCTCCACGGTGCCGTCGAACATGCTGCCATCCCACGGGTTTGGGAGCACCTGGTCCCAGGCGTGGTTTTTCAGCGGCGATGCCTCGTTGATGGGGCTGGGCAGCAGCACATTGTTGCCGCAGGCGACCCAGAGATGGCCGTCCGGGCCCAGCTTGAAGTGATTCCTGCCGTGGCCGAAGCCGCCTTCGGTGCGGACGATCTCCTTCACATCCTCAAAGTCGCCGTCGCCATCCAAGTCGCGCAGGCGGTAAAGGCCCTTGCTTTGGTTGGCATGGGCATAAAGCGCGCCGTGCGCGTAAAGCAGGCCGCGGCATTCCTTGAGCGTTTCCTCAATGACCTCCATGCCGCCCGAGGCGGGATCATAGCGGAGCAGACCGGTTTTTTCCCGCGCCAGGGTGACGCGCCCTCGCGGGTCAAAAGCCAGCGCGATCCAGGAATCCTCGTCTTCTTGAGCCGAGCGCACCAGCTCCACCTTGAAGCCCGCCGGCAGGGTGAAGGCCGCCGGATCGGTGGCCTGGTTTTGAATGCCGCGTTTGGCGAGCTGCCACGAGTTGTAGGCGTCGAAGGTTTTCTTCAAATCAAAAGGGTTGGCCTGCGCGCCGGCGTCCACCGCGCCCTGCGGACGCACTTTGCCCGCGCTGCTGGTCCATGCGGCGCTCGTCGCCACCCACTGCTTGCGCGCGAGGTCGCCGTTCAGCTCCAGCAGCGCCGCCACACGCGGAGCGCGCGTGGTGAGTTCCAGCCGGTTTTTGCCGGGTTTGATGTGGCGGGTCACATCCAGGCTTGCCGCCGGCTCGCCGGGAGCGGTGCGCGCATTTCCCGCGAGCGCGCCATTGACCCGCACTCCGGTGTCCGTCTCCGCCGCCACCAGCAGGATGGCCTTGAGCAAAGTCCCCTGATGCTGGAATTCAACGCCGAGGGCGGCCTCCGCGCCCTCGGTGGAAACTGCCAGCCATTCAGGGACGGGCGGCTGGTTGGCGAGCTGCGCGGGCGCTTGAACTGACGCCAGACACAGGCCGAAAAAACAAATCCAGGACCGGGCGGCAGCGGCAGGAGCGGCGGGTTGGGACTGTTGCATGGGCAACGAACACACATTTCCCCCGGCCCCTTTCGAACTTCGAATTTCGAACTTCGAATTTGCCCCGGCGCGTATGAGGATTTACCTCCCGTCTCGAACCCATACCAAGAACATGGCCCACACACTCCCCCCCCTGCCTTACGACAAAGCGGCGCTCGAACCCCACATTGACGCCGCCACGATGGAGATCCACCACGGACGCCATCACAACGCCTATGTCACCAACCTGAACAACGCCATCGCCGGCAAGGCCGATCTCGAAGCCATGTCCATCGAGGACCTGTGCAAAAACATCGCCAGTGTGCCCGCAGACATCCAGGGCGCCGTGCGCAACAACGGCGGCGGCCACTTTAATCACACGCTCTTCTGGAACATCATGGGTCCCAACGCGGGCGGAGCTCCCACAGGCGCCCTCGCCGATGCGATCAACGCCGCTTTTGGCAGCTTCGACGCTTTCAAGGAGGCTTTCGCCAAGGCCGGTGTCACCCGCTTTGGCTCCGGCTGGGCCTGGCTGGTGGTGAAAGACGGCAAACTCGTCATCACATCCACTCCGAACCAGGACAATCCGCTCATGGACGGATCCGGCACGCCCATTCTCGGCTGCGATGTCTGGGAGCACGCCTATTACCTCAAGTATCAGAACAAGCGCCCCGACTACATCGCCGCCTGGTGGAATGTGGTGAACTGGGACGCCGTCGCTGCCAACTACGCCAAGGCGCTCTGATTTTTCCCCGTTCATGGCGGCGCCGCATCTCTTGGCGGCGCCGCTTTTTTATGTCCGCCCGGCCCATGACGCTTTTTCCCTCATCTCTCCAGGACCGGCTGCACCGGGGCGGTGTCATCGCCGTGCTCATCCTCGAAGACGCGCGGGACGCCGTTTCTGCCGCCCGCGCCCTGGTGGAGGGCGGCGTGGGAGCCATGGAACTGACCCTGCGCACGCCTGCGGCGCTTGAGGCGCTGCGCCTCATCCGTGCCGAGGTGCCGGAAATGATCGCCGGAGCCGGCACGATCCTCATGCCCCGGCAGGTGGACGAGGCCATCGGCGCGGGCGCGGCCTTTGGCGTGGCGCCGGGATTCAATCCTCGCGTGGTGGAGCATGCGCTTGGCTCCGGGCTGCCCTTCGCGCCCGGAGTCTGCACACCGACGGACGTTGAGCTGGCCTTGGAGTCCGGGTGCAAACTCATGAAACTCTTCCCCGCCGAGCCCTGCGGCGGCCTTCCCTACCTGCGCGCCATCTCCGCGCCCTTCGCGCATTGCGGCGCGAGGTTCATCCCCCTCGGCGGCATCGGCCCCGCAAACGCGGAAGCCTGGCTGCGCGAGCCCTCCGTGGCTGCCCTCGGCGGTTCCTGGCTCGCGCCGCGCGAGGTCGTGGCAAAGCGTGACTGGCACGCCATCACCACCGCCGCGCGCGAGGCGGCGGCATTGGTGCGGCGGGTGCGACCGTCAGACTGAAGCGCGGGCCCACTTTGGACCACCTCATCATGTCCGCCGCACCGATCCAGTTCTACAACCGCCTCACCCGCCGGATCGAGACCGAGTTCGTCTATGGCGAGGCACCCCTGCGCTTTGTCTATGAAAACCCCGCCGGACGGCTGGCCCTGCGCGCTCTGGTGAGGCGGCGGCTTTTCTCCCGCTGGTATGGTGCGCGCATGGACTCGCCCGCGAGCCGGGCGCGGATCGCGCCCTTCATCGAAAAATTCGGCGTGGATGCCGGCGAGTTCGCCGGGCCGGTCGAGAGCTTCGCCACCTTCAACGAGTTCTTCTCCCGCAGGCTCAAGCCCGGCGCGCGTCCCCTGGCGGGAGGTGATCAAACCCTCGTCTTCCCCGCCGACGGCCGCCATCTAGTCATCCCGGACCTTTCTTTGGAGACGAACTTCTGGGTCAAAGGCTTGCGCTTCGATCTGCGCGCGCTGCTCCAGGATGACGCCGCCGCGCGCCGCTATGAAGGCGGGGCCATGCTCATCTCCCGTCTCTGCCCCGTGGACTATCACCGCTTCCACTTCCCCTGCGCGGGCATTCCCGGCGCCAGCCGGCTCATCAACGGCCCGCTCTACTCCGTGAGTCCCATCGCCCTCGCGCGGCGGCCCTCCATTTTGTGGGAAAACAAGCGCGTGGTCACCCAGCTTGACGACACACCTGCCGGTGCCGTGCTGCTGCTGGAAGTCGGTGCCACCTGCGTCGGCTCCATCGTGCAGACTTGCGCGCCTGGCGTCAGGGCGGCCAAAGGCGATGAGAAAGGCTACTTCCGCTTCGGCGGCTCCTGCTTTATCACCATCTTCGAGCCGGGCCGCGCGCGCTTCGCCGCCGACCTCATGCAGCACAGCGCCGCCGGCCGCGAAGTCTATGCCCGCATGGGCGACGCCGCCGCCGAGGCGCTGACGGCGTGACGAAGCTCATCCTTTTATGGACCGCCCGCTTTCAGAGTCATGGCACCCCAGATACGTTCCTTCGGCGCGGCCTATCTCTCATTGTGCCGAGGCCTTCCGATGCGCGCTGCATGCCCGTTTCTACATTTCCGTTTAGAATGGCAGGAATTTTGCCTGATCCTGGGCATTCTAACTCGTTGATTTTGAGAGTGGAGGCGAGGGCGGGAATTGAACCCGCGCATACCGGTTTTGCAGACCAGTGCATTACCACTTTGCTACCTCGCCATCGCCTTTCGGGCGTGAGGGCATCCTAGTGAGTTGCCGGCGTGTGTCAACATGGCAGACGGTTCGGATGGATGAAGGGCATCCGCCCCCTGACGGTCCGGACCGCGCTGTCTTGAAAAGACCTCCCAAGAGTGTTTCATGCCCGCGCATGAGCCATGATGAGCAATCCACGATCCCGACGAGTCCGCTTGACGGCTCGCGGCCCGCGCTGACCGGCGTGTGGCAGGCGCCGGGAGTGGAGCAGATGCGGGCGATGCTGCCGCAGTATGAGGTGCTGGAGATGATCGGTCGTGGAGGGATGGGGGCGGTTTACAAAGGCAGGCAGAAATCGCTCAACAGGCTGGTCGCGATCAAAATCCTGCCCCCGGGCGCGGCGGATGACGAGTTCAAGTTCACCGAGCGTTTTCAAAACGAGGCGCGGACGATGGCGGCCATGAACCATCCGGCCATTGTGGGCGTTTACGACTTTGGCGAGACAGCGGACGGGCTGCTGTATTTCATCATGGAGTTCGTGGATGGCACGGATGTGCAGAGGATGATCCAGACCAGCGGACGGCTCAGCGGCGAGCAGGCATTGCGCATCACCGCCGATGTCTGTGATGCGCTGGCCTACGCGCACAAGCGCGGCGTGATTCATCGCGACATCAAGCCGGCCAACATCCTCATTGACACGGAGGGACGAGTAAAGGTGGCGGACTTTGGCCTCGCCAAAATGCAGGATGCCTCGCGCACCAGCGCGCTGACCCGCTCCAACGTGGCGATGGGCACGCCCGATTACGTGGCGCCGGAGGTTCTCAGCCCCGGAATGACGGCGGATCATCGCGCCGACCTCTATGCCGTGGGCGTGATGCTTTACCAGATGCTCACCGGCGAGGTGCCGCGCGGCATGTTCAAGCTGCCCTCCGAGCGGACACCCGGCGCTGATCCGCGCTTTGACGAGGTCATCTGCAAAGCCATGGAGCAGGACCGCGAGGAGCGCTACCAGACCGCCTCCGACGTGCGCCAGGCCCTCGAATCCATCCGCACCACGCCGCTGGCGAAAGATCAGAACAGCGGTGCCAGAGCACAGCGCTCGCGCGCGATGCCGAAGGCGCCGTCCGCGTCCGTTTCCCTTGGCAGTTTCAAATGGCGCGCGGCAGCGGTGGGCGTCGTGGCACTGGGAGCCGCCGCATTTTTTGTGCTGAAAGGCGGCAAGGAGCCGCCTGCGAAAGCGCAGCCTCCGTCGAGCGCTCAGGCGGATGCAACTGCTCCTGTCGCTGCGCCAGACCGCACGATTGACTGGATCAACTCGCCGCCGGCCACAGTGAACGGCTGGTCGCCGGAGTGGAATTTGAAAGACGGCGTGCTGACTCCCAGTGCGCAACTGCGCTGGCAATTCGGGCTCATGAAAAACGGCCTGGTCCGTCTGCATGTGCGGCTGGCTCCTGATTACACAGAGATGGATGGAAATGGTCCGCAGCTGCAGCTCACGATCCGCAGCGGCAGCCTCAACGGGCCGCAAGGAAGGACCGGGCACATGCAATTTCAGACCTATGTTCCAAACCGCACAGCCTCTCTTCATTTCCAGGACAAGACGTCACCGGGCCTGCCGGTTGAGCAGGTGGTCGAAGGCAAGCCATTGCAGGTGTCCGAGCTTGGATGGCGTGAGGTCCAATGGGAGTTCCGGGTCGTGGGTGATGAGTATTCCGCGTGGGCCGACGGCAAAAAGATCGCCTCAGTGCGTGATGCGCGGATTGCCTCAGGCTACTGCATGCTCGAAGTCCGGCCCGGAATTCAGATCACCTTGCTGGAAACCGAGGGCATTGAACCGGTCAAAGCCACCGTTCCCGCCCCTGCCGTGAAGGAGACCTGGACCGACCAGCTTGCCGCCCGCGAATGGAGTTCCGCCTGGATATTCGAGGGCGGGGTGCTTCGCACCACGGACAAGAATCCCACCGCGTATCTCGGACGGATGACCGATGGAGCGTTGCGGATCGGTTTCCAGCCGGAGCCTGAAAAACTGCTGCCTGGCAACAACCCGCCGCTGCAAATCTCACTCCGCTCCACTTACTATGATGAGGAGGCAAAGGTCCGCGGTACCTATCAAATTCAGATTTATCCAGACCGCCGGATCAGCCACCTGCTTTATCTTGCCAAAGGTCCTCCAGGCCAGAACGACCCGCCGCCGGAGTACCTGTGGAAGGACAGGCCTTGGCCTGATGCCGGAGCGGTCGCGGATTTGGAAATCCGCGCCGAGGGAGGAAACCTGGCCCTGCTTCAGGATGGGAAAACCATCGCATCCGCACAGGACAGCCGGCTGTCTGCCGGGTCCTGCGTCATGATGGCCAGTCCCGGAGTGCGCATTCTCAAACTGGAGACACTGGGGGTCGCCAAGGAGACTGAAGCCGCACCTGCGCTGTCCAAAATCACCCGATGGCGGGATGTGACGGAAGCGGTGCGCGCGCGGGCGCGAGCCATTCCCGAACTGGTCGTCGAAGAGGACCGCGTGCGGCATGTCGGCAGCGGCAAGACAGTGGACATTTCATTGATGGAGGAAGGTTCGGGAGATCGCGCCGTGTGGCTGCGCTACGTCGGCGACGCGCAGGTGAGCCTGTGGTTCAAAGGCAGCCGTTCATCAGCCTTCGTGCTTGCGCAGCGCACCCAGACCCTATTCAAACGGGCGGAGAAAGGGGCGACGGCTTCCACCGATCTCCGGGCTGCGGTGCCGCATCCCGCCGCCTACGATGCCTTGAAGCCGCACGAACTGCTCGTCGCCGTGCAAGGCGACACGGTGCGCGCCTGGCTGGATGGCCGCTTCGTCGGCGAGGCGCGGGACCCGGACATCCCTGGCAGCTCCACCGCGCTGGTTTTCACCAAGTTTGGGGACGTGAGAAGGGTGGAGGTCGGGGAGGTGGAACCGTCTTCCGAAAACTGGACCGACTGGCTCGGGCCGAAGCTGGCGGCGGGCGGTTTTGCCGGCGGGCAGTGGAAGCGCGAAGCCGGCGGAATCTCGACCGATCAAGTCCTCGCGGGTTTTGATGTCCTCCCCAAAGACACGCGCGACGGCGCGGTGAAGGTGACCTTTGTGATGCGTGGCTCAGAAGGCGTGCTTCTCGACTGCCGGGAGACGAAGGAAAGTGGCGGCCGGCACCTCTACAATGCCCAGTACACCGGCAAAAACCTCTATATCTCCCACTCACCGCCGGACGGGAGCGCGACGAAGCGGCTGATCAACGAGCCGGTCGCGGAAGAAGTCCGTTCAAGAGAGGAACACACTCTGGAGTTTCGTTTCATCGGCGAGGAGCTGACTGCCATCCTCGACGGCGTCCACCGCGTCTCCACCCGTCACAGCCTGCTCAAGCAAGGTCTTTGCGCCGTCGTGCTCACCCAAGGCGTGCTGGTCAAAAAAGTGGAGATTCAGGCGCTGGATTCCCCCAGGTAGGGCGGCTGGTCCTCGATCCGCCGCGAGCGACGCTGAGGGTGCGAAAGTCACTGCCGGTAAATTTGGACCCGCACTCTGCCCAAGCGGCGCGTTGAGGACAACGCGCCCTACCCGGCTTGCGACACGGCTTGGAAGACCCATCTCCAACAGGCATCCCTTCCTCATCGCCCCATCACCGCCATCAGATGGGCCAGCTCGGCTTTTTGCGCGGCGGGGTCGCTGACGGTCTGGGCGATCTCCTCCTCAATGAGCTTGCCGTAGCGCTTTCTCATGCGGTGGATTTGCAGGCGCAGGGTGGCCTCGCTGAGGCACAGCTTCTTTGCGGCCTGCGCATAGGGGGTGGCGTGGTCGCCCAGGGGCAGGAACTCGCGGAGCTGCGCGTAGCCGTCGAGGTTGTCCGCCTTGGCGAAGTCTGCGCGCAGCTTTTCCTCCGCCGCGGAAAGCACGCCCTCGGCCCAGGCGCGGTCGAAGATGGAGTCGGGGTCGCGGATGTCCGCCGGCTCGCGGGCGTAGCGACCCTCCGCGTCCAGCTCATCAAGCGACAGCGGCGCCTGGCCCGCGCCGCGTTTTTCGGCGCGGTCACGCCGGAGCTTTTTTTGGAAGACGTTCTTGGCGGCGCCGAGCATGAAGGTTCTCATGCGGCCTTTGTCCTCCCGCGCGGCGCGGATGGAATCATGGGTGACGAGGCTGGCGAAGACCTCCTGGGTGAGGTCCTCGGCGTCCTCGATGGAATGCCCGGCCCGGCGGGCGAAGGCATAAATGGGGTACCAGTAACCCCGGCAAATCTCCTCCATGGCTGCTGCGGCGTCCTTTTCGCCGCCCTCCCGCACTTTGCGGATGAGCGTCCAGCTTGTGGTGGGGAAGTTCGCTTTTAAAGCCATGTGATGTTAAAACGGAAAATATTTCCAGAATTTCGAAACAACCGGCCCGCCGCCGGTAAAGCAAGCCTGAACCCTCTGTGTTCCGCATGAATCCTCATCCTCTCCTTCCTTTCCTCGCCGCATCCTTGTTTCTTGGGAGCGGCGGACTGGCGGCTGACCCTGGCACGGGCAGGATCGTTTATCAGCAGTTCACGGATGCTTTTGTGAACGACCTCGACGGGCGCGGCGTGGAGATGGTGCTCATGGATGCCGATGGAGGAAACAGTGAGGTGATCGCCGGTTCGGAGTTTGAGAATTACGGCCATGCCGCTCTAAACGCGGATGGAACCCGCGTGGCCTTTGTGGCGGAGCAGGGTGGGGGCGGACCGAAACTTTGGGTGATGAAGGCGGAGCCGCATGATCCGCAGGACAATCCGGCGGTGATGGTGCGCGAGAATGTCAGCGCGCAAAGCCGTGTCTGCTGGTCACCCGATGGTCGGCGCATCGCGTTCGCGGATGCCTTTGACCCCCAGATTTATGCGCTTGAGGCGGTGGATGGCAGTGGGGATGTCACGCCCGAAAGCGGTGACAACCTGGCCGTGCAGGTGACCAGCCTGAACGCACAGGCGCAAAACCCCGCCTGGAGTCCTGACGGGAAATTCCTCGCCTACTCGAATGGCACGGCGCTTTGGGCGCTGGCCGTCCAGGATGGCTCTGGAGCGCTCACGCCCGAGGCGCCGGGGACCCATGAACCCGTGCCGCTGACTTCGAATCTCTATTCCGGCGAGGATTTTCCCGCCTGGAGTCCGGACGGGACGCAACTTGTGTTCTCCTCCTTGCAGTCAGGTGCGCCGGGAGGTGACAGGACGGACATCGCCATCCGCACAGTGCGGCAGCCTCAGGGGGTGGGAGGGGCCATTTTGCCGGCGGCTCAGGACGGCTCGGATGACGGGCGGCTGTCGCTCTTTCGCGACCTGTCCGGCGGTCCCAATCCCGACTATGTCCACGAGGCGCCGAATTTTGTGGGCGAGCCTTCATGGAGTCCGGACGGCAGCCGTGTGACCTACGGCCACCGGTTTGCCGGACTTCCGGAGTTGAACACGGTTATTTCAGTCAAACCGGAGCTGGAAGATGCCGTGATAAACCCCGGTGTGGCGCTGACGGAGATCACCAACTTCGGCACGGGCACGCCCGGCGGCAGGCGGGCCGTTTTCCAACCTGCCGCGCCGACCGGCGGCGGGGTGCTAACCACTCCCGAAAATTTTGTCGTCTCACCCGGGGAGGCCGGCCAGCCCTGGTCATTCACGGCCACTCTCGACTCCGATGCCTCCGGCCTTTTTCTGCGCATTCAAAGCACGCTGACGCCGGACATTGAGGGAAGCTGGATTGACCTGCCGGGCGGCGGGCAGATGACGCGCGATGGCATTTTTTGGTCGTTGGAAAGTGCCGTCATCCCCGCGGGAACCCGCTATTTCCGTGTCATCGCCGCAGCCACCGGATTGCAGGACAGCAAGACGGTTGAACCGCAGAGCTACGATGTCATTTCCACTGCCGGGCGCATTCTCTACACGCGCGGCAGCGTTCTTGACCGCGAGTTGGTGCTCATGGAGGCGGATGGCAGCGGCAAGACGGTGCTGGTCAGCGGCGGCATCTTCAATGTGCAGCAGTGTGCGCTGAGCGCGGACGGGGAGCATGCAGCGTTCACAACCCTGGCTGGCAAACTTTTTGTGATGAAGGCGGAGCCGATGGACAGCGAGACGAATGAACCCGTGGACATCCTGGAGGCGGCGGCAGTGGGGCCGATGTTTGGCTCAGGCATCACTTGGTCGCCCTTCGGCCCGCATCTGGCTTTTGCGGGGACGGACAGCCGCGTCCATGTGATCGAGGTGCTTGATGACGGTGGCAATATCAACCCGTTCAATGGCTCCTCCGTGCCCCTGGTGGATGTGGGCGGCACGCTCTCCGGCGCGCCGAACCCCGCATGGAGTCCCGATGGCAGGCATCTGGCGCTGCTGGGTGCAAACTCCATCGAGCTGCTGGAAGTGTCGGACGTGGCTGGCAACATCACCACCGGCGGCGCCACCAACATGCCGGTGCCGCTCACGCTGCAAAGCGACTTTACCTCCACCAAGACACACGCCGCCTGGTCGCCCGATGGCCAGACCATCGCCTTTGTGGAGCGCGCCATCAGCGGTGATCAGGCGAAAATTTCCCTGCTCACCGCCTTTGATGCTTTCGGCACGCTGACGCCCGAGATCGCTCCAACGCAGGAGAATGCTGGCAATCCACGCCAGGAACTGCACGCCATGACGGGCGCTCCCCAGGTGAAAACGGTGTCCTGGAGCCCCGATGGCGCCCTGCTTGCATTGGAGACGGAGAACAACGGGGAGCATCGTGTGGAGATCATCCGGCCAGCGGAGCTGGACGGCTCCAACCCGCGCATCCTTTTGACCAGCCAAGGGACGGACGGCGACGCTTTTCAACCATCCTTCCAGCAGCCCGTGAGCGACAGGGCGCTGCCCGCGATTGTCGCCTTCCAGGCTCCGACCTACGCGGGCAATGAGGATGGCGATCCAATCATCGTCCGGGTGATGCGCACCGGAAGTGTGTCGGGAGAACTGGAGGTGGACTTCACAGTCACCGGGGGCACGGCCGAAGACGGGCTGGACTACACTCTGACAGAAAGTCCTCTCGTCTTTGCCGACGGGCAGACGGAGGCGCAGATCCTCGTCACACCGCTGCCTGACTCCCTGGATGACGAGGGGGACGAGACGATCGAATTGGAACTGGTCTCCACCAGTTCCGGAGCGCTCGGGGGCATCACGAGCACCCTGGTGACGCTCAACGACAGCGACAGCAATCAACTGCCTTTCACCCCTGCGGCTGCGGAGATCGTGGTGGTGGTGAACGGCAAGACGCTCAAAAAAGGCGGCGCCAAGACAGGCGACCGCTTTGCATTCACAGTGCGGCAGGATCTGGGAGCGCTGCTGCCGGGACTCGATGTGAAAATCCAGACAAGCGCCACTCCGAATGACCCTGCCAGTTGGACCAACGTGCCAAATCTGATAATGAAAAGAGCCACCAAGACCAGCATGACATGGAAGGGCTCCGTGACCGCCTCGGTGCTGCCGCATGGCACTCTGCATTTCCGCACGCGCTCGTATGCCACCGGTCATCGCTCCAATGCCGGCCCCGTGGCCGGTCCATTCAAAATCACCCCCGCGCCCATGCTCGTACTGACCACTTGGGTGGTTACGGACTCCCATCCCAACGGACTCACCGTGAAGCCGGGCGAGTTCATCACCTACCATCTGCGCTGCGACAACATCGGCGCGGCGCCGGCAAAAAAAGTGGTGCTCAACAGTCTCATTCCGGCGCAGACAAGGCTGGACTCCGCCAGCCATGACAACGCGGCCTCTCCAGGGTATTTCAAGCGTGTGACCAGCTCCAAGGGAGTGATCACGGACGTGCAGTGGAACGTCGGAGACATCCAGGCAGGCCAGCATGTCAGCGAGTTTGTCACCGTCCAGGTGAATCAGGAGGTGGAGTTCGCCAGGCTCGTTCTGAACAACCGGCTGACTTACAAGGGAACCGGTGTGAAGGAATTTTTCACGCCCTCGTTGGCCACCCAGATTGAATCGCCCCTGCTTCTGACGCTGACCCGAGACAAAAACATCGTCCAGGCTGGCGATCTCATCACCTACACCCTCACCGCCACAAATGACGCCTCTTATCAGATCACTGGCGGCCAGGTGAGAAACCAGATCCCGGATGGCACTCGGCTTTACAGTGTCAGACAGGGGGACGGCGCGGGCAATTACCTCGGCACGGAGCTTGCCCACACTTTGCTGGAGGAGTCGCCGCAGGGCATGACGCGCCCCGGCTACACGCTCCACAACCGCACCCTGCTTTGGAACATCGGCACCCTGGCCGGCGGCAGCCAGCGCCAGCTCCGTTACACGGTGCGCGTGGCCTATGACCTGTTTGAAAAAATCGCCCGCAACGGCGAGTCCTACAACACGGAGATCCGCAACCTGAACTTTGACTTCACTGGCACGCCGCCCAGCGGCGGCGTCATCGCGGCTTACAACGGCGCCATCCCCAGCGACCGCATCACCCGCAATCCCGTCTCCGCCGAGACTCCCGCGCAGCGGCCGGAGCTGGGCCTGGTGAAAAAGGCCGTCTCCGACACCGTGGCGACGGTGGGAGGAAAGGAGGCGGCCGCCGTCCTCGCCGACGAGTGGCGGCGCGTCACCTACAAGATTGAGGCGTGGAACTACGGCAACATCACCGCCGAGGACACGGTCATCTACGATGTGCTGCCCCAGGGCACAGACTTTGACATGGACATGAGCCTCACTGGCAGCCATGCCGAGGACATCCTCACCACCGATGAGCCGCACGGCTTCACCGCCGGCGAGAAAATCATCTTCACCGCCCTGACCGGCGGCAAGGGGCTGGCGGTGAACAAGATCTATTTCGTCAGCTCGGTGCCCTCGGCGGACACGTTCACCGTCTCCACCTCCGCCGGCGGACCGGTTCTGAACTTCACTACCGATGTCAGCGTGGGCGACGCGCGCCGCATCGCTTACGACTGGCCGCGCTTCATGTCGCGCTTCACCCTGGATGGCGCGCCCTTTGCATTTCCCGACGGCTTCACCTTCTTCGATGAAAAAGGCGCGGTGATCCTGCCCGACGGCGAGGCCTTTGTGGACACCAACGGCAACGGCAAAGTGGACAAAGGCGAGTTCGTGGACGGCAACGGCAATGGCAAATACGACGGGCCGGACAAGGTGCGCAGCTTTGAATTCCGCCTCGGGCATCTGACGCAGATGACCAGGCCCGCAGTCCGCACCCTGAGCTACCGAGTCAAGGTGCGCCCCACGGTGAAGTCTGGCACCCAGATCACCGCCTTCGGCTCCTCCTCGGTGAAAAGAGGCGAGGGGCTCGAACTCGTCAGCCCCGATTTCATCTACCCCCTGTCCGGCACCCCCGAGCTGCTGCACACCCGTGTCGTTTCCCGGATGACCTGGCTGATGGAGCCGCCCCATCCCCTGGATGCGGGCTATGTGACGGATGATCCGCTTTTGCGGGCGGTTCCGCATCTCATCCGCTTCAGAAACACCAGCAGCGACCTTTACGCGCTCGACGCCAAGCTGAGGATTCCCGTGCCCCAGGGCTTCGAGGTCACCGCGCCGGGCGGCAGCTTGCAAAAGTTCGACGCCAAGCTAGACGCCAAGCTAGACAAATCCCCCGGCACCTTTGTCCTGGACATCGGCGAGGTGGCCCCCGGCCAGCAGATCGAGCGCCAGATCACCAGCCGTTTCCTGCCGCCCATGCCCGCGGGCTGGACGGATAAAAAAGGCGTCCTGCTGCAGACCCAGGCGTTCAACCATGCGAACGTCGTCTCCACCCGCGTCAGCAGCGAGCCGCCATCCTCCGGCTTCAGCCTGCTTTCCACCGCCGCTTCCGAGCCGAGGTTCGAGATCAAGTTTGACGCGCGTGCCGCGAATGTCTCCGCTTTGCCTGTCATGAAGACCCATACCGACCCGCGTGTCTTCGTCGGCCGCATCGCCCCGGCGGCCGTGCAGGCGGGGAGTGAAATGGACATCTTCATTTTTTACGGCAATCACGGCGGAGTCCGCACGGACAATGGCGAGATTGCCATGCAGATCCCCTGGGGCACCTCCCTGGTGGCCGCCGAACCCATCTGCTACAATCCAGAGGCTGGAAGCCCCAACCAAACTCAGGGTTTCTCCAGAGGCTGGTTCACCATCAAGACGGAAAAAGGGCCGAAACGCCGTCCTCAGGATGGCAATGCCGGCGTTGTGTTTTTCAAGTTTGGCAATATGGCGCCTGCCGAGGTCGGCGTGGTGCGGGTGCGGCTCTTCGTCACGCAGGATTTCCCCATGGGCTTCCTCACGGACCAGTCGCTTTACATCAAGTTCGACGGCGTGGCTGGAAAATCGCCGCCGCCGCTCTCCGTGCAGGTGCTGCGCAACACCAGTGGCGCCACCGACTGGTGGCAGGCAGCGGGCAATTTCTTCGACAAGCTGGGGAGCGACATCAATGCGGCCCTGCGCAATATCTTCGGCGGTGGCAACGGCGAGTTTCGTTATGACCGCGCCATTGTCACCCTGGGAGGCGCGGACTTTGTTCATCTCGCCAGCGGTCCCATCATCATTCCGCTGGGAAGCAGCCGTTCCGCAATCATCGCCGAATATGATGACATCGTGGGTCGGATGCCATCATCCGCCATCATGCTGCATGGCGAGACAGGGGTCAGGAACGGCTACTTGGCGATGGCCGCCGGCCTGACCAGCGCCCAGCAAGTCTTCGTTCCTGGAAGCATCCAGCAGGACCGCACGGTCCATAGTATCCTTGCGGAGCTGACCCTGCCATCCAGCATTGTCGCGGCAGGCGGTGGCAACATCGTCGCCGCTGGCGGCGGCAATATCGTGGCAGGAGGCGGCGGCAACATCGTCGCGGGTGGCGGCGGCAATGTGGTGGCCAATGACGGCGCCGGCTTCCTGCCCGGCAGCATCAACTTTTCCATTCCGGGAGTGAATCCAGGCATCGTCGCGGCGGGTGGCGGCAACATCGTGGCTGCAGGAGGCGGCAACATCGTCGCGGCAGGCGGCGGCAACATCGTGGCCGCCGGGGGAGGCAACATCGTCGCGGCGGGCGGCGGCAACCTCATCAGCGTTGACGGCCTCAAGTTTGATATCTCTAAAATAAGCGCGCTGATCGCCAAGATTGCGCTGGTAGACCCCGCCAAGCTGCTGGATGCCGGCAATCTCAAACTCATCGGGCAGGATGGCGCGGGCCTCATCGGCCAAGACGGAGCGGGCCTCATCGGACAGGATGGCGCGGGTCTCATCGGTCAGGACGGAGCGGGCTTCAACTTTTGATGGCCTGCGGCGACCTTAGTTGTGACCTTCCCACATTCGCGCCACGCGCTCGATGGCGAGGGCGCGGCCTGTGGCGGGGTCGAGTGTGACGAGCACGCCGTTGACGCGCACGGTTCCGCGTCCCACGCCGTAGCGGGCGGGGAGCTGGGTGTGGAATTTCTCCAGCACGGGCTCGATCTGGCTGCCGATGACCGACTCCAGCGGGCCGCACATGCCGGCATCGCTCTGGTAGGCGGTGCCCCGGGGCAGCACGCGCTCGTCGGCGGTGGGCACATGGGTGTGCGTGCCGATGACGGCGGTGACTTTGCCGTCGAGATGCCAGCCCATGGCCACTTTTTCACTGGTGGCCTCGGCGTGGAAGTCCACGAAGATGATGGATGTATCGAGCCGCATCCGCTCAACCTCGCGGGTGATGACGGTGAAGGGGTTCTCGAGCTGGTCGCGCATGAAGACGCGGCCTTGGAGATTGATGACGCCGACTTTGCAGCCCTTCTTTGTCTCCAAAACCAGGCTGCCCTGGCCGGGCGCGCCCTCGGGGTAGTTCAACGGCCGCAGCACACGCGGCTCCTCGGCAAGGAAGGGGACGATCTCCTTCTGATCCCAGATGTGGTCGCCGGTGGTGATGACGGCCGCCCCGGCGCGCATGAGCCCGATGGCGATCTTCGGCGTGATGCCGCGGCCTCCAGCTGAGTTCTCGCCATTGACGATAATGAAGTCCACCGCCAGCTCCTGCTTGAGCACGGGCAGCAGCGCCGTCACCGCCTTGCGGCCCGGCTCGCCGACCACGTCGCCGAGGAAGAGGATGCGGAAGTGATCGGAGGCTGTCGGGGAGCCGGATTCAGTCGCTGCGGCGGCTTCGGAAATCATGGCGCACATAGTAGGTGATGGGCGCGCGCATCAAGTCTAGGATGCGCTCATGACACTTCTTTTCCGCGCCGCGCTCACCGTCTGCGTCCTGGCCGGCTCCCTGGCCGCGCAGACGCCGGCGCTGCCACTGTCCGCGCCGCCTTCCCCGGCGGACGCGCCCAGCCCGGAGGTGCTGGCCCTGCGGCTTTCCAAAACGACTCCGCTGGGCAAGAAGCCCGACTGGTCCGGCCTCGACGCTTATCAGGGCGTCTTTACGCGCGCGGAGTTCGAGTCGGCGTGGAGGGAGATTTACTCGACGGAGAGCGGGCTGCCCGCGCCTTTGAAAATCCTGGCCGACACCGTGGAGGTGCCCACGGGACAGCCGTTGACGCCGGTCAAGCACATCGCCTTCCGCCCGGAAGGCGCGCCGCGTCCGCCGCAGCCCGCGCGTTACTGGCGCGCGGTGGAGGAGCTGCCGCCGCAGGCCGGGCGGCCCGTGCTCAGTGATCTGAAGATCGCCCTCGACCCCGGCCACATCGGCGGCGCGTGGGCGCGCATGGAGGAGCGCTTTTTGAGCTTCCAGCCCGGCGAGGCCATCCAGGAGGGGGACCTGGCCCTCATCACCGCGCGCGTTTTGCAGGAAAGGCTGGCCGCCCTCGGCGCGGAGGTGGTCCTGGTGCGCGAGCAGCCCGAACCCGTCACCCTTCAGAGGCCGGGGGATCTGATGGCTGAGGCCGCCGAAATCCTCAAGGAGATGGGCATCCTGAATCCCGCGCAAAGCTACGAGGGCCTGGCGGGTGATGCCAAAAGCCAGACCCTGCAATGGCAGGCTGAGAAGCTCTTTTACCGCGTCAGCGAAATCCATGCGCGCGCCGGCAGGGTGAACGAGCGCATCAAGCCCGACCTCGTCCTCTGCCTGCACCTCAACGCCGAGTCCTGGGGCGCGGCGGAGGCGCCGCAGTTCTCGCCGCAGAACCACCTGCACATCCTTGTCAACGGGTGCTACTCCGCCGTGGAGCTGGAACAGGCGGATGTGCGCTTTGAGATGCTCCGGCGCATTTTTCAGCGCGCGCATGAGCAGGAGCTGCCCCTGGCCGCCGCAGTGGCCGACGGCATGGCCTTCGCCACCGGCCTGCCCGCCTATGTCTATACCACGCCCAATGCGCGCAGGGCCGCCGGGAATGCCCATGTCTATGCGCGGAACCTGCTGGCGAACCGCCTGTATGAATGCCCCGTCGTCTATCTTGAGCCTTACGTCATGAATCATGAGGAGACCTACCGCCGCCTGATTCACGGCCACTGGCTGGGGCGCACGCTCATCGGCGGCAGGCTCCAGACCAGCGCGCTGGAGGATTATGCGCACGGGGTGGTTCATGGTCTCACCGCTTACTATCAAAAGCACCGCAGGCCATGAGAGTTCTCGTCATCGGCTGCGGTTACGTCGGCGAGCGCGCCGCCGATCTCCTGCATGAAGCCGGCCATCAGGTCACAGGCATCACGCATTCGCCCGAGTCCGCCGAGCGTCTCGCCGCCGCCAAGCCCTGGCAGGCGCGTGCCTGCGATGTCAGCTCGCCCGCGCAGACCCTCGCCATCGCTGCGGAGACCGGAGCGGTGGATGCCTTCATCCACTGCGCCAGCTCCGGCAAGGGCGGCGCGGAGAGCTACCAGGCCGTCTACATGGATGGCATGAAAAACCTGCTGGCCGCATTCCCCTCCGCGCGCCCGGTTTTCACCAGCAGCACCAGCGTCTATGCGCAGACCGACGGCTCCACGGTGGATGAAATCAGCCCCGCCGAGCCTGCGCGCGACACCGGCCGCCTGCTGCGCGCCGCCGAGCAACTCGCGCTGGACGCGGGTGGTGCGGTGGCGCGGCTGGCGGGCATTTACGGGCCGGGGCGCTCCTTCGTTTTGAAAAACCTGCTGGAGGGCAAATCCGGCGTCGAGACTGCGGAGGGCGCGCCCGACGGGCGCATCATCAATCAAATCCACCGCGACGATGCCGCCGCCGCGCTCGCCCGCATCGTCACGCAGGAGCTCACGGGCGTCTTCAACGTGGTGGATGACGCGCCCATGCCGCAGCGCGCCTGCCTGGAAAAACTGGCCTTTCTTTTCAGCCTGCCGCGTCCCCGCGACACCGCGCCCGACCCTGGACGCAAGCGCGGCTGGACGCACAAAGCCGTCTCCAACGCGCGCCTGCGCGCCGCCGGCTGGACGCCGCTTTATCCCGACTACTTCGCCGCCCTGCGAGACGATCCCGACCTCGCCTCCAGCATCCTCCAGCTCGTGAGCGAGGGCGGCGCGGCCAGTCTGCCGCGCGCGGAAAACATCGTCCTCATCGGCCTCATGGGCTGCGGCAAGACCTCCGTCGGGCGCACCGTCGCGAACATGCTCGGCTTTCAGTTTCTCGACACGGATCATCTCATCATCGAGGAGGCCGGCCGCCCCATCCCCGCCATCTTCGCCAGCGAGGGCGAGGCTGGTTTCCGATTGCGCGAGTCCGCCGCGCTGCGCCGGCTCATCGGGCGGCGGCACTGCGTCATCGCCACCGGCGGCGGCATCATCACCCAGGCGCGGAACCGCCCCCTGCTCCAGCACTTGGGCTTCATCACCTGGCTGGAGGCCGACCCCGAACTCCTCGCCCGCCGCACTGCCGGCAACAATGACCGCCCGCTGCTTCGCGGCGGGGATGAGTCGCCGCTGGAAAAGCTGCGCCGCCTGCTCGCCGAGCGCGGACCGCTTTACAAGTCGCTGGCCGACCTGCGCATCCAGACTGGCGAGCTCAGCCAGCCGGAGACAGCCTACGGCGTGGCCGAAAGTGCTCGCATCTTTTTCAGCGGGCGCCGGCGTCTGGCATCATGAGAATGCGGAAAGCGCTTCGGGCCAAGCGCTTCAGTCCACAAAAAGAAACTCGTTCGTCATCAGCAGCGCGTGCGCCATTTGCTCCAGGGGCTGCAGCTTCGGCGGGGGCGGGGCTTTGAAGTCGGCCTGGGCGTCCCAGACGGTCTGCACGTCGGTGGGGGCGTCCTCGGCGCGGATGAGAAGTTGGATGGTGGGCGCCCAGCGGTAAGCGTCGCGGCTCGGGTGGCCCACGCAGTCCACGGTAAAGTCGAGGATTTCCCCGCGCTTCACGCTGTGCTTCTCCACGAGCGTCTTCGCGGGCTGCTCACCCACGGTCCACTCGCCTAACAAACCCTGGCGCGAGGAAATGATGCGCGCGCGCACGCCATCTCCACCCTGGCGGTTAAGGGCGAACTCGCCGCCGATGGACACCTCGCCATCATAGGGAGCCACCCAGCGGCGGATGGCGGCGCTGGCGAGATTGCGCCCCGGATGGCCGCCAGCGGCGCTCAGACTCACATGGCTGAGTTCGGGGTGCGGATAGACGCGCCCGCCCTGGTAGCGCTTCGTGGCGGGATCGAAATACGGCAGGCGCTTGAAGGCCCCCGCGCGCGGCACGGCGGGGTCGGCACTGCCGTAGCCATAGAGCCAGGAGCCACGCGCGGAGGCGCCTGAGATCCCGGCGGTCTCCTTCAAAAAGGCCTGCGCCAGCGCCGACTCCTCCCCTGTGGGCTGGCGGTAAAACACATGACGGTAGAGCCAGTCCACCATGCCGCTGTCCGAGGTGCCCGCGGCTTGCCGGGCATTCTTTGCCAAAGCACGAGCCTGGCTGACGATGAAGCCGTCATTGAGGGCGAAGAGCGCCTGCTGCGGCACCAGGGTCTCGGAGCGCTCGGGGCTGGCGATGTCCGGCGAGGGGAAGTCGAAGGTGGTGAAAAGCGGGTCGAGATTCACGCGGTCCACATAACCGTAAAGCGTGCGCCTGCCGCTGAAGGGCTCGGCGGAGAGGCTCTCGGCGCGGCCGCCGAGTGTGAGCTGGAGCTGGCCGCTGGTGGCCAGCATGGCGTCACGCATGGCCTCGAAGTCCATGCGGCGGCGGTTGGCGCGCCAGAGCAGGGTGTTGTCGGCATCCACGGCGGCGGCCTCGGGCCGGTCGGCGCTGCTTTGCTGGTAGGTGGCGGAGAGCATCACATCCCGGATCAGCTTCTTCGTGGACCAGCCGCGGTCCACGAGCGCGGCGGCAAGCCAGTCGAGCAGCTCGGGGTGGCTGGGCGGCTCGGCTTGCAGGCCGAAGTCTCCCACGGTTTTTACCAGCGGCTCGCCCAGCAGGTGGCGCCACACATGGTTGGCCCACACGCGGCCGGTGAGCGGATTGTCCCGCGCGGTGATCTGCTCCGCCAGCTCGCGGCGGCCGCTGCGGTCGGCGGGGTAGGGCTTTTTGGAGGGATCGAGCACCTCCAGGAAGCGGCGCTCCACGGTGTCGCCCCGGCGCTGCGGATCACCGCGCACGAAGATGGCCTGCGTCACAGGCTTGGCGCGGTCGGCCACGGCCATGGCGCGCGGAGGTGCTCCGGGATGCGTGGCCTCCACTTCGGAGACGGCGGAGTGCAGCTTGTTCAAATCCGCGCGGCCCTTGCCCAAAAGGCGGTAAGCGCCCTCCACCGAGTCGAGCGGAAAATCCAGCCAGCCGCCCTTGTCTTTGAATGCCGCGAGCACCTCGCCGAGCGGACCCTTCGGCTTCTTCACGGCCTCGGCCAGCACCTTGCCGTAGGCCTTCACGAGCGCCTCCTCATCCTTCGGCTTGGCCGCGCGAAGGGCGGCGAGCAGCGCGGGCTGCACTTCGGCGCGGCTGCCGGGCACGCGGCCATTTTCCAAAATGCCCTCAATGATGCCCGCCTTCCTGTCCGCCGAGGCGCTCGCCACTCGCGCCAGCGGGCCGAGCACCGAACTGGCCTGCCAGTCCTCCCGCCGGCGGAGTTCGCTCCATTGGCGGCTGATGGGTGTGAGCGCGGTCTCCATCATTTTATTGCCGGTGATGAGCTTGCGCACGTCCGCCGTCTTGCGGATCTCCATCTGGCAGAGCGCGTCGAAATAGAGTTCCGGCTTCGCCAGCACATCCGCCACGGCCTTGTCCTTCAGGTCCTGCACAAAGGCCTCCAGCGCCTGCTTGGCGGCGCCTTTTTTCGCCTCGTAATCCGCGCGCTGCTCCGGCGTCGGCTCCGCCTGCTTGAGCGCGATCTCCGGCAGCTCCTCGGCATCCTGCGTGCTGGCGAAGACGCCATACATGGCATAAAAATCCGCCGTCGGGATGGGGTCATACTTGTGGTCATGGCAGCGCGCGCAGGCCACAGTCATGCCCATGAGGCCGCGCGTCACCACGTCAATGCGGTCGTTGATGATCTCATCCACCCGCCCCCGGAAGCGCGGCCCCACCGTCATGAATCCGAGCGCCGCCAGTGTCGGATCGTCCTTCTCCAGGCCGAGCTGATCCGCCGCGATCTGCTCCTGGAGGAAACGGTCATACGGCTTGTCCGCATTGAAGGCGGCCACCACATAGTCGCGATACGTCCACGCGAAGGGATACCTCAAATCCTGCTGCGCGCGGAAGTCCTGCGTGTCCGCGTAGCGCGCCAGGTCCAGCCAGTAGCGCCCCCAGCGCTCGCCGAAGTGCGGGGAGGCCAGCAGCCCGTCCACCAGCGCCGACACGGCGGCGTCCGCATCTTTGGCGAAGTCGGCGCTGAAGCGCTCCACCTCCTCCGGCGCGGGCGGCAGGCCCGTCAGGTCAAAATGAATGCGCCGCATCAGGGTGCGCGCGTCGGCGCGGGGAGAGCGCGCCAGATTTTTTTCACCCAGCTTCGCGGCCACCAGCGCGTCAATGCGCGCCGGGCCGTCCGCGAGCTGCGCCGCCGCCAGCACCGGCACGGGCTGGAAGGCCCAGTGCGTGGCCGCCTTTTTGAAAAACAGCTCCTGATTTCCCAGCGTGGACTCCCCGCCCTCCGCCGCCACGCCCGCCTTGGCCGGCCACTTCGCGCCCTGGTCAATCCACGCGCGCAACACGGCGATCTGGTCCTCCGTGAGCATCTCCTCATCCGGCGGCATCTCCATGTCCGGCTCCAGGTGCGCGATGAACTGGATGAACGGGCTCTCCGCGCTGTTCCCAGGGATGATGGCCGGCCCGTAAGAGCTGCCGCCCTTCAGCGCCGCTTCCCGCGAGTCCAGGCGCAGCCCGCCCTTCTGCTTGTCCGCGCCGTGGCAGGAAATGCAGTGCTCCGCCAGCAGCGGATGCACGTCACCGAAATACTTCACCGGTCTGCCCGCCGGTTCCGGCAGGGACGAGGTGTCCACACCGCCGCGCTTCTTCGGCGCGGCCGCGTGGGAGGAAAAAACAGCCGAGGCGCACACCAGCGCGCCCAGCCAGATCCAGGGATGCTTCTTGTTCATGGGGGTTTGCTCCCGGAAACGCGGTCATGCGTCGGGTATTGCACGGCGCTTCGCACCTGCAAAGCGAGTCTCCGCCCGCCTGCTGCTGCATTTAAACTCCGGGTCGTCTTCCCAAATGGAACTTCATTTGAAGTTGAGACAAGACGTCTTTTGGAAGTGAAAAATTGGATTCTTATTTGTGCCATTCATTCCCAAAAACTGCTCGGGTCCATTTTCGGTCAATCAACACAAGACTTTGATTTCGAGAGAGTTTTGAGCCTTGAGGTGCCTTTGGCATGGCCCGTGCAGGAATATGAAAATGTCATCTGACTAACCTCAAACCCAAATCCAACCCTTATGAAAATCACACGCTTCAATCCATCGCTTAACCTTGGCCGCGTCGCCGACTTCGACCAGTGGCTGCGCAATCCTTTTGCCGCCTTCCCGCTGATGGGGCAACTGCTGGGAGACTTCGCTCCCGCTTTCACCTCGGGCCGCCCCGCCACGGATGTCCATGAGGACAAGGACAACTACTATGCCTGTTTCGAACTGCCTGGCGTGAAGAAGGAGGACCTCAAGGTCGAAATCCACGACCGCCTGCTCAATGTCAGCGCCGAGCGCAAGGAGAAAAACGGCGAGCAGGAGTCGTCCCTCACACTCTGCCGCTCGATCTCGGTGCCGGAAGGCGTCAATGCCGAGGGCATCTCAGCCAGGCTCGAGGACGGCATCCTCGTCGTGACCCTGCCGAAGCAGGAGCACCGCAAACCCAAGCTCATCGAAATCGCCTGAGCATCTGTTTCCGCGAACATCCAGCCCATCCAAGCCATGACCACCACCCTTGAAAAACCCGCCCGCGCCGAAGCGGACGAAAACCTGCTCAAGCCGCTCTACCGCATCAACGGCAATGAGCACGCTTATGAAGTGCGCGTCGAACTGCCCGGAGTGCCGAAGTCCGGCGTCTCGATTGACCTGGAGGACAACATCCTCACCATCCGCGGCAAACGCGCAGCCGGAGTGCCCGACGGCTGGAAGACCCTGCATAGCGAGATTCCGGCCCTCGACTTCCTCCTGCGTCTGCGGCTGAACACACCCGTGGACGAGGAAAGCCTGAAGGCAGTCGTGGAAAACGGCGTCCTCAGCGTGCATCTCCCGGTCAAGGAGGCCGCCAGACCGCGGCGGATTGAGATTCAATAATCTACACGGTTGCCTGATCCGCATGGCGCGGCGCTCGCAGGAGTGCCGCGCCATTTTTCATCCCGCGATGCCGCCTGCAAACAGGTTCCGGGTGCGTTGCCTGCTTGACGAAACCCTTGTGCATGGGCTTCCATGGCGCGTAATGCCCGCCGCAGTTCCCCAATCCAACCGCGATGAGCCGGAGAGCCATCCTCCCGCGCGCGGCGCGGGGGTGCTCCGGGATTGGATCATCCTCGTTTTTGCCTCCATCCATGCGCTGAAGCTGCTGGCGGGTGTCATTCCCGAGGCGTCGCGGCCCGTCCCCGTGCCGCACGAACTGGCCCAGGCATATGAGGCGCTGACTGGCAGCAAGCAGAGATGGACGATGTTCGAGACAATCCCCAGCTATCACAAATGGCGATCACGGCTTGTGATCACAACGCCGGATGGCAGGACGCGCGAGCTTGGGCCTTTACTTCCAGGTTTCCAGGAATGGATGGAACCAGCGCCGGTGAGGCTTTATGTGCAGAATGAGCGGCTATTCTCCGGCGATCATTCTCCTGTGATGCGCGAGGCGTGCCTGCGCCGGCTGGACGATGAATTGCGCGGGCGCGGACTCATCGCTCCCGGCGAGCGCTGGCATCTGGAGACCCTTGAGGACTTCACCAGGCATCTCGTGCATATCGGCAGGGACGGCCGTCTTTATGAAAGGCGCGTGAATCGTCATGAGCCGCCGCCAGCGCCAGCCGGAGAACGCATGGAGGCACGATGAAGCACGACGCGCTCAAAGCCACCCTGCCGGGAAAAATCTTTCTCTCCACCGAGGATGAGCGCGTTTACGCTGCTGTGCGCATCGGCCTGGCTCTCGCGGCCTTGTGGAGCCTGGTCATGCTCTGGCCTTTGCGTGTCACACTTCTTGCCGAGGAGGGATCTGTGCCTCAGGCGGCCGCGGCAGAGCAGAGTGAAATGTGTACCGTGCTGCTCTTTCACTTTTTCCCTTCGGGGGACGGCGTCACATTGCTCATGCTGCTGGCCGGGGCCGCCATGCTGCTGCTGATGGCAGGCGTGCTGCCGAGGATGGCGGCGTTTTTTGTTTTTCTCTGGCAGCTATCCCTCATGGAGCGCGCCCCGCTGGCGGCGGCGGGGTGGGACATGGTGCTGCGTTCCTTCAGCTTCCTGGTGCTGGTCAGCCCTCTGGGAAAATGCTGGTCCCTGCTGGCGATTATCGGGCGGCGGAGCAGCGTTCCGGCGCGGGTCGCGCGCTACGGCCTGGTGCTCATGCGCCTGCAGGTGCTGGTGGTTTACTGGCAGACCGTGGTGCTCAAGCTGGCGAACCCCAATCCATATTGGTGGAACGGCGAGTTTCTGCCCTACTTCCTCCTGTCGGAATACTCGCGCTGGCCTGGAGCCTGGGTGGCGGAATACGCGGACGCGCTGGCTCTGGGCACCTGGGCCGCCTTGCTGGCGGAGGCGGTCGTGCCTGTGTTGCTGCTCATCCGCAGGACGCGCTTTTATGGCATGGCGCTTGGCATGATCCTGCATGGACTGATCACCCTGGCAGCGCCGCAGATCGGCCCGTTCATGGTGGTGATGGCCGCGACTTATGCGGCTTTCCTCACAGGGGAGGATGTCCGGCGCATCGGGCAATGCCTCACAGCGCTGGCAGCGCGCTTTTCAGCGCGGCGATGAAGCGGTTTTCCTCGGACGTCAATCCATCCCGCGACAGGATGTTGGACACGACTCCGACCGCCTCCGCCTGGCTGGACGCATCGGTGAATGCTTTCGCCCTGGAGGCGATGTAATCATTTGCCGCCGCGTCCGACTCCGCCGCCTCCCTGGCGCGGGCGAAGGACTTTTCGATGAACAAATTCTTCGGATACTCCGACTCCCAGCCTTCCGCGATGAAGGCCGATTCGATGAGCGCCTCCTCGGTCAGAGAAATGTGCGAGTCCGCGTAGATGGAGAGAGTCAGAAGGTCAAAGAGCGCCTCGCGCTGTGTCTGGTTCATGAGGGTGGAAAGTGTGGTGCTGAATCAAACAAAATCGGGCCGCGGCATGAATGAGTCGCAGACCTCATCCATGCCGCGCCAAGCGGCGCATCAGGCGCCGACAACGTACTCGTACATGCCGTGGCGGCCGGGGTAGGGGATGGGGTACTTGCCGTTGGCATCGGCTTTCAGCGGCGCGGGGCCGTCGAGGCTGAGCTTGTCCGCATCCGGGGCGAACTCATGGTCGTGCGCCATGAGCTGGTCGTAGGTGACGAGCTGGCCGGTGTGGGCGGACATGCGGCCCATGACGGTGACAAGGCTGGCCTTGGCGCCGCGCTCGACCTCGCTGTAGGGCTTGCCGTTGACGATGGCGTCAATGAGGTCCTGCCACTCCAGGTCGTAGGGGTTCGGCTCGGGCTGCTTGCCGCGCCAGATGATGTTTTTCGGGTCCTTGTTCTGGCCTTTGAAGGTCATCGCCTTGGAGGGGAAGTGGCCGGCGGTGGAGACCACGGCCATGCCCTTGGTGCCATGCACGTAGCTGGCGAACTCGTTGTGCGTCTTCATGGCGTTGCGGCCTTCGAGCCAGAACTTGGTGCCGTCGCGGAAGGTGTACTCGACGCTGTAGTGGTCGAAGTTCTGGTCCACATAGTCGCCGCGGTCGGTGCGGCCGCCGGTGGCCTTGGCCTCGATGGGGAAGTCGTTCTTCATCCAGCAGATCTCGTCAATGTTGTGGATGTTGAAGTCGCTGAACGCGCCGCCGGAGGCCCAGAGGAAGGAGTGGAAGTTTTTGATCTGGTAGATCAGCTCGCTGGGGTCGGTCTCCGGGTTGCGCGGCTGGGTGAAGCAGGTGCCCACGGGGCCTTGCAGGCGGTAGGCGCGGCCGAGGATGATGTCGCCGATCTCGCCCTGCTGGATGCGGTCGAACAGCTCGCCACGCACGCGGCAGTGGCGGCACATGAGGCCGACGCCGACCTTGAGGCCCTTGGCGTCCGCCTGCTTGCCCAGCTCAAGCATGCGCTTGCCGCTGGGGGCGTCTACGCAGATGGGCTTTTCCATGAAGACGTTCACGCCTTTTTCGATGGCGTATTTAAACTGCACCCAGCGGAAGGCGGGCGGGGTGGCGAGCACGACCACGTCGCCGGGCTTGAGCATGTCAATCGCCTGCTTGTAGGCGTCGAAGCCGATGAATTTGGCGTCGGCGGAGACGGAGAAGCGGTCGGGGTGCTTGTTGCTGAGGCCGTTGAAGCTGGCTTCGAGGCGGTTTTCCTGCACATCGGCCATGGCGATGAGGCGCGTGCGCTGCTTGACGCCCATGGCATTGCTGGAGGCACCGGTGCCGCGGCCGCCGCAGCCCACGAGGGCCACATTGATGGTGTCATCCCCCTGGGCGTGGACATAGGGGATCTGGATGCCCGAAAGCGCGGAAAGCCCGGCGACGGTTTTGCCGGTGGTCTTCAAAAAATCGCGTCGGGACGAGGGGTAGAGGGATGAATTTTCCATAAGGCTTGCAGAATGCGCAAAAACAACGCGATTACGCAAGCACAACTTGCCCCTCCCTGCTCAGAAGAGGCGGCCTGTTCATGCCAGGATGCCCGTCGCCACCTCGCCGCTCACATTCGTCAGGCGGAAATTCCGGCCGCCGTAGTTGTAGGTGAGCTTCGTGTGGTCGAGACCGAGCAGGTGCAGCATCGTGGCGTGCCAGTCGTGAATGTGCATGGGGTTCAGGGCGGCCTTGTAGCCGATCTCGTCCGTCGCGCCGTAGCGCAGACCTCCCTTCACGCCGCCGCCGGCCATCCAGATGGAGTAACCTTTGTGATTGTGATCGCGGCCGTCCCCGGCTTGCGCATACGGTGTGCGGCCAAACTCGCCCGCCCAGACGACGAGCGTGTCCTTGAGCATGCCGCGCGTCTTCAAATCAGTGAGCAAGGCAGCGATGGGCTGGTCCGTGGCCGCGCAATTTGCGGCGAGCTGCTCGCGCAGGCGGTTGTGATGATCCCATTGCACGCCGGAGGCGATTTCGATGAAACGCACGCCTGCCTCGGCCATGCGCCGCGCCAGCAGGCACTGCCGCGCAAATTGATCTTTCCCGCCACCGATGCCGTAGAGCTTCAGGATATGCTCCGGCTCGCCACGCAGGTCGAGCACGTCAGGCACCTCGCTCTGCATGCGAAACGCGAGTTCAAACGATTCAATCGCGCCCTCAATCTCGGGATGATGTCCATCGCGCTCCATCTTGCGCTCGTTCAAGCCACGGATGAGGTCGATCTGCGCGCGCTGGAGATCGCGCGGCACGTTTTTGTTCTCGATGTTCTTCATCGGCGGCCCTGGAGCCACGTCCTTCTTCAAAAGCGCCGCATACAAATCGGGAAGCTGCGATCCGCCGATCTTCGTTCCCTGGCAGATCGCGGGCAGAAACGCGCTGCCGTAGTTCTGCGCACCGCCGTTGTCCGCAGGCGGATTCAGCGTGATGAAACCCGGCAGATTCTCATTCTCCGTGCCCAGACCATAAAGCGACCACGCGCCCACCGAAGGGCGCACGAACTGAAAACTGCCCGTGTGCATCTGCACAAACGCCTGCGCATGATTCGGCAGGTCGGTGTTCATCGAATTGATGATGCACAGGTCGTCCGCGTGCTTCGCCAGCTTCGGATACAGCGTCGTCATCCATTGACCAGATTGGCCATACTGGCCGAAAGGATGCACCGCGCCAAACAGCTTCGCCCCCGCCGAATCACGCCCCAAAGTCGCCGTTTTGCCGTCGCGCTTCGCCAACTCGGGCTTGTAGTCAAACAAGTCCACATGCGATGGCCCGCCGCGCATCGTGAGAAAGATCACGCGCTTCGCCCGTGCCGCGAAATGCGGCGTTTTCGAGGCCAGACCGCTTCTGGCCTGCGCCAGCGCGGAAAAGGCCAGCCAGCCGATGCCGGAGGACATCGTCGTGAGCATGTGACGGCGTGAGAATGGATGCGTGTTCATGGTTTGCTGTTTCTGGCTGGTTTCTTTCCTGCAAGCTCCGCCTCGATCTGCGCCACGGTGGGCAGGCTGCTTTGCAAATCCGGTGGCAGTGAGTCCACGAGCTGTGTCTTCCATGCCGCAACACCAATGGGCTTGGCAATGCCGCGCAGCGCATACTCGACGACGAGCTTGTTGCGCCCCTTGCACAAAAGGAGGCCGATGGCCGGCTGGTCGTCGGGATGCCGCAGAAGATCATCCGCTGCAGAAAGATACAGGTTCATCTGCCCGGCATCCCCGGCCTGAAACTCGCGGTTTTTCAACTCCACCACGACGTAGCGGCGCAGACGCATATGATAGAAAAGCAGGTCCAGGTAAAAGTCCTCACCGCCCACCTCCAGATGCACCTGCCGTCCGACAAAGGCGAAACCGGTGCCCAGTTCCAGCAGGAATTTCTGAATGTGGTCCACCAGCGCCTGCTCCACCTCGCGCTCGCGGCGCGGATCACCCGTGCCGACAAAATCGAAGAGATACGGGTCTTTGAAAATCTGCGCCGCGAGATCAGAATCCGCCGGTGGGAGCGTGAGAGCGAAATTGTTCTGAGCCTTGCCATCACGCTCATGCAGGCGGCCCTCGATCTGGAGACAGAGGACCGGCTGCGACCAGCCCTCCTGCGCCGCCTTTTGCGCATACCAGAGCCTCTCTCCCGGCGTTTTCAGCTTGTCGAGCAGGGCGATGTTTTGCTTCCACGGCAATTGTGCAACCACCCGTTGCACAATTGCCTCCTCGGGCCATGCGGCGGCAAAGGCGCGCATGTACTTGAGATTGCGCGGCGAGAGGCCCTGCATGTCGGGAAATGCCTCGCGGAGGTCGTTGGAGAGACGGTCAATCACCTTCGCGCCCCAGCCCTCCGCCTGCTGGCGGGCGAGGATGACGCGGCCCACCTCCCAATAGGAAATCACCATGGAGGCATTCGCGGCCAGCACCGTGCGCAGGCGCGCTTGGCGCACGCGCTCTTTGATCTCAGTGAGCATGCTGCCGTAGCCGGACGGCATCTCCGAGGCGGGCGCAGGGGCCGTGAATCGCGCATCATCACGCGCACGACCGCGTGAGAGCCGTTTTTCAGGGGCGACACGGACGGGGGAGGTGGATTTCTTGGGGCGTGGCATGAGATCAGATCGGAAACGTCGGGGCGATGCTCATCTTTGGGCCGCCTCCAGCCCCGGATCATCAAGATCGAGGCGGTAGAGGATCTGGTTGTAGTCGTAACGCGGGGTGGCGTGCGCGTGTCTGGCGAACTCTTTCGTGTAGGTGCCCTCGAAGAACAGCACGGGCGATCCGGCGGGCGTGAACTCGGGATGAATGCGCGGGTTGTAGAAGGTGTAGTTCTCGTGTGTCAGCACTTTCACCGCCGTGCTCCATGGCCCGGTCGGCTCATCGGCCTCGGCATACCACAGCTCGCCAAAGACGGACGGTTTGCCGAAGTTCTCCATGAACACGGTGACCCAGCGCTTGCGGAAGTCACTCCACGCGATCGAACCGCTGTGTGGTTTGACTTTGCCGCCATCCGTGGACGCAAGCGTCTCTTGCGGCTTCAAGACCTCCCACGTCGATGAATCCTGCCAGGCCTCGAACGTCGCCGGGCAGCGCAGGGTCGGCAGCGGATTGCCAAACAGCACCCATTCCTTCCCCATCGCGTCCTTCCAGAGCGCGGGATGGCCTTCGGGCATCGGCGTTTGCTTCGGAGCGGCGTCGGACTGCGTCCAAAGCACGCGCAGCAGGTCAAAGCGGCTCGTTTCGTCATTCCACACGCACAATCCGGACTCGTAGGCGTCCAACGGCGGTTTGATCTTCACATAACTGCCGACGAGACGCTGCGTGCCCGTTTTGTCTGGCAGGCTCACATACGCTGTGACCCATGTCGGGCCGCTGCCGGGCATCTTTGCCACGCCGCGCTGTCTGCCTTTGTCATCGGTAAAGTAATCGAGCCTCAGCCGCAGCGGCGGCTCCAGTGAGGTCAGGGGCTGGACTGCGGTCGTGGCGCTGCTCATGTCGAAAATGCCCAGCGGATAATTGGGCATCGTCGTGTCGCCCCAGGCCCAAAACAGGCGGCCGCGATGCACCGCGTTCTGCACGCTGTCGGAACCATGAATGCCCGAGTCCTGCCAGTCCAGATTGCTGCCGAGTTTCTGGCTCTCCGCGAACAAGCCCGCGCCGGTGATCCTGCCGATGCGTTTCGCGATGTTCATACGGTTCACCTCAATCCGCAACGTCTCGCCAGGCTCCGGCGTGATCCGCACACCACGCATGCCAAAACCATCCTTCGGCACCCCGTAACCGTGGCCGATGACATCGAACCAAATCTGCCGGCCCATCAGTTCCGGCGCGTCCATCGCGATGACGCCCGCGTTGTCGGTGATGAAGCGCATCTGGTGCGTGGTGCGCAATTCCACCAACGGCACCGGCCAGCCGCTGCCTTTCTCCACCACCTCAATGCGGCACGGTTTTGGTGTTTCCGCGTGCGCAAACGACGGTACAAAGGCAAGAATCGAGAAAATGACAACGCGTATGCTCATGGGGGCAGGTGAGCGGAAGGCGTCGGGAGAATAAGATTGGAAAACAGCTCCCAACGGTTAGGTTCGCAGCATGAAACCAGTCGAAATGGAGACAACGCCCCTCGAAAGCGCCGCCGAGCGCGCCAGGCGCAAGCAGGCCGCCGCACGGGAACTGATCCGAAAAAGCGGCAGGGACGGCAGCGGTGTGTTTGGCAGGCTCCCAGATGACGAGATGACCCGTGAGGCCTGGGCGCTCGGAGAGGCATGGCGCAAGTCAGAGGCTCCCTGAATGACACATGTTCATCCTGGACACCAATCACCTCCGGGAGCTCACGGACGGCACCGTGCTGGGCGAAAAGCTCCGCCAGCGCATCCTTGCTTCGAAGACCGGTGTTGTGACTTCGATCATCAGCGCGGATGAAAGCCTTCGTGGCTGGCTGGCGCTGATTGCGAGGGCAGCCTCGCCGGAACGCGAATCCGAGGCTTATTCCAGACTCAACGAAACCATCAGCATTCTCGGCGACCTCGTTCGACTTCCCTACGACCTGGATGCAGCGGCCCGGTTCCAGTCTTTTCGCAAAGCGGGCGTTCGCATCGGCTCCAAAGATCTTAAAATCGCCTGTATAGCGCTTGAGTACGACGCCACCGTGCTGACACGCAACACGAGGGACTTTGCTGTTGTCCCAGGTTTGAAAATGGAAAACTGGCTGGATTGACTTCATGGCTGATTCAATCCGCGAAACGAAACTCCGCGCTGCACAGCAGGGACTGGCAGAAGACAGCGAGCAGCTTGGATGGATCGCCCGGGGAGGTTTGGAAGAAGGATTCAGCCAGTTGCTGCTCCTTCGCGTCCGGGGCGCGGTTGAAGCAGAGGGTAAAGGCGCGGCGGATTTGTTCAGCGCGTCCCCCTTTTTCACTTTCGAGGCACTTCGCCAGTGCGGCGGCCATTTCCTGCACGAAGGGGCCGTTGAGAAGGTAGAGCGCCTGGAGGGGCACGTTGGTCACGTCGCGATCTCCAGTCACCAGATTCGGATTCGCCACGTCGAACTGCTCCAGCACGTCGGGAAGATGATCGCGGATCACGGGCAGGTAAATCGAGCGGCGATGCGAGCCGTCGAGATCGGGCGGCAGCTTCGTGTTGAAGCCGATCAATGACACCGACTGCCCATCCAGTTCCGCCACGAGTGATCCGGGACGACGCGAGGTGTCCAACAAGCCTGAAACTGCGAGCATCGAGTCACGAATCACCTCCGCATCGAGCCGGCGCTTGTTTGCGTGCGAGAGGAGGCGGTTGTCGGGGTCGATGGAGTCGTGGAGTACTGGAGTGTTGGAGTTCTGGGCATGAATCCCATGCTCCATCACTCCATCACTCCCCTGCCTGTAAGTCTCCGACATCACGATTTCCTTGATCAGCTTCTTCACCGACCAGCCTCCGTCCATGAACTTGATCGCGAGGTAATCGAGCAGTTCAGGATGACTCGGGCGCTCGCCGCTGAAGCCGAAGTTGTCCACGGTGCGCACCAGGCCTGTGCCAAAGAGATGCCGCCACACGCGGTTCACCATCACACGCGCGGCGAGCGGGTTTTCGCGGCTGGTGAGCCACTTCGCCAGCTCAAGGCGGCCGCTTTGCTCCTTGGGCACGGCGATTTTCAGATCCATCACGCGAGGGAATCCGCGCGGCACGACCTTGCCGGGATGCGCGATCTCGCCGCGCTCGTAGAGCGCCGAATCATGAATTTTCCCGTCCTTCGCACCCATGCACAGAGGCAGGGCGCGGCCCTTTTCATCCACCGCCTCCAGCGCGCCCTCCACGCCGCCGCGCGACCAGATGATGCGCAGCGCGTTGCCCAGCAGTTTGTTGAACTCGCCGCTGATGTCGCGGTTCTCCGCCTTGGCCTTCGCGATGTAGTCGTTCATCTCCTTGTCTTCGGCGTTCAGCTTCGCCAGATCGGTCTGGAGCTGCTTCACCCGCGCCGGGGGCAGCGATTTGCCGACGATGGTCTGCCCCGGTAAATCCGGCAGACGGATGAGGTGGCCGTGGTTGTTGTTTTCGGAGTCAATCCAGTTCCCGTAAAAGGTCTGCGTGCTCTTGAAGATGCCCGCGAGGCCATAGTAGTCCTCCATGCTGAAGGGCTCCGTCTTGTGATCGTGGCAGCGCGCGCAGGCGATGCTGCTGGCGAGCACGGCGCGTGTCACGGTGTCGAGCTGTTCATCGGCCACATCAGCGGCGAACTGCGCTTTGTTCTGCTCGTTGAGCCCCTTCGGCCCCATGGCGAGAAGTCCGGTGGCTGTGAGCAGGCGCGCGCGTTCCGCGTCATCTTTGGCGGGCAGCAGATCTCCGGCGATCTGCTCCGTGATGAAGCGGTCGAAGGGAATGTCCGCGTTCACCGCGTCGATGACGTAATCGCGGAAGCGCCACGCGTGCGGGAAGGTCAGGTTGGACTCGCGGCCGTTCGATTCGGCATAGCGCGCGACGTCCAGCCAGTGGCGGCCCCAGCGCTCGCCGAAGCGCGGTGATTTCAAAAGGGCGTCCACATGCTTCTCGTAGTCCGACGGGTCGGACATGTCCGACGGCGGAAGACCCACAAGATCGAAAGAAAGCCTCCTTTTCAGCACACCTGCCTCCGCACGAGGCGCGGGCTTCAAACCGGCAGCCGCCAGTTTCTCGCGAATGAAGCCGTCGATGCCCTGCGCTGCGTTTTTCGGCATCACGGGCTTTTGATAGGCCCAAAACTTCTTTCCGCTCTCAACATCCACCGGCGGACGCTCCGCCGCTTTCGCGGCTGATTCACGCGGATCAGCCGCGCCGGTCTTGATCCACGATTCAAAGTCCGCGATGACCGAATCCGGCAGTTTCGGCTCCTTCGGAGGCATTTCCAGATCGGGGTCACTGTGCTTGATCGCGGTCAGTAACAGGCTTTTCGCAGGATCGCCTGGCACCACCGCTGGTCCCGTCTCGCCGCCTTCGCGGATGCTGTGCTTCGTGTCGAGCATGAGCCCGCCCTTCGATTTGCCCGCCTCGGCGGAGTGGCACTCGTAGCAGTGCTTCACGAGCACGGGGCGGATTTTGGCCTCAAAGAAGGCCGTGTCGTCCGCGAGCACGCTGGTGGTGAAGAGAAAGAGGATCGCGTGTTTCATCGGGCAGGATCGAGTTTGGAGACCGGGGCGGGATTGGCGGCACTGTCTTTTTTTTGCTCCAGCCAGTTCGCGGTGCTGGATTTCGGCCACGATTCACTGATGCAGCGCAGAGGAGCGTCCTCGCGCCACAGCAACCATGCGGGCGCGCCGTCGTGCAACGCGGCAAAGGTCAGTTCGGTGGCTGATTTCCACGCGGGCATCGTGCGGCACTGCCACGACGGATGCGGTGGCGAGATGATCTGCGTTTTGCCGGTGGCGATCTCGACCACGGCCACCGCGTCTGTCTCGCTCTCCACCACGGCGACGCGTTTGCCATCCGGCGAGGCGGTGAAGAAGCCGAGATTTACCGGCAGATCGCCCGGCGCGGTCGGCACCGGTGTCACCGCGCTGCCATCGGCGGCGATAAGGAATAAAAGCGGTGACAACTCCGGCCCCGTGCCTGTCGCTGGCAGCGTGACCGGCTGGCTGGCGAAGAGCACGCGCCCGTCCGCCAGCACCTGCACCACCGGGCGGTTCAGTGTGACCGCCGTGGCCAGCGTGACCGGCTTCCCAGGGTTTGCGAGTGCTCCATTCCCGTCAATGACGCTGACGCGGTGGATGCTTTGCAGCTTTTCTCCCTCGCCACCGAGCGGCGCCATGAAAACGAGCGACCGGCCGTCCGGCGTCCAGTCAAACGCTCCGCTCGCCAGACGCGCCACCGTCTGCCCCGCGCCGCCATCGAGTGGGATGACCTCCAGCGCCGCGCTTTCGCCATCCTCGTCGAGACGCAGAAACGCCAGCGCGTCATGCCTTGGAGACATGCGTGGCATCAATGCAGGCCGTAGCAAGCTGCAGACGAGCGGTGTCGAATTGATAAACTCTGTGTCACCCAGTTTGAACATGCACAGCTCGCTGATCTCATAACCCGACTCAGGTTTCCCGAATTCCCCGGCCAGTTTCGCCCCCTCCGGCAGCGCGAGGAGCAGTTTCTCGACGCGCTCCGGCTCCTGCTCGAATTTCCGTCGCGCAGCGTGTGCGAAGCGTGCCATCTGACCTTCCGGCAGGCTGGCGATCAGGTCTTCAAGCGTCTTCGTCTCATCTCCCAGGCGCTCCGCAGCTTCAAGCATGGGGATGATGAGAGGCAGCATCGTCTCCACCGAGCGAATCTCCTCCGCCGGGATCAAGGCGATCAGTTCGTCCCATTTGGCGACGATTCGCGTGCGCTGCGCCACAAAGCCGCTGCCATCGCGCAGCCAGCTCACGCTTTTGAAGAGATCGCCCTGCTTTCCGAGATCCAGTGGTCGCGAGCGATGGCCGTCAGCCGTCACAAGTTGAACCATGTCTCCTGCGGCGACCACCGCGACATCTCCCTGCGGCGACCACCACACTCGATCCTCCGGCAGGCAGCCGGAGAGCAGAATGGCAAGCATGGGCGGAAAGAGCATGGGGAACAGGCGTCCCGCCTGTTCAGCACAGGCGGGATGCCTGTGCCCCATGCTTGAGTTCAAATCGCGCTTGGCGGCATTCATCGCAGGGATTTGTTTTGGAGCTTGTCCGTGTCCACGCGCACCACCTGCACGCCGGAGCCCGCTGGATCAAAGGACATGCGGTATTGTGCCCACGGACTCTGCTGGCGCGGTTTTGACGCATTTTCCACCATGGCCTCGGGAGTGGGCGGCGCGTGGTTGCGCCCCGCGAAAAATCCGCCGCCGCCCGCCAGCAGCGCGACTGCCGCCGCGCGCGCCATCCAGGGCGTCGGCGCGGCCTTTTTCACGATGAGCGGCGTGTGAAGCACTGCCGCCGGCACTTGCGCCAGCTCGGTATGCCGCAGCACGGCCTCGCGCGTGGCATCAAGGGATTGCAAAATGCGCTCCGCCTCGGCGCGGGCCTGCGCGTTGGCCGCCAGATGATGCTCCAGCAGCTCCGCCGCCTCCGGTGAAAGCTCGCCGAGATGATGGTCAATGATCAGTGCGTGAAGGGACTCGGTTTTCATGGGGATTCAGGGGTCAATTTCATGTTTCAAACGATGGCGCACCTCCGCCACGGCGTGATGCAAACGCGAGCGCACGGTGCCGATGGGAATGCTCAAAGCTTCGGCGATCTCCGCGTAGGACAGTCCCTGTGCGAAACGCAGGTCCAGAATCTCGCGCTGGATCGGCTGCAGCGCCGCGATGGTCTGCCGCGCCGCTTCCACACGGTCGTCGTCGTCCGGCGCGGGAACATCCGCCGCAGCCTCAAATGGCACCGTCTTTTCACGCGCGCCGCGCGACCACGCCGCCTGGCTCAGATGCCGCGCGATGCCGAACAAATAGCCGCGCGCGCATTTGGGATTCTTTCCATCGCGCAGCCCGCGCGCCATTTCGAGAAAGGTCTGCTGTACCAGATCCTGCACGCCTTCGTCACCGCCATGCCGCCGCGCGAAGTAGCGCGTCAGATCCCCCGCGCTCTCCGCGAAGAGGCGTTCGAGCAGGGGAGGATGTCCGGTGGTGTCCACGAGGTTGGATAGCCATTCGGCGGCTGCCAGCGCAGCCTACCATTCGAGACGTGACTTTGACGATGCAAAAGGTTCACAGGAAATTTAACGACCCGGGCCGACCCTTATCAAACTCACTCCGCCGCGCTCACATGGCGCAGCATCCACTCCGCCACCTCGGCATAGATGGGGAAGTCGGTGATGAGCACATTGTCATGATCAGCGCCTGGGATCTCGATCCACTTTTTCTCAATCCCGGCGGGCAGCGCGTCAAAGAGACGCCGCCCGGCGGACATGGGCACCACGCGGTCGGCGCTGCCATGCGCGATGAGCGCTGGCATGCCCAGGGATGCCGCTTTCCGCCCCGGCTGGATGTCCGTCAGGGCGACACCCGACCGCATTCGATAGACCGCGCCCGCCATCCGCGCCCAGGCCGGGCCGCTCCATCCGCCGAACAGTTTCGAAGTCTGATGCTCCACCACCGCGGTGAAGGAGTCGAAGCTGGCGATGACCACCAGCGCGCGCCAGGGCGCGTCCGCCTGCGCGGCGGAATGCACCACCACCGAGCCGCCCATGGAGATTCCCAACAGACCGGCGGGCCGCGGCTCGAAGCCAAAGCGCTCCGCCGCCTCTGTCAGCACGCGCGCGGGCAGCTCTGTTTCAAGCACTCCATAACCCGCATGGGCGGCCGGGTGGTCGCCATGCGCAGGCAGGTCTGGCATCAGGCAGCGGAAGCCGGCGGCGCAGAGGCGCTCGGCGATGAGCAGATAATCCTCCTTCCGTCCGCGCCGCCCATGCGCCAGCACGAGTGTGCCGGTGATCTTTCCAGGCTCCGCCAGCGTGATCCCGCGTTGCACAAGCTGTTCCCGCACTTTCACACCGCGCGCGCCGGGTTTTCCGCCGGGATGCGGCGCGCACATCACACAGGGTGTGCCGTCCTTCAGGGCAAAGGAGGCAAGCCCGACCCCGTGCGCGGCTGGATTATCCAGAAACTCACGGTGATAATCCTGCAATCCCCGCCTCTCCGGACTCGCGATCTCCGACCCCGCCCACAAAGCCAGGCCCGCCACCCCGGCAACGAAGACACCGAGAGTGACAAGCAGCATTTTGAGCAGGGTACGAAGGATGATCCGGGGCATGACCGGCCGAGGAATCCGCCCTCTCCACCGACTCGGCAAGCCATTTCAAAGGAGACCGGGACAATGAAGCGCCGAACACAGCCATGAGCACAGCCTGCGCGCCGCTTTCCCGCAGTGTTGAGGTATGAAGACCGGCTCCATCAAAACAAACTTGAGTCGGGGTGGCAGTCCTCATCGCCGGATTGACATGTCTGATACGCAGGAGGCTTGTTTGATAAGATGGAAATCCTGTTCTGCGCACTGGATGGCCTGCTCGTGAGGGGGAACTCGATGCTCGAAAACCTCCCTTCAGGCCTCGCACGACCTCCACCCTTGTCCAATCATGCCCGCGCTTTGTCTGGATGCCGCAGGCTGGCCGGGCCGCGTCAGAAGTCATGCCCGCGCGCGTTGGTTTGCAGATGCCATTCGTTTTCCCACAACCCGTCCGGATCCTCACGCTTGCCCTGGCCGCCGCCTGCCTGCCCGCCGCCGCCGTGGACTTCCGCCGCGAGGTGCAGCCGGTCCTTTCCGAGCACTGTTACCACTGCCACGGCGTGGATGAAAAGTCACGCAAGGGCGGCCTGCGCCTCGATGTGCGCGAGGCCGCGTTGAAGGGCGGCAAGAGCGACGGACCGGCCATCACCCCCGGCAAACCGGAGGAAAGCTCCATCCTCGTCCGCATGACGGCCCATGACGCCGATGAGATCATGCCGCCGCCGAAGGAGAAAAAGCCCGTCACAGCCGCGCAGATCGAGACTTTGAAAAAATGGATCGCCGAGGGTGCCGAGTATGCCGGGCACTGGGCTTTCGAAAGTCCGAAAGCTGAAGCTCGACATCCGACGGACGACAAGTCCCCGGTGGACGCGCTGGTGGAGGAGCGGCTCACCCAAGAGGACCTGAAGCTCTCCCCGCCCGCCGAGCCCGCCACCCTCGCGCGCCGCCTCTGGCTCGACCTCACCGGCCTGCCGCCGACTACCGAGGAAGTCGCGGACTTCGAGCTTCAAGCCGCGAATTCAGGACTTCAAGACGCCCTCGACAAATCCGCTGCCGAACTCCTGCAAACCGCACGCTACGGCGAAAAATGGGCCCGCGTCTGGCTGGATGCCGCCCGCTACTCCGACAGCAACGGTTATGAAAAAGACCTGCCGCGCCAGCAATGGGCCTGGCGGGACTGGGTGATCGCCGCGCTGAACCGCGACATGCCTTACGACCAGTTCATCATTGAGCAGATCGCGGGCGATTTGCTCCCCGGCGCCACACAGGAGCAGGTCATCGCCACCGGATTTCTGCGCAACGGCATGGTCAATGAGGAGGGAGCCATCGTGCCCGAGCAGTTCCGCATCGAAGGCGTCTTCGACCGCATAGACTGCGTGGGCAAAGCCGTGCTCGGCCTCACCCTGCAATGCGCGCAGTGCCACACGCACAAGTTCGATCCCATCACGCATGACGAATACTTCGGCATGTTCGCCTTCCTCAACAACGCCTACGAGGCGCAGACCTGGGTCTATGATGAAGCGCAGCAGAAGGCCGTCGCCAAAGTCCGCTCCGGCCTCACCAGCATCCGGGACCGGCTGAAAAAGCAAACCCCCGACTGGCAGGAAAAGCTGGCCGCCTGGGAGAAAAGTGTCGCCGCACAGCAGGCCGAATGGCAGCCTTTGCCGCCAAAAAAACTCATGACCGTCAGCGGGTTGAACCACCCCACGCGCTTGGAGGATGAATCCATTCTCACCCTCGGACATCCCTCATCCAGCAGCGATCATCTCATCTTTGCCGAGCCCGCGCTTGACGGCGTCACCGGCCTGCGCCTTGAGGCGCTCACCCACCGCGATCTGCCTCACACCGGCCCTGGGCACAGCCGGCATGGCATCTGGGCCATTACCGAGCTGGAGTGCCACACCCAGAAGCCGGGAGAGAAAGACTGGCAAAAGGTGGAGATGAAAAACGCCACCGCCGATTTCTCCGAGCCCGACCACCGCATCGAACCCGAATGGCAGACCAAGGCGGATGAAAAGAGCGAGCGCCGTGTCGGCCCCGTGGCCTTCCTCATAGATGGCAGCAACCTCACCGCTTGGCGCGCGGATCGAGGTCCCGGACGACGCAACGCCCCCTCCGTGGCCGTCGTGCAATTTGCCACGCCTTTGAAGGCCCCCGCCGGCACCCGGATGCGTCTCACCGTGCGCATGAATCACAGCGGCGACGGCAACGGCCGCGGCCAGCGCGCCATCGCCATGCTCGGACGCATGCGCTTCTCCACCACCCGCAGCACGACGCCGAAGACGCCCGCCGTGGACCACGCCGCGCAGCTCGCCATGCAGGTGCCTGCGGAAAAACGCGGCGCTGACGAGCATGACGCCCTTCTCACCGCATGGAGCCGCACTTTACCCGAAGCCAAAAAGCTCAACGACGAGGCCGAGGCCTTGTGGAAAAACTGGCCCGCCGAGCCGAAGACCTCCGTGCTCCACCTCGCCGAGCGCGAACCGGAGATGGCCCGATCCACGCATCTGCTCGAGCGCGGCGTCTGGAACCAGCCGAAGCACGACGTGCGGCCGCATGTTCCCGCCGCGCTGCATCCCCTGCCCGCCGGTGACACGGCCGACCGCCTCACCTTTGCCCGCTGGCTCGTGGACGAGCGCTCGCCTCTCACCGCGCGCGTCGCCGTGAACCGCGTGTGGCAGACTTTGTTCGGCACGGGCCTCGTGGAGACCTCCGAGGACTTCGGCACGCGCGCGCCCACGCCGGAGCACCACGCCCTGCTCGACTGGCTGGCCGCGGATTTCATGCGGAACGGCTGGAGCCAGAAGCACCTGCTGCGCACCATCGTCACCAGCAGCGTCTATCAGCAGCGCTCCACCCTCACGCCCGAACTGCGGGAGAAGGACCCGAACAACCGCCTGCTCGCCCGCGGCCCGCGCTTCCGTGCCGATGCCGAGACCGTGCGCGACATGGCTCTCGCCATCTCCGGCCTGCTGCACGAGCAGGTCGGCGGCCCCAGCATTTACCCGCCCGTGCCCCAGAGCGTGCTCGATTACAATTACAACCCGCCCGATTACTGGCACGCGCCCACCGATGCCCAGCGCTACCGCCGCAGCCTCTACCACTTCCGCAAACGCTCCATGCCCGACCCCGTGCTGCAGGCTTTCGACGCGCCGAACGGCGACTTCTCCTGCGCGCGCCGCACCCGCTCGAACACACCCCTAGCCGCCCTCACCAGCCTCAATGAAACGCTCTTTGTCGAAGCCGCCCAGGCCCTGGCCCAGCGCATCCTGCGCGAGGGCGGCGGCAATGACGAGTCCCGCATCCGCCGCGCCTATCTTCTCTGCACCAGCCGCGCCCCCACCGCCGCCGAGACCGGCGCCGTGCTCCGTCTCCTGGAGCAAAACCGCGCCCGCCTCCGCGCGGGCGAACTGAAAGCCGGAGAGATCGCCTTTTCCCCGCTCACCAAACCGGAGGCCCTCCCGCCCGACGCCACCCCCAACGACATCGCCTCCTGGACTCTCGTTGCGCGGGTGCTGCTGAATTTGGACGAGACCTTGAGCAAGTCTTGAAATTCGAAATTCGAAGCTCGAAGCTCACATTTCGAATTTCGAAGAACCCTCTGAAACCATGATGCTTTCTGAATTCACCGAAACCGAAGAAGACTTTCCTTCTTCGGGGGAGTTGGACTTTTGGGGAGTCCATGAAGCCGCCATCACCCTTCCAGCGTCGGCTGACTCTGCTATGTTGAGGGAAGAAGCCCGCCCTTATGATCTCGGCGAGCGCACGGCGGTATTCGGACAGAAGGTGATCCGGCTCGCGAAGACTGTTCCCTTCAATCCCGTGAACAATCCGATCCTTACCCAGTTGGTCAAAGCGGCGACCAGCCCTGGAGCCAACTACTGCGAGGCCAATGACTCGATTTCCGCCAAAGACTTCAAGCACCGCATCTCCATCTGCCGCAAGGAGGCCAAAGAAACTCGCTACTGGCTGCGCATGCTTGCCACTTCAGAACCCAAAATCACGGATGAAGCCCGCGCCCTCTGGCGCGAGGCCACGGAACTCAACCTGATCTTCTCCAGCATCTGGAGAAAAGCCTAATTCCTCAAAACTGATCCACATGTCCTCCACCTCTTCTCAGCCCCCACGAGCCTGCACGGAAAATTCGAAGCTCGAAATTCGAAGCCCGAGGCCCGATATACCAACTTCGAATTTCGATTTTCGATCTTCGAATTTCCTCCCCCGCCGCTGGTTTCTGCGCGACTGCGGAGTCGGACTGGCGGGCATTGCCGCGCACGCTTTGCTCTCGCGCGAGGCGGGGGCCGCCGTGCCGAGGCGCGCGGCGCATCATGAGCCAAGGGCAAAGCGGGTCATCCACATGTTCCAGGCCGGCGCGCCGAGTCATCTGGAGCTTTTCGATCCGAAGCCGGAGCTGGCAAAACGGGACGGGCAGCTCCCGCCCGCTGACCTCCTCAAAAACTACCGCGCGGCCTTCATCCAGCCGGACTCCGCCCTGCTCGCGCCCAAGTACAAGTTCAACCGCCACGGCCAGTGCGGCATGGAGTTGGGCGAGATCCTGCCCCACACCGGCTCCATTGCCGACGAGATCTGCCTGGTGCGCTCCATGCAGACGGATGCCGTCAATCACGCGCCCGGCCAGATCCTCATGAACACCGGCTCCGAACAGTTCGGCCGCCCAAGCTTCGGCGCGTGGACGCTTTACGGCCTGGGCAGCGACAGTGAAAACCTGCCTGGTTACGTCGTGCTCACCAGCGCCAAAGGCACCAGCGGCGGCGCCAGCAACTACGGCTCCGGTTTCCTCCCCACCCTCTACGGCGGCGTGCCCCTGCGCTCCACGGGCGATGCTGTGCTCTACCTGTCCAATCCGAAAGGCGTGGACGCCGCCGCCCAGCGCGCCTCGCTCGACACGCTGCACGAGCTGAACCGCCAGTCTTTCGGCGCCTTCGCCGATCCCGAGATCGCCGCGCGCATCGAGGCCTATGAAATGGCCTACCGCCTGCAAACCAGCGCCCCCGAACTCATGGACCTCTCCAGCGAGCCGCAGCACATCCTGGACATGTATGGCATCAAGGATGTGTCCACGCCCGGCTACGCGCGCAATTGCCTCCTTGCCCGCCGCCTCATCGAGCGCGGGGTGCGATTTGTGCAGCTCTTCCACGAGGCCTGGGACCAGCATGGCAACCTCACCAAAGCCATCAAGACCAACTGCCAGGACACCGACCAGGCCAGCGCCGCGCTGGTGAAGGACCTCAAGCAGCGCGGCCTGCTTGATGACACCCTCGTCGTCTGGGGCGGCGAGTTCGGCCGCACGCCCATGGTCCAGGGCGGCAATGACGGGCGCGACCACCACAACCGCGGCTTTTCCATGTGGTTCGCCGGCGGCGGCGTGCGAAAAGGCCGCGTCCACGGCGCCACCGACGACCTCGGTTTCAACGCCGTGAGCGACCCCGTGCATGTCCACGACCTCAACGCCACCCTGCTGCACCTGCTCGGCTTTGACCACGAGCGCCTCACCTACCGCTTCCAAGGCCGCGACTTCCGCCTCACGGATGTGCATGGGCATCTCGTGAAGGGGATGCTCGCGTGAGCTTGCGCGGGGCGGGGAAGTGCTTGCCAGCCGCGCTTTGCCGCGCAGGTAGCCGGGCATTCCCGAAGAGGCAGTTTTCATCATGATCTGGCAGGCACGCCACCACCGCATCGAATTCCCGCGCCGTCCCCTGGTGATGGGCATCGTGAACATCAACGACGACTCCTTCTGCGGGGACGGAACGCTTGACCCTGAGCAGGCGCTGGCGCTGGCGGCGCGGCAGTTGCGCGAAGGGGCCGACATCATAGACATCGGATCCGAGAGCGCCCGCACCAACCGCCAAGCCATCACCGTGGAGGAGGAGGTGCGCCGTCTTCTGCCTTTTCTCAAAGCCTGGCCTGAGCTGCTGGACGAGCACGCCAAAGCACCGTGGGATGACGCGCAGCTCTGGCCGCCGCTGCTTTCCATCAACACCTGGCGTCCCGGTGTCATCGCCGCCGTGCTCCCGCATGGGGGAGATTTGATCAATGACATCAGCGCCCTGCCGGACGCCGCCAACGCGCGCCTCTGCGCGGAACACGGAGCCTCCCTCCTCATCATGCACAGCGTCGGCCAGCCCAAGGTGCCGCACACGCATGTCGCCTATGAGTCGGTGCTCGGCGCGCTCGACAGCTTCTTCGAGGAAAAGCTGGCGCTCGCCCTGCAGGCCGGGCTTTCCGCCGGGCAAATCATCCTCGATCCCGGCATAGACTTCGCCAAGCAGCGGGATGACAACCTCGCCATCTATAATCATCTGGACCGGCTCCATCGTTTCCAGCGGCCCGTGCTGCTGCCCGTGTCCCGCAAGACCATCATCGGTCAAGTGCTCGACCAGCCCGATGCCAGCCTGCGTGATCCCGGCACCATCGCCTGCCTGACCGCGGGCGTGATGCGCGGCGCGCACATCTTCCGCGTCCACAATGTCCGCGCCGCTGCCCAGTGCGTGAAGGTGCTGTGGGCGCTGGCGCGCAAAAAGCACGCGGATGCCGCGGCTCCGCCCGCCGCATGAAACCCGCGCGCCCCATCCTCATCATCGGCGGCGGGCTCGCCGGCACCGCGCTGGCGTGGCGGCTGCATGAGCGCGGCGCGCCCTTCCTGCTCGTGGACCGCGACGCGCCCGTCACAGCCTCGAAGATCGCCGCCGGCCTCGTCACTCCCATCACGGGAATGCGCCTGACTTTAAGCTGGCGATACTCCGCCTTTCACGCCGAGGCGCTGCGTTTTTACCGGGACAAGGAGGCCCTGCTCGGCGGCGTGTTTTTTTACGAAACCCCCGTCGTACGCCTGCTGCGCAGTGAGAAAGAGGTCCACCGCTGGCAGGAGCGCCGTGCCCAGCCGGAGATCGCGTCCTTCATTCATGCCACCCGCGAGCCGCTGGTGAATGACACCGTTTTCGCCAACCCCCACGGCGGCTTCGAGCAAAGGCCCGCCGGATGGCTCGACACCGCCGCCTGGCTCCAGGCCAGCCGCGACTTTTTCACCCGCCAGGGCGCCTGGCTCACGGGCGAGGTGGCCGCCGATGCCCTCCAGGTGAATGCCGGCTCGGCGAGCTGGGATGGCCGCGAGTATGAGAGCGCGGTCTTTTGCACAGGCTGGGAGGCTGCCCGCCACCCGTGGTTCGACTGGGCACCCTTCAAGTCCGCGCGCGGCACCATCCTCACCCTGCGCGCGGATCTCGGCGGCGAGCGGCGCGTCATCAGCTCCGGCTGCTGGGTCGTGCCGCGCGCCGACGGCAGCGCGCGCGCCGGACCCACTTATGAGATACCCTTCACCGCGCCGCACACTCCCGCGCGCGAGGCCGTGGCCGGCCTGGAGGCAAAGCTGCGCGCCATGGTGAGGGCGGACTTCCAGGTCATCGAAGAGCAGACCGCCGTGCGCCCCATCGTCCACGGGCACGAGGCCCTGCTCGGCCTCCACCCCGGCCGGCCGCGCGTGGCCATCCTCAACGGCCTCGGCTCCAAAGGCGTGCTGCGCTCACCCTGGCTCGCGCGGCATCTCGTGGAGCACCTGCTGGATGGAGCTCCGCTGGAGCCTGCGGTGGATTTGACGGCGCAATGAGAGAGGCGGGGATTTTTTGAGATTGCCCACCTCACCGGGCGCGAAGTAAAACCGCCGCATGAAACTCCGCGCGCTCCTTCTCGCCAGCCTCGTCGCCATCGCCTGCCTGCCGTCATCCGCGCGCGCCGACGCTCTGGCCGCGCAGAAGACGCTGCTCTCCGGCGTGAATCAAATCATGTCCGTGCTGGCTCCGGCCCCGGACTCGGCTCCGCGCACCTTCTCCACCACGCTGAGGATCGTCCGCGCCACGGGCCTGCCGCAGGACGTGGTCGGGCGCGAGGCGGCCCTGGCTTTCCAAGCGCCTGACAAGCTGCGCCTCAGCGCCAAAGTCGGCGATGAAACCTACAGCGCCGGGCGCAACGGCGGCCGCCTCTGGATGCATGTCGCGGGGAAAAAATTCGGCGTCATCGGCTCGCCGGACGCGCCGCGTTTCAAGACGGACGAGGGCCGCCCGGACGGCACCAAGCTGCCGCCTTTCAAGCTGCCCGTCACGCGCGAGCAACTGCTCCTGCTGCCGCTGCTCTGCTCCGTGGAGACACTGCCGGATGAGGCCGTGCTCGATGAACCCTGCGCCGTCCTTCGCCTCACTCCCAAAAGCGAGGCGCGCGCCGCCATGAACCTGCCCGCCGCCACTGTCACCCTCTGGCTGCGCAAGAGCGACGACGCGCCGCTGCGCATCGGTTATGCGGACGGCAGGAAGGTGGAAGTCATAGTCGAGCTGGACGGCCTCGCGCTGGAGCCCGCCTGGCCGGACAGCGCCTGGAACTTGCAAGCCGGACCGGAGGACAACATCGAGACCGTCGCGCTCGGCCACCTCACTCGTTTTCTCCCCGCCGCGCTCGACATGCTCGGCCAAAAACTGCCCCCGCTCGGACCCGCCACCGGCGAGCGCCGCGTGCTGGCCCGGCATGGCAAAGGGCGGCTGGAAATGCGCGACGGCACGCGCGTGCTCTTCCTCGAAGGCATGCCCGAGGAGATCGGCGCGCAGCACGGCACGCTCATGAAGAAGGAGGTGCATCACCTCGTGCGGCGCATCCTTTACGGAGTCGGCGTCGGCAGCTCCTTTGGCAAAGGGCGCTGGTTTTTCGGCGAGATCGAGGAGGCGCAATCCCGGCTTCAGCCCTTCGTCAGCGGGCGTCATCTGCGCGAGATGGATGCCCTGGCCGCCGCGGCGGGAGTGCGTGTCGAGGAGGCCCGGCTGGCGAACTTTTTCCCCGAGCTCTTCCATTGCAGCGGCTTCGCGGTCTTTGGCGACGCCACCGAGGGCGGGCGCATGTATCACGGGCGCATCCTCGACTACATGAAGGGCGTGGGCCTGGAGCAAAACGCCTGCGTCATCGTCATGCGCCCGGACGAGGGCCACGCCTGGGTGAACCTCGGCTACGCCGGCTTCCTCGGCACCGTCACCGCCATGAACGAGAAGCGCATCGCCATCGGCGAAATGGGCGGGCGCGGCGAGGGCGCGTGGGACGGCAAGCCCATGGCGCAGCTCATGCGCGAGGTGATGGAAAAAGCCTCCACCATTGACGAGGCCGTTGAGATCATGCGCTCCAGCCCGCGCACCTGCGAGTATTACTATGTGATCTCCGACGGCAACACGCGCCGCGCCGTCGGCATCGCCGCCACGCCGGAGAAATTCGAGACCATCTGGGCCGGTGCCAGCCACCCGCAGCTCCCGCATCCTGTCAAAGACACCGTGCTCATGTCCGCCGGCGACCGCTACGAAGCGCTCGTCTCCCGCGTGCGCGAGGGTTACGGGCGCTTCGACGCGGACCGAGCGCGCGATCTCATGACGCGCCCCGTGTGCATGACCTCGAACATCCAGTCCGTGCTCTTCGCGCCCGAAACGCTCGACTTCTGGGTCGCGAACGCCGATGGTGAATACGTCGCCAGCCACACCCGCTACACGGCTTACAACCTCGCCGAGCTGCTCAAGCCGGAGGCGCCTGCCAGGGAAGGTGAGTGACTCCACCGGGCGGCGGGCTTCACGCGCCCCGCGCAAAATCCACCGCCATTTCATCCCGGCTTCATCAAGACTTCACACACCTCTTGAGGATGCGCGGTGATGAAACTGCTCATCCTCCTGCTGCTGGGAGCCGGCCTTGCGCCCGCTCAAAACTCATCCCGTGTCACCTCCGCGTCACTCGACGACAGCGAGGTGCGCATCACCTACGGCGAGCTGAAGCGCCTCGTCACCGCCGCGCAGCCCGCTCCATCCGCCGCGGAGCCGAAGCCCAAGCCGCCGCCGCTGGCCGCCGCCCTGCTCGCCTTCCACTGCCGTCTCGACACGGACACGCTGGAGGCCGAGCTGCTCGTGGAGAGTTTTGCGGAAGGGTGGCAGTTGATCCCCGTGGCGGGCCCCGGCGCGGGTGTCGTGACCTTCGAGCCGCAGGACGCGCGGCTGGTCTTTACCGAGGGCCAGCTTTGCCTGCTCACCGACAAACCGGGGCGGCAGACATTGAGGTTGTCCTTTGCGCCGCCCGGAGCTGACCGGCCCGGCGCGCTGCATCTGGCACCGGCGGCGGCCGCTTCACTGCGGGTCACCGGGCTGCCGGAGGGCAGGAGCCTGCATGTGCGCCATGGCGGGGGTGAATTTGTGGCGGCCCAGGCCGGCACCGTGCCTCTGCCGGCCGCGGGCGGCGAGGTGCTGCTCTCTTTTCAGGAGACGGGCAGGCCTCCCCAGCCCGCCACCACAGGAGATGCGGCCCTCATCACGCGCGCCACCTACACCACCCAGGTGGCGCGGGACGGCTCCGTGCTCACCGAGGGCGTGCTGGAGACCACCCGCGACCAGGCTGCCGAGGCGCGCCTCCAATTGCCCGCGTCGGCCCGGCTGCTGCGCTGCCGTGTGGATGACAGCACCCTGCGTCTCACGCCCGACGGTGGAAATCAAATCACCGTGCCGCTGCCAGCTCCGGACGCGGACAAGGCGCCGGACGGCGTCATTCACCTTTCCTACACAGATCGTCTTCCGACCCTGGACCCCGCCGAGGGCGAGCTGGAGCTGGCCCTGCCCGGCACCCCGCTCTTTGCCCGGCAGATCGAGTGGAATATTCTCCTGCCCGCCGCCTACGAGCTCTCTTTCAGCGGCAGCATGGACGCCGCGGACGATCCGCCAAAGACGCCCGGCCTCCATCTCCGCCAGTCCTTCTGCCGCGACCAGCAGCCGCAAGTCCGCGTCACCTACCGCAAGCGCACCTCCCTCTGAACTCCGAACCCGAATCCAAACCTGAATCTCACGACATCCCATGAAACTGACCCACCTCTTCACCATCGCCTTCATCTTTGTCTGCACCACCTTCGCGTGGTGGCTCCTCGGCAGCACCATCACCTATCGCACGCATCACGTCGCCGCCCAGACAGGGGACAGCGTCAGTGGGCGCTGGGGTCCGCCGCTGGTACAGACCCATCCCAGGGCGCGCTACACCTCCTCAAATGGCACGAGTGTCACCCTCCAGCCCGTGCTCAGTGATGTGCGGGCCGACCTTCGCTATCAGCCGGTGAAAATGGGCCTGCTTTGGCACCGCACCTACGGCGTGAAATTCGCGGGCGCCTACACTTTCACGAACCCCACCTCCATCACCCAGACGCTGTCCATTGACTTCGAGCTGCCGCCCGGCAATACGCTGCTCGACAAGATCAGCTTCATCATCGGCGAGGGCGGAAAATCGCGCCGCTCCGTGGCCGCGCCCGAGCAGGGAGTCATCACGGACAGCGTCCAGCTCGCGCCCGGCGAGAGCATCCCGGTGACGGTCGGCTACGAATGCCGCGGCATGGACACCTGGCGCTATATTTTTCCTGGAGCGGGCCGCATCCGCGACTTCACGCTGACGATGAGCACGAACTTTGACGACGTGAACTTCCCCGTCAGCTCCCCCACCGATCGCGAGTCCGCGGCGGATGGCATGACGCTGGTGTGGAAATACGAGGACGCCATCTCCGCGCCGGGAATTGCCATGGACATGCCGCGCGAGCTGAACGCCGGCCCGGTGGCGGCGCAGATTTCCATGTACGCGCCGCTTTCCCTGCTGCTGTTCTTCAGCGTCCTGCTCATCACCTGCGTGACACGCGGCATCGCGCTGCATCCGGTGAACTATTTCTTCATCGCCGCCGGCTTCTTCACCTTTCCGCTGCTGTTCGCCTACATGCTCGACCTCGCGCCGGTGCATCTGAGCTTCATCGTCGCCGCGGGCGCCTCGCTGGCGCTGGTCTGCGGCTATCTGCGCGCCGCCGGCGGCCTGTTTCTTTTCCGCGTGGCCCTGGCGGCGCAGACGGCCTACATGGTGCTCTTCAGCTACAGCTTCTTTTTCAAGGGGCTCACCGGGCTCACCCTCACTCTCGGCGGCGTGGCCACGCTCGGCATGCTGATGGCGCTGACCGCGAAGGTGGACTGGAGCAGCAAGCTGGGCGCCGTGTCACCGAAGCTGGCATGAGAAAATGCCGTTTGCAGTGTGCCGCGCCCACGCGCCACCATGAGCCCGAACTCCGCCGCCATGCCCGCCCGCATTCTTGTCGTCGAGGACGAGCCCTCCATCTGCGAAAACATCGTCTATGCCCTCGAGGCGGACGGCTTCGCGGTGGAGACGGCGGGCACGGGCTTCCAGGCGCTTGAGGCGCTGCGGGCGGGCGCCTTCCAGCTTGTGATCCTCGATGTGGGCCTGCCTGACATGACCGGCTTCGAGGTCTGCAAAACGCTGCGCCAGTCCAGCCAGACACCCCTGATCTTCCTCACCGCGCGCTCCTCCGAAGTGGATCGTGTGGTGGGGCTGGAAATCGGCGGTGACGACTATGTGGTGAAGCCCTTCAGCCCGCGCGAGCTGGCCGCCCGCGCGCGCGCCATCCTGCGCCGGGCGCGGCCTGACGCGCTAGAGCCTGAAGCCGCGCCAGCCGCAGCGCGCGGCGCGCCGCCGCTGGTGGTGGACGAGACCCGCTGCCAGGTGACTTACTACGGCGTCCCGCTCGCGCTAACACGCTACGAGTTCCGCCTGCTGCGCGCCTTCGCGGCGCATCCGGGCCGTGTCTTCAGCCGGGAGCAGCTCATGGAGCGCGCCTCCGAGGAGCCGGACGCCTCCATGGAGCGCACCGTGGACACGCACATCAAGACCCTGCGCGCGCGGCTGCGAGAGGCGCGCCCCGGCATTGACCCCATCGTCACCCACCGCGGCATGGGTTATTCACTCCTGGAGACCTGGCCCGCCTCATGAGCCTCACCGCGCGCTTCCTCCTCGGCTTCGCGCTGGTCTCCACCGCCGGCCTCTACCTGCTGCTCGCGCGCGTGCTGCAGCGCGTGGAGCGGCAGTACATGGAGGCCGCCGAGGAGCCGATGGTGGATGTGGCGAACATCATCGCCGGGATCCTCGCCGCCCATTCCGCGGACGGCGCGCTCGACACCGCCGTGCTGGAAAAAGCGCTTGGCTCCGCGCACGAGCGGCGCTTCGAGGCGCGCATCTGGAGCCTGCTCAAGGAGCGCGTGGACATGCACGTCTATGTGACCGACGCGGCGGGCCGCCTGCTTTTCGACTCCGCAGGCATTGAGCATCCCGGCAGCCCGCTCGGCCATCGGGATGTCTTCCTGACCCTCCAGGGCGCCTACGGCGCGCGCGCCTCCCGTACCGATCCCGCCGACCCGCTCTCCGTCACCATGTATGTGGGCGCCCCGGTCGTGGCCGGCGGCAAGACCCTCGGCATGGTCAGCGTGGCCAAGCCGCAGCGCAGCCTCCTGGCCTTTATCCGCGAGACCGAGGCCTGGCTGAAGACCACCCTCGCCGGCGTGGTGGTCTTCATGCTCATCGGCATCTACCTCGTGGCGCGCTGGGCCACCCGGCCGCTCGACGACCTGGCCCGCCACGCCCTCGCCGTCAGCCGGGGGGAGCGACCCGCGCCTCCGCGCATGCCCGGGCGCCAGATGAAAACCCTGGCCCGCGCCCTGGAGTCCATGCGCGACTCCCTCGAAGGCCGCGAGTATGTGGAGCACTATGTGCAAAGCCTCACCCACGAGATGAAAAGCCCCGTGGCCGCCATTCTCGGAGCCTCCGAAATCCTGCAGGGCGACGTGCCCGCGCCAAAACGCGCGCGCTTTCTCCAGAACATCCGCGCCGAGGCCGGCCGCCTGCGCGATCTTCTCGAGCGCCTGCTGCAACTGGCCGCGCTCGAAAAAAAGAAGGCGCTCGAAACGCACGAGAGTGTGGACCTGCGGCGCGCTCTCGACCGCGCCTGGGACCACCACGCCCTTATCGCCGGCGCGCGCGGCATCACCCTTCACCGGGAAATGCGCCACGGACTCGTCATCCGGGGCGACTCATGGCTCGTCGAGCTGGCACTGGGCAACCTGATCCAAAACGCCGTGGATTTCTCCCCGGATGACGGCGTGATCACCGCGCGCGCCTACAGCTTCGAGGACCGCGCCGTCATGGAGATCGAGGACCAGGGGCCAGGCATCCCGGAATACGCCCGCGAGCGCGTGTTCGAGCGTTTCTACTCCCTGCCGCGCCCCGGCACCGGCAAGAAGAGCAGCGGCCTCGGCCTCTGCTTCGTCCGGGAAGTCGCCCAACTCCACGGCGGCGGTATCGAGTTGCTGCCTGTCGAGGGCGGACTCAAGGCCATGCTCTACCTCAAGGGGTGAGTCATGCCTGCCGCTTCGTCCGCCCAATCAAAACTGGCACCCCGGTGAATCCTGCTTATGCAAAACGCCCGCACACACTCTCATGGCCGGCTTTTTCAAATCCCTCCTCCAGCGCTTCACGAAACCCGATATTGACTGGGACGAACTCGAGGCCGTGCTCGTCACCGGAGACCTGGGGCCTCGGCTGGCCATGCGGATCGTGGACGACCTGAAGGCGCAGGGCCGCAAGCTGCACGGGGCCGACATCGTGCAGGTGGCGCGCGAGCATGTGCGCAAGATCCTGCCCGCCGAGGTGAGGCCGCTCACTCCGCTGGAGGGCCGGCCGAAGGTGGTGCTCATCGTCGGCGTCAATGGCACCGGCAAGACCACCTCCACGGCCAAGCTGGCCAAGCTCCTCCATGACCAGGGAAGCAAGGTCGTCCTCGCCGCCGCCGACACCTTCCGCGCCGCCGCCGTCGAGCAGCTCGAGGTGTGGTCCCAGCGCCTCGGCATCCCCATGGTCAAAGGCCCGCCGAATGGCGACCCCGCCGCCGTTTGCTTCGAGGCCTACGACCTCGCCTGCCGCACCCGCGCCGACTTCCTCCTGTGCGACACCGCAGGCCGCCTGCACACCAAGCACAACCTCATGGAGGAGCTGAAAAAGGTCCACCGCATCCTCGGCCGCAAGGATGAGACCTCGCCGCATGAGGTCATCCTCGTCGTGGATGCCACCACAGGCGGCAACGCGCTCCAGCAGGCGCGGGAGTTTCATAAAGCCATCCCGCTCACCGGAGTCATCGTCACCAAGCTCGACGGCAGCGGCAAAGGCGGCATCCTCGTCGCCATCCAGCAGGAACTCGGCATCCCCACCCGCTACATCGGCCTGGGGGAAAAGGCGGAGGACTTTCAATGCTTCGACCCGGAGAAATTCGTCACAGAACTGCTGTGAGATCGCAAGGTCCGGCTCAGCCGCTGACCTTTTCCCAGTCCAGTCCAAAGCGCTTCAAATACTTCTTCAAACGGTCCGCGTCATTCGTGACGCTGCGCTTCGTCCGCGACACGGCAAAGAGCCTCCGCCCCGCGTCCGACAGCGTCTTGCACTCCCGGCATGTCTTGATCACAAATTCGAGCTGCACGCGGTCAAACGGATCAAGGTCCTCCGGCACCACCTCTGACATCTCACTTTTCACTTCCGACCTCCAACTCTCCCGCAACCGCCCGATCTCGCTCTCCACGCACTCCACCGTGATGCGCCCTTTCGGAGCCAGCGTGGCCATGCGCGTCACCGCCGCATTCAAATCGCGGAAATTCGCGCTCCATTTGGCCTCCGGGCCTTTCGCGAACTTCAGAAACGCCTCACGCGCCTCCTTGTTCATGCGCACCTGGCGGCGATGCGCCTTGGCGTATCGCTCGAGTTCGAAATCGAGGTTCGCGGCGATGTCCTCGCGACGCTCCGCGAGGCTTGGCAGCGTGAAGGTCCACAGATTGATCCGCGCGAGCAAATCATCGCGGAATTTGCCCGCGACGACTTGTGCCCGCAGATCGCGATTCGTGCCCGCGATGAGCTGAAAGTCGCTCTGCACGGCCTTGTCGCTGCCCAGCGGCAGGAAGGTTTTGTCTTCGAGCGCGCGCAGCAGCATCGCCTGCTCGTCGAGACCGAGTTCGCCGATCTCATCGAGGAAGATGAGGCCTTTGTCGGCTTCTTTGAGCAGTCCGGGCCGGTCCGACTGCGCACCGGTGAAGGAGCCGCGTTTGTGGCCAAACAGCGCCGACATCGCCTGATCGCCACGCAGCGTGGCGCAGTTCACTTCGACAAATCGACCGCTCAATCCGGCTCGCGAGCGTCGCAGGTCGTAGATGCGGCCTGCGAGCATCGATTTGCCCGCGCCGGTTGGTCCCATGATGAGGATCGGCGCTTTCGAGTTCACGGCGACTAGTTCGATCTGCTCGATGAGTTTGTTGAAGCCCTTGCTCTTCGTGGCGATACCGCTTTTCAGGAAATCCAACGTGCGCTCCTGCTCCTGCGCGAAGCGTGTGGAGAGCCGGTCATACTTTGAGAGGTCGATGTCGATGATCTCGTAGCGCCCGCAGGCCTGCGCATCGCGTCCACCCTCGCGTGAGGGCGAGGTTTGCAGCAGCCGCGCCGGGATGAAGTTCGCCTCATTGAGCAGAAACCAGCAAATCTGCGCCACATGCGTGCCGGTGGTCAGGTGGATGAGGTAGTCCTCCTTCTCCGGCTGGAAGTCGTAGCCGCGCACGAAGTCGTAGAGCCGCTCATACACCTCCTGAAAGTCCCACGGGTCCTTCAGCGCAAACTCATGCACCACCACCTCCGTCTCCGGCGAAACCTTCGCGATGTCCGCGACCACGCTTTTTGCCAGATCCGCAAACTTCGGCTCCACGAGCAATTCCAGCCGCGAAATGAGCAAATCCTCCTGCTGGCACATCGCGACGGTGGGCCGCCATTTCGACCACCGATCCGCGCCCTGAGCGCGGTCGAGTGTGGAGCCGAGGAAGCCGAAGGTGACGGTGGGTTTCATGGCTTATCTCCCGACTTTGAACCGTTTTGGGATCACAGGTGCACCGATGCTCTTCTCCACTGCAGAAAGGAACTCCTTCGACGAGCAACTTGATGCAGTCGCACTAGCTGCCTCACCACCACTGCTGAACATTTGAGTCAGTTCGGCCACAGTCTCCGGCTCTTTGAGAGCCTCATCCCCCAGTTCCAAAATGCGCCGCACTTTCTGTTCAATGGTGAGCTGAGGCAGTTCTGGAGGCGATACGAGCATCGAGTTCTTGGATTAGCTAGCTTATCAGATAAAGCAATCGCGGATAATCTATTGAATGAAGAATTTGAAAGCGGCTCGACACTCACCTCAAAACACCCCGAAAAATTTTCTTCCCCTGTATTTACAAGGCTTCCAGCGTCATCCGACCCCTCCGTGCCAGGTTTTGGCACGCGGCTAGCAATAGAGGTTGGCACACGGGATCAACCACCCGAAATCAACATGGCTAACAAAACTCTCTTCCAATCCATCGCCGGAGCCCTCGCTCCGAAGGCGAATACCTTCAATGAGGCCGGAGGCCGTGCCTACAGTCTCGCTCCGCGTCAGGCGCTAGCGCAGTTTGCGGCCACGGGTTGCCTGAACCGCACCTACTACGCCACGGCGGAGGACCAGCTGCAGAAAGTGCTGAAGCTGTGTGAGAAGGTCCCGACCGATTTCATTGCCCGCACGGCGCTTCACTGCCGCCAGAAGGGCTTTATGAAGGACGTGCCAGCGCTGCTTTGCGCCGTGCTGGCCGCCCGCGATGCCGAGCGCCTGGAGCTGATCTTTGATCGCGTGATCGACGATGCCAAGATGCTGCGGAATTTCGTCCAGATCCTCCGCTCCGGCGTGACGGGTCGGAAGTCCCTCGGATCTCTGCCAAAGCGCCTCGTGCGCCGCTGGTTCGAGACCCGCTCGGACGAGGCCATCTTCCGCGCGGACGTGGGTCAGTCGCCATCGCTGGCGGACATCGTGAAAATGGTGCACCCGCGTCCGGCCACGAAGGCCCGCGAGGCGCTCTACGGTTATCTCATCGGGCGAAAGCACGAGGCGTCGGCGCTGCCGCGTGTCGTGCGTGAGTTCGAGGCCTGGAAGACCGATCCTGCGGGAAATCCGCCTGAGGTGCCCTTCCAGATGCTCACCGCGCTGCCTTTGACGGCGGAGCAGTGGCAGGCCATCGCCCGTCGTGCCCCATGGCAGATGACGCGGATGAACCTGAACACCTTTGCCCGTCATGGCGTGTTCTCCGTGAAGGAGATCACCCGTCTCATCGCCAGCCGTCTGCGCAGCGAGGAGCAGGTGCGTCGTGCCAAAGTGTTCCCGTATCAGCTCATGGCCGCCTATCACAACGTCGGTGCCGAGGTGCCGCACGAGGTGAAGGAAGCGCTGCAGGATGCGATGGAGATCGCCATCTCCAACGTGCCCGTGGTGGCTGGGAAAGTGATCGTGGCTCCAGACGTGTCCGGCTCCATGCACTCGCCTGTGACCGGTGTTCGCAAGGGCGCCACGAGCAAGGTGCGCTGCATTGATGTCGCCGCGCTCGTCGCCGCCGCCTTCCTGCGCCAGAACCGCGATGCCGAGGTGCTGCCGTTTGAGACGAATGTCGTTCGTGTGAAGCTGAATCCGCGTGATTCCGTGATGACGAACGCGCAAAAGCTCGCGTCACTGCCTTGCGGCGGGACGAACTGCAGCGCCGTGCTCATTGATCTGAATGCCCGCAAAGTGCAGGCCGATCTGGTGATCTACGTCTCGGACAACGAGTCGTGGATGGACACGCCTCAGCACGGCCGCTTTGGTGGCTCCGCGACGCGCACAATGAGCGAATGGATGAAGTTCAAGCAGCGGAATCCAAAAGCCCGTCTCGTGTGCCTCGACATCCAGCCTTACACGACCACGCAGGCTCAGGAACGCGAGGACATCCTCAACATCGGCGGTTTCTCCGACTCCGTGTTCCAGGTGATCGCCGCTTTCGCGAGCGGCGAACTCACCGGCGACCACTGGGTCGGCGAGATCGAGAAAACCCCGCTCTAACCAACCCTTTGGAGCCTGGTGAATGCTGGAGCGGACTACATTTTCAACTGTCACGTCTCTCCAATCCTTGTCACCAGGCTCCATCTCCCAACCCATTCTCAAACGATGGCGAATGCCCTGAGGAACTACATCTGATCAATCGGTCGCAGGTTCGATCCCTGCCTGCTTCGGCAGTAGCTCAGTCGGTAGAGCAATTGAAACGTTTCTCGACCTCCTTGTCGCCGTCACCACTTCACATCAACCCTTTCTCAAATGATGGCGAATGCTCCTGTGACTACATCACCATAACACTAGCTGGCCGATAACCAGCACCTTTTGAAAAATGAAGGCCGTCACACACCCCTTGTCGCCGTCACCACATCCAATCATCATCCCACCCTTTGGCGAATGCCGGAGCGGACTACATCTGGTAACCAGCGAGTTCAAATCTCGCCCCGCAGCGATGCGGAGAAGTCTCTCCACCCTTGTCGCCATTCTCTTTTCAAAACCCATCACCTCAAATGGTGACGAATGCCGATGGAACTACATGCTTACGGAGCCTCAGGTCGGGGGTTCGAATCCCTCCGGTCCCACCTTTTCATTTTCTTCGGGACCGTAGCTCAGTGGTAGAGCGGAGTAACACGTTTCATCAATCCTTGTCGTCACCACCTTTTCCCAAGCCCACCATCATGAACACAATCGAAACAATCCGAACATTCGCGGCAAGCATCAAGCTCAAACAAAGCAATGCATACGTCGAGATGGGAGATGGCGGTGCTTTGACCTACAAGATGGACATCCCCCCTGCGGAGTTCCTATATATGGCTGAAAATGCCCTGACCGGAGACCCTCCAAACTACGTGGACGCTGTGTCCAACGCGCAGAGAGCGGTTCGCTCACAGATTAAGTATGCGATTGGTGCTCTTGGTTTTGATGGTCAGAAGCTGAAAATCAATCAACAGCTCAAACTGCTTGAGCAAGTCGGCCTTCTTGCACCACGAATCCTGAGGAAAATCAGCTCGCCCAGGAACTTGATGGAACATCAATACCGCAAGCCGAGCGCTGAAGAGGCAGAGGATGCGGTCGATCTCGCTGCCCTTTTTGTCGAAGCCACTGGCCGCGTTATGAATTTGTTTTGGAGCGGCTTCTCGATCCAAAAGAAGATTGGGAAGAGATACGAGGATCGAATCTTTGCCAAATTTTTAGAAGCGCAGAGAGTTTTCGAGATTCGACTACTGGCAAGCCAAGGCAAACGCACTGTGATCGAGATCAACTCAGCGGACCCATTGTTCATTCCGCTTCACAAAACCGCTATCGCTCTGAGCCGAGAGCACTCAGGCCACCAATCACCCGCAGTATCCGACTCGTTTTTCGACCTCCTAGACCTGATCGGAATTCCTTAATGCACCAATCCAACACTCCATTTCTCCACTCATCCATGTCCACCTCCCCCTTCCACATCACCGGCGAAGCTGAAGCCATCCTCCCAGCCCGTAACAACGCCGGAAAACCCATCGCCGTCATCGGGACGGAGGCGATCCGTGCTGGCTTTGACCCGTCCTGCATCGAGCAGGCGCTCAACTCGCGTTCCGCGCCGGGCGTGACCGATCTCGTGCTCAATCCCGACGCGCACAGCGGTTACGGAGCGCCGGTGGGCTGCGTGATGGTCTCGCCGACGCACATTTATCCGGGGCCGGTCGGCGTGGACATCAAGTGCTCTATGTCCCTGCTCCAGATGGACATCCCTGCCGATGAGATCATCGACAAAACCATCCGCCGCCGGTTGATCGAAGCTATCGTGGCCCGCACGCCGACGGACGCGGGCCGTGGTCAGCGCGAGGCGAAAAAATCCCGCCGCGTGTCCGCCGATCTTGGCGTGCAGGTATGCACCGAAGGCGCGAGCCGCAGCGTGTGCGACGCCCTCGGCATCCCGCCCGAGTGGGCGCAGCGTTGTGAAGACAGCGCCCACCTCGGCCACGATGGAAACGTCTCCACGCTCCACGAGCGCCTGGACAAGATGCGCGCCTTCAACGGCTTCCCCGGCTTTGAAAACAAGATGACCCAGCTCGGCTCCTACGGGGGTGGCAACCACTTCGGTGAGTGCGAGGTCGTGCAGCTCGCCGATGACCCCGCGATGCGCCGCACCGCCGAAGTTTTCGGCCTGCGGGACAATCACGTCGCGTTTCTGAGCCACTGCGGATCGCGCGGCTTTGGGAACATCCTCGCGCAGCGTCAGTTCAAAGCGCTGGAAGGCTTCTTCCGCACCTGGGGCCTGCCGTTTCCCGCCGATGACAAACAGCTCGTCTATGCCCCGCTCGGCACACCCGAGGCGGACGCCTATCTCGACGACATGGCGCTCGGAGCGAACTTCGCCACCGTGAACCACCTGCTCATCAATGCGCTCGTGCTGGAGGCCTTCCAAGAAGTGCTTCCCGGCACGAAAGGCCAGCTCGTTTACTTCATCAGCCACAACATCGCGCGTCAGGAAGTCGTCGATAACCAACTCGCGTGGGTTCACCGCAAAGGTGCCACGCGTGCCTTCCCCGGCGGCCACCACGCACTCAAAGACACGCCCTTCGCCGAAACCGGCCACCCCATCCTGCTGCCCGGAAATCCACGCGACGGCTCCGTCGTCATGGTCGCGAAGCCCGATGCCGTGAAAAGCTGCTACAGCGTCAATCACGGTGCCGGCCGCTGCATGGGCCGCAAAGCCGCCGCCCGCAATCTCAACCAGCAGGAGGTCAACGCCGACTTCGAAACCCACGACATCCTCTACAACGCCCGCCAATACCCCATCGACGAAGCCCCAAACGCCTACAAAGACTTCAAAGAAGTCCTCCACAGCGTCGAAGCCGCCGGCCTCGCCCAGCAGGTCTGCAAACTCAAAGCCCGCTTCGTCATCAAAGACGCGGCGGAGGCGGATGATTGAGACCCTGGCCTATAAAAAACCAATCCAATGTCCTTGTTTTTAAAACCCACTCTCAACCTCTCTGTTCCGGAAGAGCTCATGGCCGTGCTGCACTACTATGAGGACACTTGCGTCATGGGCTGTTGTGGAGTCGATGCACTCAATCTCGATGTCCAGCGCGCCATCGACGGCATGATGGAGTTTGGCGTGGAGAAAGCCATGAAGGCACTTGCCCAGCTAGATGTGATCATCATGTCAGTGGAGGCGCACCAAGGGCCGGTGTTTTCGGATCAAAATGGTTTTGGAGAGCATTGGGATCGCAGTGAGGAAGCGAAAGCGTTCCTTGAAAACCTCCGGGCATCGCTGCAGGCCGCTGTGGATACTCCTCAACACCTCTGGCAGAAGCATTGAGACGTCATGGGCGCATGATGTCAGCGGCCTTCAGCAAACTCGATGCGGGCCGGGCAATGATGAAATCAAAAGGCATGATTCCATTCTCCGTCATCACCGCGTTCTTCGGCTCCGCATCCGAAACCAGCATGCGATCCTCTTTTCGAAACCAAGCATCCCCAAACCGAGTGCGATGAAACTCAAAACCACGCTCCAACATGAACTGGCGGATTTCCGCCAAAGTGGGAGGCTTGCCGTGATAGGCGGGCTGGGAGGTGATGAGACGTCTCGAACGGCCCTCGCCGCACACGCCCTCGATTTGCCATCTGACGGCGAATTCCTCGTTCAACAGACGAATGCGCTCCAGATACTCCTCCAGCGTCGCGAAGCGATCCGGGCCGAATTTGCGTCCAAACTCGCCAGCGTGCGTTGCTTTGATCACGCGCAGTTTGTCGGCGGAAAGCCAGACTTCGTGCTCGGAGCCTCGTGTTTGACCAAATCCAGGTGGAAGACTGGCAGGCTTCAGTTCCATCGTGAAAACCAACGTTTCCAAAAAGGCAGTGCCGAGGTCGTATCGCATCCGACAGCCTCAAACAACCGCAATTGGGCCGCCCACTCCGCATCGGTGAAGGGGCGCTGGCTTTCGAGGTATTCGGCGACGCGCTGGCGATCTGCGGCGCGCTTTTCCTCAATGCTGGCAAGTCCGGCTGACATGTCCTGAGCCTATCTGAACCCTATTTCTTTCGCAATGAGCAAAACCAACACCTCCTTCCTCTTCATCTCCGGCGAATCCGGCGGCGGGCAGTTGCTGCGGTCGTCGTTGTCGCTGGCACTGGTCACGGGGCGGGCGTTTCGCATGACGAACATTCGTGGGAAGCGACCGAAGCCCGGGCTGATGCGTCAGCACCTCACCTGCGTGAAGGCCGCGGCGGAGGTTTGTGGCGCGGAGGTCGAAGGAGCCGAAATGGGCTCCACCGAACTCGTTTTCACACCCGGCAAGATCGCTGCGGGCGACTACCGCTTCGCCATCGGCTCCGGCGGCAGCACCACGCTTGTTTTGCAGACGCTTTTGCCCGCGCTGCTGCATGCCGAGACCTCCAGCACGCTGCGCATCGAAGGCGGCACGCACAACCCGATGGCTCCGCCCTTCGAGTTCATCGAACAATGCTTCCTGCCCGTGATTCAGAGCATGGGAGTTGCCGCAGAAATGAATTTGGAGCGTCCTGGCTTCATGCAGGCTGGCGGCGGGGTGCTGTGCGCAAAGATTTGGCCGATGAAGAAGTGGAAGAAGCTGGAGCTGACGGAGCGTGGAGGTTCTGGAGCTTGCTTTGGGTTGGTGCGACATGCGCATCTCAATCGCGACATCGTGGATCGTGAGATTTCGACTGCGGCAGCCATCCTGCAGTGGCCTGTTCATCAGATCGACTTTCGGTCTGCGCCAGAGAGCATCGGCCCAGGCAATGCCATCATGCTTGGCGTTCAATATGAGAACGTTTGCGAGATCAGCACCGGCATCGCGCAGATGGGCAAGTCCGCCGAAGCCGTCGCCACCGGCGCGGCGAAGGGCCTGCGAGGCTATCTGGCCTCGACGGCACCCGTCGGCATGCATCTGGCGGATCAGTTGCTGCTGCCCATGGCCCTTGCAGGCGGCGGTGTGTTTCACACGCTGTCCATCACCGACCACACACGCACGAACATGGCGCTCATCGAGCAGTTTCTGCCGGTGGTGTTCGAGGTGAGTGAAATCTCGCCGGGGAGTGCGCGGGGTGCGGTGCCGCAGCCTCACGCGCCGCCCTGGCGGTGCGCCTGGATGAGCAGGCCGGACACATCATCGAGGGCCTTGGAGGCGGTCTCGGCGCCGGTGTTGGCGCAGGCGAGCACGCCGAATCCCTTCTCCGGGGCCAGCCAGGTGACGCTGCGGTTCATGGTGTTGCTGCCGGCGTGGTTCAGCACCCGGCCTCCCCACGGGCGCTCCACGGCCAGCCAGCCGAGCGCGTAGTTCTCCCCGGCCTGCGCCGCGGTGTGCAGGTGCTCGTAGGCGGCGGTCTTCAAAAGCCGGCCCCTGCCCGCGCGCCCGGCCAGGTGCTCGGCGAGGAAGAGGCCCCAGTCCGCCAGCGCCATGTGGACGGTGCCCGCGGGGCCGAGCACGGGGGGGTTGTCCACCAGGGGACCGTTCCCCGGCATGGGCTCGCCTTTGCCGTTGTGCGGCCAGGGCTGGTCCAGTTTCCCGGGCGTGCCGGTGCCGCCGAAGCCCGCGTTCTGGATGCCCAGCGGGGCAAAGAGGCGCCGGCGCATCAGCTCCTCCCACGGGGCGCGCCACACCTCCTCCAGCATGTGGCCGGCGAGCACGTAACCGAAGTTCGAGTACTCGTGCCGCTCCCCCGGCGCGGGCAGGTCCGCCGTGCGCGCCGCCAGCTCCAGCGCCAGGGCGCGCTGGGCGCGCTCGCTGCCGGGCCTGCCGCCGCCGGCCAGCGCGAGCATGCCCCACTGGGCGTTGGGCGGCAGGCCGGACCAGTGGCTGAGCAGGTGGGTGAGGGTGGCCTTGGCGAGCGGGGACTTCTTCAAGTCCCGCTGCCTGGGGAAAAGCTCCCCCAGCGTGCTGTCCCACCGCAGTTTGCCTTCCTCCACCGCGATGGCGGCGAGTGTGGCGGTCATCGCCTTCGTATTCGAGCCGAGATGCCAAAGGTCGGCGGTTGTCACCGGGGTCTCGGCGTCCTTCTTCCGCACTCCGGTCACCGCCAGGCTTTGGCAGCCCTCCGCCGTGACGATGGCCGCGCCGAGCGCGGGCAGGTCGTAGCGGGCGCGGATGCCCTCCAGCTTTGCCGCCCAGGCGGGGATCGTCTCCACCGCCGGGGCGGGGCGCGCCAGCAGGGCGCAGGTGCTGGTGGCGAGGAAGCGGCGGCGGGTCAGCGGGCTCATGCCGCATTACACCTCGCCGCCGGTTGGAGTTCAAGCTTTAGCTTGTTCCATGAATTCCCGCAGCGGAGTCAACTCCCGTGGCGCCTGAAGGCTTCACTCCAACCTGCGGCACTTGAAGGCTTCATTCCAGCAGGACTCACTCCACCAGCGCAAACATGCCCGCGAAGGTGTTCGTGGGACGCTCGGCGGCATCGGCGGGCAGGCGTGTGGTGGTGTCCATCATCTCGGAGATGTCACCATCCAGGTAGAGCGCGTCCTGGCAGCCGATATGCAGAAAAAAGCGGCTGAGCTGGTGGAAGGTCACGCGCCCCTGCACACGATCCTCCCGGTCGCTCATGACAAAGACCACCTCCTTCGTTGCCGCCACGATGCCCACCGCGCTGCGCTGGCGCTTGTTCGGCGAGTCCGCACGAAATGCAGGGTGGATGGCGCCCTTCCTCAGGAGCAAAGGTCCCGACTGCTGGGCGAGTCTCGGGCGCAGGCTTAGCGCGGCATACCCGGTGGTCTCCATGATGCCCGGTCCGGTTTTGTCATCGAGAAAGAAAACCCCGTTCGGCTTCAGGTAGAAGTTCCCAAAGCCCTCCCCGAGTTGAAGCGGCACCAGCTCGCGGCCTTCGATGATCGTCAGCCCGCAAGGCCTCGGTCCTTTTTCATAAAGCCCCGCATTCGTGGCGAATGCGATCTTTTTGCCCTCCGTGGCGAGCTGTTTTTTCAGACCGCCAAAATGGACCAGCGGCTGGCCTGCGGCATCCAGCCAGAGCAGTTCCAGCCGGGAGTGCCCGCCTGGCGGGATGCGCCGCACATGGTAGAGCGCGCCCTCGTATTTCACTGGCTCGATGCCGTGCGCCGCGGCGATGGCTGTGATCAGAAACAACAGGTGGCGCATGTCAGTGGGGGGGGATCATTTTTTGAGCGACGCTTCTTTTCTCGGAAAGACGAGGCTGCCCAGAATGCCTCCAGCCATGGCGGCGATGAACGAAGCGGGCTGCATCCATTGGAAGCTCACCGGGTCTTTCATCGTCGCGGCATCGAAACCGGGCACAAAGATCCACCCCGAAAAAGCCACCATGCCTGCCGCCGCCACACCGCACAGCGCGCCGATCCAAGCTCCGGCGGGGGAGACAAAGCGCAGGACCAGGGCGAAGAGGAAAAGGCAGAAGATCGGCACGGTGAAAAAATTGACGACCTTGTTTGTCACAGCCATGAAATTTCCGTGCACATGCTTCATCAGGGAGCTGCCCGCCACGACCACGGCTCCGATGCCGAAGGCCATCCAGCGCGCCATGCGGAAGTGCGCCGCGTCATCCTTCGGGCCTATGCCGGCGCGGTCGAGGAAATCCCGCGTCACCACGGCGGTGACGGAGTTCACACCCGAGTCGAGGCTCGACATTGCCGCCGCGAACAGACCCGAGACCACCAGGCCGGAAACCACCGGCGGCAGATGAAAGGCGATGAAGTGCGGGAAGATTTTGTCGGCTTTTCCCTTCAAGTCCAGTCCAGCGCCGAGCCTTTCGGGAAACGCCTCGAAGTAGCCCAGCAGCGCGAAGCCGACGCAAGCCAGTGTGAGACCCACCACCACACTGCAACAGAGCTGCACCGCCAGCGCGCGCCGCGCCGCGCCCGCGTCCTCGGTGGCCATGAAGCGCTGCACCGAGACCTGGTCGCCGCCCATCGTGGCCACCATCCAGAAAAACACGGAAATGATGGACCCGGCCATGGTCACCCGCTCAGACCAGTCCCAGGTGAAGACCACCTGCCTGTCCCAGTTGTCACGCCATTCGGTGGGGAACCAGGAAAAGCCGCCCAGCTGCACCGTCACTGTGGCGATTACCAGCAGGGCGCCTCCATAGAGCAGGAGGGTCTGCATGAAATCCGTGATCACCACCGCGCGCAGTCCGCCCATTGAAGTGTAGGTGACCGCCACCAGCCCGCTTGCCGCCGCGATCCACGGCACCCATTCCTCCCCCAGCCCCGCCATGATGGCGATGGCGTTCGAGGTCATGTGGATCATGAGCGACATCCACACCAGCCGCAGCAGCAGAAAAAGACCAGCGCCCAGCAGGCGCACGCTCGCGCCCAGCCGCTCCTCCAGCAGCTCGTAGGCGCTGTGGACCTTGTGGCGCATGTAGATCGGCAGCAGTCCGAAGGACACGACCAGGAAGACCAGGGGGTAGGCCAGGTAGTTGGAAAAGAACACCGGCCCCTTGCCAAGACTCTCTCCCGGCATCGCCATGTAAGAAATCGTGCTCAGAAGTGTGGCAAAGAGCGACACACCGATGAGCACCGGATTCATTTTTCCCGAACCGATGAAATAAGACCCCGTCGTTTTCTCATCACGCGAGCAGCGCCAGCCGATGTAAAGCGTCAGCGCCATGTAAACCGCCACCACCAGCCAGTCCACCCACAGCAGTCCATGCGCCGCCGGGGTGCCGCCGGTCTCAGCCGCATGGATCGTGGCGGGAAGCAGGAGGGCTGGGAACAGAAGCGGCCGGGATTTGCGTCTCATAAAAATCATCCTGAACACCGCGCCTTGAAGGGTCAAGCCTGGCGGACAGGTCACAAAATAACACCTCCCGCACGGCGACTTTTCGACAAAGCGGAGCAAACACACCCATGTCCCGGCGCCCGGCAGGCCGTTTCCGGCGCTGTTTACAAAAAGGAACCGGGCGCTTAGACTGCGCGCCCGCATGAAATTCCACACCTCCCATCCAGCCCTCCTGGCCGGTTTGCGCCTGCTGGCCATGTGCCTCACCGCCCTGCCGGTGAAGGCCGCCGACGATCCGGGCGACGAATATTTTCGCGGCTACATGATGCTCAAGGACGCGGAAAAAATGGAGTCCGAGGGAAATCTGAACGGCGCCTTTTCACTCTACCAGCAAATGGCGGAGATTTTTGACGGAGTCGCCCGCGCGCATCCCGAATGGCAGCCGGGCATGCTCGCCACACGGCGGAGCCTCGTGGAAAAGGCCATGAACCGCGTGCAGGCCGGTCTCATTCAGCCCGCCGCGCCGGCCCAGGCAGCTCCCGCCGCAGGACTTGTCATTCCACAAGCGGGACCAGCCCAGCCGGGCACAAGTGGTCCGTTGCCCAGCCTCACCGAGGCGCTGGCGCAGTGGGAGCAGACCTGGCGCCAGCGCATGACCGAGCTGGAAACTCAAAACAGCCAGATGCAGGTGGACCTCGGCAAATGGCAGCAGTGGTACCAATGGGCCTCCGGCGAGATCACCACCGCGCGCCAGCGCATGACCGAGCTGGAGCGGAAGTCCGCCACCCTTGAGGCAGCCATCCAGGCCATGCAGGTCGAGGTGGCCGCCGGCAGGGCCAAGGCGTCAGAGCTCGACGCCCTCACCAAGGAAAAACTCGCCATCGAGGTCGAGTATCGAAAAGTCAGCCAGCGCCTCAACGGCGCGGAGCTGGCCGCCAGGGAAGCCTCGCAAAAACTCGCCGACGCCTCCCTGCGCATCTCCGAGCTGGAGACCGAGCGCAACAAGGCCCTGGCCGAGCGCGACGCCGCCGTCAAGGAGCGCGACACCGCCATGACAGAGCGTGACAGCGCCGCCTCCGCGCGGGATGCCGCCGTCGCCGAGCGCGACAAGCTCAAAACCCAGAACCTCGGCATGACCGCCGAGATCGAATCGCTCAAAAAAGCCAACCCCGCCGCCGAGGAGGTCAAGAAGCTCATCGCGGAAAACGAGCGCCTGCGCAGCGACCTGGAAAGCGCGCAAAAGCAGATCGTCACCCTGAAGGCCGACGTTTCCCGCAAGGACCAGGAAGTGGCCGCCCTGCGCTCCCAGGTCGCCACCCTGCAGGGGGAGATCGCCACCCTGCGCCAGGAAAGCGCCGCCTACCAGACCCAGGTGGCGGACCTCACCCTCCAACTGAAAAACCTCTCCTCCGAAGGCGGCGCCATGCTCACCCCCGAGCTGGCCAGGGAAAACGAACTGCTGCGCGAGATCATCATGCGCCAGCTCCGCGGCCAGTACCGCCAGCAGCAGGCCAAGGAACTCGTCCTGGCCGAACTCAAAAAGATGGAGGGAGTCTCCAGGGATCTTCTCGAGCAGGTGCAGGAACTCGAGACCAACCGCCTGGCCCTCACCCCGGATGAGGAAAAACTCTTCACCGACCCCGCCGTGCGCGAGATGCTCGGCCAGGATGGCGGCATCCAGGGCACCCTCATCGCCCGCATCCCCAAAAACGACGGTGCCGCCAAACCCGGCGCAAGCCCGGTGGACACCCTGCTCAACAGCGCCAACGAGGCCTTTGCCGCGCAGCGCTTCGCCGAGGCCGCCGGACTCTTCGAGGACGCCCTGCGCGCCGACCCGCAAAACACCACCGCCCTCGTCGGCCTCGGCTACGCCCGCCAGCGGGAAAACAAGCTCGACGCCGCGGCCGCCGCGCTGAAAAAATGCCTCGCCATTGATCCCGGCCACGATCTTGCCTCCTTCCATCTCGGCGTCACCCATTTCAAACAGCAGCAGTGGCAGGACTCCATGGCCTCCTTTGAAAAATCCCTCGCCAAAGCCCCGAACAACGCCCGCGCCCGCCACTACCTCGGCATCATCTCCACCAAGCTCAACCTGCTCGACCGCGCCGAGCGCGAGTTCAAAACCGCCCTTGCCATTGACCCCGCTTATGGCGAGGCGCACTTCAACCTCGCCGTCCTCTACGCCACCTGGGACCCGCCCCAGTGGGACAAGGCCAAGGCCGAGTACGAGCAGGCGCTCAAAAAAGGCGTCACCCCCGACGAGGCTCTGGAAAAACTGCTCAACGGCAGCGCCGCCAAGTCCGTCTCCGCGCGCTGAGCACCCCGGCCAACCGTGTCCGCCGCCGCATTTGCCCGCGATCTCTCCGCCTGGTTTCGGAAGAACGGGCGTGACCTGCCCTGGCGGCGCACCACCGATCCCTACGCCATCCTCGTTTCCGAGGTCATGCTCCAGCAGACGCAGGTGGCCACCGTGCTGGAGCGCGGCCATTACACGCGCTGGATGGAGCGCTTCCCCGACTTCGCCACGCTCGCCGCCGCGGAGGAAAACGCCGTGCTTCAGGCATGGGAGGGCCTTGGCTACTACCGCCGCGCGCGCAACCTGCTCGCCCTGGCCCGCACCGTCGCACACCGGCACGGCGGCGTCTTTCCCCGCGACCTCGAAAGCATCCGCGCGCTGCCCGGCATCGGCCCCTACACCGCCGGCGCGGTGGCCAGCTTCGCCCACGACACGCCGGCGCCGCTCGTGGATGGCAACGTGGCGCGCGTGCTCTCCCGGCTCGACGACGACGCCACACCCGCGGACTCCACCGCCGGGCAAAAACGCCTCTGGCAGCGCGCCGCGGAGCTGGTTCTCGCCGCGTCCTCGCCGCGCGTCTTCAACGCCGCGCTCATGGAGCTCGGCCAGACCCTCTGCCGGCCCGGCGCGCCGCTTTGCCTGTCATGCCCCGTCAAAAAACACTGCCGCGCCACCGACCCGGCGGCGCTGCCGGTGAAGCGCGCACGCCCCGCCCCCACCCGGGTGGTCGAGCGTGTTTTCCTCCTCCAGGAAAACGGCTCCGTCCTGCTCGAGCAGGAGCGCGGCCCGCGCCGCACCGGCCTCTGGAAGCTGCCCGCCCTGCCGGATGCCGCGCACGCCGCCGCGCCGCCCGTGCTTTTGAAAACCGCCTACACCATCACCCGCTACAAAGTCACGCTCTGGGTGCACGAGCCGCCGCCGGGCGAACTCGTCCGCGCGGAGAATCACCGCCTCATCCCGCGCGCGGAACTCGGCGCCACGCCCATGCCCAGCCCCTACCGGCGCGCGCTCGACACACTTCTTGCCCGGAGGGAGTTCCGGTTGCATTGACTGCGCATGGCCCGCGTCCAGAAAGTCCCCACCGCCCCCTTCAGCCCCTACTACGGCTGCGCCATCATGCTCATGGCCGTGCTCACCTTCGGCGGCATCATCGCCTGGAGCGCGTACTCGCTCCTCACTCAGGACAAGGTCATCGCCAGCCTCACCGTGGATGATCCGGTCGCACTGCCGGACAAGACCCTCGCGGCACCGGCCCGCGCCGCCCTGGAGGGCCGGCTGTCAGAATTCACCAAAGCCGTCAGCGCCGGCCGCAGCGCCGAACTCCGCCTCAGCCTTCCCGAACTCAACGCCCTCCTCGTGCTCGCGCCCGACACCGGCTACGGCAGCTACGCGGAGATGCTGCATTTCGAAAAGACCGACCCCGCCAAAAATCTCCTCATAGCCCGCGCCTGCCTGCCCATGAACCGGATCAAATTTTGGGAGGGCAAAAAACGCTACCTCATCGGCGGGCTCGGCTTCCACATGCACATCCACGCGGAGGGCGTGGACGCCAAAGTCGTCGAAGTCGAAGTGCCCGGAAAAGCAGTGCCGGAAGGCTTCATCGTCGGCATGGAAATCTGGACCTGGCTCGCCCCTTACCGCGGCATTGAGCCGTCCGGAACCGTGCTCAAAGCCATCCGCAGCGTCAAGGTCACCGCTGACGGCCTGACACTTTCGACGGTCCCGGAGTGATGCGGTAGCAGCGGCGGCGGGTGGGATCGCCCAGCGCGGCATGGACGATAACCGCCGGGATGGCTGCCGGAGTGCCGCTGCGGCACTCCTAGTGGTCGGAAAAGTCGAAAGTATTCCCAGAACAATCGGATGTAATTCAAATACAGGCGAACTTTCTGCTGAAAAGTTAACCTGTATTCCCAAAACAATCGAATGTATTTAAAATACAATCGAATGTATTTAAAATACATTCGATCTTTTTGCTGAAATATTAACCTGTATTCCAAAAACAATCGAATGTAATCCAAATACAGGCGATCTTTTTGCTGAAAAGTTCATCTGTATTGCGCAAACAATCGAATGTATTCAAAATACAGGCGAACTTTTTGCCGGAAAGTTCGATTGTATTTTGAATACAATCGAATGTTCGAGCAAAACATTCGGTTGTATTTGAGCTACAAACGAACTTTTACCTCAAAATCGGCGAGTTTTTCCATCCATGAACCCCTTTGGCGGAGTCAGAAGCGGCTCATTTTCTGCCGGTCATGGCGGTTGAAGGCAAACAGAGTGCGGGATCGAGGGAGGAGGGACGGCGGCCAGGAGGCGGGTGGCCCCGGGGGCTGACGGGCGTGGCGGCGCGCCGCCGGGGGCCTGCATCGCGCTGGTGTCGCAGATTTACAATCTGGGCGGGGAGTGGACGGATTTGCTGTTCTGGTGTAAGCGTCATCCGAGACACCTT
>DDQZ01000030.1:20859-28804 GCA_002343505.1 Verrucomicrobiaceae bacterium UBA2429 | reverse complement strand
CGTGCGGCTTGTGGGGAGACTCCCAGGGCACGATTGCGGAGTCGTCCGGCTTGTGGGGAGGCTCCCTTGGCACGATTGCGGAGTCGCGCGGCTTGTGGGGAGGCTCCCTTGGCAGTGAAAAAGAGTCGCGCGGCTGGCAGGGAGGCTGCCTTGGCAGTGAAAAAGAGTCGCTCGGAGGCAGGGCAGGCTGCCGGGGTGGCGGAAAGGTCTTTGGCGCGGGTTCGGGAGCTTCTGCACGCCGGCCCTCACCGCGCCGCCCTCCAGCGGGGGTGTGATCCGCCCTTGGCAAAACGCGCGGATGCGGCAGGGTCGGGCGGCATGGGAAAAGCGTGCTCCATTTTCGCCGTCTGCCTGCTGCTAAGCGCGGCGCCCGCGCTCGCGGATGGCATCGTCAAAGGCCGCGTGGCGCTGGACCAGCCGCGCCCGCCGGAGGTGAAGCCGGGCTACAAACCGGAAACGAAGAAGCCTGTGCAGGGTGAGGACGCGCCGCGCGCGCTGGTGTGGCTGGAGCGCGCGGACGGGGCGCATCCGAAAACGCGCGCGGGGGAGGTGCTGCGCATCCGCCAGAACGGCTACCAGTTCCGCCCGGCGCTGGCGGCGGTGCAGACGGGGTCCAGCGCGGAGTTCCCGAACGAGGATGACGAGTTCCACAATGTCTTCTCCTACTCGCGCGCGCGCCGCTTTGACCTGGGCCGCTTCCGCAAGGACGAGCCGAGCCCGCGCATCACCTTCGACAAGCCGGGGCTGGTGAAGATTTACTGCGAGATCCACCAGCACATGCGCTGCCGCCTGCTGGTGCTGGACACGCCCTGGTTCACCACCACGGCGGCGGACGGCTCCTTCACGCTGCCGAAGCTGCCCGCGGGCGACTACACACTCAAAGCGCTGCTGCCCTCGGAAAAGACGCGGGAGACGAAGCTGACCCTGCGCGAGGGCCAGACGCTGACGGTGGACCTGGCGCGCTGAGAACTCCCGCCGCATGACCTTCCGCGCCAAGCTCCAGCAGACCATCCTGGGTGTCGTGGCCGGCACCACGGCAGCCGTGCTGGTGGTGGCGCAGAGCCAGAACAGTGCCTCCTACCGCGCACTGGTTGACACCATGTTCCATGAGCGCATGGCGACCTTCCGCCAGGAGCAGGACTCGCGGCTGGCGGATGCGAAAAAGCAGGCCGCGCGGCTGGCGGAGTCCGTGCGCCTCTTCGCCGCGCTGGAGGAGGGCGATCCCGAAACTTACAATGTGGCGGCGGATGAGCTGCGGCTGGCGGAGCTGGACTTCTTCCGCCTAGCCTCCCGCGAATCGGGCCTGATGCCGCCGCCGGGGCAAAGCCGCGCCGGATTTCTCACCGCAGAGCAGGAGTCGGCGCTGGCCTCGGCTCTGGCCCTGGCAGCCAGGGCCATGCCGGAGGAGGAGACTGAAGCGCACGCGGGCTTCGTGGCCCTGCCCTCGGCAAACGGGCCTGAGCTTTACCGCGTGCTGGCCATGCAGATCCGCAACTTCGACACGACGGTGGGCACGCTCTTCCTCGGCCAGTCGGTGGCGCGCTTCGCCGCTCCGGGAGACGACGGGGACGCTCCGGGCCTGATGACGCTGTTTCATGGCGAGGATTTTTTCATCGCGCCGCGCGTGGAGGCGCGCGTGCTGCGGGAGGTGGGCGTGGTGATGCAATCCGGGACAGGAGAGGAGGGGCCGGGAGGCTTTTCGTTTTTCATCGGGGGCGTGGAGCACAAGGCGGCGGCGCACCGTCTGAACGAGGGCTCGGCTTTTGCCCCGGCATGGCTGGTGAGCGTCTTCTCCCTCGCGGACCTGGAGGCGCGGCAGCAGCAGCTCCTCCGGCGCGTGGCGGGCATCGGCGCGAGCGCGCTGGCGCTGGCGTGGCTGCTGGGCGGGGTTTTTTCCCGCCAGCTCAGCCGGCCCATCCACACGCTGGTGGCGGCCACGCAGGCGGTGCGCGGGGGGGATTTCGAGACACGACTGCCGGAGGCCGGCACGGATGAGTTTGCGGAGCTGAACCTCTCCTTCAACGAGATGACGGAGGGCCTGGCGCTCAAGGAGCGCTACCACTCCGTGCTCAGCATGGTCACCGACGCGCGCGTGGCCGAGCAGATGATGGCGGGCAAGATCAAGCTCGGCGGCGAGGCGCGGGAGGCGAGCATCATGTTTTGCGACATCCGCGGCTACACCGCCATGAGCGCGGGGCGGGACCCGGCGGAGGTCATCGCCATTTTAAACCGCCACATGGGCGCGCTGACAGAGGTGGTGTACCGCTGGCACGGCGTCATCACCCAGTTCGCCGGGGATGCCATCATGGCCGTCTTCGGCGCGCCAACGCATCATGGCGAGGACGCGGTGAACGCCGCGCGCTGCGCGCTGGAGATGCTGGCGGCGCGCGCGCGGCTGAACGAGGGCTCGGCCCTGCCCCTGGGCATCGGCATCGGCATCGCCACTGGAAATGTCGTGGCCGGCTGCATCGGCGCGGAGAAACGCGCGGACTACACCGTGGTGGGCGAGCGCGTGAACCTGGCCGCCCGCCTGTGCGGCGCGGCCGCCGCCGGCCAGGTGGTGATTGATGAGACCACCCGCGCGCGCCTGCCCGGAGATGTCGTCACCGAGGCTCTGCCGGAGCCGTTAAAATTGAAAGGCTTCACCGACCCCGTTCCAGCGTGGCGGGTGCTGCGCCGTAATTCCCAATGATCATGCGTTTCCTCGCCATTACCGCCGCCTTGTTTGCCATGCAGGCCGGTCTCTGCCGCGCGCAGGCCTTCCTGGAGACTCTGGATGAGGCGCTCTCCCTGCACAGCACGGACGCCTTCTGGCGCGCGGATGTGTCGGGCCTGCTCGATCTGGAGACCTATGCGCCGGAGACTCCCGCGCTGGGCCTGCTCAACACGGACGACGAGGTCTTTTTCAATCCGCGTCTCTCGCTATTCCTGGATCTGCGCGCTGGCGAGACGCTGCGCGCCCATGCGCAGATGCGCGTGGACCGCGGCTTCGATCCCGGCTTCGCGCCGGACGGGCAGACGCGGCTGGACGAGTACTTCATCGAGTGGCGTCCGCTGGGCGATGACGCGCTGGCCCTCCGCGCAGGGAAGTCGGCCACCGTCTTCGGCGCCTGGACTCGGCGGCATTTCTCCTGGGACAACCCCTTCGTCACCGCGCCCGCCGCCTACTCCGACATGCTGCCCGTGGTGGACCATCGCGCCGCGCCCAAGGGCGCCCTGCTCGGCCGCCGCGGCGAGCGGGACAATCCACTGACCTGGCTGCCTGTGGTGTGGGGACCGTCTTATGCCACGGGGCTGTCCCTTTCCGGCCGGGTGTCGGATTTCGACTACGCGCTGGAGATCAAAAACGCCGCGCTCTCCTCCCGCCCGCACACCTGGGACGCCGCGCAAAACGGCTGGACCAGCACCACCTGGACGGGCCGCCTCGGCTGGAAACCCGCGCCCGAGTGGGCCTTCGGCGGTTCTTTCAGCCACGGGCCGTATTTGCTGGAGGATGCCCGGCGCCTGCCGCGCGGACGGGGCTTCGAGGACTACGCGCAGACCACCTTCGCCCTCGACGCCGCGTGGGCGCACGGCCCGTGGCAGATGTGGGGAGAGCTGATGACCAGCCGCTTCGCCATCCCGAACGCCGGCGGCGCGCGCGTGCTCACCGGCTTCATCGAGGCGAAGCGCAAGCTCGGCTCCGGCTCGTGGCTCGCGGCGCGCTGGAATCAAAGCTGGTTCGGCGACGTGCCCGGCACCTCCACCGCCTGGGACAACGACGGCTGGCGCGCCGACCTCGCGCTCGGCCACCGCCTCAGCCGCCATCTCCAGGCCAAGCTGCAATACAGCCTCGCCGGCCGCTCCAGCCCTCATGATGAAGGGGAGCATCTGCTGGCCGCGCAGGTCACGGTGCGTTTTTGACCGCCTCGAAATGACGGCAGGCGCAAACAATTCCAAAGGCTGACCGTTCCCATGCTCTCCGCCATGAAGCTTCTCCTCGTCTCTTTTCTCCTGCCCGCGCTCGCCCTCGCGCAGACCGCGCCCAAGGCCAAAAAGGCCGCGTCCTCCATGCCGGAGGGCTTTCATGAACTCGCGCTGGGAGATGCGGCGCCGGACTTCGCGCTGCCTGGCATAGACGAGAAGACGCACACTTTGAAGGACTACGCCGGCGCGCGCCTGCTCATGGTGGCTTTCATCAGCAACCACTGCCCCAGCTCGCAGGCCATTGAGGCGCGGTTGAAAAAATTCACCGCCGCTTATGAGGGCAAGGGCGTGCAAGTCGTAGCCATCAACCCCAACGACCCCGCCGCCCTGCGCCCGGACGAGCTCGGCTACTCCAAGTACAACGACAGCTTCCCCGAGATGAAGCGCCACGCCGCGGAGCAGGGCTTCAATTTCCCCTACCTCTACGATGGCGAGACGCAGAAGACCGCGCTGGCCTACGGCTGCCTGGCCACCCCGCATGTCTTCCTTTTCGACCAGGAGCGCAAGCTGCGCTACAAGGGCCGCTTCGACGACAGCCGCTTCGCCGACGAGGCCAGTGTGACCTCGCATGACGCGCGCAACGCCGTGGACGATCTGCTCGCCGGGCGGCCCGTGGCGCTCGCCGAGACGCGCCCGCACGGCTGCTCGACGAAGTGGATCACCAAGCGCGAGGCCGTGGCCGCCGATCAGACGAAATGGGAGACGACTCCCGTGGACGTGGAACTCATTGACGCCAAAGGCGTGGCCGCGCTGCGCAAAAACGACACGAAGAAAGTGCGCATCTTCAATGTCTTCGCCACCTGGTGCGGACCGTGCGTGGAGGAGTTCCCTGAACTGGTGAACACGCAGAGGAAGTTCGCCCTGCGCGACTTCGAGCTCATCTGCATCAGCATCAACGAGCCGGATGAAATGCAGGAGGTGAAGGAGTTCCTGGAGGAGCAGAACTGCATCGTGCCGGACAAATTAAAACCCTCCCTCAAAGCCGAGGGCCGCAAAGGCAACGCCTACGTCTTCCAAGGCGCGAACCAGGACGAACTCATCGCCGCGCTCGACCCCGAATGGCCGGGACCCATCCCGCACACGCTCGTCGTCGCCCCCGGCGGAGAAGTCATCTTCCGCCACAATGGCGAGGTGGATGGCGACGAGTTGCGCGCGAAGATTCTCGATCACATGGGGCGCTACTTCACGCCGGAAGATTGAACTCACGACTCATGAAAAAACTCCTTCTTTCCCTTCTGATGCCCTGCGCCCTGCACGCGCAGGAGGCCAGATCGCCCAATGAGCTGTTCCGCGAGGGCGTGGCCCTCTTTTTCGAGGCGAAGCCCAGGGAATCCGTGGCCGCTTTTGACAAGCTGCTCGAACTGGAGCCGGGCGCGAAACCGAAGCTCTGGCAGCGCGGGCTGGCGCTCTATTACGCGGAGGATTACCAGGGCGGGCGCGAGCAGTTCGAGGTGCATCAGACCGTGAACACCGCCGATGTCGAAAACGCCGCGTGGCATTTCATCTGCGTGGCGAAAAAGAACGGCGTGGAGGAGGCGCGCAAGCACCTCATCCCCATCTCCGGGGACAGCCGCGTGCCCATGAAGCAGGTGCATGACCTCTTCGCCTCCAAAGCCACCGTGGAGGACGTGCTCGCCGCCGCCGAGCAGGGGGAGGGCGAGGATTTGCGCAACCATCGCTGCTACGCCCACCTCTATCTCGGCCTCTATTTCGAGGCGGTCGGAGAGGAGACAAAGGCGAAGGAGCACATCCTCAAAGCCGCCGTGGATTTCTCCATGGACCATTACATGGGCCGCTGCGCGCAGGTGCATGCCCGGGTGCGCGGCTGGGACGCAAAAAAAGAGTGACGGCACGCGCCGTCACTCTTCACGGATTGGCAATGCGCGGGTCACTCCTTCGCGGACTTCGTCCAGCCGCCAAAGTTGGCGCCGGCGGCGATCCACTTCTTGATCAGCTCCTGGTCGGCGTCGCTGACGCGGTCGCCCTTGCCTTCGGGGGGCATGGCAAAGTCGTCGGAGTCCGGCAGGGCCATGGTCTTGAGCAGCCAGCTATCGTCGGGCTTGCCGGCCACCACGTTTTCCTTCGGGTATTCTTTGCCGCCGGCCATGATGCCCTCAGCCGTGTCCAGCACCAGGCCGCCTTTCGGGCGCTTCACCCGGCCGTCCTCCTCATGCTCGGTCTCGTGGCATTTGAAGCAGCTGGTCTTCAATACGGGGAGGATTTGTTTTTCAAAGCTGATGTCCTCCGCGGTGGCGAGGCTGGTGGAGACAATGAGGGCGGCAAGGGCGGTTTGGATTTTCATGCGCGCGGAAAATGGGCGGCCCCCCGCGCGCGGTCAAGCGGAAGCACGAGACTCTTGCAGACCGCGGTCACAGCTTCGTCACGATGAAGTTTATGGCAGGGATGCGTCTCTCCCCCCTCACGCCGCCCTCTGCACCGCCCAAAAGAGCCCGCACAGCGCGGTGCAGGCCAGCGCGGGCATGGCCACGCGGACGCGGTACCAGGGCCGGCGCCACCAGGGGCTGAAGACGAGCATGAGCGCGCCCACCACGACGAGCTGGCCCAACTCCACACCGAGATTGAACCCAAAGAGCGCGGACACAGGGCTGCGGCGGATGCCCTCCTCCTGGACGAGATTGTGGGCAAAGGCGAGCCCGTGAATCATGCCGAAAGCGATGACGAGCAGCCAGCGCCAGCGTGCCAGGCTGCATGAAAACATGCCTTCCACCGCCACGGCGGCGATGCTCAGCCCCACGGCCACCTCCACCCAGCGCGGCTCAAAGCTGAAGCCGGTGAGCACCACCAGCCCCAGAGTCAAAGAATGCGCCAGGGTGAAGATCGTGACCTGCGCGAGCAGCGCGGGGAAGGCGCGGGAGAGAAAGAACAGCCCGAGCAGGAAGGCGATGTGGTCCAGCCCCTCGGGGATGATGTGGCGGAAGCCGGACGCCAGCCCGGCGCCCAGCACTTCCAAGTCCAGCATCCCGCGCGCCAGCGCGAGCAGCTCCTGAACGCCGAGCACCAGGAGCATCGTGAGAGCGGAGACTGCCGTGAGGCTTTTCATTTGGAAGCGGCGCGCACTCTCCCCTGCCCCGATGATGCCGCGAGTGGAATTTTTCTTTTCAGATCCAGGCGGCGGCTGCAAGCTCGCGCCCATGTCCCATCGCATCCATGACATGCCGGAAGACGACCGCCCGCGCGAGCGCCTGCTGCGCCTCGGCCCCGGCGCGCTCTCCGATGCCGAGCTTCTCGCCATTTTCATCAACACGGGCGTGAAGGGTGAAAACGCCCTCCAAGTGGCGAACCGCCTGCTGCGCGAGGTGGGCACCCTGCACAATCTCTCGCGCACTTCCGCCAGCCAGATCGCCGCCTCGCACGCGCTCGGCCCGGCGAAGGCCGCTCACTTGGCCGCCGCCTTCGAGCTGGGGAGGCGCGCGGAGCGCTTTTGGGTGAAGGACACGCCGCTGGACGAGCCGGAAAAGGTCTATCGCTACCTCGCCGCCGAGATGCAGAGCCTGCCCCACGAGACGCTGCGCGTGCTGCTGCTGAACGCGCGCTTCCATCTCATGCGCGACGAGGTCATCTTCACCGGCACGGTCAATGAGACCATGGCCCACCCGCGCGACATCCTGCGCCCCGCCGTCATCCACAAGGCCTACGGCTTCACCGTCGTCCACAACCACCCCTCGGGCGACCCCGCTCCGAGCACGGCAGACCGCGCCTTTACCCGGAAGATCAAGGACGCGGCCGAGGTGCTGAGCATCAAGTTTTGCGACCACGTCATCATCGGCATGCCCGACCAGAGCGGCCGAAAGCCCTACTTCAGCTTCCGTGAGATGGGCGCCGTATAGCCGCGCTTGCTTTCGCATTCCCTCGAACGCGCCTGCGTGGGGCCGCCCGCTTGCTTTTCCACAGGCGCGGCGGATGGTCGGCCCATGCTGCTGATCATAGACAATTACGACTCCTTCACCTACAACCTCGT
>DDQZ01000030.1:0-20742 GCA_002343505.1 Verrucomicrobiaceae bacterium UBA2429 | reverse complement strand
ACCTACAACCTCGTCCAGTACTTCGGCGAGATGGGCGCGCGCATGGAGATCCACCGCAACGACCAGATCACGCTCGAGGAAATCCGCCGGCTGAAGCCGGACCACATCTGCGTCTCGCCCGGCCCATGCACGCCGAAAGAGGCGGGCATCAGTTGCGATGTGATCCGCGCTTTTGGCGGGAGCACGCCCATCCTCGGCGTGTGCCTGGGGCATCAAAGCATCGGCCATGTCTTCGGCGGGGATGTGGTGCGCGCGGGGCGGCTCATGCACGGGAAGACCTCCATGATTCACCACACGGGCCAGTCCGTCTTCAAAGACCTGCCGGACCCCTTTGAAGCCACGCGTTACCACTCCCTGCTGGTGAAGCGCGACACACTGCCCGAGTGCCTGGAGATCACCGCCGTCGCCGGCGATGACGAGAGCGAGATCATGGGCCTGCGGCACAAGGAGCTGCCCATCCACGGCGTGCAGTTCCACCCCGAGTCCATCCTGACCACCGAGGGGAAAAAGCTGCTGCGAAACTTCCTGGAGATGTGAGCCTCAGCCGCCCTTGCTGGGCAGGTCCACGAGCATCTGCGCGTTGCTTGGGTAGCGCTCCATGAGGGTGAGCACGCGCTGGATGGCGTCTATCGGCTTGTGGCCGGCGAGGCCGCGGCGCAGCATGTGGATCTTGTCGAGCTGGAAGGACTGAAGCAGCAACTCCTCGCGGCGCGTTCCGGATTTGAAGATGTTCACCGCGGGATAATAAAACTGCTCGGCGATCTTGCGGTCGAGCACGAGCTCCATGTTCCCCGTGCCTTTGAACTCCTGGAAGATCAGGTCGTCCATGCGGCTGCCGGTCTCAACGAGGGCGGTGGCCAGGATGGTGAGGCTGCCGGCCTCGCGCGTGTTGCGCGCGGCGGCGAAAAGGCGGCGCGGGATTTCCATCGCGCCCACGCCCATGCCGCCGCTCATGGTGGCGCCGCCGGACTTGGCGTTGTTAAAGGCGCGCGCCAGGCGGGTGATGGAATCCATGAGCATGAAGACATGCTCGCCGCACTCGACGAGGCGCTTCGCGCGCTCGATGGCGAGCGTGGCGATGCGCGTGTGGCTCTTCACATCCTGGTCGTTGGAGCTGGCGTAAATCTCGGCCTTGGGCAGGATGCGTTTGAACTCGGTGACCTCCTCCGGACGCTCGTCCACGAGCAGGATCATCAAGTGGATGGCGGGGTGGTTCGCCACCACGGCTTCCGCGATGTGCTGGAGCATCGTCGTCTTGCCCGCGCGCGGCGGGGCGACGATGAGGCCGCGCTGGCCGCGTCCCACCGGGGTGAACATGTCTATCACCCGCGTGGTGAGACGGTCTTTTGTGGTTTCAAGCTGGAGCTTTTTGCAGGGATTGGTGGCCTTCAGCTCCTCGAACAAGGGCAGATCGCGCATGGCTTCCGGCGCGCGGTCGTTCACCTCGCCAACACTGGTGATCTGCGGTCCGCGCGGACCTTTTTGCGCGATGCCTTTCACCGCCATGCCCTCGCGCAGGCCATACTGGCGGATGAAGTCGCCGGAGATGAAGGCGTCCTGCGGATGCTGGGCATAGCCAAGCTCGCGGCGGCGGAGAAAGCCGTAGCCTTTGGGCGTGAGTTCCAGGACGCCCTCCGCGGGCTCGGGCGGGCCGAGCACCACTTCTGGTGTGCGTGATCTCTCGTCCTCGCCGTTGCCTGCGTCCGGGTCCGCTCCGGCCTCCCCGGCGGCCTGCTGCGCGGCGAGCCTGCGCGCCAGCTTCTCCTGGCGGAAGCGTTCGCGGCGTTCTTTCCAGCGCTCGAATTTCGACTTCTTCCGCTCGGGCTGCGCGGGAGGCGCCGCCTCCCCGTCTGGCGGCTCGTTTTCTACTGCGGGAGCTGTCTCCGGCACGGATGTCTCAATGGATACTGGCGCGGATGTCTCGACCATCGCTGGAGCGGCGGCAGGTGCCACGGATGGTTGCTCGACAGCAGGCGGCGGCTCCGGTTCGGATGGCGCTATCTCAATGGCAGGGGACTCGGGATTCTTGGCGGCAGGCGCCGCGTTCAGCGCCGCCTTCTGCATTTTTTTGAGGATGCTGGCGGCTTTTTTCACCACGGTTACCGACTTGCGCGGGAGCTTGGGCTCGGCGGGCGTCTCAGTCTCTGCTTGAGCGGCAACTGGATTTTCCTCAGGCGCGGTAACCTCGACTTCAACGGCGGCCTGGGTTTTCGCGGCTTTTTTAGCCGGGGCTTTTTTCACCGCCGCCTTTTTGGCGGCGGTTTTCTTGGCGGCGGCCTTTTTGGCGGGTGTCTTTTTTGCGGCGGCCTTTTTCACAGGCGGCTCGGATGACGGCAGGTCGAGCAGGAGTTCTTCGCTCATGGTTTTGGAAAGGGAGGGTTCAAGAGAGCGCGTCGGCGATCTCGTCGGAGATTTCGAAATTGGAGTGGACGTTCTGCGTGTCGTCGTAGTCGTCGAGCTGGTCGTGGAGTTTGATCACGGCCTTGGCCTGGTCGAGATCGGTGAGAATGACGGGGGTCGCCGCTTGGTAAATGAGCTTCTGCGATGTGCTTTCATGACCCTTGTCACGCAGCGCGCCGGCGACTTGGAAAAGCTGGTCGGTGGCTGTGTAGAGAAGCCATTCCTCATCCGCATCCTCGACATCCTCGGCCCCTGATTCGAGCGCCAGTTCCATCGCGCCGTCCTCGTCGAGGCCGCCTTTGGGCAGCCGTATCTCGCCCCTGCGGGTGAACTGGTAGGCCACGCTGCCGGCATCGGCGAAGGTGCCGCCGTTCTTTGAAAGCAGGACGCGCAGGTCGTTGGCGGCGCGGTTGCGGTTGTCTGTCACGACCTCGATCATGAAGGCCACTCCGCCGGGGCCGTAGCCCTCGTATGTGACCTCCTCAATGGCGTCGCCCCCCAGCTCGCCCGCGCCTTTTTTGATCGCGCGCTCGATGTTGTCATTCGGCACATTGGCGGCGCGCGCGGCCAGGATGGCGCTGCGCAGCCGGGCGTTGAGATCCGGATTCGAGCCGCCGTGCTTGGCGGCGACAGTCAGCTCCTTGGAGAGCTTGCTGAAGACCTTGCCGCGCTTCACGTCCACGACGGCTTTGATATGCTTCACCTTGGACCATTTGTTATGTCCAGCCATGTTGCTTTGCGGAAATCTGAGAAGGTTGGGGTAACGCGGAAGAATGCCGGCTTTTGCGGGCCTGGGGTCCTCGTCGCGGAGGGGAGAATTGGATGGGGGGAATGAGAGCGGCCTCGCCGCGGTTTCCACTCGAAACAAGCCGGAGCTTGCCGCAGGAACGGGTTTCGAGGACAGCGCGCCTGTGAAACCACAACTCCGAATCGCCGGAGCGGACACCAATGTTCACCTGGCTGAGAGAGCCAGGAACGGTGGGAGTGTGCGGGAGTCCCCGCGTCCTTGCAAGGTGTTTTTTCCGGGTTGGACCGTCCATTGCGGCGTGCCAGCGCTCTCCTCCATGCCTTCAAACCTGCCTGCGGGCTTGATGGTCGCTGGCAAGCGTGTGGAAAATTTTGCGGATTTTGTAGTGTGCTTGTTTATCCGGGCTGCTTAACTCGCCGCGTTTCATGCCATGATCGAGCTCTACCAGGAAATCATCGCGCCGCATAACTTGCCGGTCACCTTGCTGCTTGGCGCGGTGTTTTTGTACTGGCTGCTGGTGCTCGCGGGCATCCTGGACTTTGACCTCGACATCCTGGAGATCGGTGATGCGACCGCCGACCTGGGTGACGCCGCCGACGCGCACCACGGCCATCTCGGCGGCCTGTGGCTAAGCTTTGGCAAGGCGCTCGGCTTCGCCAAGGTTCCCATCCTCATCTGGGGGAGCTTTTTTTCACTCTTCCTCTGGGCGGGCAATGTGGCGCTGAACTATTATTACAACGGCAGTCCGGGTGAGCGCAGCATGTCCACCGCCGCGCTGCTTTTTGTGCCTGGAGTGCTCGGCAGTCTCGTGGTCACCAAGATCGTCACCCTGCCCATCGGCAGACTTTTCACCGCCATGGCCGAGTCGGCCACGGAAAATGTGGATGTCATCGGCCGGACCGGAGTGGTCGTCAGCGCCGAGGCCACCGACCAGTTCGGCCAGCTCCAGATCGGCAATGAAGGCGCGCCGGTGCTGCTGAACGTCCGTCTCACTCCCGGCGGCGCGCCTCTGACGAAGGGCGCCTCCGCCAAAATCATCACTGCCTCCCCCGACGGCAAATTTTACCTCATCGAACCCGCCTGACCCGCTCATCCATCGAACCCTCAAACCGCCAACACTCCCGCCATGCACACACCCATCGCCATCATCGAACTCCTCGGCCTGCCGGTCATCGGCGGCATTGTCGGCCTCATCGCCGGCGTCATCATCCTCATCTCGCGTTTCTACCGGAAGGTGCATCAAGGCCAGGCCATCGTGCGCAACGGCATCGGCGGAACCAAGGTCTCCTTCAACGGCATGCTCGTCATCCCCATCGCGCATCATGCCGAGTACATGGACATCTCCGTCAAGCGCGTGGAGATCGAGCGCCGCGGGCCGGAAGGGCTGATCTGCAAGGACAACATGCGCGCTGACATCAAGGTGGCCTTTTTCGTCCGTGTGAACAAGACCAACGAGGACGTGCTGCGTGTGGCCCAGAGCATCGGATGCCAGCGCGCGTCGAGTGTGGACACCATGCGCACCTTGTTCGACGCCAAATTCTCCGAGGCTCTCAAAACCGTGGGCAAGCGCTTCGAGTTCGTCCAGCTCTATAATGAGCGCGACCACTTCAAGAACGAGATCCTCAAGGTCATCGGCACCGACCTCAACGGCTTCACCCTCGACGACTGCGCCATTGACTTCCTGGAGCAGACCCAGCTCGAAAACCTTGATCCGCAGAACATCCTCGACTCCGAGGGCATCAAAAAAATCACCGAGCTCACCGCCACCCAGGCCAAGCTCGCCAACCACATCCAGCGCGACAAGGAAAAGGTCATCAAGCAGCAGGACGTGCAGGCCCGCGAGGCCATCCTCGAACTTGAGCGCCAGCTCGCCGAGACCGAGGCCAAGCAGAAGCGTGACGTGGAAAGCGTTAAAGCCCGTGAAGAAGCGGAGACACTCAAAGTGCAGGCTGAGGAGCGCCTGAAGGCCGAGCGCGCCAAGATCGCCGCCGATGAGGAGATCGCCATCGCCAACGAAAACATGGAGCGCCAGGTGCTCGTGGCCCAGCGCAGCAAGGAGCGCACGGACGCCGTCGAAGTCGAGCGCGTCACCCGCGACCGCGACCTGGAGATCATCGAGCGCGAGCGCGTGACCACACTGAAGGACATCGAAAAAGAGAAGGCTGTCGAAGTCGAGAAGAGAAACATCCAGGAGGTCATCAAAGAGCGTGTGGCGCTGGAGAAGACCGTCGTCGTCGAGCAGCAGAAGATCAAAGACACCGAGGCCTTCGCCACCGCCGACCGCGAGAAGCAGGTGGCTCTGACCCTGGCCGAAAAAGCCGCCCAGGAGCAGCTCATCCAAAAGATCAAGGAAGCAGAGGCCGCGAAGGAAGCCGCCCGCCTTGCCGCCGAGCAGGACGCCTTTACCACGGTCAAGGAAGCCGATGCCGCCAAGGAGGCCGCCCAGCTCCGTGCCCAGGAAATGCTCACCCTGGCCGAAGCCAAGCAAGAAGCTGCCGCACGCGAAGCCGCCGCCGAAAAAGCGCTCGCCGAAGCCGTCGCCGCCAAGACCGCCGCGCCCGGACTCGGCGAGGCCCAGGTTCTTCTTGCCAAGGCCGAGGCCGCGCAGAAGCAGGGCCATGTGGATGCCGAGGTGCTTCAGCTCAAGCTCGCCGCCGAAGCCGACGGCATCACCAAGAAAGCCCAGGCCATGAAGCTGCTCGAAGACGCCGGACGCGAGCACGAGGAGTTCAAGCTCACGCTCGACAAGGAGAAGTCCGTCGAGCTCGCCCAGATCCACATCCAGAAAGACATCGCCGAAGCCCAGGCTGGCGTGCTTGGCGAGGCGATGAAATCCGCCAAGATCGAGATCGTCGGCGGCGAGAGCCAGTTCTTCGACAAGATCACCAGCGCCATCGGCAACGCCCGCGCCGTGGACCGCCTCGTCGAAGGCAGCCGCACGCTCAGCGATGTGAAGGAGACCTTCTTCAATGGCGACCCGGACTACTTCAAAGCGCAGTTGAAGACCCTCGTGGACCAGTTTGGCCTCACCGCCGAGGATATTAAAAACCTCACCCTTTCCGGCCTCTTCGCCAAGCTCATCGGCCTCAACCCCGACGCCGAAACGCTGAACAAGCTCACCGGCATGATCGGCGCCGCCACCCGCTTCGGCCTCGCCGAGCAAAGCGTCGGCGCGTTGCTCACGGGCAAGGCGAAGAAGTGACGCATTCGGCTTTCCACTTCACCGACTGATGATCTGCCGTCACTTCACCGGCGCTGTCCATGGCTGAACCAACTCCATCCCCCCAGGCCGCCTCTCCCCAGCTCGAAGCCGGTGCTTACGAGGTGATCCGGCAGCGGCTGGACAAGCATGGGGCGGAGCTGCAAAGGCGGCTGGATTTGCTGAACAACGACCGCAAAGCCGAGTTCGGCGGCATTGACACCGCGCTGCTGGCCACCACGCGCCTGACCACGGACAACAACTGCGTGCCGCGCGACATGACGGCCATCGGCCCGCGGCGCTTTTTGTTCGGCTACAATGTCCACCTCGGCCTGCGCTCGCAGATGCATGTGGAGGATGTCTTCGCGGGCTACGACTACAATCCCGAGGACCACAGCTTCCATCCCATCAAGGACGGGCTGCTCTCCGATCCGCAGTTCGTCGAGGACTTCGCCTACCTCTACGGCTACTACAAGAACGCCTCCTTTCTGAAGTTCCACCGCATCGGCCCGCACCTCTACATGGGCATGTCCGTCGGGCGCGGCGCGGCGGAGGTGAAGACCTTCAAATGGATGGTCAATGACGAGGCGGGCACGCTCAAGTATCTCGGCAACCGCTCCGACCACGAGTTTGTCTTTCCGCCGACGCAGGAGTTCGAGTGGAAGCGCGCGCGGCGGGACATGTACCGCTACGGCGCGCATCCGCACATCAGCATTGAGGACCGCGTTTTTGTCGAGACCATCGGCGGCGACCTCACGGTGAAGGTGGAAAACAACACCGACTCCGGCAGAGGCATCTACAGCGAGCCGGTGGACAATGCCGACCAGACGCTCGACGACGCCGAGGTCCACTACGCCATCGTCGGCAATCTCATCCTGCTCAAAGTGCTGCCCTACCAGGAGAAAACGTGGCGGCATCTCGTCTTCAACGAGCGCACCCGCGAGGCGCACCGCGTGGACAGCATCGAGCAATCCTGCGTTCTGCTGCCGGACGGCCACGGCATCATCTTCCCGCACGGCTATGTGCTGCAAACGGGCGAGGTGAAGCGCTTCGACACCGGCCTGCCGCCCATGCGCTTCGAGCGCCGCGTCACCGCCGCCAATGGCGAGGACACGCTCTTTGTCTTCACCGATCTCGAAAGCGGCCACTACCTGCTGCTGGCCTACAACCTCATCACGCAGAGCATCGCCACGCCCATCACCTGCCAGGGCTACAGCCTCTTCCCCTCGGGCGAGCTGGTGCTCTTTCAGGCTGATGACGAGCCGCGCAAGCACCATGTCGTCCAGTCCTGGCGCACGCCTTTCATCACCGCCGATGCCGCGCCGCATGCGCAGAGCCAGAGCTTCCTCGGCAAGATCGGCAATGCCGAAATCGTCCGCGCCATGGCCGAGTGCCACGGCATTCTCAACCTGCTGGCCAAGGACGACTCCTTCTCCGGCCTCTATGTCGAGCTGGCACGCTCCTCGGGCGACATCACAGACAGCTACTTTTGGATAGGCAAGGAGGAGGCACACGATCTCAAGAGCATCCTGTCCGAGATCAAGAGCACCGCCGAGGCCGCGCTGGGCGAGTTTGAAAAAGTCAGCCGGATGCGCAAAAACGCCGCCGAGCAGACCGCCGCGCTCCAGAAGAAAGCCGCGAAAAGCATCGCCGCCTCCACGCATGGCGACCCCGCGGATATTCTCGGCTTTGTCCACCTGCTCTCCGCCCTGCGCGAGCTGCGCGGGCAGATCATCGCCTTGAAGGACGTGCGCTATGTGGATGCCGACGAGGTGGCGCGCATGGACAGCGGCGTGGCCGAGGCGGCGGACAAGCTCTCACAGAAGTGCGTGGCCTTCCTTTTGCGCGAAGAGGCGCTCGATCCCTACCGCCGCCAGATCAGCGAACAGCAGGCGCGCGTGCCGAGCCTCGCGAAAGTGCTGGAGGCCACCGAGGTGGAGCAGGCCCTCGCGCAGTCCAGCACCGAGCTGGAGATGCTCACCGAGATCGTCAGCGGCCTGAAGATCGAGGACGCCACCGAGACCACGCGCATCATTGAGCACATCTCCGCGCTCTTTGCCCAGCTCAACCAGGTGCGCAGCGTCCTGCGCAACCGCCGCAATGATCTGGCCAAGGCCGAGGGCGCGGCACAGTTCCACGCTCAGCTCAGCCTGCTCGGCCAGAGCGTGCTAAACTACCTCGAAGTCGCCACCACGCCGGAGAAGTGTGACGAGTCCCTCACGCGCGTCATGGTGCAGCTCGAGGAAATGGAGAGCCGCTTCTCCGACTTCGACGACTACGCCGCCGAGCTCACCCTCAAGCGCGAGGAAATTCAGACCGCCTTCGAAGCGCGCCGCCAGTCGCTCGTGGACGCGCTGAACCGCCGCTGCCAGTCCCTCGGCCAGTCGGCGGAGCGCATCCTCGCCAGCGTGCGCAACCGCCTCGCCGCCTTTGCCAAGCCGGAGGAAGTTCACGCCTGGATTGCCGGCGATGCCATGGTGGCCAAGCTGCGCGACCTCATCGAGGAACTGCGCAAACTCGGCGACAGCGTCCGCGCCGATGATCTCCAGACCAAGCTGAAGACCCTTCAGCAGGACTCGCTCAAGCAGATCCGTGACAAGGCCGACCTCTACGCGGAAGGTGGCGATGTCATCCAGCTCGGGCGGCACAAGTTCAGCTTCAACCGCCAGCAGCTTGAGCTGACCCTGCTGCCGCGCGAGGGGAAGCTTGTCTTCCACCTCACCGGCACGCGCTACTTCGAGGAGGTCGCCGATCCGCGCCTTGATGAGCTGCGCCACGTCTGGGAGCAGACCTCCGTCTCGGAAAACGCGCAAGTCTATCGCGCTGAATACCTCGCCTGGCAGCTTCACAAAAGCCACGCGCCCGATGCAGCCGTGGATGTGCCCGCCTTCATGGCGCAGCGTTATCATGAGGGCTACACCAAGGGCGTGCATGACCACGATGCCGCGCTCATTCTGGAGCCGCTGCGCGCCATGGAAAAAGCGCTCGGCCCTTTGCGCCACGCACCCGCCGCGCGCGGACTCGCGCTGCTTTTCTGGCACGCATGGCCGGAGGACGAGGAGAAAAAAGCCCTCGCCGCGCGCATGAGATCGAAGGGCATAATGCGCGAGCTTCTCGGCATCAGCGGCGCGGATGTGCAAGACTCTCCCGCCGCCAGGATCGAGGCCATTTTGCAGCAGCTCGCCAGCGCCAGCCCGCAAAGCTGGTGTCCAGGCTTTAGCCGCTCCGAAGCTATCGCCGCCTGCCTTCTCGAAGAACTCCAGCACCTCGGCCCCCGGCATCCCGCGCTGCCTTTCACGCGCTCCGCCGCTGCCGTCGAGCTGATCCGCGCCTTCCGCAAAGAACTCGTCGTCAAGATGGCCGCGAAGGAGTTTGATGAAACCCTCGCCGCACTCGAAGCGCAGCCCGTCACCGCCTTCGTCGTCGCGCGCGAATGGCTCGCCGCCCTGCATCCCGGCACCGACGGAGGCGTGCTCACCGAGGCCGCCGCGCTGCTCGTGCTGCGTGATTCGCCGCCCGCCGTCACGCCTGCCGAGCCAGCCACGCGCGTCTCTTTGACCGGATTCACCGGAGCGCACTCGCGCATCCAGGAGTCCGCGCTGGAGCTGGACTACCATGAGTTCACCGCTCGCCTCGCGCATTATGAAACGAGCGTCGTGCCGGACTACGAGCGCTTCCATCAGCTCAAGCACGAGACCGCCGTGCAGCGCCGCGCGCAGCTGCGCCTGGAGCAGTTCAAGGCCGGCGTGCTCAGCTCCTTCGTGCGCAATCGGCTCATTGACCAGGTCTATCTGCCCATCATCGGCGCCAACCTCGCCAAGCAGATCGGCGCCGTCGGGGCCGACACGCGCACCGACCGCATGGGCCTGCTGCTGCTCATTTCACCGCCCGGCTATGGCAAGACCACGCTCATGGAGTATGTGGCCGCGCGCCTCGGCATCACGCTGGTGAAGATCAACGGCCCCGCCCTCGGCCACAAAGTCACCTCCCTCGACCCCGCCGAAGCACCCAACGCCAGCGCGCGCGAGGAAGTCGAGCGCCTGAACCTCGCCCTCGAGATGGGCGACAACGTGATGATCTACCTGGACGACATCCAGCACTGCAATCCCGAGTTCCTGCAAAAGTTCATCCCGCTTTGCGATGGCACCCGCCGCATCGAAGGCGTCTTCAAGGGCGTGGCAAAAACCCACGACTTGCGCGGACGCAAAGTGGCCGTCGTCATGGCTGGCAACCCCTACACCGAAGTCGGCGGCAAATTCCAGGTGCCCGACATGCTCGCCAACCGCGCCGACACCTACAACCTCGGCGACATCCTCGGCGGCCATCAGGAAGCCTTCAAAGACAGCTACATCGAGAACGCCCTCACCAGCAATCCCGCGCTCGCCCGCGTGGCCGCGCGCAGCCATGCCGACGCGCTCGCCTGCCTGAAGATCGCCCTCACCGGCAGCCGCGAGGGCATTGAATTCGAGGCCAACCAAAGTCCCGAGGACATCAACGACTGCGTGGCCGTCATGGAAAAGCTGCTGCGCGTGCGCGAGGTCATCCTGCGTGTGAACCAGGAGTACATCCGCAGCGCCGCCATGGAGGACGCCTACCGCACCGAGCCGCCCTTCAAGCTCCAGGGCAGCTACCGGAACATGAACAAGATCGCCGAAAAAGTGCAGCCGCTCATGACCGATGCCGAGGTGGACTCCCTCATCGCCGACCACTACCGGGGCGAGAGCCAGACCCTCAGCCAGGCCGCCGAGGCGAACCTGCTCAAATGGCGCGAGATCAACGGCCTGCTCGACGAGCCCGCCGCCGCGCGCTGGGACGAGATCAAGCGCACTTTTGGCCGCAACCTGCTCACCGGCGGCGCGGGCGAGAGCGACCCCGTCACCCGCATCACCGGCCAGATGAGCGCCTTCACCGTCGGCCTGGAAAAAATCGAGCGCGCCGTCGCCAGCCCCACCCTTTCCGACCTAACCATCGAACGCCTGCAAAAGATCATCGAAGGCCTGCGCGCTGTGCCCGTGAACGTCGAGATCAAAGTCCAGCCCGTCGAAAAAGAGACCGCCGAAGAGCTGCCCGTGTCCGTCGGCTCGCGGGTCCAGCAGCCATCCGCAGATTTCACAGATTCCGCAGAGAAGAAGGGAGTGCGGAAGAAAGGGCGGGGGTGAAAGTCCGCTCTATAGCTGAACGGAGTCGTCAAAATTTCGCGCGATCCCATTTACCCAAGAAATGATGAAAACTTGGCCTCATGCTGAACCGGTTTTGAAGTCATCCGCCGCATACTCAATCCTCCTGGCAGTCTTGATGACGAATATTCTGTGCTCTTTCGAAGCTGCGGCTCACAAGGAGTTCAGTCCAGTTTTTCGCCGCATAGAATTTCACCGGATCACACTTGCTGACGCGCTTCAGGAAATTCAAAAATTAAGTCAACAAGACGACCTTGCGGGGCAAGGTCTCAATATTGTTTTGCTTTCCGAAGGTCTGAACCCAATTCAGACCAACGCACGGTTCAGTCTTGTCGCGGAGGATGTGGAATATTTCGATCTCTTTGATGCCATCTGCCACAGATTGGGTTTGAGCTACAGGGTGGATCCGCACGCGCTGGTATTTGCATCTGCAAACCAGATCGCCCAGCCTCATGCTCGCAGCGAAGCATCTGTAAAACTGGCTCGCCAGATTCAACTTCATCTGACTCTGGACGGCCGTGACTCCATCACAGGAGCCGATCTCGAATCTGGGGCACGCCAATAAGGATCCCGCGCCGGAAAGGGAATTGCCAGAAACTCTGCGTGTGACAGGCATTTTTCGTTTCAGGCGCGGGGACGACCGTTTTGCTTCGCTCCCCGCATTTCCCCCCCCGTGGCGCTGATGGATTCCCGCCCAAGCGCGCGTTGACTTGCCTCCCAATCCCAGACAGCATCAGCGCATCATGTCCTCCGCTCCCAAACTGAACCGCACCCAGTGGCTCATCTGCATCATCGCCTCCATTGGCTTCGCCTTTGATATTTACGAGCTGCTCATGCTGCCGCTCATCGTCAAGCCCGCTCTCGCCTCCCTCGGTGGCATCGGGCCGGATGGCGCGCCCCTGCTGCTTCCGGGCTCGCCGGAGTTCACGCAATGGGCGCGGATGCTCTTTTTCATCCCGGCCATCGCCGGCGGCATCTTCGGCCTGCTCGGCGGCTACCTCACCGACCGCCTCGGCCGCCGCCGCGTGCTCACCTTCAGCATTTTGCTCTACGCCTTCTCCGCCTGCGCGGCGGGCTTTTCCACCACGCTCTGGCAGCTTCTTTTCTTCCGCTGCCTCGTCTTCATCGGGGTCTGCGTCGAGTTTGTCGCCGCCGTGGCCTGGCTGGCGGAGCTGTTCAAGGACAACCATCAGCGCGAGCGCGTGCTCGGCTACACCCAGGCCTTCTCCTCCGTGGGCGGCCTGCTCGTGGCCGCCGCCAATGTGCTCGCAGCCAAGTGGGCGCTTGATCTCCCCGCCATCCACGGCGGTCATGAGGCATGGCGCTACACGCTCATCTCCGGCGTCATTCCAGCCCTGCCGCTCATATTGATCCGTCCCTTCCTGCCCGAGTCGCCCGAATGGGCGCGCAAGAAATCCGAGGGCACGCTCAAGCGCGCCAGCATCCGCGAGCTTTTCGCCCCCGAGCTGGTGCGCACCACCGTTTTGACCACCCTGGTCTTCGCCGCCAGCTACGGCATCGCCTTTGGCGCCATCCAGCAGCTTCCGCAAATCCTCGGCGCGCAGGCGCTGAACACCCCGAATGAGGCCGGCCACGCCGCCATCATCGGCACCGCCAAGGCCGCCGTCGGCAAGGCCGTCCAGGAAGCCGCCGCCGCCGGCAAACCCGAAATCCCCGCCGGCAAAAAGCGCCAGATCGGCGGCAATGCCAGTGATGAGGCCGTGGCCAAAATCACCTTCTGGCAGGAGATCGGCGGCATGATGGGGCGCCTCGCCCTCGCCATCCTCACGGTCATGATCATCAGCCGCCGCGCGCTCTTCCGCGTGTTCCAAATCCCCTCCTTGTTTTTCGTGCCTCTCCTGTTCTGGTGGATTTCCGGCCAGCTTGCCAATCCCGACAGCCTCGGCCTCATCAAAATCGGCATCTTCGTCGCCGGTTTCCTCGTCGTCGCCCAGTTCAGCTTCTGGGGCAATTACATCCCGCTCGTCTTCCCCATGCACCTGCGCGGCACCGGGGAAAGCTTCGCCGCCAACATCGGCGGGCGCATCCTGGGCACCGCCGCCGCCTGGATCACCCTCACCCTCGCCGCCTCGGACAAGCCCGACCCCGCGCGCATCGCCCTCGTCGGCGCCTGCGTGGCCGGCGGTTACGCGCTCATCGGCGCCATCCTCACCCAGTTCCTGCCCGAGCCGGAGGCCGAGCATCAGGTCTGAAACCAAGTAAACAGCGCCATGCCCGTGCCCGTCCTCTACGTCAAAACCGGCTGCCCCTGGTGTGACGAGGTACTCGACTTCCTCGACGAGCGCCGCCTGCCCTACCGCAAAGTCGTCGTCTCCGGCAATGCCGCCGCCATGCGCGAAATGGCGGACCTTTCCGGCCAAACCAAAGCCCCCACCATGGACTGGGATGGCGAGGTGCTGGCCGACTTCGGCGTGGACGAACTGATCCCTTTCTTGAAAGCGCGAAATGCCCTGTGAGGGGTATTTTTCGATTTATTCGGTATTTTTCGCGAATTATTCAGCGGGGCGAAAAATTTGCCAAAAATCGCTTTTTTCGGTCCAGTAATTCCCTCGTCACCGAGTTATTCACAATCGGCTGAAAATGAAGGGAATCGCAAATAGTTGCGAAAATTCTCATTTTCAGGTGTCATCCCCGCCATTTTGACGCCGAAAAAATATAATTGGCGTGGAACGCTTGAAGCTGCGTTGTGCAACGCCTGACCCGCCACTGCGGAATCAAAAACATCTTGGCCGGACACAAGATATTGTGCATCATCTCCCCCGGCCCGCGCAATATCTGGTGGATTTTGACCAGGCCGTCACTCCTTCCGAAATCCTGCAAATTCAAGCCTTCCAGCCCTTCAAACGCCCTCAATCCTCCCGCCCTTATGGAAAAAATCTACAAAATCGGCAATCGCGAGTTCCCCCTCGACCAGTCCAAGGCAGAAGCAGCCTACGCGGCAAAAAAGGTCATCAATGGCCGCCAGTCCATGACCTTCAACCTGCTTCCCCTCAAGTATCAGTGGGCCTATGACCTCTACCGCACCATGAAGGCCAACCACTGGGAGCCCGAGGACATCCAGATGCAAAAAGACGTCGAGCAATGGCGCGGCCACGAGATTTCCCAGAACGAGCGCTGGATCATCATGATGGGCATCGGCTACTTCAGCGCCGCCGAGGGCATCGTCGGGGACAATATCCAGCACGTCGTACGCGAGCTGGTCACCGCCCCTGAGCTGAAGCTCGTCCTCGGCCGCCACGCCCACGAGGAGAACATCCACGCCGACTCCCTCCTCTACATGATCTCCTCCCTGGGCATCAACCCGCATGAATGCGAGGCCATGTTCGAGCAGATCCCCACCATTGTCAGGAAAAACGAGTTCGTCACCCGGCACTCGAACAACCTCCGCCGCGACCTCGACCTCACCAAGCTCGAAAACAAGCAGCTCCTCGCCAAAAACATCTTCGTCTTCGGCCAGTGCATGGAGGGCACCCAGTTCTACGGACTCTTTGGCATGATCCTCAGCCTCTACCGCCAGAACAAATTCCCCGGCATCGGCCAGATGTTCCGCTACACCCTGCGCGACGAGAGCAACCACATCGAAGTCTTCCGCAACCTCTTCATGGACCTCGTCGAAGAAAACCCCGACCTCTGGACCGCCGAGTTCCGCGAGGAGCTCGTCCAGATCATGCGCGAGGCCATCGCCCTTGAAAAAGAGTTCATCCGCGACTGCCTGCCCGTGAACGCCGTCGGCCTCAGCGCCGGGGAGTTCGAGCGCTACATTGACTACATCGCCGACCGCCGCCTCGCCGGCTGCGGCCTCCAGGTCCTCAACCCCGGCGTGCAGAATCCCCTGCCCTGGCTCGCCGAGATGATGGATGTGCGCAAAGAGCAGAACTTCTTCGAAGGCAAGGTCACGGACTACCAGAAGGCGTCCGCCCTCGTCCACACCTCCGACGACGATCTCTGAATCGTCACCTCCCCCCTGGGGTGGAAAATCCGGGCCGGACTCGTCCAGCCAGGGTTTTCCATCCTCCAAAATCTCTCGCTTCTCTTAACCAACCTCATTCCCGCACCCTCCCGCCATGCTCCAGAACCTGCTCCACGAAGACAAGGCCCTCAAAAAAGTCGCCCACACCCCCAAAGACCAGAAACCCCGCTTCGAATGGAGCGCCATCGCCGCGGGCGTCACCGGCTCCGCTCCCACCGCCATCAAAGTCAAAGTCGGCGGAGACGAGCGTGACTTCGACATGGGCGAGATCGCCGACACCATCGGCAGCGCCCTCACCGACCTCCTGCTCGCCCGCCAGAACGACCAGGACATTTACAACGACCAAAACCGCCGCCTCGTCCTCACCATCCTCACCGCCGTCCTCGAGGAAATCCAGCAGCAGGCCGGCGCCCAGGCCGGCGCCAACGGCGGCGCCACCTTCGCCGCCAGGGACATCTACCAGTGCATCGAGCGCGCCCTCGTGCGCCACAGCGCCCACGACATCGCCCGCTCCCTCGCCGAGCGCCGCAAGCGCGCCGAATACGACAGCCTCGCCGACAACACCCTCCCGCAGCCCCTCATCGTGAACACCAAAGTCATCCGCCGCAGCGGCCAGCTCGTCCCCTGGAACCACAACAAAATCGAGATCGCCGTCCGCAAAGCCTTCCTCTCCCTCGAACTTGACTCCACCCCCGCCGTCCAGGTCGCCGAGGCCGTCAGCGGCGCCGTCGCCGCCGAAAACAAGCAGTTCATGCACATCGAGGACGTTCAGAACCTCGTCGAGGAGGAGCTCATGAAGCAGGGCTACTTCAAAGTCGCCCGCTCCTACATCCAGTACCGCGCCCTGCGCGGAAAAATGCGCGAGGCCGAGGAGCAGGAGGCTGCCGGGCAGAACGACATCGAAAGCCAGGACCAGCAGTCCCTCATCGTCGTCAAAACCAGCGACGGCGGCTCCTTCCTCTGGGACGGCCAGGACCTCAAGCGCCGCATAGACTTCGCCATGCTCGGCCTCGACCTCTGCCTCACCCGCGCCGAGATCGAGATGGAGCTGCGCCGCTCCCTGAACTCCGACATCACCCTCGACCATCTCAAAAAGACCGTCATTCTCAACGCCAAGACCCTCATGCAGAAGGACGCCGACTTCGCCAAGTTCGCCGCCCGCGTCCTCCTCTCCTACATCTATGAGGAAGTCCTCGGCTGGGACATCGTCCGCGACGGCATAGACCAGCTCCGCGAGTTCCACCGCCGCGCCTTCCGCCGCAACCTCGCCCGCGGCATCGAGATTGACCGCTACAACCCCCGCCTCCTCCAGTTCGACCTCGACAAGCTCGCCGACGCCCTCGACCCCGCCGCCGACCTCGACTTCGACTTCCTCGGCATCCAGACCCTCTACGACCGCTACCTCATCGTGGACAAAAAGGTCAAGCCCTCCAGGCGGCTCGAAACCCCCCAGCTCTTCTGGATGCGCGTCGCCATGGGCCTCTGCGTCCAGGAGGACAGCCCCGAGGAAAAAATCATTTCCCTCTACAAGCTCTACAAAGGCCGCCGCTTCTGCTCCTCCACCCCCACCCTCTTCAACAGCGGCACCCACCACTCCCAGCTCAGCTCCTGCTACCTCTACAAAGTGGACGACAGCATCGAGTCCATCATGATCCGCGGCATCGCCGAAAACGCCTTCCTCTCCAAATGGGCCGGCGGCCTCGGCGGCTCCTGGACCAGCGTCCGCGGCACCGGCGGCTACATCAAAGGCACCAACGGCGAGTCCCAGGGCGTCATCCCCTTCCTCAAGCTCCACAACGACCAGCTCATCGCCGTCAACCAGGGCGGCAAGCGCCGCGGCTCCGGCTGCGCCTACCTTGAAGTCTGGCACAACGACATCGAGGACTTCCTCCAGCTCCGCGTGAACACCGGCGACGAGCGCCGCCGCACCCACGACCTCAACACCGCCAACTGGATCCCCGACCTCTTCATGAAGCGCGTCGAGTCCCGCCAGCCCTGGACCCTCTTCCGCGCCAACGAAGTCCCCGACCTCCACGACCTCTATGGCAGCGCCTTCGAAAAGCGCTATGAGGAATACGAGGCCCTCGCCAAAGCCGGCAAAATCTTCGGCAAAGAGACCCCCGCCATTGACCTCTGGAAGCTCATGCTCAAGGCCCTCTTCGAGACCGGCCACCCATGGATCACCTTCAAAGACCCCTGCAACCTCCGCAGCCCCCAGGACCACACCGGCGTCATCCACAGCAGCAACCTCTGCACCGAGATCACCCTCAACACCTCCGCCGACGAGACCGCCGTCTGCAACCTCGGCTCCGTCCTCATTGACAACCACCTCGACGACGCCGGCGGCATGGACCACACCAAGCTCCGCGAGACCATCCGCACCGCCGTGCGCATGCTCGACAACGTCATAGACATCAACTTCTACCCCACCGAGGCCGCCCGCACCGCCAACATGCGCCACCGCCCCATCGGCCTCGGCGTCATGGGCCTGCAATACGCCCTCTACCGCAAAGGCATCCCCTTCGCCTCAAAGGAGGCCGTCGAGTTCAACGACGAATTCATGGAAGCCGTCGCCTACTACGCCTATGAGGCCAGCAGCGACCTCGCCGCCGAAAAGGGCACTTACTCCACTTACAAAGGCAGCAAATGGGATCGCGGCCTCCTGCCCCAGGACACCCTCGAGCTGCTCGAAAAAGAGCGCGGCGTGCCCGTCGAGGTCCCCCGCGGCGGCAAAATGGACTGGAGCGCCCTGCGCGCCAAGATCGCCAAACAGGGCATGAGAAACAGCAACGTCCTCGCCATCGCCCCCACCGCCACCATCAGCAACATCATGGGCTCCTCCCCCTGCATCGAGCCCTTGATGAGCAACATGCTCGTGAAGTCCAACCTCTCCGGCGACTTCATGGTGCTCAACCCCTACCTCATCCGCGACCTCAAAAAGCGCGGCCTCTGGACCGCCGACATCCAGAACAAGCTCAAGTACATGGACGGCGAGATTGACGCCATCGAGGAAATCCCCGTGGACATCAAGCGCCGCTACGCCACCGCCTTCAGCATAGACTGGAGCTGGCTCGTGGATGCCGCCGCCCGCCGCCAGAAATGGATTGATCAAAGCCAGAGCGTGAACCTCTTCTTCTCCGGCAAAGAGCTCGCCACCCTCAGCCACATGTACCGCGGCGCCTGGCGGAAGGGCCTCAAGACCACCTACTACCTGCGCACCGTCAGCGCCTCCAACATCGAAAAAGCCGATGTCCAGGTGCAGAAAGACATCCGCAGCAGCGTCATCGCCGGCGCCGTCGGCGCCAAGCGCGAATACACCGCCGAGGAAAAAAACGCCTGCTCCATCGAAGCCAGGCGCAACGGCGGGACGTGCGAGGCGTGCGAGTAGAACGTCCTTCTCATGTGAAGCGGCCACATTAAAACCGAGCCCACTATGCCAGACTCGTCCGACTCCTCCAAGCCGTCGGACGGGTCGGACAAGTCCAACTCGTCAGACCCGTCTCGGACCCCGCCGCCAAATCACCCGCCCGACTCCGACAGCCCACTCCTCCCCCACGGCGGCTATGAAAACCTCCGCAGCTACGCCGTCGCAGAAGCCATCTACGATGCCACCGTCGTCTTCTGTGACCGCTTCATTAGCAAGGAAAGCCGCACTCACGACCAAATGATCCAGGCCGCCCGCAGCGGCGTCCGCAACATCTCCGAAGGCAGCGGTGCAGCCGCCACCTCCCGCAAAATGGAGATGAAGCTCACCAACGTCGCCCGCGCCAGCCTCAACGACGAGCTCGCCCGGGACTACAAGAGCTTCCTCCTGCAAAACAGCCTCCGCCTCTGGCACAAAGACTCCCGCGAATGCATGGCCATGCGGGAGCGCCTCAAGCACGACGTTTATCCCGCGCTACCCGCCGCCGCGGATCAAAACAAAGCCATCCTCACCGGCCTGGCCGGCCTCAGCGACTTCGTCAAAAAAGCCGCGCCCGAGATCGCCGCAAACGCCATGCTCTGCGCCATCAACCAGGCCGCCTACCTGCTCAAACGCCAGCTTGAAAGCCAGGCCCGCGACTTCAAAGAACACGGCGGCTTCACCGAGCGCCTGCACACCGCCCGCGTCAAAGCCCGCGCCGAGCAAGCCGGCCCCCCCCTCTGCCCCCAGTGCGGCAAACCCATGCGCCGCCGCACCGCCGGCAAAACCAGCCGCCAATTCTGGGGCTGCCCCGCCTACCCTGACTGCAAAGGCACAAAGGACATCGAACCCTGACCCGCCCGCCACACGTCCGACCTGTCGGACATGTCAGACCTGTCTGACTCGTCTGAGCCTTTGGAGTAGTCTTCTCTGCGGTGTTCTGATCTCTGCGGTGCAAGGGTTTGGGAGGCTTGAGGCTGAGTGAGGTGTTTTCCAGGGGATGCCGGCTTCTTCGGTGATGCGCGTTCCACCGGACGGGTCCGGCATGTCTGACTCGTCCAACCCGTCCGGCCTGTCTCAAGCACCAGGCAGGGCATAACCTCAAAGTGGTATCCCGTCCGGCGGCAGGTTTGATTTTGAATGCGGGGCATGGACCCGAAATTCAACTCCATGACGGCCGCGCAGTATGAGGCGTGGGTAAATCAACGGATCAGCCGGACACTGCTGCGCTTGTGCGTGGAGCGCGGGCTCAGCGCTTACGCGCTGGGCCGCAAATGCGGCCTGAGCGACCAGACGATCCTCAACCTGGAGCAGGGAAAGCACGACCGGGGCTGCCTGACGGGCAATCTGGCGCGCATCTGCTACCATCTTGGCATGACGTTGCAGGAGTTCATGAACGAGGCTCTGGGCTGAGCGCCCGGAGCCGGTGTGTTACCCAATTTCTTTTGGCTAACGCAGTGTCCGTTTCCTGTGCTGATATGCGCGTGAAATTGATTTTTCACTGCGATGAATCCGCCTCCCCACTCCATCCCGCCCGCGCAAAACCGCGCGGTGCCTGCGGCGGGAGGTCCTGCGCTCCTTCTTCAAGGCAATGTCCATGGGCGGCTTCTTTCAGGCGGGCGGATCTCTCTGCCGCGCCAGTTGGGGTGGCCGATGTGCGCGTTGAGCCGGACGAAGGGTAGTTTGGTCCAGAATAACGGTAGTTTGCGCCAGACGAATGGTAGTTTGGTCCAGAATAACGGTAGTTTGCACCAGACGAAGGGTAGTTTGGTCCAGAATAACAGTAGTTTGCACCAGACGAACGTAAGCGTCATCCGAGACACC
>DDQZ01000086.1:60207-60467 GCA_002343505.1 Verrucomicrobiaceae bacterium UBA2429 | reverse complement strand
CAGCGGGATTTGTCGGTGAGCTGGAACAAAGTGGGCGACGTGCTCCGCGCGCGGCAGGACTGGAGCGGCGCGGAGCAGGCCTACGCGGACGGGTTGAAAATCAGCCAGCAGCTCGTCCAAGCGCATCCCGACGTGCCGGACTACCAGCGGGTTTTGTCGGTGAGCTGGAACAACGTGGGCGACGTGCGCCGCGCGCGGCAGGACTGGAGCGGCGCGGAGCAGGCCTACGCGGACGGGTTGAAAATCCGCCAGCAGCTCGT
>DDQZ01000086.1:390-59996 GCA_002343505.1 Verrucomicrobiaceae bacterium UBA2429 | reverse complement strand
GGATTTGTCGGTGAGCTGGGAGCGGATGGCGGGGTGCGCGGAGCAGAGGGGCGAGGCGGCGGAGGCGCTGCGCTGCTGGCGGGAGGCGGCGGGCATCATGGAGCGGCTGGTGGCGGCGATCCCCGGCGTGCCGATGCTGGAGGAGACTTTCATTTTGCAAAACCTGCGTCTGGCTGGCGCGGCGCTCAAGGCGGGCGAGGCGGAGGTGGCGGCGCAGGCCGTGGTGGCGGGCCTCCAGCGCGGCATGGCGCTGCACGAGATGCTGAAGGGCGCGGGCCTGGAGCTGAGCGAGAAGCAAAAGGGCCTGCTCGGCGCGCTCTTCGGCCTGGCACGGGAGATGGGGTTGGTGAAGGAGCCGTCGTAGGCGCGCTTGCCAAAGCGCGGGTTTGACCTCCGCCGCGACATCCAAGCCCCGCATTCTGGCGAATGCGCCTACGGCCCCATGCGGGCGCGCCCGCGCCAAAAAAAAGCGCGATTTCTTTTTCCAATCGGCCTGCCCGCGCCGCTTCCCCGCACAGAGGGCGCTGCTTGCTGCGCGAATGCGGACTCCGCCCCGATCCAACTCCAGCCCACTGAAAGCCATGACCACGCTCGAACACATCGCCTCCATCCTCGACCACCACGGCATCTCCCACACGCGGCTCACGCCGGAGATGCTCCTCACCGGCTTCGCCACCGGGCGCTACCGGGACGCCAACGGCCGCGCAGGCGTGCCCATCTGCGTCTCCGTGCAGGAGGGCGGGGCCTATGTGCGGCTGGAAGTGCCCTGGGCCTACAAGGCGCCCGCCGGGCACCCGCACCAGGCGGCGGCCCTCCAGGCGCTGCTCATCGCCGCCGGCCGCTCGAAAATGCTGCGCTTCTGCCTGGATCCGGAGGATGGCGAGGTGCGCGCCAGCATCTGCCTGCCGCTGATGGACGCGGAGCTGGGCGCGCGCCAGTTCCTGCGCGCGCTGACGGCCATCCCGGACCTGCTGGACGGGCACGACGCGCTCATCCGCGCCGCGCTGGAGACCGGGCGCGTGGAGCCGCCCCCGGCGGACGCCGCCGGTCTGCTGGACGCGCTGCAGGCTCTGGCCGCCCTGGCCGGCGGCTCCAGCCGCCCGCCGGCCAAGCCCGGACCCGCCACTTTCACGGTCAATGGCGGCGCGCCGCGCGGCGGCACCCTGCCGCCCGGCATCAACTGAAGCTTTTTCACACCACCACCATCCACCACCCCCCACCCGCATCCACATTATGAAACACGCCCTCATTGGCTTCGAGCCCAGTCTCTGGATCAAAAAACTGCACCTGGCCACGCGCAAGGTGCCCTGCATCCTGCAAAAGTCCCTGCACCCCGGCCTGGTCCACACCGCCTCCGCCGGGCGTGATGTCTCCCTCATGTGCCTGGCCTTCGGGCTGGAGGGGCTGTCCCTCTACCTGCTGTGGTGGCTGCTGCCCTTCCACCCCGGCATTGTGGCCGGGCTGGCCGCCTTTGACACGGCGGGCGCCCTGCTCATGCACGCCGGCGTGGCGGATGCGAATCTGCGCGCCGCCCGCACCGCCGTGGCCGTCACGGAGGAGGAAAAAGCCGCCATCGCCGCCCAGCGCGCGTGGTATTACCCCTGGCTGCGCGCCTTGGGGGCGGTGTTCATCCTGGTGCCGATGGTGTTTAAAATCACCAGCCTCTTCCTCCTCCCGCACGCCCTGGTGGTGCTGGGCGGCCTGGCCCCGGCGCTGATGGTGGCCTTCGCCGGCATCGCGCTCATCCACCTCTTCATCACCGGTTACGCCCTGGCCCACCTGCGCCACCGCCGCGCCGAGCAGCGCGAGCTGCTGGCGCTGCTGCGCAGCGCCGAGATGGCCAGCGACCGCGAGGCGCATGCGAACCACATCAAGGCCGCGCGCGCCCACCACTTCGCCACGCCCCTGCGCCTCAACGAGGCCGAGCACACCGACGGCCACCGCCTCCACCTCCTCCATGCCGACCCCGACGGCCTGCTTCACTACGAGCTGGAAACCCGCGGACGTTTTGACGACCCCGACCTGGCCTTCTTCGTCCACGGCCAGCAGGGCCCGCTGGAGCAGATGGAGGTCTGCCGCCAGGGCCTCATCCACCAGCTCCTCATCGAGCAGAGCGAGCCGCTCGCCTCCGCCAGGCAGCCGGCCCGCGCGGCCCTCACCGCCGGCGAAGCTGACAGCGCCGCCGCGCGCCGCGCGGTGAAAAACTCCGCGCCCGCCGCCGCCATGCTCGTCCTGGCTCTGGCCGCCGCCTTCGGCCTGGCCTCCTGCAAACCGGAGAAGCCGGAGACGCTGCACATGACTCTCGTGAGCACGAGGCCGCTGGCTGCCAGCCCCGCCGCGCCGCTGCCGGAGAGCGTGCTGGGGCTGCTGGCTCCGGCCAGGCCGCTGGCGGGCCGTTTTGTGCCCTGCGGCCAGGTGCTGCGCATTGACTTGGGGGCTGAAGCCGTGACTGACCTCACCCCGCGCGAGGCGGAGGCCAATGCCGCGCAAAAAGCCGTTCAAGCTGCCTGGCAGGTCAGCTCCCCGGTGATCGAGCTGGCCAAGGCCGCCGACTACCTGCGCGGCCAGTCCGCCGGCCCCCTCGCACGGCAGGCCGCGCACCTGTCCGAGCCATCCTTGGCGGAAAAGCTCGCCGCCTTGATCCATGCCGCCCGTGCCGAGGGCCGGGAAGTCCTTGCCCTCTCCCCCGCCGCCAGGGACGGGGTCGTCAAGCTCGCCAAAGACCTCTCCCTCGACGCCCGGCCCACGGTGAAGGACGCCCTACAGTTCATCGAGGAGAAGCTGCGCGCGGGCATCAACTCCGGCCTGCTCGTGCTGCTGGACCCGCCTGTCTTCGAGGAGCCGCAACCGCTGTCCGGGGAGGCGCGATTCGCGCGGAACCCGCCCCAGCCCGCCGGTGAATCCAAGACCGGACCCGCGGATGACGCCAAGCCCGCGACGCCGGAAAAAAAGGCCGCCGAGACCGGCGCGGCTGTCCCGGCGCAGGTGCTCTCCGTGCCTGGGAACAGCACCACGGTCATCGTCAACCAGTCGGGCAAGGCGGAAATCGCCGTGCAGTTGCCGGAAGGCGCGCGCCCGGTCGGCAGCCCGGTGCTCTTTGCCACCAACTCGGCGCGCCTCGCCGGCACGGCCCCGGAGACCATCTCGGGCATCGCTGCTGCCATCAAGGCCGGCGGTCTCAAGCGCGTCATCCTCATCGCCAGCGCCGACGCCTCCGGCTCCGAGCAGGGCAATGCCGTGCTGGCCCGCCAGCGCGGGGAGGTGGTGGCGGCGGCCCTGCTCAAGCACGGGGTGGTGGTGGAGCAGGTGCTCTCGGTCGGTGACAGCCTGGCGCCGGAGATCGCCAGCCGGGATCAAAAGCGCGACCACCGCTCGGTGTGCGTCTTCAGCATCGGTGATGCGGCACCCGCCACAGGCGCTTTTTGAGCATCCAGAGCCGCGCCCTCAGTCATGGCTCAGCGCGCCAGCAGCAGGGCTTTGTCGGCGCTGTTGACAGGGCGCGGCGCGTCGAAGGTCATGAGCAGGGTGGAGCCGTCTCCTTGCAGCACGCGGAGCTGCACCAGGCGCGAGGTCTGCGGGGAGATTTGCAGATCGAGCTGGCGCAGGTGCTTGCGGAGAAAGGGAGCCTTGGGACGCAGGCTGACAGCGGTGACATCCGCGGTCTGCTGCTCGGCATCCACGAGGAAGTGGCGCCGCAGTTCCTCCGGGCTGGACTCCCTCCCGCTGAGAAAACGCGACCACATGCGCCAGCGCGGGTCCTCGGCGTCAAGCGCGCGCCATTCGTCATCAGCGCTCTCCCGCACGCGGAACTCCTGCGAATCATGAACGAGCACGGTGGCGGCGGGCCGCCCCAACTCCCAGCGAAAGCAGCCGTTGGCAAAACGCCAGAATCGGCCCGGTGTCACGGCCGGTTCTTTGAGCGCGGGCGTGGTGCGCGTCTGGACGAAGGGCACCTCCATGTCGCCCAGGTTTTTTTGCGCCTCCGCCCACTGGAGGAGCACGGGTGGCAGCGGCTTTGGCGCGGGCTGCTGGGCGGCCGCAGGCAGGAGTGCGAGCAGGAAAAGGCAAACGAGGCGCATGGGCAGTGGGGGGAGGATCGAAATTCGAAAAAACAGTGATCGAAGCTCAAGCATCCATCCTCGGATTTCGAGCTTCGAATTTCGATTTTTTCAGCCTGGCAGCATGGCTTTCACGCGCATGACCTCGGAGCGCACATCGGCGGCCATGAGGAAGGCGGAGACGACGACGACGCGGCGCGCGCCGGCGGCCAGGATTTCGGGGAGCCGGGGCAGATTGACGCCGCCGATGCAGAAGACGGGCACATCCACCATCCCGTGAACAGCGGCGATGCCACCCAGGCCGATGGGTGTGTAGTCAGGCTTGGTGCCGGTGGCGTAAAGCGGGCCGAAGCCGATGTAATCCGCGCCCTCCATCCGCGCGGCGGCGGCCTGCTCCAGGCTGTGGGTGGACTTGCCGACCACGGCGTCAAGCCCCAGGGCGGCGCGCGCGCGGGCCACCGAGTCGTCATCCTGGCCGACATGCACGCCCACACCGCCGAGGGTGGCGGCCACGGGAATGTGGTCGTTGATGATGAGCGGCACATCGTGGTCATGCGTGACGGGCAGCATCTTTCTGGCCAGGCGCTCGACTTCGGCGGGCGGCAGCCCCTTGGCGCGCAACTGAAGGATGTCCACGCCGCCCTCGCACAGGGCGCGGGTCATTTCCACCACCTGGGTGGGGCAGGTGTAGCCGAGGTCCACGATGCCGTAGAGCCGGGCCAGGAGTATGCGGTCCTTCATGCCCGAGTTTTAGCCGCCGAAAGCGGGAAGGCAACTCACTTGCCGATGCGGTAGAGGGCTTTGTCGCTGCGCAGCAGCAGGCCGTCAGGCAGCACGGCCGGAGTGCCGTGGAACTGGGAGTCGTCGAGGCTGAGGACGTTGTGGGCCAGTTTTTGATACTCCGGCCTGGCGGCGATGACGTAGGTGCCGCCGCGTCTTGAAACACAGTAGAGCCGGTCTCCGACGAGCACTGGTGAGGCGTAAAAAGGCTTGCCGCGTCCGCGCCCGCCGCCGCTGTCTATGACGCGCTCGCGGTAGATGTCCTCCCCGGTGGCGGCGTCCACGCAGAGGGCGAACCCGGCGTCGTTGACGACGTAAAGCCGGCCTTCGTGCAGGATGGGTGTGGGGATGTAACTGCTGGTGCTTTTTGACCAGACGATGTGGCTCCGCGTCACATCCCCCTTGCCGCCGAGTTTGACGGCGACACTGCCGGCGGTGGGGTAACCGCCGTAGAGATAGGCGGTGGTGGCATCGTGAACAATGGTGGGGGAGACATTCCCCGGCAGGCGGTGGGTGGCGAACCAGCGGAGTTTGCCAGTCTCCGGGTTCATGCCCCACACTTCCTCGGCCAGGGCGACGACGAGGTCGGTGCGCCCGCCGGATTCGATGAGGGAGGGGGTGCCATAGGCCATGCCGACAGCATCACCATCCGCCTTCCAGATTTCTTTGCCCGTCTTTTTGTCGAGCGCGAAAAACGCGCGGCTTTCATCGCTGGCGTTGACGATGAGCATGTCCCCGTGCAGGACGGGGCTGCCGCCGGAGCCCCAGCGGTTGCGGCCAGATCCGCTGCCGAGCGGGGTGTGCCAGACCTGGTTGCCCTCCATGTCGAAGGCCATGGCGCCGGTTTTGCCGAAAAAGACGAAGACATGCGCGCCATCGGTGACCGGTGTGTGCGTGGCGTAGCCATGCTCGGTGATGAAGCCCTGCCAGGGGTCCTCCCCGGCCATGGAGGGGATGACGGCCTCCCAGAGTTTCACGCCCTTTTCCAGGTCGAGGCAGAGAAGATGGCGCTTGAGCTTGGAGATGTCGCCGGCTCCCTCCTTGTCCCCGTAGCCAGACCAGCAGGTGAGGAAGACGCGCCCGCCGCTGACGATGGGGCTGGAGGAGCCGGGACCGGGCGTTTCGAATTTCCAACGGATGTTTTCCGAGTCGGACCAGGTGAGAGGCACATCGGCGTCCTTGACGACAGCGGCGCCATTCGGACCGAGAAAGCGCGGCCAGTCAGCCGCATGAAGCGCGCACGTCAGCGCGAGCAGGGAGGAAAGCAGGGTGGATTTCATCGCGGGCGTGTTCAACACAGCGGACGCTGCGAGGTTGCGAAAGCAAGTCAGGCGTGGCATTTCGACTTTAAAAATTCGAAACTCGAAACTCGAAACTTCCATCTTCCCTCCCTGTGCTCCGCGCCGTCAACACCGCGTTCACCGTCCTCGACGAGGGCGCGGACTGGCTTGTGGTGGACAAGCCCGCGCCGCTGCAGATCCACCCCGGCACGCCCGATGGCACGCCCACGCTCTGGCACGGGCTGAGGGATCTGCTGGCCTACGAGATCGCCAACGACGGACAGGTGGGCATCATCAACCGGCTGGACCGCGAAACCAGCGGCGTGGTTCTGGTGGCCAAGACGCAGGCAGCCGCGCGGCGCTTCGGCATCGCCATGCAGGAGCGGCGCATCCGCAAAAAATATCTGGCTGTGGTGCGCGGCTGGCCGGAGTGGAGCGTCCTGGAGCTGGACGCGCCCATCCTGCGCCAGGGCGAGGTGGAGCACTCCGCCATCTGGGTGCGGCAGCGCGTGCATCCGGCGGGCGCGCCCTGCCGCACGGACTTCCGCCTTTTGAAAAAAGTGACGCATCCCGCGGCAGGCCCGCTCTCCCTGGTGGAAGCCGCGCCGCTCACGGGCCGGATGCATCAAATCCGCGCGCATCTGGCCCACCTCGGCCATCCCGTGCTTGGCGACAAAATCTACGGACCCGACCCGCAGTGTTACCTGGATTTCATCGAGACTGGCTGGACGCCGGAGTTGGAGCGGCGGCTGCTTTTCGCCCGCCAGGCGCTGCACTCGCACTGGCTGGAAGTGGCGGACTTCCACCCCGCCTGGACCGCGCCCATGCCGCCGGAAATGGCGCGCTGGGTGGAGTGAGGCGTGTCTGCCAAGATTCGACGCAAGCCAGCCCGTGCCAGCCAACGTTATGGCAACTGCCATGAAGATGCTCCTCTCCCTGTTCCTCCTGCTTGTCTCTTTCACCGCGCAAGGCACCGAAGGTTTTATGCCGATCTTCAACGGCAAAGACCTCGCCGGCTGGATCGTCCCCGACGGAGACAACGGCCATTGGAAGGTGCTCGACGGTGTCATTGACTACGACGCGTGCAGCGAGGCGCCCGGCAAGGACAAAAACCTGTGGACCGCGGGGGAGTACAAGGACTTCACCCTGAAAATTGACTGGCGGCTCAAAGAGACCACCGGGCTCTATCCCATGCCCGTCGTGCTGCCGGACGGCACGCACAAACTCGATGAAAACGGCAGGGAGATCCTCATCCCCACCGCCAACGCCGACAGCGGCATCTACCTGCGAGGCCAAGGCAAATCCCAGATCAACATCTGGTGCTGGCCGGTCGGCTCCGGCGAGGTCTATGGCTACCGCATGGACAAATCCATGCCGCCGGAGGTTCGTGCGGGAGTGACCCCCAAAGTGAAAGCCGACAAGCCCGTGGGCGAGTGGAACACCTTCGAGATCACCCTGAAGGGCGACCGCCTCACCGTCGTCCTCAACGGCCAGACCGTGATCGAGAACGCGCAACTGCCCGGCATTCCTGAAAGCGGAAAAATCGGCCTCCAGCACCACGGCGGGCGCAACGCCAAAACCGGCGAGCTTTCCGCCGCCTCCAGCCTCATCCAGTTCCGCAACATCTCCATCAGGGAGCTTTGAGCGGCGGAACAGGATGCTCCTATGCGGACGGCGGCTTGAGTGGCCGCCGGGTGAATGAACGCGGCGGTTCCTCGTCTCGGTAATGTCCCGCCTCTCACTTCCGCATGAACGCAGACTCCGCGACATCCAACTCCCCTCGTTCCGCAGGCCGCAGGCTGCTCGCTCTAGCCTGGGCGCACCGGGCGCCGGCGGCGGGGGTGCTGGCCGCGGCGCTGTGCGGGGCGGCGCTGGTGGTGGTGTTTCCGGCGGCGGTGCGGCTGGTCTTTGACGAAGTGATTCCAAGCCGGGACCTTGATGCGCTGCGGCGGCTCTGCGCCTGGCTGGCTGCCGCGTTTTTGCTGCGCGAGGTGGTGGCCGCTTTTCGCGCCTGGTCGGCGGGTGTCTTTGAGCAGCGCATGAATCATGAGCTGCGCGCACGGCTGCACCGGAAGCTCCTCCAGATGCCGCTCTGCTGGCATCAGCGGCGCAAAACCGGCGATCAACTCGCGCGCATGATGGATGACGCGCCGGCGGCGCAGCGCGCGGTGCTGGAGGGCGTGGAGCAGGGGCTGACCGCGCTGCTCCAAATCCTTGTCTGCGCCGGGGTCATGTTTGCCACGAGTCCGCGTTATGCGCTCGTCATCCTGCTGCCTGTGCCCTTCATCGCCGCGGGCGGCTGGATTTTCTCCCGGCTGCTGGCTCCGCGCGCGGCGCGGGCCAGGGAGGCAGGCGCGCGGGTGGGCTCATTCCTGCACGAGACGCTGGCCGGCATCCGGCTGATCAAAAGCCACACGGCGGAGACGGCGCGTCAGCGCGGGTTTGAGGATGTGAGCGCGGCTGCGGGGCGCGGACAACGGCGGCTGGCGGCGGCATGGGCGGTGTACAGTCCGCTGATGTGCCTGATGGGCGGCATGGGGCTGGTGCTGCTGCTGGGCACAGGGGCGCGCGGCGTGCTGGAAGGGGAAATCACCACCGGCGAGCTGCTCAAGCTCATCCTGCTGCTCGGCTTTTTTTACGAGCCGGTGGCGCGTTTGCACGGCGTGAACCAAACCCTGGTCAGCGGCCTTGCGGGAGCGGCGCGTGTGCTTGAAGTCCTGGACGCTGAGGGCGCGGAGGCGGGCAGGCTCGACTCGCCGCCGCATGCCGCGCGCGGCGAGATCCGTTTCAACAAAGTGACTTTTGGTTATGACGAGGGAATGCCTGTGATCCACGGGATCAGCCTGCATGTGCCCGCCGGGCAGACATGCGCCATTGTCGGTGTCAGCGGCTGCGGGAAGTCCACGCTCTTTGATTTGCTGGCAGGTTTTTACCGCCCGTGGTCGGGTGTCATCGAGATGGATGGCGTGTCTCTCGCCGGGCGGGACCTGGCCGCTCTGCGCGCGCGCACGGCGTATGTGATGCAGGACGCCTTTCTTCTCTCCGGCACGCTGCGGGCGAACCTGCTGCTGGCGCGGCCTGATGCCGGTGACGCGGAATTGTGGGCGGCTCTGCGCGAGGCGCGCGCGGAGGATTTTGTCAAAGCCAGGCCGGATGGCCTAGACACGGAGGTGGGCGAGCGCGGAGTCCTGCTCAGCGGCGGTGAAAGGCAGCGGCTGGCGCTGGCGCGGGCGTTTCTGAAAGACGCGCCCGTGCTACTGCTGGACGAGGCGACTTCCGCCGTGGATGCGGAGTCGGAGAGGCACATCCAGGAGGCGCTGGAGCGGCTGTGTGAAAGCCGCACCTGCATGGTCATCGCGCACCGCCTGTCCACGGTGGCGCGCGCGGATGTGATCCATGTGATGAGCGCGGGGCGTGTCATCGCCAGCGGCAGCCACGCGGAGCTGCTGGAGGGCTGCCCGCATTACCGCCATCTGGCCTCGCTGTCATTTCTTTGAGCCGAGACCGGCGCCAAAGTGCGCCTCGAAATAGCCGCCGAGCGCGGTGGCGAGCTTGCGCGCGAATTCCGTGCGCTTCTCCGGCGTGTCGCGCACTCCCTCCCATGGGCATTCGACTTGAATGGCGCTGACCGTGCCGCCATCACGCGAGCCGTGGGCCTGGATGTTGTAGCTGCCGCTGAAGTAGTCAGCGCCCTTGGGGGATGGCAGGGCCGGGCCGGGGATGGCGGCGATGCCTTGCGCCTCAAGAAAAGAGCCGAGGCTTCGCGGGCCGCGCAGGATTTCCGAGAGCGGTCTGCCGGACTTCTCCACAAGGGCCCGGATGCTGGACCTGGAGAGCGCGTCACCGGAGTCGAGCGCGGCGTCGTCGATGTCCAGCGTGGCGGCTCCGAGCAGGTAGCCGAGTTCCACGCGGGCCGGGTCGTGCCGGTGTCCGTGGATGTCCAGCACGAGACCCGCGCCGTGCATTTGACTGACGCGCTTGCGCGCTTCGGCGGCTGCGCCGTGAAACCGCTCCCACACGGCGGCGGCCACGGGGTCGCCCTGCGCGGCCTCCTCCAGCTCGCGGTTGCAGTCAACGCGCGAGCGATGCATGAGGCAGAGAATGCTGACGGGACGCGCGCCGTATTTCTCCAGCATGGCATCGGCGATCCGGCGGGTCAGGTCGGCGGTGTTGGCGTCGGTTAAAAATTTGCCGAACCGGCGCTCGGCCACGCCTTCAGGTTTAAGCGAGCCGCCATGCGGAGCCAGCAGGATGACGGGCAGGGTGCCGGGGTTGATTTCGACATACTTTTCCACCTCCTGCGCGCCCGCGAGGGCTGGCAGCTGGCACAGAATGGCGAAAAAGAAAAGAGGGTTGGTTCTCATGCACGCCAAGGCTGGAACATGCGCGCCGGAATGTCGAGCCACCCATTTTGGGGAGGCTTTTACTTTTTCCCGGTCAATTCAAACACTGCCAGCACGGGCTGGTGGTCGGATGCCATGTCATCGGGGACGACCTGGGAACTCACCAGCCGGAAGGCCGCCTCCGGCCTGGAGAGGATGTAGTCAATGCGCGAAACCGGCTTGTGCGAGGGCGCGGTCGGGGCGGCGACGGGATCAAGGGCGTTGATCCAGCGTTCTTCGAGGACGCGAATGGGCTCGGCGTCAGGTTTGGCATTGAGGTCGCCTGCCAGGATGGTGCGCAGGGTGTCGCCGGGTTTGGCGAAGAGTTCGTTGATGGCATGGGCCTCGGCCACGCGGTCCTCCTCGACATTGTGCTGGAAATGCGTGCTGATGAAACGCAGCGGCTGCCCGTCCGGCGCGCGCACGGTGACGGCGATGGCACCGCGCGGATAGGTGGTCTTTTCCGGCGTGGCCTCGGTGTAGGGCAGGGGATGGATGGCCACGTCGAGGATGTGCAGTCGGGTGAGCACGGCGTTGCCGAAAAGGCCGCCCTCATAGTGCTGCGTGGGGCCGTAGCGCGCTGCCATGCCGGTCAGCTCCGCGAGCCGCAGAACCTGGTGCGCCTTGCCGGAGCGGCGCACGCCAACGTCCACTTCCTGGAGTCCGACGAGATCGGGTTTGGTAGCTTTGATGACCTCCGCCAGACGTGCCAGATCGTATTCGCCGTCATTGCCCTGGCCGTAGTGAATGTTGTAGCAGAGCACGCGCAGAGCGCGGCCCACCTCCTGCGCGGACGAGCCGGAAAGCGACGCGGCGAGCGCCAGGAGGACGGGGACGATGAAGCGGAAACCGGAAAGGCTGTGTCTTCTCATGCCAGCGATACGGGCATCAGAGGCCTGCTCATGCGCGCGCCAGCTTGCGCCTGAGCTTTTTCAAAAGATCAGGATTGGCCTCCAATTCCTCCATCAGGAGCGTGAGCACATCCAGAGTCTGGCGGCTCATGTGGTGCTCCATGCCCTCCACGTCCTCATGCACCGTGGCGGGGTCCAGCCCGAAGCCGGAAAGCAGCCGCGTGAGCACCTCGTGCCTGCGGGCGATTTCCTGGCCGATTTTCCTTCCCGCCTCGGTCATCACCACGCCCCGGTAGCGCTCATAGACCACATAACCCTCGGCATCGAGCTTCTGGATCATGTTGGTGACGCTGGCCTGGGAGATGCCCAGGTTTTTGGCGATGTCCACCACGCGGGCGTAACCTTTCCCCGCGATCAGATTGTGAATCTGCTCGAGGTAGTCCTCGACGGCGGGCGAGTGGACATGGGCTGTGGTTTCCTGGCGCTTGGCGGGCATCGGGGACCGATAGCAGCAGGGGTCGGTGCGGGAAACGAAATTTTGCTTTGGAGAAAATAGTTTTAGTCCGGGCTAACTTTTCGCTTGCCAGATTGGCGGAGCTGATCTTTTTAGCTGGGTCTAACTTTATCATGCTCGCCTATCTCCGTTTCACCGCCTGCCTTTCCGCAGTCCTCGCCGCCATGCACGCTCGCGCGTCGGAGCCTGCGCGCCCCATGAGCACGGACCGTCCGGACACGACCGAGTCCCCTTACACGGTGCCCGCCGGCATGTTCCAGATCGAGGCCAGCTTTTTCGATTATTCGCGCGATTCGGCGGACGGAAACCGTCTGCGGGAGTGGTCATGGAGCGAGATCAATTTCAAAGCCGGACTGGCGCGGGATGTGGATCTGCAAGTCATCCTCAGCGCCTGGAATGAATCCGTTTTGACCCGCCGCGGCGGCAGTGAGCGGCTCTCCGGAGTCAGCGATGTGACCGTCCGCTTGAAGACCAACCTCCTGGGCAATGACGAGGGGAGGTCCGCCTTTGGTCTCATGCCCTATGTGACGATTCCAAGCGGCAGTGGTGTGAGCGCGGACGCCTGGCAGGGCGGTTTGATCGCTCCCTTTGCCTTTGAGGTGAATGACCGCGTCTCGCTCGGTCTCATGGCCGAGGCGGACCTGGTCTATGACGAGGACACGGGCGGTCATGACCTGGAGTGGCTGCACTCGGCTACTGTGGGAATCGCGCTGACGGAGCCGCTGGGCATGTATCTGGAGCTGGTCGGCATCGCGGGAGAGGACACAAACTACCAGGGCATTTTCAATGCAGGCCTCACATTTGCAGTGAGTGATGATCTCGTCTTCGACGCGGGTGTCCGCATCGGACTCAACCGGCCCGCTCCGGACTTCGGCGTCTTCACAGGAGTCAGCTTTCGCTTTTAATTCCCAACATGAAACACCTCCCCCCCCTGCTCGCCACCGCGCTTTGTCTCGCCTCCTGCGGCCCCGCGCTTGAAGCGCCTGCCGATGGCAAAAAGCGCGTCCTAACAACCTTCACCATTCTGCAAGACATGGCGCAAAACGTGGCCGGTGACGCCGCCGTCGTCGAGTCCATCACCAAGCCCGGCGCGGAGATCCACGACTATGAGCCGACACCGATGGACCTCGTGAAAGCGCAGCGCGCCGACCTGGTGCTGTGGAACGGGCTCGGCCTGGAGCGCTGGTTTGAAAAATTCCTCCAGCAGGTGAAGGACGCGCCCGGCGTGGTGCTCAGCGAGGGGGTGGAGCCGATGGGCATCGGCGAGGGGCCCTACACGGGCAAACCAAACCCGCACGCCTGGATGTCGCCCGCCAACGCGGTCATCTATGTCGAAAACATCCGCAAGGCGCTGGTGAAGCTCGATCCCGCAAACGAGGCCGCTTACAACGCCAACGCCGCCGCTTACACGGAGAAAATCCGCGCTGTGGACGAACCGGTGCGGAAGACCCTCGCCGCTATTCCTGAGGAGCAGCGCTGGCTCGTCACCTGCGAGGGCGCGTTCTCCTACCTCACGCGCGACTACGGTTTGAAGGAACTCTATTTGTGGCCCATCAATGCCGACGAGGAAGGCACGCCGCAGCAGGTGCGCAAGGTGGTGGACACGGTGCGGGAGAAGAAGATCCCCGCCGTCTTCACGGAAAGCACGATCAGCGACAAAGCCATGCTCCAGGTGGCCAAGGAGACCGGCGCGCGCTTTGGCGGCACGCTTCATGTGGACTCGCTGACCGAAGCTGACGGACCTGCACCGACGTATTTGCAGTTGTTGCAAGCCAATGCCGACACCATCGTGAAAGCCTTCACGCAGCCTTGAAATCCATGCACGCCACCGCCCCGCCGCTCTCCATTGAGGTCGCCGACGTGACTGTGGCTTATGCGAATGGGCACATCGCGCTGCGGGACGCCACCTTCAGCCTCGACGCGGGCACCATCTGCGCGCTGGTGGGCGTGAACGGCAGCGGCAAGAGCACGCTATTCAAGTCGGTCATGGGCTTTCTGCGGCCCGCCAAAGGGCGGGTGCGCATCGCGGGCATGGAGGTGGCGCAGGCGCGCAAACGCCAGCTCGTGGCCTATGTGCCGCAGGCGGAGGAGGTGGACTGGACCTTCCCCGTGAGTGTGTGGGATGTGGTGATGATGGGCCGCTACGGCCACATGAACTTCCTGCGCATCCCGCGCGCGGAGGACCGGCGCCTGGCGCTGGAATGCCTGAAGCGCGTGGGCATGGCGGACTTCGCGGAGCGGCAGATCGGCGAGCTTTCCGGCGGGCAAAAAAAGCGCGTCTTCCTGGCGCGCGCGCTGGCCCAGCAGGGGCGCGTGATCTTGCTCGACGAGCCTTTCACCGGTGTGGATGTGCAGACGGAGGCGGCCATCATCGAGCTGCTACGTGCGCTGCGGGATGAAGGCCACATCATTCTGGTCTCCACGCACAACCTGGGCAGCGTGCCCGAGTTTTGTGATCATGTGGTGCTCATCAACCGCACCGTGCTAGCCTCCGGCCCCACCGAGGAGGTCTTCACCGAGGACAATCTCAGCCGCGCCTTCGGCGGCGTGCTGCGGCAGTTCCACTTCGAGCACAGCACCATCCAGGACCACGACGGCCGCACGGTGAAGCTGCTCACGGATGATGAGCGTCCGCTCGTCTTCGGCAAAGGCGGCCATCTCGAATACACCGAGCGTCAGGGCCGCGAGGGGATTGTGGAGCGCCGTGAGAAACAGGAGGGCGCTTGACAGCCGGGAGGCGGAGAAAGGGTTGCCGCCTTGCGGGAAGGGGCTACCATGAAAAACCAATCGGGCCGGCTCCGGCACGCCGAATCTAACAATGGATCTGCAAAAACTTCTCTTTCTGGCCGCCGCCGTCGTTTTCGGCCTTGCTTGCCGCAGTTTTGACAACCGCTATCTCCTGAAGCTGGGCTGGCTGTCCTATCTGGGTGCTTCTTATCTGGCAGGCTTCTTTTTGACCGGCAGCCATGTGGCCGGGGCGTTCGGGGTGTCCTTGTGGTTCCTGCTGCCGTGGGTGGAGATCGTGGGTTATGTACGGTTTCTGCGGTTCCCGGAGCGCAGCGAGGTGAAGCACCGCTTCGCCCCCTCGCAGGAGGTCTTTCCGGAGTTGGAGGAACTGACGGAGGACATGATCGAGGAGGGGTTTGAGAAGGTGGAGGACACGGGCTGGAATTGGGGCGGCGCGGATCACTTTGTGCGGCTTTTTGCGCATGAGGAACGGCGCGCGCAGGCCGCCATCACGCAAGTGCGGTTTGAGAAGATAGACATTGTTTTCTCCTATGTCAGCGTCACCTCGCGCGCGTTGGACGGGCGCATTTTCACCACCACGAACTACCCTTTTGCCCCGGCGATGCGTTTCGTCCCCGGCCAGATTGTGAACCGGGAAGTGCATTTGGACACGCTGGGTGAGATGATGAGCAGCCACGAGGACTTTCTCGACGCGCATGGCCTGGGTCAGGAGGACCTGGAGGAGGCTGACCCGGAAAATCTGGCGTCTGTCATCGAGCGTGATCTTGGCGCGCAAATCGAGCACAATCTAAAAATCGGCGTGCTGGAGCCGGCTGGCGAGAACGGCGTGCGCTACTCGTGGCGCGGCTGTTTTTACCTGTGGTTCGAGGCGGTGAAGGACATGGTGCGCGTCTGATCCAGGACGCTGTTTGAAGCGCGTCCGCATTCCCGCTTGGCAGCCCGCGCGGCCTTGTGCTAAGGGCCGCCATGCCCAGAACCGACGGCCGCCTCCCCGACCAGCTCCGCCCGGTCGAGATTTTTCTCGACATCGCCCCGCACGCCACCGCCTCCGTGCTCATCGGCTTCGGCCGCACGCGCGTCATCTGCGCGGCCACGATCCAGGACGAGGTGCCGCGCTGGATGAAAGTGCAGGGCGTGCCCGGAGGCTGGCTCACCGCCGAGTACTCGATGCTGCCTTACTCGACCCTCGATCGCAAAGAACGGGACAGCTCGCGCGGCAGGCCGGACGGTCGCGGCATTGAAATTCAGCGCCTCATCGGACGCAGCCTGCGCGCCGTGGTGGACCTCAAGAAACTCGGCCAGCGGACTCTGTGCATTGACTGTGATGTGCTCCAGGCCGACGGCGGGACGCGCACCGCTTCGATCACCGGCGCGTGCATCGCGGCCGCCATCGCCTTCAACCGCCTGCTGGAAAAGGGCAAGCTCACCCAGCAGCCGCTGACCAAAAAAGTCGCCGCCATCAGCGCCGGCATCCTCAAGGGTGAGACGCTGCTCGACCTCTGTTACGAGGAGGACCGCGACGCCGATGTGGACTGCAACCTCGTTCTGACCGAGGACGGCGAGTTTGTCGAAATCCAGGGCAGCGGCGAGGAGGCCACCTTTACCCAGGCACAGATGGATGCCATGCTTGTACATGGGCGCAAGGGCGTGATGGAATTGTGCGCCCTGCAGCAGAAGGCCATAGAGGGCGGGATGAAACCCGCCGCACCCGCCGATCTGCAAAACCTGGCGGACTTTTACGGCAAGAAAAGCTGAGCGGGCCGGCAAAAGCCGCACAAAATAGCAGGCGCGATTTTTTCCACCATCCCAACCCGGCCATGAAACTTGAAACCCTCTGCCTTCACGGCGGCCAGCAGCCCGACCCAGCCACCGGCGCGCGCGCCGTGCCGATCTACCGCACCGCCAGCTATGTCTTCAAAAACACGGAGCATGCGGCGAACCTTTTCGCGCTGCGCGAACTGGGGAACATTTATACCCGGCTGATGAATCCGACGACGGACGTGCTGGAGAAGCGCGTGGCTTTGCTGGAAGGCGCGCCGGAGATGGGTGGACTGGGCGTTGCCAGCGGCACCAGCGCGGTGTTTTACTCCATCATCAACCTGGCGCAGGCGGGTGACAACATTGTCTCGGCCCGAAACCTTTACGGAGGCACTTACACGCAGTTCAATGACATCCTGCCCGCGCTGGGCATCACGGTGAGATTTGTGGACAGCAATGACCCGGAGAATTTCCGCAAGGCGGCGGATGACAAGACACGGGCTTTTTTCTGCGAGACGGTGTCGAACCCGGCGCTGGAAATCGCCGATTTGGAGGCACTCTCAAAGATCGCCCGCGAAAACGGCGTGCCCCTCATCGTGGACAGCACCTTCAGCACGCCCTACCTCACGCGCCCGCTGGATCATGGCGCGGACATCGTGGTTCACTCGTTGACGAAGTGGTTCGGAGGCCACGGTGCCGGCATCGGCGGCGTGGTGGTGGACAGCGGCAAATTCAACTGGGCAGCGGGAAAACATCCGCTCTATACCACGCCGGACCACAGCTACCACGGCCTGCGCTGGGGCATGGACCTGCCCGCGCCGCTGCTGCCGCTGGCCTACATCCTGCGCATGAGGACGGTGCCGCTGCGGAACCTGGGCGCGTGCATCGCCCCGGACAATTCGTGGTTCCTGCTCCAGGGCATCGAGACACTGCCGCTGCGCATGGAGCGGCACTGCGAGAACGCCCTGGCCGTGGCACGGCATCTGAAAAAGCATCCGCGCGTGACGTGGGTGCGCTTTCCCGGCCTGGAGGATGACCCGCAGCACGCGGCCAGCCGGAAATACCTGCGCGGCAAGGGCGGCTCGATGGTCGTCTTCGGCATCAAAGGCGGACGCGAGGCCGGGGCGCGCTTCATTGACAGCCTGAAGCTCTTCTCCCATCTCGCCAATGTGGGGGATGCCAAGTCGCTCGCCATCCATAGCGCCAGCACCACGCACAGCCAGCTCAATGAGGAGCAGCAGGCCGCAGGGGGCATCACGCCTGACTTGGTTCGCTTGAGCATCGGCTTGGAGCACATGGACGACATTCTTGCCGACCTCGACCAGGCGTTGGAGGCAGCGGCTTGAACTGCTGCCGTTCCCGGGTTTAACCCTCCCAGCTTTTCCCGTCCCAGGCAATCATGCGCCGCAGCATGGCGACGGTGGCCGCATTGAAAGCCTGAAACAGTGCCTCGCCCTTTTCCGCCGAAGCCGCCCGAGGATCACCAACATGTCCGGGCGCGCTGCGATCCGGCATAGTCCAGCCGCGCGCGGCGGGTTCGAAGGGGCAGCCAAAAGGTACTTCCACAGCTTGTGCGTGGCCTTTGACCAGATGCGGAGACAAACGCAGAATCATCGAGGTCTCCCACTCGCAAGCGTGTCCCATTTGTCGTTGAGAAAGGCCGGGATGGGCCTCATGAGCATGAGGCGCCAGATTCCAGTAGGTGGCAAAGAGCAGGAGCAAGTCCTTCCGCTCACGGTGCCTTTGTCGGACTTCGAAGATTGCCTGACGGCCTGGCACGTCGTTGCCACCATGACCATTGAGGATGAGCAGCCGAGTGAAGCCGTGGGCAATGAAATTTTCCAGCAGACCAAAGAGGAGGTCGAGATAGACGCGCGGACCAGCGGAGAGCGTGCCGGGGAAATCCAAGTGATGATGCGAGTTCCCCAGCCATTGCAGCGGCGCGAAGACCACGCTTCCGCGCAACTCCTCCTCCGTGCGGCGGGCGATCTCGCCCATGAGAAGCGAGTCGGTGAAGAGCGGCATGTGGCGCCCGTGCTGCTCCAGGGCGGCGACGGGGAAGACCACGGGGGTGCGCCTTGGCAAAGCGGCCACCTCGGGCCAGGTCATCTCGGCGAGTTGCATGGACGGTTAACGCTGGATCCGGTGGGAATGATGCATCCTGCGGGAGAAACCGATGGCACAGCTCAGTGGAGGCGCCTCTGCTTGCTGGCGACGCGTTCGGCCACGTCGTCAAAAATCACCTGCTGCTCGGACGTGAGGTGAGTGCGGAGGTCGGGAATCAGTTCGCGAAAAAGGTCGAGCTTTTCAGCGAGACGCCGCTCGTCTATGCGAGTGACGCGCTTTTCCCACTCGTTGAGCAGAGGCTCCAGCTTTGCGACCTGGTCGTCGGTGAGCAACAGATGGGCGCGCATCTCGCCGAGCACCTCGGCTGCAGCCCGGTTTGTGCTGCGCGCTCCTGATGGTGTCGTGATGATGGTCTGGACACGCCGTTCCTTGACCAGCCAGGCTGTGAAGAAACCGCAGGCATAAATGCCAGCCACGCAACAGGTGATGAGGAATTTGTGGGCGGCTTTCATCGCATGGCTAGAGCGGCGGGTTTGGCGGATGACTGCGTGAGAAACGGCGCGAACATTTCAGGGACAGGCTGCTGATATGGCACCAAAAAGTGCGCGGCCAGTGCCAGCGAGGCGCAGGCGGCCATGCCAGAGGCCATTCCCCGCAGCCAGGGCACGGAGGGGTTTTCTCCCCGGTCCCAGGCGCGCGCCGCAAGCCGGGTGGCGAGTCCGGGCGGTGCGGCGTCTTTCTCATCCGCATCAAGGATGCTTGCGCGCGCGGCTTGCAGCAGGCGCTTCAGGTGGTCGTCGGTCTTCATGTCGTTTCAGGGCGTGATGTTGGGGATTCTAGGGCTTCAAAAGCTTTGCGCAGGTGCCTGCGGGCCCGGAAGGCGCGCACCCGCACGAGTGTGGCGTTCCATCCGGTAAGAGCGGCCACTTCCGCCATGGACTTGCGCTCTAGTTCAAGCCAGGTCAGCAGCAGGCGGTCCTTGGGCTTCAAGCTGTCCAGCAGCCTCAGCACCAGCTCCCGCGCGCCTGACAGATCGGCATCCGCCGGAGATTCCTGCCTTGTTTGCTCGAAGGCGCGCTGCTCCGCTTCACCGAGCTCGCTCCAGAGTTGGACAGGTCTGCGGAGGTGGTGGCGCATGCGGGTCAGACATACGTTCACCGTCACCCGCGCCACCCAGTGTGGAAAAGGCTGCAAGCCGCGATATTGCCCGATCTTTGAAAAGACGCGCAGGAAGCTTTCCTGAATGAGGTCCGCGCTTTCCTCCTGACGAGGCCTGTGGGTGGCCACGATGCGGGCGATGTGCGGATGCAGGCGCTCCACGGCCTCACGCGCCGCAGCCTGGTCATGCTGACGCAGCCGCTGCACCAATCCCGTCCAGGGGTCGGCTGCGGCGTTGTGCGTCGGGTTTTCAGCACTCATGGCAAAGAAGCTTTCCAGCCAGGGCACAGGCATGGAGAAAAGATGAAACATGACGGTCGAAGCATGGCTTGTCACCCGCACTAGATGCCGCGCGCGCGATGGCGTTACACTTCCAAAAACAAAATTTTCCGATACTCGAACCATCTGCAAAAAAATTCAGGGCTGTGTAACGCGGCCTTTCTGACGGCATCTCTGAGGAGTGACGGCCGGGGATCGCTCTCCGGCCAGAAAATCAAATCCAACTCCACATGAAAACACATCCTCTCTTCCGCTGGCTCTGCTTTGCCTCTGCCGTGCTTAGCCTTCCCGCTGCCTCCGCGCAGGCTTATCCGGCATTCAACCCGGTCATCTCCACCACGATTGACGCGCACACCGCCGATCTCGCAGATGGAGTTCTGGACGGAGTCATCCGTTATTCGAGTTACACGGTGCGCGCCGGAAGGAAAGTCCGCTACATCAACTCAGCGGACCCACAACGGCCTGTCATCATTCATGTAACAGGCAATGTGAGCATCCAAGGCGTCGTGGATGTCTCAGGAAACTCCACGCTCTCCACCCGCAACCCTGGCCCTGGCGGCCACCCCGGCGGTGCGGCCGGGCGTGGTGTGCAGGTGGGGCAGCCGGGGCTGGGCACCGGCGGCGGCATGGGTGGCGGCTTGCCTGAGGTGCAGGGCTGCGCGGGCGGTGGTGGCGGCCATGCCACACCTGGGCTCTCAGCCACCTCTCGAAGCGGACTTCGCGAAGGCACGGGCGGTGTTGTTGTCGCACGTCAGCCCATCACCTCGGCCAGCAGAGGTGTGGGTGGCTCCGGCGGTGGTGGAGGTGGAGGACGCCTGGTCAGCGGAGTGGCTCCCGTGAGCGGTGGTGTGGGTGGAGGCGGCGGCGGCGCCATCCGCATCCGCTGCGAAGGCAGTTTCACCATTGGTTATGAGGTTCTCCCCGATGATTGGGACGAGAACGACTGCGGAATCTGGGCCAATGGCGCCAATGGCGGCACCGCCTATGGAAATGGAGTGAACACTGGCATGCATGCGGGTCCTGGAGGCGGTGGCGCGGGTGGCATCATTGAGCTGAGTACTCCAGAATGCGTCAAACTTTTGCAGGGCGCATTCCTTTCCGTTCGCGGCGGGTTTGGCGGCGGCATCAGCAGCCAGCCCGTTCCCCGCGACCCTGAGTTTTACTCCTGCGGCGCCCATGGCGGAGACGGTTATGTGTTCTTTGACACCCCATGTGTCCAAGCCGACCCTACCGCGACGATTCAAGGCATGGAGCAATGGTGGCCGGGTTATGTCTATATCTATGTGACTCCCGATCAAAAACACATCATCCATTATTCAGGCACTTTGTATCAAAGAGAGGTCATCCCAGGTGTCGCCACGCCCTGGACACGCACACCGACTCTGCAAAACCCCTATCACCATGATCCCAAGAGCTCCAAATACCAGTTGCTCTTCACGAGCAGCCAGGGGCCATATTTCAGAAGTGAACTGGGCTTTGTGACCAGCGTGCAATATCCGTATTGAGACTCTCCCGCTCACCACTGATAAACCAAACCAGAACCCCGCATTTTTTGAGATGCGGGGTTCTTTGTTTTTTGGATTGAATCTGCCCGAGGAGACGGCGCGGCTCAGCCCGCCTCGCCCGCCTTCTCCCCGGCGAGCTTCGCGGCGCGCTCGGCGAGTTCGATGTGGAACTGCTCGGAAGTCGGCTCTGCCCCCTTCGTGCGGGTGCGGGCGAACCAGTCGGCGAAGATTTCCCCCGGCTGGCGCTCCGCAACGAAGGCTTCGAGGATGGCGCGGACTTTGCCGGGGATCTCCTCGCCGGTGACGGACTTGAATTCGAGGCCGGCGAGAGTGTCGCCGCGGATGCTGCCGCCGACGAACATGGCCCACTTGTTCGGCGCACGGCCCACGAAGCCGAAGTCGGCGTTGTAGGGGCGGCCGCATCCATTTGGGCAGCCGGTCATGCGGAAAAGGATCGGCTCATCCACGATGCCGAGTTCCTGGAGCATGGCGTCAAACTGATCCATGAAGCCGGGAAGGGCGCGCTCGGATTCGCTCAGCGCGAGGCCGCAGGTGGGCAGGGCCACGCAGGCGTGGGCCACCTTGCGGGCGCGGGTGAAGCCGGCCTCATCCGCGTGGACGACTCCGTGCTTTGCCAGGATGGCATTGACCTGCTCCTTCTGCTCCGGCGCCACATCGGCGATGATGAGATTCGTGTTCGGCGTGACGATGAAGGGTAGGTCGAGCCGGGTGGCGATCTCGGCGAAGGCGCTGCGGTATTGCGGGCCGTTTTCACAGTTCACGATGCGGCCCATGCTCACATAGACGGCGCAGTAAAGCTTCCCATCCCCCTGCTCATGCCAGCCGAGGTTGTCCTCGACCGTGTCAAATTTCAGCTCCTTCGGCGGGAAGGTCTCGATGCCTGGCAGACGGCGCACGACCTCGGCGCGGAAGGCTTCGATCCCCATGCTCTGCACCGTGTACTTGAGGCGCGCATGCTTGCGCTCGGCGCGGTTGCCATTGTCGCGCTGGGTGGTGACGATGGCCTCGCAGGCGTCCACCACATGGGCGCGCTTCACATACAGAAGCGGCTGGGCGAGGAAGGGACGCGTGGCGAGCTGGCCGTGGCTCATGCCGAAGCCGCCGCCGACGGTGATGGTGTAGCCTTCCACCCGGCCTTCCACCACATGCGGCACAAAGCCCACGTCCTGGGAGAAAACATCCACGTCATTGCAGGGCTGGATGGCCACGCCGATCTTGAATTTGCGCGGCAGATAGACCTTGCCGTAGATGGGGTCGTCACCCTCCGGGGCCTTGGTGACCGCGCGCACGGCGGGATCCGGCTCGGAGGCCTTGATCCATTCCGGCTCCACTTTTTCCCCGTCGAGCCAAATGTCGGCGTAAGCGCTGGAGCGCCACAAAAAGCGCTGGCTGATCTCCTCGGTCAGGCGCTGCGTGTCGGCATGGACGGCGTCTTTGACCGGCGCGGCCGGTCCCATTGTGTTGCGCACCACGTCACCGCAGGCGCCCATGGTGCTCAGGCCGCTGTGGCAGACGTTGTGGATGACTTCTTTCAGCCCGCCTTTGAGCACGCCGTGGAGCTGGATGCCCTGGCGGTTCGTCAGGCGCATGTTGCCGAAGGCTTTCGTGCAGAGTTCGTCATGGATCATCCACTGCTTCGCCGAAATGCGGCCTCCGGGCATCTTGCTGCGGATCATGAAGCTCCAGGCTTTTTCCTGCTTGGCTTTCACGAGTGCGGCGCGGCGGTCGCGGTCGTCCTGCTGGTAGGAGCCGTGGTGTTTGAGCAAAATGTTGCTGTCCTCCGGGATGTTCGGTGTGCTGGTGTCGGCGAACAGCTCGGCCAACTGGCCGCGGAGGCCGGCGGAGGTGAGCTTGATGTCTTCAACGGAGGCTTTGCTCATGGGGGTGGGTGCTGGAGGGTGGAAAAAGGCGGGCAGTCTCGCAGAGTGTACCTCGAATGCAAGGACAGGCAAGCATTAATACCATATTGTCTATCTGTTTTATATGGAAATTGTCATCTGACTGAAATTCCTCATTTTCAATCTGTATAGACCCAAGATGCGTGCTCGCCTGGCCGGTGATCTGCGCTAAAATTCGCATTCCAGTCCAGAATTTTGAATGGCCGTCCCCAATTCCAGCACTTTTCCCTCTCTCCAGGAGCTGTCGGCCTGGCTGCCAGCCTTTGAAGTGCTGCGGCGCCTGGAGTCGGGCCGGGACAGCGCTGTTTATCTGGCGCGGCAGACGGCTTTGGAGCGGCTGGTGGACATCCGAGTCATGCGGAATCCCGGCGGTCAGGAGGAGTCCCTCATGCTGGCCCGGCTGCGGGCGCGCGCCAAGCTGGTGCATCCGAACTGCGTGGCGGTCTACGATGTGGGCAAATCGCCCGCCGGACTCTGGTACCTAATCAGCGAGCACATCGAGGTGCGCGCCATTGCCGAGCAGATTCAAGGCAGGGAGATCACGCCCAAGACCGCCTTCACCCTGGCGCTGCCGCTTTGCTCCGCGCTGCAGGCGGTCCATGACCACGGCCTGCACCACGGCGCGCTCAGCCCGCGGACCGTGCTCATTACCTCGGCGGGACAATTGAAGCTCACCGGCATCGGCATGGCCAGGCTGGAGACCGGCGAGCTGACCTGGATTCATGGCGACACCAGCAGCAAAGCCGCCGATATTCGGGCTCTGGGGGCCACTCTGCATGAAATGTTCGCCCGTCAGCCGCCATCCCCGGATGGCCGCACCGCGCGCGAACTGCCGCCCGCCTTTGCCCTCGTTCTCCGGCGCTGTCTGGAAACCGATCCTGCCCGCCAATACACCAGTGCCGCGCAAGCTGGTCATGCCCTGCTCGACGCCCGCCAGGCAAAGCCCAAAAAAGAAGCCGCCGCACCCAAGGCCGCCGACGCTCCTCCGGCGAAAGACTTTTCTCAGCCTGCCGCCGCCCCGCCCGCGCGCCGTCCCGTGCCGCCACCGCCGCAGCCCATCCAGCGCCAGGGCCGCACCTTCATGCAGAAGCTCGACGCCTTCCTTTGGGACGGGCTCAAAGTCGGCCTTCACCTCACCGTCACCCTGGTCAGCATCGGCAGCCTCGTGGCATTGTATTTGTTCAAAGACCGCATCGTCATCGAGGAGCGCATCGAACGGCCCGGCGCCCTGCCCCCAAATGCGGCCGCGCAGAGCGAGGAGCCGCCCATCCCCGCCGCCGTCATGGGCGCCCTACCCGCCGCTCCCACCCTGCCGGTCACACCCGCCGTGCCTTCGCCCTCGGCGGCCCCCATCCGCCTGCCCGCCGCGCCGGATCCCCTGGAACAGCTCCGCGCCCAATACACCCTCACCGTGCAGGACGCCGCCCAGCAGGCGCTGAACAAGCTCCTCTTTGACGACCTGCCCCACCTCCAGCGCGAACTCACCCTTCTGCAAAACGGTTCCGAAATCCCCGACCTCGACGAGCCCACCCTGCCTTCTTCTCTGAAGCAGCTCCGCCAAAACTACCGCGAAGCCCGCGCCCGCATCCTCGCTCCAAAACAAGCGAAGTGAAACCGCGCTGGATGTTCGTCATCCCGGCAGTGCCATTGCCCAGGCTCCCATTGCTTGAGGCGCGCATTCGACAGCCAGCTTGCCACTCCGGACTTCTCGCATCTTCGAGTAATCACTGCCTCGCCCGATAACTCGCCCTCACCGTGTCCGGAAGCCACGCCCCCCAGGTGTCCTGGAAATACACCGGAACATCATTTTGCCTGCAGACCCGGATGGTGTGTCCGGTTCCTCCGGCCTCCGGGTCAGACGGGTCCACCCAAAACAGTGCCGCCACCGGTCTGCCCAGCCGCCCCTCGATTCCCAGCACTTTGAGGGTGTCCCTCACCAGATAAGCCGCCTTGGCCCCCCTTTTCCGGGCCTGCCGTACTGCGCGATAAGGCGCTGGTTTTCTGGTGTGGCCTGCACGGTTTGCGCCAGCAGTTCCGGTTCGCACAGCCGGCCGGCGTCGCATGGCGCCGCATAATCCGCTCCCGCCACTCGCGCTTTGTGCCGGTGCCCCGGGTAAGGCGTCACCACCTCCAGCCTGGCCGGGTCCACCATTGCCACGCCTTCGGCGAAAGCCGCGTCGCTTCCCTCCGCGTTGCCCGAACGAAAACGCCCCCCTGGAAACTGCTCGGCCAGGAATCTGCCCATGCGCACTGCTTTGACTGCATCGGCAGGCGTGATTGAGCGCCGTCCCTCAAGCAGGACCACGGGTTCAGCGTGGAGTTTGAGAAGCGCGCAAAAGTCAGTCCAGGACGTCATGAGGAGGAGGCAGTTATATCACAGGGCAGAGCTTTTTCGAAACTCAGAGCCTATCCGGCAAAAGGTTGGACTGGCTGTAAAGCGGTGAGGCGTTGGGTCATGATGCCGATAAAGGCGAGATAGATGAAGGCTTGGTGATGGCGTGGGTTTTTCTCGTGGTCGCGTGTCAGGCGGCGTTGTTTCACCAGCCAGCCGAAGCTGCGCTCAATGACCCAGCGACGCGGCAGCACGATGAAGCCCTTCTGGTCTTGGAGCTTTTTGACGATGCCCAGCCCAAAACTCTCGCCATGACCGAAGAGCCTGCCCATGCGTCGCACGAACTCCTCGAGCTTCCCCGCGTAGCCGCCATCGGCAAAAATCATCAGCAGGCTCATGAGGCTGTGGCAGAACATGCACAGCAGCAGCTTCGCCCCATCGCGGTCCTGCACGCTGGCCGGGGTGACCACCGCGCCAAGCAACAATCCGTTGGTGTCGGTGAGCACATGCCGCTTGCGTCCCTTGATCTTCTTGCCCGCATCGTAGCCGCAGCTCAGAGCCGGAAGCTGCCCGCCTTTGACACTCTGGCTGTCGATGACAGCGGCGCTGGGCATGGCGTTTTTTTTAGCATCAGGCGTGTCCGGGTGCGCAGCGCTTCGTTGATGCGCGGCCACAAGCCTTGCTGGCTCCACCTTGCCAGCGCGTCATGCACGGTGCTCTTGGGTGGGAACTCCCTGGGCAGCAGCGACCACTGGCAGCCGGTCTTGAGAACATAGCGGATGGCCTCCAGACAAGCTCGTGCCGAGTCTGGATCACGCCAGCGGCCGCGGCCACGTTTGGCGTCCACTGGATAAATGAGCGGCTTTAACAGCTCCCATTCTGCATCACTGAGGTCGCTGTCATAGCCTGCGCGTCGGTAGGTCTTTGCTGCCATCGGTCATTCTGACCCATGCCGATTTCACTGGCTACTGTCTTTTGCCGGATAGGCTCTGAGCCAAAAGCCCGGGCTGGCGGCTGAACGCCGTCTGGCAGCCCGGGGGCAAAACACCTGTTCATGGGTTGATTCATGACTGGAATTTCCCGCGCAGGTAAAGGCAACCGCCCCTTCCGCGTCGAGAAAAAATTCCGCCCCTGAAATCTTCTGCCGGACTCCAGATGACTCGGATTCCAGATGGCTGGCATCTCGAACCGAAGCATGTATGGGATTAGTCATGGAACTCCAAGACTGCCGCCAATAGCATTCCGCATGACCGGCATTTCCAACAGGCTGAAATCTCAAGCCACGAACAGCATGAACCATCCACGACCCGCATGAAAAGCCGGCAAATCCTCCGAGCCGCGTTCGCGCTCATTCTTTGCACCGGATGGACTCCGCAGAGTTTTGTGCCCCGGCTCAATGACGCCGGCCGGGCCGGGAATGGAACGACCTTGCTGCCCGTGCGCGGAGAACCGCCGCCCCCCGGAAAAAACGCGCTCTGGTGCGCCACTCTGCAAATGGCATGGGACAAGGCTTGCGGAGACTTCGGTGGTCCCATTCGTCTGCTGCCGGCAAGCCCGGCGGCCGAGGCTCTGAACCGTGGACGCTTCAATCCCGCATGGATTGACAACGAATCGGTGCTGACATTTGGCGGCCTTGCCGGAGATGGAGTGCTTGATGCAATCGAAGAGGGCATCAAGGCGCGCGGATGGCCCGCCTCAAGAATGGCTCCAGCCATGCGCAAGGACATCCAGCCTGGCGACCTCGTCTTTCATGCTGTTCTGAGCAAGAGCCTGTCTTTCCCGGAACCCTTTGCCAAACTCGGACACGCCAGGATCGGGCGAAAAAGCACCTCATGGTTCGGCTTCCACCCGCAACTGTCGGAGGCGAACCGGCTGCGCGAGCAAGTTCGCGTGCATGACTACCAATCCGACGAAAACTTTGTCATCGAACTGGCGAGCAAGAACAGCCTTGACCAGCTCATCCTGGCCAGGATCGCCACTCCGCCGCGCAGTTTGGATGCCGTATCCAAACAACTCATCTCCCGCCTGAAACGCGCCGCGCCGCACGCCCTGCCCGCCGATGTGCTTGCCGTGCCCAACATCGTCGTGGATGAAAAGACTTCCTTTCCACAGCTCGAAGGCAGGCAAGTCGCAGGCAGCGGCAGATACCTGCGCCGCGCCCTGCAAACGGTGGATTTCCGCATGGATGAAAAAGGCGTCAAACTCCGCAGCGAGGCTTCCATCGCCTTCGGTTGCTCGGCTCACTATTCCACAGGTCAACCCAGGCTGTTCATCCTCACCCCGCCCTTCGCCCTGCTCATGAAACGGACCGGCGCGCCGGAGCCGTATTTCATCGCCTGGATTGCGAATCTGGATGCGCTGGCGGATTGACGCCGGAAACGCCACTGTGTCTTTTTCGTCACGTTATTCGCCTTTGGATTCAGGGCTTTTCCGGCACCTGTCAGGCGTGTTTTTATCCCGACTCACAGCCGCTTTTCGCCTGCTTTTGCCCGTTTTTGCCCTGGCCGCCTCCGTCCAGGCGCAGACTCCCGCCAGCGCCACGAAGGACTACCTGGCGCTGTCCCGGGAGCTGCTGAACAAGTATTACGAGACCCAGAAACTGCTCGCCAGGGAGGAGGCCGACTGGCGCGCGGGGAGGGACATCCTCACCAGCCGCGTGGCCCTGCTGGAGGCGCAGCTCAAGGAGCTGGCGGAAAAGACCGCCGAGCAAAACAAGACCATCTCCACCAACGACACCGAGCGCGAAAAGCTGGACGCGCAGAACCAGGAGCTGAAGGCCAGCCAGAACCTCCAGCTCGCCAGCATCGAGAAGCTCGAAACCCGCGTCCACGCGCTCTGGCCCCGGCTGCCGCTGTATTTGAAGGACAAGCTTCAAGGCCAGTATGACCGCCTGCCGAAGGCGGAGATGAAGAAGGAGGACATCAAGGCCTCCACCGGCGAGCGCTTCGTGAACGTGCTCGTCATCCTCAACGAGATGAACAAGTTCAACAGCGACGTGCTCGTCATCAACGAGCGCCGCAAGGTCAAGGACGGGCGCGAGATCGAGGTGCGCGTCATTTACTTCGGCCTGGCCGCCGCCTACTTCGCCGGCAGCGGCGAGACGGGTGACGTGGGCGGCATCCTCATCCCCGGCAAGGACGGCTGGGAGGCCATGGAGGACTCGACAATGGCCCCGCTCATCAATGAAGTCATCGCCATGAACAAGGGTGAGAAGGTGGCTGGCTTCGTCTCCCTGCCCGTCAAGGTGCGCTGAAACACACTCCTTTTTATTTGATCCGATGAGACACAGCCTTTGCCTCTCGCTTTCCCTCGCGCTCGCGCTTTCCGCCGCCGCGCAGACCACGAATCCCCTGCCCAAGGTGGCGGAGGATTTCCAGAAAAAGCTCGACGCCGTCACGCGCCAGCTCTCCACCACCCGCTCCCAGATCGAGGAGGAAAAGGTGCCGATGACCAGGCAGCTCAACGAGCTGGACGACAAGGTCATCGAGGCGCGCAAGGAATACGACCGCGTGCTGCGCATCGCCGACACGCGCCAGCTCGACGTGACGAACCTGCGCGCGCAGATCAAGGCCAAGGAGGACCAGACGAACTACATCGCCAACGCGGTGGACGAGTTCATCCGCAACATGGAGACGCGCCTGCACATCTCCGAGGCGCAGCGTTACGGGGACACCATCACGGCGAAGAAAAACGCCGCCAACAACGCCAACCTCAGCGCCGAGGAGCGGCTGCAGGCGCGCATGGACCTGCTCATGCTCGCGGTGGACCGCCTGGAGGATGTGCTCGGCGGCACCATCTTTGACGGCAGCGCCGTGGAGGGCAAAAGCGGCATCGTCTCCGAGGGCAAGTTCCTCGTCATGGGGCCGCTGGCCTTTTTCGCCGGCAATGACGGCAAGCACATGGGCCTGGCCGACCTGCGCCTGGGCAGCCTGGAGCCGGCGATCCTGACGCTGCCTCCCGATACGCGGCCCGAGGACATCCGCACCACGCTGGCCGCCGGAGAGGGCAGCCTGCCGGTGGACTCCACACGCGGCTCCGCCTTCAAGATCGAGGAGACGAAGATGACTGTGTGGCAGGAGTTTCTCAAAGGCGGTCCCGTCATGTGGCCGATCGGCATCCTCGGTCTCGTGGCCGTGCTCGTCGGCCTCGTGAAGTGGCTCCAGCTCTGGCTCGTGCGCCGCCCCAGCCACCGGCAGATCTCCGCTTTGCTGGAGCATCTGGATGCCGGCCGCTTCCAGGAGGCGGGCGCCATTGTCCGCAAGACGGGCGGCCCGGTGGGCAAGATGCTCGACGCCGTGCTCAAGCATTACCGTGACCCCGTTTCCATGATGGAGGAGTCCATGTTCGAGCGCGTGCTCGATGCCAAGACGCGGCTAAACGCCTTCATCCCCTTCATCAAGATCGCCGCCGCCGTCGAGCCGCTGCTCGGCCTGCTCGGCACCGTGACCGGGATGATCAACACCTTCAAGCTCATCACCGTCTTCGGCACCCAGGACGCCTCCACCTTTTCCTCCGGCATCTCCGAGGCGCTGCTCACCACCGAGTGGGGTCTCATCACCGCCATCCCGTGCCTGCTCATGGCCGCCTTTCTCGCCCGCATGTCGAAGGCCATCCAGGACGACATGGAGAAGCTCGGCGTGCGCATCCTGAACCACCGCAACGCCAAAGACATCCTCGGCACCGCCCCGCGCGCCTCCGGGCCTCCGGCCAAAGACGACCCTGCTCCTGGAGCGCTGCCCGCGCCCGCTGTGTGACGCCCCAGGTCCGGCACCCCTGGCAAGACGATGACTTTCCCCCTGCTCGCCTCCCTGACCGACTCCCTGCCCGAGGGCGCGCGCGCCTACCTGCAGAGCGCGCTCGAACTCTGGGACGCCGGCGGCTGGGGCATGATCCCGCTCAGCCTCACCGCCTTCGTGCTTTATGCGAAGTGCGGCGACATGTTTTACACCTTCTTTCTCATCCGCTTCCGCCAGCGCAAATACTTCGGCGGCCGCCAGCTCATCAGCCGGCTCGGAGCCGACAGCGCCGCCTCCATCAGCGCCTGGCGCAGCGCCCAGCGCTACCTGGACTTCCATGAGGTGCGCCTGCGTGACGAGGCCGGTTACGATGAAGTCATGGCCGCCTTCGAGGAGCTGCGCGCGCACGAGCTGCCGCCCCTGGACCGGGATTTGAAATTCATCACCGTCGCCATCGCCGCCGCGCCCCTGTGGGGGCTGCTCGGCACCGTCACCGGCATGCTCACCACCTTTGACGGCCTCTCGAAAGGCGGCGGCGGAGAGGGCACCATGAACGTCGTCGCCGGAGGCATCTCCGAGGCGCTCATCACCACCGAGACGGGCCTTATGATCGCCCTGCCGGGTTACTTTCTGCATTACCTGCTGACCAGCCGCCGGGCCAGGTTCGAGGCATTCATCGAGCACCTGCAAAACGCCTGCGGCCAGCGCGCGCTCAAGCGCCATAAACAGCACGCCTGAAACCGCCGCACGCACCACCACCCACACGCACCATGGCCAGAAAATTCGGAAGCTCCAACGACGGCGAGGACGACGCAGCCATTGACATCTCCCCCCTCATTGACTGCATTTTCATCCTCCTGATCTTCTTCATCGTCACCACCACCTTCGTGGAGGAGACCGGCATCGAGGTGGACAAGCCGCAGGCCGCCTCCGCCAGCGACCTGGAGAAGCAGAGCGTCATGATCGCCATCACCTCCGAGGGGCAGATCGTCTATGGCGGCAAGGAGATCGGCATGACCGGCGTGCAGCCCACCGTGCGCCGCTTTGTCGAAAAGGAGGAGTCCACTCCCGTCATCATCCAGGTGGATGAAAAAGCCCCCTCCGGCCTCTTCGTCCGCGTCATTGACGAGGCCAAGCTTGGCGGCGCGCTCAAAGTCTCCGTCTCCACACGCAAATAACCGCGCATGTCGCAGCCGCATCCAGAAGCCACCACGGGGAAGCGCAAAGGCGCGGGCCTTTGGGTGCTCGTGCAGTTGCTCTTCATGCTCGGCTACGGGCTCGTGCTGACCGTTTTCGTCTTCGGCATCATCCCCTATCTCCAGATCGTCACCGGCGGCGGCAAAAAGGACATGCTCGTGCGCTCCGTGGCCGCCATCTCCGCGCCGCCGCCGCCCGACTCCATGCTCGACGAGCCGCCGCCCCCGCCGGATGCTGAGGAGGAGCCGCCGCCGGACATGCAGCCGCCGCCGGATCTCAGCCCCGCCTCGCTCGACATCGGCGGCCCCGTCGGTGGCAGCGGCGCCGCCATGGCCGGGAACTTCGGCGCCGCCGCCATGCAGAATGCCATGGCCAATTTCAGCATGGGAGACATGGGCCAGAAGCCCCGCCCCGTGTACCAGGTGCAGCCCAAAATCCCCGCCAACTTCCGCAACGCCGCCGGGCGCATTGAGGTCGAGTTCGTCGTGGACACCCAGGGCCGCGTGCAGAACCCGCGCGTCACCAGCAGCTTCAACGCCGCCCTCAACGAGCCCGTGCTCGCCGCCATCAAGCAGTGGCGCTTCGAGCCCGGCCAGCGCGGCGGCAGGCGCGTGCCTTACAAGACCAAGATGCCCTTCAAATTCGGCAAATAACCTCCACTCATGAAAGCCAGTCTCCCCAGCCAGCAGCCCGGAACGGATCGCCGCAAAAAACTCAAAGAAGCGCAAAAAGCCGGAGCAGACAGACTCTCGTGTCTTCTTCATGCTGGGAGCTTTAAACCCTGTTTCCGAAACACCCTTTTTGCGTTTTTTTGCGGCCAATTCATCCCCGCCTTGTTCCTCAGCGCCGCCGCACTCCACGCCGCGCCGAACCCCGTGTGGGACAACCCCCTCTTCCAGAAGAAGCTGCTCGGCAGCTTCGGCTTCAGCAGCGAGGTGGAGCCGCCCATGTCCGAGACCGAAATGGCCGACTACGAGCAGATCCTGCCGCTCATCAAAGACGAGCCGGACACCGCGCTGCAATACCTGGAAAGGCTCCGCGCCCTGCCTGACAGCAGCGCCCGATTCGACTTCCTCATCGGCAACCTGCACTTCCAGAACGACCGCAAGCAGCAGGCCGCCGCCGACTTCATCAAGGCCATCGGCAAATTCCCCGACTACCGCCAGGCCCACGCCAACCTCGCCATCCTCTACGCCCAGGCCGGCGCTCACAATGAGGCCGTGCGCCACTTCACCGAGGCCATCCGCCTCGGCGCGGTGGACGCCACGAATTACGGCCTGCTCGCCATCTCCCACCTCACGCTGGAGAACTTCACCGCCGCCGAGGAGGCCTTCCGGCTCGCCATGGTGCTGGCACCCGACATCAAGGACTGGGAGATGGGCCTCATGCGCTCCCTCTACATGCAGGAGCGCTTCCCCGAGGTCGTCTCCATGCTGGACCGCATGATCGCCGCCAACCCCGCCGACGACAGCCTCTGGACTCTGCAAGCCAACGCCCACATGGGCCGCAAGGACATGCTCGCCGCCGCCGCCAATTACGAGGTGCTGCACCAGATGGGCAAGCTGGAGACCGCCCAGCTCTCCACCCTCGGCGACATCTATGTGAACGAAGGCATGCTCGAAGCCGCCGCCGACGCCTACCTGCGCGCCTATGAAAAGACCGGCGGAGGCGATGTCTCCGTGCCCCTGCGCGCCGCCGAGATCCTGCTCGCCAAGGAGGGCTTCAAAGCCTCGCGCGGCCTGCTGCAAAAGGTCCAGTCCGCCGGCGAAAGCAAGCTCACCCCCGAAGACCGCCGCCGCGTCATGAAGCTGGAGGCCAAGATCGGCATGGCTGAGGGCCGCGAGGTGGAAGCCTTGAAAATCCTCACCCAAGTCGCCGAGCAGGATCCTCTGGACGGCGAGACGCTGCTCATGCTCGGCGGGCACTACCAAAAGGAGGGCAACAACGAGAAGGCCGCCTTTTACTACGAGACCGCCGGCAACATCGAAGCCTTCGAAGCCGACGCCAAGACCCGCCTCGCCCAGCTCTACACCGGCATGGGCAAATACGCCGAGGCCATCCCGCTGCTCAAGCGCGCCCAGGACCTCAAGCCCCGCGACAGCGTGGCCAAATTCCTCGAAGACCTGGAGCGCTTCATGAAGAGCCGGAGGTGAGGCTTGGATTCCATCAGCACACGCGAGCGCATCCTGGCCTTACAGGGACGCCTCTTGATTCGCACACTCAAGGCGGGCGGGGGCGAGCGTGAACAAGTGAGCAACCGGCTCGGCCCGCAGGCTCAGCACACGCTGCACCAGGCCGTTTTCACGAAGAATCCCCTGGTTGAATTCAATGAAGGCCAGATAGTTGTCCGCATCCATGCGCACAGGCTCCCGAGGGGGCATGTCATCAAACGGCAGTTCGAGATCAAGGCCAGGATTCATAAATGGTCTTCGAGTTGCGCCGCCAATTGCGGCGTGCCGAACTGCCGGCAAAGCTGGCGCAGCTCATCCGGGGCGACCTTGCCGGGATTCGCGCGCAGCAGCTCGCGCACATCAGTCAGGTCTTTTTGAGCGCGGTGCTCGTTTCGAGCCGCATGGAGTTTCAGAGCGATCAGATGCGCAAGCGATGGCACGCGGAATTCGATGCCTGAAACGGTGTAGGATTCTGATAATGCCCGCATCTTCTCAAATGTCGCCGCATTGACACGCATGACATCTCAAAATCATGAGAGGGTCAATCTTGTGCTGGAAGCGGCGAAAGGAGGGTTTCTCGTCGAAACAAACAAAACCCGCCTTTTCGAGTTCCTCGGCGATTTTGGCCTCGTCCTCCACGGCGCTAAGGCAGTCAACATCCAGGGTGGCGCGCGTGAATCCATGAGCCTGCACTGCCCAGCCGCCGATCAGCAGCAAGGAAACATCCCGACGCTTTTGGATTCGCAACAGCAGGTCAAAGACTTCGCGCATGGGGTCACCATGCAGCTATTGCCGGCTGAAACAAGCGCGCTGACGGGCATTGCGCGCGAGAGGCGTTTCCAGCCTGGAATGATTTGAAAATCCCCCCATCCCCGCCGAACTCTCGCCAATCTTCCCGCCATGCCTTATCCCGCCTCCATCCCCGCCTCTGTGGACCTCTCGAAACTCGGCGAGCCGGTGTATCACGGCTCCGTGCAGAACCTGCACGCCGTGCCGGACCACCCCGGTTATGTGGTGTGCGAGACGACTCCGGCGGGTTCCGTCTTCGACGTGGGCTCCATTTTTGAAATTCCCGGCAATGACCTCAACCGCGCCATTTTCCGCCACGCCATATACCTGCGTCTCGGACGCCCGGAGACCTGGCAAAAGGTGAATGAAGCCTTGCTGGGCGCGGACTCCCTCGGCGACACCTGGCGCGACCAACTCAGGGACGGCCCGCTGCAGGCGATGCTTGAGCGCGGCGCGCGCACGCACCACCTGGGCATGGTGGACGCGGTGAGCGGCGGGATAGCCACCGGAGGCATGCCGGCAAATCCGAGCCGCTTCAACGTGGTGAAGCGCTTTCCGGTGATCCGCCCGCCCCAGCGCAATGTGATGGGCAGTTTTGTCTTTGACTACGCCCAGTTTCACCAGAGCGACATGTATGTGGTGCCGCTGGAGTACATCGTGCGCTTTGGCGTCACTAGTGGCAGCTCGGTGCTGCGCAAATACGAGCAGCTAAGCGACAAGGAGCGCCGCGCCTACGAGCGTGAGCTGGGCCTATCGGGGCCAATGCGCGCGTGGCAGATGCTGGACCGGCCGGTTTATGACCTGACCAGCAAATACGAGCCTGAGGACCGCGCGGTGACGAAGCAGGAGGCGCTGCTCATGAGCGGCCTCAGCGCGCTGCATTTCACCGAGACCATCAAGATGTCCCTCCTCGGCGCGTGGGCAGTCAGGGAGCTGCTGTCGGAGATCGGCCTGCATCTATGGGATTTGAAATGGGAGTTCGCCGTGGACCGCGAGGAGCTGTTCTTCGTGGACACGCTGGATGCGGACAGCTTCCGCGCCACCAGCACCGTCGAGGTGGACGGGCGCGCGCTAATCATCCACCACAACAAGCAGGCCATGCGCGACTACTACCGCATTCTCTGCGCGGACTGGCATGAGGGCGTCAATGCCGCCAAGCAGGACGCGCGGCAGAGCGGCGCGCCCTTCAAGCAGGTCCTGCGCGCAGGGCAGGAGTCAGGCAAATACCCCGCCACTCCCGATGTGGACACCGCCTTCCTCGAAATCCAGGCGCGCAAGTCAGCGCTCATCAAAGCCCATGTGCTCGGTGAAACGGACGCCGCGGCCATCGCGGGTGGCCTGCATGAAGCGGGCCTGGCCGAGGCGGAATACTACCGCGCGCATGGAAAGCTCGGAGAATTGCTGGGCATCAACGCCCTGCCGTGAAACCAGGAAGCGCCGCCCCCTTAAGGTGCCTTGACCTCATCCACCGCCCGGGCCGCTTTGCCGAAGCGCAGCACATATCCAAGCAGCGTCTTCATGCGGCCGGCCTGGGTAAAGCGGTTGGTCAAACGCCAGTTTTCCGTGAGATCGTAGGTGGCCTGCACGCTGTCGCTGCCGCGGTCCGCGCCGGAGGGGTTGAAGGTCAGGTGCAGGCGCGGAGGCTCCTCGCGCACGACTTTCTTTTTGTTGAACATCTTCCTGTACATTTCGGTGAGGAACAGCACCGCCGCGCGGCTGGCGGCCTCGGAGGCCAGTTCGGCGGCGGAGCCTCCGAGAGTGGTGCCGGTGGCGAGCAGGGTGACGATGTCCGGCTCGCTCATCGGCGGCGAGCTGGTGAAACGCGTGCGCGGGTCGGTGGAGTGGCCATAGACAAAAAGCGTGATGTCGTTGCTGCCGACGCGCGACTCGCCGCGGATGTCGAGATCGGGATCAAAGGGCCGCTCCGGTCGCAGGGTGACGGCGCCCTTGGTGATCTTCACCATGCTGAAGGGCAGCTTCAAAAGCAGGCGGTCCACATTGGCCCCGCCCGTGAGCAGCGGCGCCGCGCCCGTGCCGCCGAGGCGGACATCGGCGGAGACCGCTCCATTGGCCAGATTGCCCGAGATGAGCAGCGGATCGCGCGTGCGCACGCCCACATCGAAAGTCCAGCCGTGCAGCGCGGGCGGCAGCTCCAGCCTGGCTTCCTGGCGGCTGGTGTCAGGCGGCACGGCGGGCACATCGGCGGGCAGTTTCAGCACAGGCAGAAGGTCAATCTCCTTGAAGATGCGGCCGCGCACCAGCTCGACCAGGCCCTCGACACGCGCCGCCGCCAGATCGCCCCGGCAGGTGATGGCCGCGTCAGCGCGGAGGGATGCGCCGGGGTCGCGGTAAATGAGAGCTTCCCTGGCGTCGAGCCGCGCATCGAAGGCGGGCTTTTGCGCGTCCTGCAAATCCACCCTGCCGCCGATCCTGACCGTTCCTCCTGCCAGCACGGCGGAGATGTCCTCGATCATCACGAGCCGGTCTTTGGCGCGGATGCGGGCGCGCACATCACGCACGGAGGGCAGGTCAGGCTTGGCCCAGATGATCTCCGGCGCGTCCACATCCAGCGCGGCTTCGATCAGGGGCTTCTCCGCGGTGCCTGTCACTCTGGCATCGAGCCTCAATTTCGCAGGCAGGGCGCGGACCATGCCGGGCGCGTATTCGCGCAGGAAATCCAGGCCGCTCTCGGGCAGGGACGCGCTCGCTTGCAGCGGCGTTTTCATGAGCGCGTCCGGCTGCTTCATGAGCGCGGGCACATCCACGGGCAGCGCCGCCTCGACGGTCATATCCTTCAACGGCGGCTGCGCCACGATCACCTTTGCTCCGAGACGGCCCGCTTCCAGTTTGCCGCTGAAATCCACGCTGGCTGGCTGGAATGCCTTGGGCGCGCCGGGCACTTTCAAATCCGCCAGCCGCGCCTGGATGTCCGCCATCAGCGTGTCGAGGCGGCCTTGGAGAGCCAGTTCCGCGTCCAGCACGCCTGGCGGCACATTTTGAATGCCGGCAGCCGCCAGCACCTCGTGCAGACGGAGCTTTTCGGCGCGCAGTCTCACATCGAGCGGGCCGCCTTCACCCGCCTGCGTGTCCATGAGATCGAGCGGCGCGCGCGCATGGCCGTCGAGAAGCAGCGCCTCCTTTTGCCACACTTTCAGTTCGGCCAGATCGGCGCGTTTTTCATCCACCACGCCGCGCGCCAGCAGCCGCCAAGGACCCGCGCCGGCCTCCAGCTTCGACAAATCCGCGCGCTTGCCTGCGAAGGCGGCCTCCAGGCTCGCATCCGCGGCATGGGGCATCGCCGCCGTTTGAAGGCGCCTCGCTTGCAGCCCGGCGCGGCCCTCGCAGGTCCAGGGTTGCAGTTGGCCCTTCACATCCAGCGCGGCCTCCACAGAGCCGCTTTTCAGTTCGGGCGCGCCGAGGCTCTTGAGCAGTTCATTGAAGCGGACCAGCGCGGGCAGGGTCACATCCCCCTTCGCCTCGAAGGCGTGCGGCGCCTGAAGGTCCATGCCGCCATGCAGATCGAGGTGGTTCTCCTCATCCATTCGCAGTTTCACGGTTTCCAACTCCACACGCCCCTCGCGCGCCTTCATCTCCAAAGCCGCCTCCTCCAGGCGCGCCTGGCCGTGCCGCGCCTCGCGCACTCTCAGGCTTGCTTCAGCGGTCAGAGCGCGGAAGTCCCCCGCCTCCACATCCCGCACGGCGAATGCGGCATGACCTTCCGACTCCACCACAGCGCCCAGCTCCCGCGCCGGAAGCTCCATGCCGGCGGTGCGCAGCGCGAGAGCCGCGTCGGCTATCTTCACCGCCCACTCCACGCGCACCGGCATCGCGTCCTCCATACGCATGGAGGATTTCAAGGCGATGACATTGCCCTGGCCTAACGCCAAGTCTGGCAGCTCCACGCGCGCCTCCATGCCATCCATGCCGAACACCGCCTTCAACTCCGGCAGCCGCCATTTTTCAAAAGCCAGCGCCGTGCCGGTGAGGACACCCTCGACGCTCGTCGGCGTCGGTCCTTTGCCAGCAGCGTTGACTGTCAGCGTCAGCGAGCCTTGCACGGGAGGGGCTGCATCGAGAAAAGTCCGCGCATCCGGCAGGCTGGCCTTTAATTCGGCGGTCCACGGCGTCTTTGGCAGATCGCCGGGATCAGCGGGCAAAACCGCGCCGGCCGTGATCGTGATGACATTTTCACCACGCGCCACCCGCGCCTCATGCAGGGCGGCTTTGCCATCCTTGACAGTGGCGTGGATTTTCACGTCATCCACACGCGCGCCTGCCGCTGCGACGCCCTCCAACTCAACCGAGACATCCACGCTCATGGAATCCGGCGCGGCTGGGTCGCCCTCCACCCGCGCCTGCATGGAGGCTTTGGCAAAGCGTGCTTGCTCAGGCAGGCCCCAGGCTTTGAAATCCTCGGAGCGCAGGCCGTCCATCCTCACTTCCGCGCGCACATGCATCGGCGGCGCGAAGACACCCGCAGCTTCAGCTTCCACATGCAGCGTAGCCCCGCCGAGGCGAAGATTGAGTTGCGCGAGCGCCCTGTCATTTTCCTGCCACAGACCTGCGAGATCGAGCGCGAGCTTCTCCAGCAGAAATCCTTCGGGCAATTCAAAATCGGCGATGGCCACGCGCAGCGTCTCCCATTCGATCCTGGCGCGCAGATTTTCCAGCGCGGGGCCGCCCGGCTCGCGGCGCAGCGCGCGGCACTCGAAGATGCCGGGCTGCCCTCCGCCCGCGCGCAGAGTCAGTCCTTCCACGATCAGGCGCGTGCCATCCGCCAGAGTCAGGTCCAGGTCCGCGTCCCGGATGTCCAACTCGCCCGGCCAGAGTGCGGGCGGTTTTTGGGAACCGGCTTCTTTGGGTGCCTCTGTCACTTCGGCAGGCTTCGCCGGCAGCCGCCGCAAATCCGCCGTCGCTTTCAGGCCATGCACCCGCACCTGCCGCACCACCCGCGTGTGCTCGCCGCGCCATAGCGCGCGCAGATCGTAGCCCAGGCGCAGCTCCTCCAGTTTGGCCGCCGGCAGCCAATGCTCCCGCCCGCCAGTGACCTCAACTTTTTGAAGCGCGAAAGCATCCCACAGAGTGCCGCCGACCTGCCAGTCGAGCTTCAAGCCCTGGCCCGCCGCCAGCTTCGGTCCCGCCACGCGAATCACGGATAAAAGCAAGGGCTTGTGAAACACGGCCAGCAGCATGAGCAGAAGGAAACCCGCGACCAGGAATCGGCGGAGCCATTTCCAAAAACGGCGGGGTTTGGACTTCGATGCGGAAGACTCGGACACGCGCGTTAGTCGCCTGAAATGATCCAGGCCGCAAGGATTCGCGCGACAGACAAGAGACAGGGCGCGCGGTTTCCGCCCTCAAGTCAGGCTTGACCAGACGGTGATTGTTTGTTTTTGCCGCTGGGTTAATCCCAACGACATCCCCACACCCATGCGACGGCTCTGCATCCACACCATCACGACCAAGCCCTGGAGCACCGAAGAGTGCATCCGCAACTACTCGCGGGCTGGAGCCGGAGGGATCACTTTCTGGCGCTACAACCTGGAGGGGCGCGACCCTGCGGCTGTGGGCCGCCAGGCGCGGGAGGCGGGACTGGAGGTGACAAGCCTGTGCAGGGGCGGCTTTTTTCCTGCGTCCACTGCGCAAGACAGGCAAAAAGCTCTGGATGACAACCGGCGCTGCATCGAGGAGGCGCACGCGCTGGGTGCGCCACTCATCGTGCTGGTGTGCGGCGCGGTTCCGGGGCAGCCGCTGGATGAGTCGCGCAAACAGATCACGGAGGGCATCGCCGCCGTGCTGCCGGAGGCGGAGGCGGCGGGAGTGCGCCTGGGCATCGAGCCGCTGCACCCGATGTATGCTGACGACCGCAGCGCGGTGAACACGATGCGCCAGGCCAACGACATCTGCGACGCGCTCGGCTCGCCGCAGATGCTGGGCATCGCGGCGGATGTGTACCACATCTGGTGGGACCCGGAGTTGAAAGAGCAGATCGCGCTGACGGCGGAGCGCGGGCGGCTTTTCGCCTTTCACATCTGCGACTGGAGGACGCCGACGACAGACCTGCTCAACGACCGCGGCCTGATGGGCGAGGGCTGCATACCAATTCGGCAAATTTCCGAGTGGGTGGACGCCGCTGGTTTCCAGGGCGCGCGTGAGGTGGAGATTTTCTCCAGCCGCTGGTGGTCACAGGATCAGCATGAATGGCTGGAAAAAATCACGGAAGCCTACCGTGCCCTCTACGAGATTCCCGCTGGCGCATGAGATCGCAGACTCCATGATGGCCGTCCCATGAATCCGCGCAAAGAAACCCGCCTTTCCATCACCACCTTTCTCGTGCTGGTGCTCGGCGCGCTGGTTCTGGGCGGCTTTTACCGGCTGCCGCATCTGGACCGCCGCCCCATGCACACGGACGAGGCGGTGCTGGGCATGAAGCTGGCGGACTACTGGCAAAGCGGACATTTCGATTACGACCCCAAGGACTACCACGGCCCCGGCCTGCACCAGGTGAGCAAGCTCTGGGGCATGGCCGCTGGCTGGGGTGATTCCGCCACATGGACCGAGTCCGACCTGCGCGTGGTGGCCGCGCTCTGCGGCATGGCGCTGCTGCTGCTGACGCTGCTGTTCGCAGACGCGCTGGGCCGCGCCGGCACGGCGCTGGCGATGACGCTGGCGGCTGTCTCGCCGATGATGGTCTTTTACAGCCGCTACTTCATCATGGAGATGCTGCTGGCCATGCTTGTGGCGCTGTCACTGGGCAGCTTCTGGCGCTTCTCCCAGGGAGGCACGCGCCTGTGGCTGGTCTTGGGCGGCTGCGCGCTGGGCATGCAACATGCCACCAAGGAGACCTTCATCCTCAACGCGGGCGCCGCCTTCTGCGGCTGGGTGGCCGCGCGCGTGCTGGTGGGCGGGTTCAGCCCGCGCCAGAACGGCGGCTTGCAGCTTGGCCCGGCCAAAAGCAGCACACGCCCCGCCAGCCCCTGGCTGTGGACGGCTGTGCCGGCGGTCTTTGTCTCAGTGGCGGCTTTTTCCTCCTGGTTCCAGGACTGGACCGCTGTGCGCGAAAGCGTGACCTGCTACCTGGATTATTTGGAGCGCGGCAAGGGCAGCGGCCATCAGAAGCCCTGGCACTACTACCTGACACTGATCTTCTGGAGAAAGGACACCCTCGTGTGGAGCGAGGCGATGATCGGCGGCCTGGCGCTGGTCGGGATGCTGCACGCCTTTTTCGGCGACCATCAGAGGAAAGCCGCGCGGCAGGCATTCCTGGTCTTTCTCACCGTTTACACCCTGGCCCTGCTCACGGTCTACTCGCTCATCAGCTACAAGACGCCGTGGTCCATCCTATGCGCGCAGCACGCGCTGATCCTGCTGGCCGGAGCGGGCGGCGGAGCCATCTGGGCCGCGCTGCCAAATGTGATGCTGCGCGGCCTTTTCCACCTGATCGTCGCCACCGGCCTGTACCATCTGTGCTCGCAGACCATGCGCCTGACCGGCACCCATGCCAATCCGCAGCTCGAATACTCCGCCGACCCGCGCAATCCCTATGTCTATTCGCACCCGCCGAAGAGCCTCTTCAAGCTGCTGGACCTGGTGCGCTCCCACATCGGCGGCAAAACGGACACCACGCGTGTGCAGGTCATTCAAAAGGACTCGGGCTGGCCGCTGCCCTGGTATTGGCGCGCCTGGCCGCTGACCGGCTGGCACACCGCGCCGCCGGACTCCCTGGACGCGGATGTCATCGTGGTGGAGGCGGACTTTTACGACGCGGTGAAGGAGAAAATCCACGCCGAAGACTACATCGAGCGCTCCCCCTTCGGACTGCGTCCGGGCGTCATCGTCTCGGTCTTCCTGCGCAAGACCCCGCTGGCCGAAAGCGCGGCCGGGACACCCGCCCTGCCCGCGCCCGGCGAACCACTCACCCCCGGAGCCGGCGGTGCCACGCTGACACCCGCGGGCACGCTTTCCACCCCGCCGGTCTTCTCCCCCGAACTGCCGCCCCTGCCGGGCATGCCACGACCATGATGCACTGCTTCGAGGAGCATGCGATGGCCACCAGCTTCCAGGTCATCATCGCCCAGGAGGATGTGGACGAAGCCTACGCCGCCCAGGCCGCCGAGGCTGTCTTCACGGAAATCCGCCGCCTGGAGGACGAACTCAGCCGCTTCCGCCCCGGCAGCGACATCTGGCGCCTCTCAAGGCTCCGCGCCGGAGAGAGCGCCCGCGTCTCCCTCGCCACCTGGGACTGCCTGAGCCTGGCCAAGGCGATGCACGAGGAGACAGGCGGCGCGTTTGACATCACCATCGGCCCGCTGATGCACCTCTGGCGGGATGAGAATGACAACCTCCGCCAGCCGCCGCCGGAAGCTCTGGAGCGCGCGCGCAAGTCGGTGGGATCGCATCTCTTCGACCTTCACGAGGACGACGGTCTGCATGTGACGGTGCGCGCGGATCACATGGTCTTCGACCTCGGCGGACTGGGCAAAGGCTACGCGCTGGATCAAGCCGCCGTGCTGCTCGGCGAATGGAGCATCACGCGCGCTTTCCTGAATGCCGGAGACAGCACTCTGCTGGCGCTTGGCAGCCCTCCCGGAGAGGATGCATGGGAAGTCACCCTGGCAGAAGGCGCGCGCTTCTTGACACTGCGCGACCGCTCCCTGAGCGGCAGCGGCTTCATGGTCAAAGGCGCGCACATCATGGACCCGCGCACACTCCAGCCCCTCAGCGTGCGTGAAAAACGCGGCTACGCCCTGGCACCCGCCGCCGCCCTCTCCGACGCGTTATCAACCGCCTTCATGATCCTCGATCCGGAGGCCATCCACTCCCTCTGCGCGCGCAATCCCGGCGTGGAATGGCTGGAGGTTTGGGAAACGCGGGAAGGAGGCGCATGAGCGAAACACACGTTCGCAATCCCCGCCCCGCGGCCGCCGTATTAGCCCCTGATGCTCCGCCAAGCCCTGATCCTCCTGCTCCTCACCGCCCCAGCCCATGCCGACACCCGGGCCGCCATGCGTGTGCTGCGTGACGAGTGCGTCGGCTGCCACAAGCCGGGCAAAGCCAAGGGCGGCCTGCTGCTCACCACCCACGAGAAGATGATGAAAGGCGGCGACAACGGCCCCGCCGTCGTCCCCGGCAAACCCGCCGACAGCCCTCTCTACCACCTCGTCCTCGCCGATGCCGATCCTCACATGCCGCCGAAGAAGCAGCTCGACACCGCCGCCTTAAAGGCCCTTGAAGCCTGGGTCAAAGCCGGCGCTCCCTGGGATGCCAGGGTCTTCGACGAGCCGCCCGCGCCGCGCCCCGTGAAGCTCTCCAGCATGCCGGAGACATGGCAGCCCGTGCTCGCGCTGGCGCTTTCACCGGATGGCAAAAAACTGGCCGTCGCGCGCGGCGGCAGCGTCATCCTGGTGGACATGGCGGCCAGGGAGCACCCCGTACTCGGCCGCCTCGAAGGGCACACCGGCCCCGTGCAATCACTCGCCTGGACACCCGACGGCGCTCGCCTTGTCACCGGCGGCTACCGTGACATCCGCCTCTGGGACCCTGCGGCCCTCCAGCAGACCGGCGGCATCACCACCGCGCTCATCGGCATGGTCACCGCCCTCGCCGCCACTGACACGCATGTCTTTGCCGCCGATGGCGAGACTGGCGGCGCCGGTTTCCTCCATCAGTTCGATTTTCAAGAAAAGCCCGCCGCCACATGGAAAGCGCACGATGACAACATCCTCGCCCTCCGTCTCTCCGCCAAAGGGGACCGCCTCCTCAGTGGCGGCGCGGACCGGATGGCACGCCTCTGGGACACCTCGACACGCGCGCTCGTCGCCTTTTACGAGGGCCACACCAACCACGTCCACTCCGTGGCCTTCAACCATGACGCAAGCCGCATCGCCACCGCCGGAGCCGACCGCGAGGTCAAAGTTTGGGACGTGCCCACCCGCGAGCAGGACGCCTCCCTCGGCGACAAAAAGAACGCCTATGTCGCCCTCTCCTGGACACCCGACGGCAAGGCGCTCGCCGCCATCACTGACAAAGGCCACGGCAGCGTCTATACCGAGTTGAAAAAGCACGACGGCGCCCAGCGCAGCGACACCGCCAAGGAGCGCAAACTGGAGAGCGCCGGCGCGCCCCTCACCTCCGTCGTCATCACCGCCGACGCCAAAACCGTCATCGCCGGCTCCTTCGACAGCAGGCTCCACACCTGGGACGCCGCCACCGGCAAGCCCGGCAGCGGCATCGCCCTGGAGTGAAGCCCCCGCCCGCAGAGGGAAAACGCCCCGGCGCGCACACCCGCCGCCTCACCAGCCCCCGCTCCACACCTGCGGAGATCTCTTGCCCGGCCTCGCCTCCCCGCCGGGGATGACCAGCCGCCCCTGCCACTCCACCAGCACGGTCGTCACCAGGGAAAACGGCGCCTCCCCCGCCCCGCTCCACTCATCCCTGGCGGGATCATAGGCCAGGATGCCGCGCGGAAAGCCGGGATGCTCATCCTTCGGCTCAAAGGCCGCGTTCGCGCCATCATCCCCGCCGACCACCAGCAGCCGCCCCTCCACCACGGGCGCGGGTCCAGGCGCGGCCACCGCCACGCGCGGCAGGTCGGCGATGCGCTTCCATGTCCGCGAGGCGGCGGTGTATTTCCACGCGTCACGCAACCACTCGCGCTCCGGCCTGCCATCCGCTCCCGCCTTCAAGGCGGCTCCGCTGAAGAGATACAGCGCCCCGTCATGAGCGCCCATCACCGCCAGGATGCGCGCCGGGCCGGGGCACGCGGGCAGCTCCCGCCACGCGGGTTTCTCCTCCCGCATGTCCAGCGCCCAGAACGCGGGCATCGCCTCCGTGGCGTCCGGCTTCTCCGTGCCGCCGCACACATGCAGCACCCCGTCCAGCACCGCCCCCGCCATGTAGGCGCACGGGCGCGGCAGCGGCGGCAGCGGCTCGTTCACCAGACCCTCCTTGAAGACCCGCAGCACAAAAGCCTCCCGGAAATGCGCCTCCGCGTCCCCGCCCCCGATGCACACCAGGCCCTCGGGGATCGAGAGCGACACACCATAGCCGTTCGGGCGCGGCAGTCTGCCCGCCACCCGCCATGCGCCATCCGGCCGGTCCAGGGCAAAGATGCCGTCATACCAGGTCTTCGTGCCCCCGCGCCAGGGTGGCGCGTCGGGGAAGTTCGCCCCTCCGGCCACCAGCAGCGCGCCTCCGCTCACCCCCGCGAAGGAGCCGGCAAAGCCCTCCGCGTCCGGCAGCGCCGGCAGGGGTCTCCAGGAAATCTCCGCGCCGTAAAGCGCGAGGGCGGGCAGCAGGAATAGCGCGTGTCGTTTCATCCGCCCAGCATACCGCGCACCCGCCGCTGGTCATGGATTTTCCGGTTGCCGCCAGAGGGAGGGCGGCTTACTTGGCGGCCCTTTTACCCAGCCGCACGCCATGCTCGAGTTCTTCCGCCGCCACCGAGGCGCCTTCCTCATCACTGTCACCGTCATCATCATCATCAGTTTCTCCGTCTGGGGCGGCTGGAAGTCGGGGCGTGACAGCATCATGGCCCAGCCCACCGACCCCGCCTTCGAGGTCTATGGCCGCACCTACACCGTGGCCGAGGCCCAGCGCCTCAGCCGCCGCCTCAACGTGACTTACATGCTCCAGCTCTTCGACCTGCTCTCCGCCCTCAGCCGCTCCGGCGGCCAGGCCGACGCGGCCATCAACCAGGTCATCCTCCAAACCGAACTTGAGCGCCTCGGAGTCATGCCCGACGACGCCGAGGCCCAGGCCGCCATGGAAAAGCTGCCCGCCTTCATGGAGAACGGCGTTTTCAGCCAGCAGCGCGCCTACAACGCCCAGCAGATGCTCGGCTCCTACGGTCTCAGCGCCCAGGACATGCTCGACATCATGAAGCTCAGCATCGGCCACGCCAAGCTCAAGGACCTCGCCGGCAAAAACTACGTCGCCGGCCCCCTCGAAGTCGAAAAGAGCTACGCCAGCGAGCACCAGACCCTCAAGGTCGCCACCATCAGCTTCTCCCTCGAAGACCAGAAGAAGGCCGCCGTCGTCACCGACGAGGAGATCCAGAAGTATTACGACGAGAACAAGGAGACCTACAAAACCCCCGAGAAGCGCGCCGTCAGCTACGTCTTCTTTGAGAACCCCAAGGAGGACGACAAAAAGCCCCTGGAAGAGCGCCAGAAAGCCCAGCGTGAAGTGGTGGACCGCGTCAACAAGTTCAACGAGGCCAGCATCGCCCCCGGAGCCAGCTTCGACGCCATCGTCAAAGACCTCAAGGAGGCCGAACTCAAAGCCCCCCTTTTCGAGCGCGAATCCCCCCCCGACGCCATCAAGGACGAAGCCGACCTCATCGCCGCCATCTTCGCCCACAACAACCAGACCCGCCCCGTCAGCGACCCCGTCAAAGGCGCCAAGGGCTACTACATCTTCACCGTCACCCAGACCGAGGAGCCCAGGCAGCAGGAACTCGGAGAAGTGAAGGACAAGATCAAGGAGACCCTCACCGCCCAGAAAGCCCAGGAAGGACTCACCAAGGCAGTCAACGACGCGCGCGACGCCCTCGCCGCCGGACTCAAGGAGGGCAAAAAGATCGAGGATATCGCCAAGGAACTCAAACTCACCCTCACCCCCGCCACCGACCTCACCATCTCCGCCCCGCCCGCCGAAATGCCCCATGCCTACGAGATCGCCCGCGCCGCGCGTGACACCCCCGCCGGCGGCCTCACCCAGAGCATAGACACCGACACCGGCGCCCTGCTCGCCCACGTCCAGGCCAAGGAGCTGCGCAAGCGCGAGGACAGCGCCGCCCTGCGTGAAAACATGGCCGCCACCCGCGCCTCCATGGAGCAGAACCGCCTCTTCGAAGCCTGGTTCTCCAAGCTGCGCGAGGCCGCAAAGCCCCGCACCCTCCTCAAAGAGGCCGAAGAGCAAGCCTGACCCCTCATGAGCCAGCCCGCCCCGGCCAGCGTGGACGACCTCTTCGACGAGGCCAGCGGCCACCTCGCCCTCGGGGAGATGGACCAGGCCGTGGCCCTTTACCGCCGCTGCGTCCAGCAGGATCCGCGGTTCTTCGACGGCTGGCACGCCCTCGGCATGGCCCTGCTGAAAACCGGCGAGGTCAAAGAAGCCATCGGCGCCGGCCTCATGGCCACCACCCTCCGTCCCAACGACCTCCTCGCCTGGACCGGCCTCTCCCAGATGTATGTGCGCGCCGGCATGATCGCCGAGGCCGAGGACGCCAAGGGCAAAGCCCGCATCCTCTCCCTCGGAGGAAAGGTCGCCAGGGAGGCATGAGGCGCTTGCGCCCCCGCCGCAGCGCCCCATCTTCCGCGCCCCATGAACAAGCTGGACGAGATCATCGCGCACAAGCGCACCGAGGTGGAAAAGCTCCTGCCGCGCCTGGACAAGCTCCGCGCCGCCGCCACCCGCAGGAATGACACCCGCTCCCTCGCCGACGCCCTGCGGGCGGATCCCACCCGCCTCGGCATGATCGCCGAAATCAAGCGCGCCTCCCCCTCCGCCGGCACCATCGCCGCCGACTTCGACCCCCTCGCCATCGCCCGCGGCTACGAGAAAGCCGGCGCCACCGCCCTCTCAGTTCTCACTGACGAAAAATACTTCCAGGGCCGGCTCGAATACCTCAGCCTCATCCGCTCCCAGGTGGACATCCCCTGCCTGCGCAAGGACTTCATCATCCACGAGGCCCAGATTTACGAGGCCGCCGTCGCCGGGGCGGACGCCATCCTCCTCATCGTCGCCGCCCTCGACCAGCCCGCCCTTGAGCACCTCCTGGAGACCGCCCACACCTTCCAGCTCGACGCCCTCGTCGAAGTCCACGACCTGCCCGAACTCGAGCGCGCCCTCGCCACCGACGCCCGCATCATCGGCGTCAACAACCGCAACCTCAAGACCTTCACCGTGGACCTCGCCACCACCGAGGCCCTGGCCGAGGAAGTGCCCGACGACATCATCCTCGTCTCCGAAAGCGGCATCAAGACACCCGCCGACGCCGCCCGCCTCGCCGAAGCCGGAGCCGACGCCCTCCTCGTCGGCGAGACCCTGATGCGCAGCGCCAACATCCTCGCCGACCTCCCCGCCCTCCGCGCCCCCAGGCCCTGAGCGCCCCCTCGGCCACATCACTAGCCAGGGAGCAGGCGCGCGCTGCCCTCACTGCCCCTTCCCCTGCATGAGCATGCGGGACATTTCGATGCCGGACTTCGACATCTCGATGGTCTGCTTGTGGTAGGCCCTGAGTGTCTGCAACTGCGCGGGGGTGAGGAACTGCGCGGCGCGCTCCTCGACGACTTGCGCGTTCACCTGGAGCTGGCTGACCATCTCGTTGATCAATTCCGGCGTCATCTTCGCCGGGTCCATGTTTGTCTTGCCCATGAGGTTCCCCCCGCGCCCCGGCGAGGCGCGCACGCCCGCCATCAACTGGATGAGCTGCTGCTCCTGCTGGGCGCTGAGCGGCTCGGCGGAGGAGCTGAAAAGGCCCCGTCCAAGGGTGTCGAACATCTGCCGCTCCGGCAGGGTGGCCTCCCACTGCTGGAAGGTCTGCCAGTCGTCCTCGTTGTTGAGGAAGGCCTTGATGGTCTGGTCAAAGGCGGTCTTTTGCTTCTCCACCTCCTGGCTCAGCGCTTGGCGCTGCTCGGGCGTGAGGTTCGGGTCCATGAGCTTGAGGCTGGTGTCCATCATGGCCTTTTGCCGCCCGGTGAGCAGCTTTTTAAAATGCTCCTTTTCCTGGTCGTTGAGGCCGAGGTGCTGGAACAGTCGCGCGTAGGACATCTCGATCTGCATGGCCTGCTGCTGGTCCATCACCGCGCGCATCTGGGGGTTTGCCAGCATGTCCCGCAGTCCGCCCCTGCCTGCGGCGGCGGGCGGCGGCGGGGCGGCGTCCGGCCCGGCGGCAGGCGCCGGAGTCGCGGGTGACGGCGGCAGGCTGGGCAGCTCGCGCTTCTCCAGATCCCGCTTCAGAGTGGCGATGGTCCTGCGCGCCTCCTTGATCTCCGCCTCCAACTGCGCCACGCGCGGGTCCGGCGCGGCGGGCGTGCCCAGCACCCAGGCGAGCGCCAGCATGGATCCGAGGGTGGCGAGCCCGAGCAAGACGAGGAGCAGGTTTTTCATGACTGGCTCGTGGTTTACCATCCGCGCGATGGAACTGCCAGACAGAAATGCGCGGATGCCGTTGGAGTCCAAGCGTTGGAGTCCAAGCTTTAGCTTGTTCCCCAATCTCCCGCGGCGAATCCCACTCCCGTGGCGCCTGAAGGCTTCACTCCAACGGGCTTGCCAAGTCCGCCGATTTTTCCCGCGCCCGCATGGATGATCCCGCCTGGATGGGGTGGTCAACGCAAGAGACCACGCAGGCGCGGCGTTTTGGCGCGTTCACTTGGTTAGAACCACCCTCCAACCTGCCATGACGAAATCCCTTCTTCCACTTCTCGCCCTGCTGACGGCGCTGCCCGCCTTTGCCAAGGAGGAGGCCGCGGACCCGAACAAGCCCGTCTCGTTTTACAAGGACATCCGCCCCATTCTCCAGGCGAACTGCACCGGCTGCCACCAGCCCGCGAAGGCGAAGGGCGATTATGTGATGACGGACTTCGCCAAGCTGCTGGCCGGTGGCGAGGAGGGTGATGCCGTCATTCCCGGCAAGCCCGAGGCGTCCAACATTCTCAAGGTCTCCACGCCCGGCCCGGACGGCAAGGCGGAGATGCCGCCGAAGGGAGATTCTCTCCATGCCACGCAGCTCGCGCTCATCCAAAAATGGATCACCGAAGGGGCCAAGGACGACACACCCGCCTCGGCGCTGGCGCATTTCGACATGAACCATCCGCCGGTCTATGTGACTCCGCCGGCGGTGACCTCGCTGGAGTATTCGCCGGATGGCAAATCCATCGCGGTGGCGGGTTATCATGAGGTCTTGATTCACAAGGCCGATGGCAGCGGCATCGAGGCGCGTCTGGTGGGCCTCTCCGAGCGTGTGCAGAAGCTGGCCTGGAGCCCGGATGGCAAAAAGATCCTCGTCACCGGCGGCAGCCCGGCACGCATGGGGGAGATTCAAATCTGGGACGTGGCCTCGAAGAAGCTGGAGCTGTCCAAGTCGCTCACCTTTGACACTCTCTATGGCGCGAGCTGGTCGCCGGATGGCAAGTTCATTGCCGTGGGCTGCGGCGACAACGGTCTTCGCGCCTTTGAGGCGGCGAGCGGCAAGGAGGCGGTCTTCATGGGCAGCCATAGCGACTGGGTGCTCGACACCGTGTGGGGCGTGGATGGCAAGCACCTCGTCTCCTGCGGACGCGACATGAGCGTGAAGCTCACGGAGGTGGAGACGCAGCGCTTCGTTGACAACATCACCTCCATCACGCCAGGCGCGCTGAAGGGCGGCGTGCAGGCGCTGGCGCGGCATCCGCAGCGCAATGAAATCCTCATCGGCGGCACGGATGGCGTGCCCGCCATCTACCGCATGGAGCGCATCACCAAGCGTGTCATTGGCGACAACGCCAATCTCATCCGCCAGTTCCCCGCCATGCATGGGCGCATCTTTGGCGTGGCCTTCGCGCCGGATGGCAAGCGCATCGCTGCGGGCGCCTCGCACGAGGGCACGGGTGCGGTGAACATCTACTCCAGCGAGTATGACAGCGCCATGCCCGACGCCGTGAAAAAGATCGTCGAGACAGTGAACGGCAAGGGCAAGGAACTCGATGACTGGATCACCAAGGACGTGAAGCTTCTGAGCAGCACCCCCATCGCCACCGGCGGCGTTTTCAGCGTCAGCTTCAGCCCGGATGGCATGACCGTGGCGGCGGCAGGACAAGACGGCCGCGTGAAGCTCATCGAGGCTGCGACGGGCAAGATCGCCAAGGAATTCCTCAGCGTGCCGCTCGTGGAGGACAAGGCGCTGGCCGCGAGTGACGTGATCGCCGACGACAGCGTGCGCGCCACGGCGAAGAAGGACGACAAGGTCGAGACGCTGGTGCCGGGACTGACCATCGCCTCCATTGAGGTCGAGCCGAAAAGCATCGCCATCGGCAAGCCAAACGAGTATGCACAGCTCCTCGTGACGGCCACAATGAACGACGGCAGCAAGGCCGACATCACACGCATGGCCAAGCTCAGCTCCAGCGCGGACGCCGCCAGCGTCAACGCGCGCGGCCTGGTGCGCCCGGCCAAGGATGGCAAAGGCGCGGTGCAGGTCGCTTTCATGGGCCGCAGCGCCGAGGTGCCCTTCACCGTCAGCGGCATGAACCAAAGCCTCAAGCCTGACTACGTCCGCGATGTGATGCCCGTGCTCTCGAAGCTGGGCTGCAACATGGGCACCTGCCACGGCGCGAAGGACGGCAAGGCCGGCTTCAAGCTCAGCCTGCGCGGTTACGACCCCATCTTCGACGTGCTCGCCTTCAGCGACGAGCTGGCCAGCCGCCGCGCCAACGTGGCCTCGCCCGAGCACTCGCTCATGCTTTTGAAGGCCAGCGGCTCCGTGCCCCATGAGGGCGGCCAGCTCACCGTGCCGGGCGAGCTTTATTATGAGACGCTCAAGGCGTGGATCGGCCAGGGCGCGAAGCTGGACCTCAAAACCCCGCGCGTCACCAGCATCGAGGTCTTCCCGAAAAACCCGGTCATCGAGCGTGTCGGCGGCCGCCAGCAGATGCGCGTGGTGGCGCGGTATGCGGACGGCTATGTGAAGGATGTCACCGCCGAGGCCTTCCTGGAAAGCGGCAACGGCGATGTGATCGAGGCCGACAGCTCCGGCCTGATGACGAGCCTGCGCCGTGGCGAGGCCGCCATCCTCGCGCGTTTCGAGGGCGCCTACGCCGCCACCACCATCACCGTGATGGGCGACCGCACCGGCTTCGTCTGGAAGCAGCCGGAGACCTGGGGGAAGATTGACGAGCTGGTCGCCAAAAAATGGGAGCGCATGAAGATCGAGCCGAGCGGCCTGGCGGGCGATGAGGAATTCCTCCGCCGCATCCACCTCGACCTCACCGGCCTGCCGCCGAAGCCCGAGGATGTGCGCGCCTTTCTCGCCGACACGCGCGAGACCCGCGTGAAGCGCGAGGCCGTCATCGAAAAGCTCATCGGCCATCCTGACTTCGTGGACCACTGGACGAACAAATGGGCCGACATGCTGCAGGTGAACTCGAAGTTTCTCGGTGCCGAGGGTGCGTCCAGCCTGCGCGCCTGGATCAAGCAGCAGGTCACGGACAACACGCCCTACGACCGCATGGCCTACCGCATCATCACCGCCAGCGGCTCCACCAAGGAGAACCCGGCCGCCAATTACTTCAAGACCGTGCGCAATGCCGAGGACCTCGTGGAAACCACGACGCATCTTTTCCTCGCCACCCGCTTCAACTGCAACAAGTGCCACGACCACCCCTTCGAGAAATGGACCTGGGACCAGTACTATGAGACCGCCGCCTTCTTCGCCCAGGTGGACATCAAGCCCGACCCCGCCAGCGCCGGCAAGACCATCGGCGGCACCGCCGTGGAGGGAGCCAAGCCGCTATATGAAATCATCGGCGACAAGGCCGAGGGCGAGATGAACCACCTGCGCACCAACGCCCCCGTGGCTCCGCGCGTGCCGTACGACACCCAGCTCATCAGCCAGGGACCCGCCGCGCCCGAGAGCCGGCGCGAGCAGTTCGCGGCCTGGATGACCAGCCCGGACAACGACTACTTCGCCATGAGCTACGCCAACCGCATCTGGGGCTACCTCACTGGCACCGGCGTCATCGAGCCGCTGGATGACATCCGCGCCGGCAATCCGCCGAGCAATCCCGATCTGCTGCAGCACCTCACCAACGAGTTCGTGCAGAGCGGCTTCGACGTGCGCCACCTCATGCGCCTCATCACCAAAAGCCGCACCTACCAGCTCAGCCTCGCCACCAACAAATGGAACGCCGACGACACGGTGAACTACAGCCACGCCAAGGCGCGCCGCCTGCCCGCCGAGGTGCTTTTTGACGCCGTCTTCGCCGCCACAGGATCGCAGCCGAACATCCCCGGCGTGCCCAAAGGCACCCGCGCCGCCCAGCTCGCAGACGGCCAGATCCAGCCCGCCGACGGCTTCCTGGCCAACTTCGGCAAACCCGCCCGCGAGTCCGTCTGCGAGTGCGAGCGCAGCAACGAGGTGAACCTCGGCCCCGTCATGGCCCTCATGTCCGGCCCCACGGTCGGCGATGCCATCAGCGACCCGAACAACGCCATCGCCAAGCTCACGAAGGAAGTGGCCGACGACCGCAAGCTCGTGGAGGAAATCTTTGTCCGCGTGCTCAACCGTATGCCCACGGACAAGGAGATCGCCGCCGCGCTCGCCAGCATGGAAAGCATGGACGCCGAGCACAAAGCGCTCACCGCCGAATGGCAGGCCAAGGAGGCCGAGCAGAAACCGCACATCGAGAAGGCTGAAGCCGACCGTCTGGCCGCCATCGCTGCTGCCAAGCAGGAACTCGAGGCCTACAAAGTGAAGATGGCTCCTGAGTGGAAAAAGAAGGAAGAGGCCAGACTCGCTGCCATCAAGAAAGCCGGGGAAGCCGTGAAAAAAGCTGCCGAGGCTGCCCCCGCGCAGCAACCGCGCTGGGAAAACTACCTTGACCTCACCACACTCTGGGAGCCGCTGGAAATGAAAGTCACCCGCGCCGGAGGAGTCGCCAAGCTGGAGCCGCAGCCCGACAAGAGCCTGCTCGCCACACTTCTGCCGAACGGCCAGCTCGCTCCTGGCAACTACCAGCTTCAAGGCCGCACGGCCTTGAAAGGCATCACCGCCATCAAGCTCGAAGTCCTCCCTGATGACCGCCTGCCTAACAACGGCCCAGGCATCGCCCCGGACGGCAATTTTGTCCTCAGCGAGATCGTCGTCAGCGCCAGCCCCGCCGATGCCAAACGCGCCAAAGCAGCCGCGCAAGCCATCACCTTGCGCAACCCGCGCGCCGACTTCGAGCAGGCGAACTTCCCCGTCACCGAGTCCCTGAAAAAAGGCAACCGCGACCGCGGCTGGGCGGTCAGCCCCGAGGGAGGCTTCCGGCACGAGGCCATCTTCGAATTCGACAAGCCCGTGGACTTCGAAGGCGGCGCGCTGCTCAATGTGCAGCTCACGCAGTTCTATCAGAACGGCAAATACAACCTCGGCAAATTCCGCCTCTGGGTCACCACCGCGCCCGTCGTCCGCTTCGGCACGCCGAAGGTCGTCGCCGAAGCCATGAAGCTGCCCGCCGGCAAACGCAGCAAGGAGCAACAAGCCGCGCTCGCCGCCCATTTCCTGGAGCAGTCCCGCGACTATCAGACGCAAAAGAAAGCCCTCGCCGCCGCCAGCAAGCCCCTGCCGCCGGACCAGCCCCTGCTCGCCCTCGAAGCCAGGCTCACCGAGACCGAGAAACCCATCGTGCTCGACCCCAAACTCGTCCAGCTCCGCCGCGACGCCGGCCTTAGCACGAAGCAGCTCACCGACCGCCGCCTCACTGCCGCCCAGGACCTCGCCTGGGCGCTCATCAACTCCCCGGCCTTCCTGTTCAATCATTGAGGCCGCATTGCTGGTGCTGGCGTCCAGGCTTCAGCCGCTGTGAATTACAAGCGGCGAAGCCGCCGCATTTTCAGACCGGCTGAAATGCTCCTCTCACATTTTCACCTGCGACAATGAGCGCGCCAGGCGGGCGGCCTCCTCCATGAAGACCTCGCCGGCCGGAGTGAGCCGCCCTGACCAGAGCGCGCAGAAGACCACGCCGGGAAAATCAGGCAGCGGCAGCGCGCGCACGCCCTTCGGCCAGCGCCGCGCGGGCGCGGCGAGCGTGAGTCCCACGCCGTAATCCTCCGCCACATAGCGGCTCACGAGGTCCAGGCTGCTCAGTTCGAAGGCGGGGTTCCAGCTCAGTTTTCTCCGCGCCATCTCCGCCTGGAACAAGCGGCTCACCGGCTCGGTGGCGGGCAGGCTGATGAGCGGCTGCGAGATGCGGTCCTGGGAGAGTATCTGCTCCGCCGAGGTGACGCGGGATTTTTCCGCCACCAGCAGCAGCATCGGCAGGCGCAGCAGTTCACGCATCCTGAGGCCGTCCGGGCAGCGCCCGCTCATCGAGGCCAGCCCGATGTCCACCTGCTGCTCCCGAAGCTGCTCCTCGATGCCACCGATGCGCTCGGCGACCAGGGTGAAGTGGAACTCCGGCAGCCTCTTGCGCACCTGCCGCAGCAGCAGCGGCAGGTAGTCGCCCTGCACGATCTCGGGCGCGGCGATGCGCAGCCTGCCGCCGGAGCCGCCGCGCAGCCGCTCCTCCAGCGCGCCGAGGCCGTTGAAGAAGGGCGCGATGAACTCGTGCAACTCCCGCCCCTGCGCGGTCAGCTTGAAGGGGCGGCGCTGAAACAGGGTCACGCCCAGCGCGTCCTCCAACTGCAAAATCTGCGCGCTGATCGCCGGCTGCTGGATGCCGTAGGGCATGTGCCGCGCCGCCGCGCTCACACCGCCATGCTTCGCCACAAAATGGAACAGCTCGAGATGATGGACGTTCATGCGCGGATCATGACCCGGCTTGGGGAAAATGCCACGCGGATCAGTCCTCCCCCACTCCCAGAAATGTGCAGCCCAAAAGCACCAGTCCCACCGCCCAGCCGGCAAACCACTGCTTGCCCGCGAACGCGAGCACCGTGTCTGCCGCGATCAGAGCGAGACAGAATGCGTAACGCCGCCACTTCGTGAGATCACACCACCAGTGGATGACAGCCAGGAGGGCGGAGCCGTGCATGAATTGATCGCAGTGGGGGCAGTGTCGAGGGAACCAAACGCAAATCCCCGCCGCTCAGTCCAGCGCCAGAAAACGCACACACACCGCGCCGCCGACATTCACCTTGTCACCGGTGAAGGTGATTTTGCCGTTTTCCGGATCGACTTTGAAGACGGCGGCGGTGTTGCTGTTCTGGTGGGCCACGATCATCCACCGGCCCGAGGGATCGAGGTTGAAATTGCGCGGGATCTGGCCTTCGGCGGGCGCGTTTTGGATGAGGGTGAGTTTGCCTGTGGAGGGATCGCACGCGAAGACGGCGATGGTGTCGTGAGTGCGGTTCGAGACATAGACGAACCTGCCGTTCGGATGCAAGACGGTCTCGGCGGTGCTGAAACCCTCCCTCCCGCGGTCGGCCTCAGGCAGGGTGGAGACAGTTTCGATCTCGGTGAGCACGCCTTTTTCCGCGTCCCAGGCGAAGACGGTCTCGGTCATCGTCAGCTCGTTGTTCACGAAGACGAACTTGCCGTTCGGGTGGAAGGCCAGGTGGCGCGGGCCGCCCCCGGCGGGCACCTTGGCAAAGGCGGGCTCGTGCGGCGTCATGCGCCCGCTGCCGGGGTCAATGGCATAAACGCTGACCTTGTCTGTGCCGAGATCGCAGACGAGGGCGAAGCGGTTGTCCGGGCTGATGTTGACCGAGTGGGCGTGCGGCTCCTTCTGGCGGCGCTCATTGACGCTGGAGCCGGTGTGCTGGTGGTGGCTGGCTGGCTCACCAAGGCCGCCGTCCTCACGGATTTGATAGGAGGCGCAGGAGCCGCCGCTGTAGTTGGCGATCATGGCCATGCGCCCGGTGGCGTCGAGGTTGATGTGGCAGGGGCCGGCGGTGACGGAGCTAACCTGGTTGATGAAGTCGAGCCTGCCGCCGGGCAGGTTGATCTTGAAGGCGCTCACACCGCCCGCCTTCTTGTCAGGTCCGCTCATCTCGCCAACGGCATAGAGATGTTTTTTCGAGGGATGGATGACGAGAAAGCTGGGGCTGCCCGTCTCGGCGGCGAGTTCGGGCGCGGTGAGCTTGCCGGTGGTGGAGTTGAATTTGGAAACGTAAATGCCTTTGCTGCCCGACTTGGCGTTCGTGTAGCAGCCAAAATAGACGAGGTAGTTGTCACCGGCGATGGCGGTGGTGGTGAGGGCGGCGAAGACGAAGGAAAGGGAGGTCGGTTTCATGGCAGGTGCGGACAAGCTAACGCTCCAATGCCAGTGGAACTTCACAGACATCACACGCGCCAACAACTCCTGCATTCTGACGAATGCGCCTGCGGTGCCGCGCAGGCGCGCTTCCCAAAGCGCGGAGGTTGGCCCTCATAGGTTGTCCAGTCTTCAGCCGACCAGCTTGCGCGCTTCGGCGAGGGCGGCATCCACTTGGGACACGTCCTTGCCGCCGCCGCGGGCGAAATCCGGCTTGCCGCCGCCTTTGCCGCCGACGATGGGGGCGATGGTTTGGATGATTTTGCCGGCTTGGACCTTGGATTGGTGGTCTTTGCCGACAGTCGCCATCAAAGTGACGTTTCCGCCACCGGTGGCGGCGAGGACAATGATACCGGTGAATTGAGACTTGATGGCGTCGTTCACGGCCATGGCGTAGTCGGCATCGACGTCGCCGAGGTTGGCGATGAGGACGTGGTTGGTGGCGGTGGCGAGGAGGTCTTTCGCTTTGCCGCTGGCTTCGCGCTGCTGGGCGGCTTTGAGGGCTTTTTCGAGCTCTTTTTGCTGCGTGAGGATTTGATCGAGCTTCTTCTCGAGGTCGGCGGTGCCTTGGGCGCTGACTTTGCCGGCGAGGAGCTTCAGCAAATCGCCATCGGCCTTGGCGGCGTTGTAGGCTTCGAGTCCGGCGATGGCTTCGATGCGGCGCACGCCGGCGGCGACGGCGCCTTCGCCGACGAGGCGGAAGAGGCCGATCTCACCGGTGTGGCGCGTGTGCGTGCCGCCGCAGAGTTCCATGCTCCAACCATCGAGCTTGTGCGGCTGGCCGCCGATCTGCACGACGCGGACGAGGTCGCCGTATTTTTCACCAAAGAGGGCCATGATGCCGTTGTTGGCCTTGGCCTCGACGTAGGGCACTTCGCTCCACGAAACGGGATCGTTGGCGACGATGCGCTCGTTCACGAGGCGCTCGATGTCGGCGAGTTGCTGCGCGGTGAGCGCGGCGCTGTTGAAGTCGAAGGTAAGCTTGTCCGGCGTGACGCTGGAGCCTTTCTGTGTGGCGTCCTTGCTGACGACCTCGTGCAACGCCCAGTGCAAGATGTGCGTGACGGTGTGGTGGCGCTCGATGGCATGACGACGCGGCGCATCGACGACGAGTTTCACGGTGGCATCGACGGCAGGCGCTTCATCGCCGCCGAGGAAATGCAGCCAGGTGTTGCCGACTTTCGTGGTGGCGGTGATGGGGAAAGTGTTCGCGCCGAGGATGAGCTGGCCCGCGTCGCCGATCTGGCCGCCCATTTCGGCGTAGCAGGTGGAGACATCGAGCACGACGGCGGTCTTGTCCTTCATCTCGACGACTTCGAGCACCTTCACATCGGCTTCGAGGTTGTCGTAACCGATGAACTTGGTCGGGGCCTTCGTTTCGATCTCGGAGACGGAGACGACGTTTTTCTTCATCGCGGCGCGAGCGCGGGCGCGTTGCTCTTCCATGAGCTTTTCGAAGCCGGCGGTGTCCACCGTGAGGCCGCGTTCGCGGGCCATGAGCTCGGTGAGGTCGAGGGGGAAGCCGTAGGTGTCGTAGAGCTGGAAGGCGAAGGGGCCGCTGAGGCGTTTCGCGTCGGACTTGTCGGACGTGTCCGACCGGTCGGACAGCGAAGCGACTTCGTCTTCAAAAAGGGCCACACCACGATCCAGCGTCCGATTAAACGCCTCCTCCTCGATCTTCAGCACGCTCTTGATCTGCTCCTTCTTCACGCGCAGCTCGGGGAAGACATCACCCATCTGCGCGGCGAGGACATCGACGAGCTTGTAGAAGAAGGGCTCTTTGAAATCGAGCGTGCGGCCATACTTCACGGCGCGGCGCAGGATGCGGCGGAGGGTGTAGTTGCGGTCGCTGTTGCCGGGCTGGATGCCGTCGGCGATGGCGAAGCTGAGCGTGCGGATGTGGTCGGCGATGACGCGGAAGGCGACGTCGATCTTTTCCTGCTCGGTGACGGGCACGACGTGGCCTTGCTCATTGGCCTTCGGCAGCGTGCTGGCGTAGGTTTTGCCGGACATCTTCGTGAGTTCGTCGAAGATGGGTTTGAAGACGTCGGTGTCGTAGTTGCTGATCTTCGCGTTTTGGAAGTCGGTGAAGTTTTTGGTGCCTTGGATGATGCTGCAGACGCGCTCGAAGCCCATGCCGGTGTC
>DDQZ01000086.1:0-144 GCA_002343505.1 Verrucomicrobiaceae bacterium UBA2429 | reverse complement strand
AAGACGTTGTTCCAGATCTCGATGCAGCTGGCGTCGCTGCCATTGACGAGCTTGCGGCCTTCGCGTTGGCGGGCTTCGTCGAGTTCGGGAGTGCCGGGGGTGAGGTCGATGTGGATTTCCGTGCACGGGCCGCAGGGGCCGGTG
>DDQZ01000038.1:718-67552 GCA_002343505.1 Verrucomicrobiaceae bacterium UBA2429 | reverse complement strand
CGCCGGCGGGCGGCGGGGCGGGGGTGCTGGCGCGGCGGCGGCCGGGAAAGTGCGCCTGCAGGTCGGCGAAGATGGCGTCGGCGCCGGGCGCGCTCCCGCGTGTCGGCGTGGATCATCGAGCAGTAGCCGAAGATGTCGGCGTTGCTCAAAAAATTGATGTTCCGCAGATACTCGCGCAGTGTTTCCGTCAACGTGATCATGCCGGAGGCCTGATCCCGCCGCGTCTTGTCCTTGGCGACCGCCGCAGGGTCCATGTCATCGGTGGAAATCAGCCTTGGTGTCTGCGCGCTGTGAATTAGATCGTGTGATGAACTTCGAGGTGAAAAAGCGCCGCACACTCGAACAAGGCGCGAGCATGAGCTGCGGATGCCCCAAGAACCAAAGAGGCCGACGAGCCAGCGAACAGTCAGTTCTATGAACGCCTGCCCAGCACCCTCGCCGGCCTGCACTGGCTAGCCGCTGTCTTCCTACTGCTCAACAACCTCTTCTAGAGTGCATGACACGCTCCAGCCAGCGCGGCGGTATGTGAGTGGATTCATGGCAGGCTCTTGTGCAGCTCATGCACCTTGCTGATGATGCGCTCCTCCACATCCTCCGCCCAGCCTGCGGCGGCCTCGTAACCGCCCTCTTTCTGGATGCGCAGGCTGGGGATGTAGCCTGTGTAGTCGTTGCTGTATCCGGCCACCCACACACCCGCCTTGCCGGCCAGCTCTTTTTTCAGCCGCAGGGAGTAGTCCACCACCACCTCGCTGCCGAGAGCCACCAGCGTCAGGTCATCCCCAAACTTCACCACCTGCACGGGGTAGGCGTGCGGCTCCTTGCCATCCCTGGCATAATGCAGCGTGACCTCCTCATAAGCGGAGCGCAGCCTGCCGGTGACGGGCATCGGATTCGCGGATATGGCCACCTCCACCGCGTTCGCCAGCGAGCGCCCGTGCTGCTGCGCCAGCTCCACATCGCTGACCCCAGGCACCACTTCGGAGCGGCGCGGATAAGGATTCTGGTCGCCGCCGCAGCCTGTGAGAAACATTGCCTGAAAGTCCGGACGGTGCTTCTCCAGATATTCCTGCGCGTAGCCCGCGTAGTCTCCGCACCAGTTGTAAAAGCCCAGGCAGGTGTTGTGGCAGGCGTAGCCAAACAGCACACCGCGCGGCGCACCTTCTGGAGACTCAACGCGAAGGGAGGGAACCTCGTGATCCACCACCCCGGCGGGGTTGGGCGCCTTGTTCGCGTTCGGATGCTCCGGCGGCAGCGTGTAGTCCCGGCGGCGGTTCATGGCAAAGCCGCAGCGCGCCTTGTTCCAAGTGAGACGCGCGGGTTTCATGTCTCCGAGTGCCGCGCGGATGATGCCGAGGATTTTTCCTTCGAGGTCCTGGGTGTACTCCCAGGCATCGCGGATTTTCGGATTCTCCAAGTCCGCGTCTATCACCGGCGAGCCGCGCAATTGCGGCCCGCTGTGCGTGTGCGAGGCGTTCATCAAAAGCGCGGAGGGAGGCAGGCCATGCTCCTTTTCCACAGCAGCGGCCAGCCGCCGCCGCAGACTCTGCGGCACGCCGATCAAATCCAGCGTCACAAACACCATGCGCGCGCCCGCCTCGTCTTCCAGCGCCAGCGCCTTGGCGAACAACTCCTGCTGCTTGCCCTCCGCCGGCTTTTTGCGCGCCGCGTAACCGGCCATCCAGATCAGCTTTTCCGGAGTGACAATGACCGAGGCCAGCCCCGCCTTCCACACCGCCGGCACATGCGGCGCCACGGACTTCGGCGCGGGCGCGGTCTGCGCCAGAATCAATCCCGCCAGGATGAAGGGCATGAGAACAGTGAACGGGAATGCGCGGCTCATAATCAGATGTGGCAACTTCAAGCAATAAGCTCCCGCCAGCCCCGCCCTTTCCATCAGTTCGCCTGCCGCATCCACGCCAGCAATCGAGCGGCGGGCTGGAACCCACTGGTCTGGGCGGTCAGTTTGCCATCGCGGATCAATGCGAAGGCCGGAATGCCCTGGATGCGTAATTGGCTGGCGATCTGCTGCTGCTCGTCGGTGTTCACTTTGACGAAAAGAGCCTCGCCAGCCGCTTGTGCGGCCGCTTTGGCAAACTCGGGTGCCATCATCTGGCAGGGGCCGCACCACGGCGCCCAAAAGTCGATCACGACGGGCAACGGGCTCTGGCTGACGAGCGCGGTGAAGGCCTCGATGTCGCTGATCTCGGCCGGCGCAGCGACGAGCGGCAGATCGGCTTTGCAGGTGCCGCAGCGGCCTTGCTGGCTGACTTTGGCGTAGGCGATGCGGTTCGCGGTGTCGCAGGCGGGGCAGGACAGAATGATGCCGCGGGCATCGGTCGCAAGGGAGGCGCTCATGGATGACAAAATCGGGTTGGAGTTAAATATTGCATATACGCATACACTCATATAGTCGTCTTGCAAGACAACCTTTCCCCACCATGAACAAGCACCTCCTCATCCTCGGCGGCGGCACCGCGGGCACCATGATGGCCAACCATCTACGGCGTCGCCTGCGTGCCTCGGAGTGGCGCATGACGGTGGTGGATCGCTCGGAAAAGCACCTTTACCAGCCGGGCTTTCTCTTCCTGCCCTTCGGCATCTACGAAGAGAGCCAGATCGTGCGGAACACGCGGGACTTCATGCCGCGCGGGGTCGAGTTCGTGCAAGCGGAGGTGGATCAAATCAGGTCGCAGGACCATGCGGTGACGCTGAAGGACGGTCGCGAGCTGAAGTATGACGTGCTCATCGTCGCCACGGGCTGCCGCACGGCACCGGAGGAGACCGAGGGCATGCTCGGGCCGAACTGGCGCGTGAACGTGCATGACTTCTACACACTCGATGGTGCGAAGGCGCTGCGGGAGAAGCTCCAAAACTTCACCGGCGGCCGCGTGGTGGTGCATATCAACGAGATGCCGATCAAGTGCCCGGTGGCCCCGCTGGAGTTCACCTTCCTCGCCGACACCTTTTTCCGCGAGCGCGGCATCCGCGAGAAAGTCACGCTCACCTATGTGACGCCGCTCTCCGGGGCCTTCACGAAGCCCAAAGCTTCGAAAAAGCTCGGCCACCTGCTCGGTGACAAGGGAATCGACCTCGTGACCGACTTCGTGGCGGAGCGTGTGGATCAGGAAAACGACAAACTGGTGTGCTTTGACGGTCGCGAGGTGCCCTACGACCTGCTGGTGACCACACCGACGAACATGGGCGACGAGGCCGTGCGCCGCAGCTCCCTTGGTGATGACCTCGACTTCATCCCGACGCACAAACACACGCTGCAATCGCTGCAGCATCCAGATGTCTTCGTCATCGGCGATGCCACGAACGTCCCCGCGTCGAAGGCGGGTTCGGTGGCGCACTTTGAGAGCGAAACACTCGCCGACAACGTCATGCGCCACATCCAAGGCGAGCCGCTGAAGGAAGAATTCGACGGCCACTCGAACTGCTTCATCGAATCCGGCAACGGCAAGTCGTTGCTAATCGACTTCAACTACGAGTATGAGCCGCACGAGGGGAATTTCCCCTTCGCCTTCGGCCCCATGAAGCTGCTCGAAGAGTCCCGCCTTAACCACCTCGGCAAGCTCGCCTTCCGTCATGTGTATTGGAATGTGCTTCTCAAAGCCTGGCCCATGCCCGGAATCAGCCGCCAGAAAAAGAAACCGCTCAACGCATAACCTATCATGAAAAAGAACATCGCAGGAACAGAGATCGACGTGAACGAAGAAGGCTATCTGACGGACATGTCGCAATGGAACGAAGCCATCGCTGCCGCCATCGCGGTCGAGGAGGGCATCGGAACGCTGACGGACGCGCACATGAAGGTCGTGCGTTACTTGCGCGAGCAGCAGGCCAAAGGCGCGGCGCTCACCATTCGCAGCATGGGCAAGAGCGGTATCGTGACCACCAAGGAATTGTATGACCTCTTCCCCGGCGGCCCACTGAAGAAGTCCTCCAAAATCGCCGGTATTCCAAAGCCCGTTGGGTGCATTTGACCTGGTAGGGACGCGCTGCGTCGCGTCCCATTTTAAAAACTTCGGCGGCGACGCAGTACCGCCCTACCCAGACGATTTATGACCGACGACAACCAACCCGTGAAAAAGATGTCCATCATCGTGAGCCGAGGCTCGCTGGATGGGATTTACCCCGCGCTGATCATGGCGAATGGCGCCCGCATGGAGGGCATCGAGGCGTCTCTGTTCTTCACCTTCTTTGGCCTGAACGCGCTGGCAAACAAGACGCTCGACAGCCTCAAGGTCTCCACCGTGGGCAATTCGGCGCTTAACATGGCCATGCCGATGCTCGGCCTGCCGATGACGATGCCGTTTCCCACCTGGATGGGCGCGATCCCAGGCGTGTCCGCCTTTGCCACGCATCTCATGAACAAGGAGATGGAGAAGCTCGACATCCCGCCCGTGCGCGAGTTCCTGGAGCTCATTTCCGATTCGGGCGGCAAGATCTTCGCCTGCAAGCTGGCGATGGACATGTTCAAGCTCAAGAAGGAGGACCTCATGGACCGCGTCGATGGCGTGCTGACCGTGGGCGACTTCTACAACGAGTCCGCCGGAGCCGGCACGCACATTCTTTTCACCTGAGCCATGCCCGCCCTGAGCAATGACGCAGCCCGCTGCGAGGTGATGAACCTGGGGTGGGGACCAAACGGGCACGGACCGTATCTCGTGCGTCAGGAGGGTTATGAGCCCGGCAGCAGCACTTTCAAAATGCAGCGCTTCATCCTGAAAAGAGACGGCCGCTGGCTGCTCAATCTCGCCTTTGTCATGCTGCCGGAGGCCGAGCAGGAGGCGCAGTTGTTTCATTCCCTCAAAGATGTGCTCGTGCTGCTCGATCAACTCGCCGGACAACCCGTGCTGGCGGATGCCGCTCTGCCGCCGGGCACGAATGCCGATGAAATCCTCGAGCACTTCGAGCAATGCACCCACCGCATCCTGCGCGGCATGAGGGATGCCGCCGCGACTCCGCTCCACTCCTGACGGGGAAAATTGTGGCGGAAGGGGTGGGATTCGAACCCACGGTGAGGTTGCCCCCACGTCTGATTTCGAGTCAGATACTTTAGACCACTCAGCCACCCTTCCGTGCCGACGATGATAAGCCGCCGCGTCCTCTTGGCAAGTGCCGGACTTCGCGAACAGCCTGACGCATGTTTTCAAACCGCGCCAACGGGCGGAATTCTCCATGCGGGTGTGATTGACGGACGTGCCGCGCTTCGTTCTGAATGCCCCATGTTCCCGCGCTCCACCCTCCTTTTCCTGCTCGCCCTAGGCACCGCCTCCGGCGAGGTGACTTATGAATTCCAGCCCGACTTCATTCAGCCGCCGCCGGGCAGGGAGACCATTGGCAATGGCCACGGCGAGATCGCCTGTGACAGCGCCGGGAATTTTTATGTGAGCGTGCAGGGTCCGGAAAACAAGGACGCGGGTGTGCAGGTTTACGGGCCGGACGGCAAGTTCGTCAGAGCGCTGAACCTGCCGAACTCCCTGCACGGCTTCGTCATCCGCAAAGACGAGGGCCGGGAGTTCATCTTCGCCGCCGTGCTGGGCGAAAAGAAAGTCATCAAAGCCAGTCTGGACGGTGCCATCGTGCTGGAAATTCCCACCAGCGCATTCCCGGAAGGCAAGGCTGGTCCGAAAGGGCTCGCCCTCACCAACTGCGATGTGGCCCCGAACGGAGACATCTATGTCGTGGACGGCTACGGCCAGAGCTGGATTTTCGTCTTCGACCGCGCCGGCAAATTCAAAAAAGTCTTCGGCGGCCCTGTCGAGCCCCTCAAGCTGGCGAACACCCACAAAATCTTCATTGACCGCCGCTTTGAACCCGCCCGCGTTCTTGCCTGCGACCGCGGCAACAACCGCCTGCTCCACCTCGACCTTGACGGCAATCTCATCAGTGTCATCGCCAGCGAGGGGCTGCGCCGCCCCAGCAGCGCGTCCTTTCACGGCGACCTGATGTGCGTGGCCGAAATCGCCGGCCGAGTGAGCGTCTGGGACAAGGAGGGAAAACTGGTGGCCCAGCTTGGCGCCAATGACACGCCCGGCCAGACAAACACACCCAAAGTCGAGCCCAAGGACTGGCTCCAGGGCACCGTCACCTCCCCGCACGGCATCACCTTCGACAATCAGGGCAACATCCTGGAAACCGAATGGAACCTCTTCGGCCGCGTGCTGCGCTGGAACCGCAAAGGATGATGCGCCGCCTTCGGAACTTCATTTTATCCGCGGCAGGGGGGACCGTTCTGGCCCCCCTGTTCGTTTGCGGACATGGATGCGAGTTCCTGATGGCGCGCCTGGATGTGGAAAGCGGCAGGGTGCGGCTGGAGATCACCGCCGACGTGGCGGGCAATCCGCTGATTCAGGATGAATCAGCCGCCGAGGAGGCCGTGCGCACCAGTCTCCAGTTGCGCACACCGGCGGGCTTGGTTCCGCTGTCCGGTCTGGGCTCCATGACACTGGAGCGCCGCAGCGAATGGGATGCCGGGGCGCCCGCGCTTTCCGCGCCAGCCACCCCCGGCCAGCCGCACCAGCTCACCACAGCCGTCTGGGAATGGAGGCCTGATTTGCCGGATCTCGTCTTCGCAGTTCCAAGGGGCAGTCTTCACGACGTGCTGCTCTGGACTCGCGCCGGCGCCAGCACAGGCAAACAAGCCCAATGGACCCTGCTCGTTGAAGGCGAAAGCAGCCCCGTCATCCAGATGCCGCGAACCGCGTCCGGCAAAATGCTGGCATGGCTGTCCAGCGGCCTCGTCCTGGCCGGAGTGCTGCTTCTCCATCACAACCGCTCCCGCTTGCGGCGAATCCGCGCTTTTTCCCTGGAATGACCCTGCTTTGCTCGCCGACCCGCCCTCGCGTCACCCATGCTGGACAAAAAAAGAGCACGCCCGGTTGGGATCGAACCAACGACCAGCGGATTAGAAATCCGCTGCTCTATCCACTGAGCTACGGGCGCGTCGTGGTGTGCGCATCATAAGGCGTTATCAGTGCCGGGCAAGCCTGCTTCTGCCAGAGGGGATCGGCATGTTCCAGTCTTCGCGCATGGGTGGGAGGCGCTTGCCCGCGCGGGTTTGCCGGCCTGCGCCGGACAACAAAAAACCGGACACCCTTGCGGGCGTCCGGCGGGAGACTGAGGGCGGCTCACTTTTTCTTCTGAAGCAGCATGACCACCAGAAGGAGAAGCACCACTCCCATGCCAATGATCAGATAAGTTTGAAAACCTGACTCTTCGGCGGGTGGTGTCATCATGGGGGCGGGTGCGGGGATTGGCGCAGGCATCGGCGCGGGTTGCTGGACCACGGGTGGATTTGGAGCCGGGGTGGCGGGCACGGGCGCGGCCACGGTGGCGGGCTGAGGCGTCGCGGCTTGAGGGGCGGCGGGGGCCTGGCCGCTGGCCTCGGCCAGGATGGCGGCCACACGCTCGTCCTGGCCGGCGGCAGGGGTGCCGCCGATGGCCGAGGAGCCTGCGGCGGCGCTTTGCGCGGCGGCCATCTGGCGGCGCGTCAGGGTGTTGTAAAGGGCGAGCATTTTGCTCTTCAGGTCGTTGATCACGTCGCGGTATTCAGGGACGTTCGACAGGGATGAAATGCGCTCAAAGGCGGCGAGGCCGCCGTTGTAGTCCTCCTGCCCGATTTTACGGTAAACCTGGCTGATGGCCTCGTTGCGGATGCGCATGTCCTCCAGGTTGAGGGCCGTGAGCCGGGAGCGCTCGGCGACGATCTTCTTCTGCATGTTGAGGATGGAGGGGAGATCGTACTTGTAGGGGGCGATCCAGCCGATCTGGGCGCGGCGGTCGGCTTCGGCCTGGGCCTGCCATTTGGCGCGCTCCTCCTCAATGGCCGCTTTGGTGCGAGCTTTGTCGGTCTCCTCCAGCTTGTTGATGCCGTCCTTGCGCGCTTTTTCCAGCGCCGGCTGCTCCTGGCCCATTTTGGAAAGGAGAACCTCCCATTTCTCCATGCTTGCCAGCGCTTCGGTGATGGCGGCGGGGTAGTAGGTGGAGCCTGTGTAGCCGGGCTTCTTCTTGGAGAAGTTCTCAAAAACTCGCAGCGCTTCGAGCCAGTCGCCCGCCGCCATGTGCGCGCGCATTTTCGCCAGCAGTTTGTAGGCTTCGATGTTGTACTCCTCCCCCCTGGCTTCGGCGGCGGAGAGCCATTTGCCCTCGAGTTTGATGCCGCCGTCTGAGACTTTTTTCTTCTCGTCCTGGAGCGTGGCGATGATGCCCTCGGCCTCCTTGGCCTCGGGCGTGTCCTTGTATTGGTTCACAAAGGGACGCAACCGGTCCTGGATGATCTGCTCGTATTTGTCGGCGGTCAGCAGATCTTCCGTGGGCAGGATTTTCCGCAGTTCGACAATCTCCACCTCCTCCGGCCGCTGCTTCACCACCTGGTCAATCTCGGCGCGCGGGAAGTCCTTTTCGTCCCAGATTTTCGGCGTCAGCCGGTATTTCATGCGCACGGCGTCGGGGGTTTCGGAGAGTATGGTGCCCTCCACTTTGTCGCCGTTTTTCATGATCAAATAATCAGCGCGCAGCAGGGAGGTGCCGCACAGAAGTGCCAGGAGGGCGATGCGGAATCGGCTGGATTTCATGGTCTGTGATGTCGTGGTATGAATGGATGTTCCGGCGCGGAGACGCCTTATTTCACGGATTTAATCTGGATTCACCATGCGAGTAAAGCCCGAAACTGCCTGTTTTTAAAACATGCGCCCGCTGCTGCCGGCGGCATGCATCAAACGGCGGCCTCGCTGCCCTCCGCCAGCAGGCTGGGGGAGAGGCCGAAGCTGAAGGAAAGCACGCCACGAATGAGCGCCACGGACGCCCTGCGCGAATCTCCCGGCGGCAGCGGCGTCACCGAATCCACCACCGCGCCGGTGATCACCGGCACGGGATCAATGACGGACTTCAACCGTGGACTGGCCTCGCATCACGGCGCGGGAGAGGGAGGTGGAGAGGGAGGTGTCGAAGGGCATGGCCGGAGAGGGGCAAGGGGGGCTGGGAGACACCCTTGCTGGATTGGCTCAATCCAGCAGATGGATTGCCGCGTTTGAATGTCGGGTTAAAACTGACCAACGGCTTGCTGCGATATCCGAATGTTGGAGTTGAACTTCGGGTCCGTACCCACCTGCGATACCCCGTCCGCTATTTTCGGGTGCGCGACCCGCGCTGGATGCGCTGATCCTGCGCGCCGGTTGGCATTCGCTTTTGACCGGCCCGGCATCCCGTGGTTGCATGGCCGCCGATGATCCGCCGCAGCTTTATGATTCCCGACGGCCGCCGAGAGGCGCGCGGCGGTGCCGCGCGCGGTTGCACCAACCCCGTCGGCACGGCCGGTTGACCGCACGCATGAGCGCCTCCGCCTTTTCCACAAAAAGCCTGCTGCCCGCGCTCGCGCTGGCGGTGGCGCTGGAGGCCGTGCTTTTTTTCTCCGGGGCGCCGCGCTCCGACCTGGGCGCGGATCCGGACGAGCCGGCACACGCAGTCACCGCGCTCATGGTGCGCGACTATCTGGCGGAGGCTGCCGGCTCGCCGCCGCTGGCGTTCGCCAGCCGCTATTATGAGAACTTCCCGAAGGTGGCGCTCGGCCATTATCCACCCGGTTATTATGCCGCCGCGGCGCTGCCGCTGCTGCCCGGCGCGGACCCGGATGTGCTGCTGTCCATGCAGGTCGTGCTACTTGTGCTGCTGGCTTTTTGCATCGCGAGTTTCGCTCGGAGCTGGCTGGGCGCTTCTGCGGCCTGGGCGGCGGCGCTGCTGGTGGTGGCTCTGCCGCCGATGCTGAAGCTCACGGTCCTGGTCATGGCGGACATTTTGCTGGCGCTGCTCTGTGTGCTGGCGGCGGCGGCCTGGGCGCGCTATTTGCGCACGGGGGCGGCGCGCGCGTCGCTGGCCTTCGGTTTCCTGGCGGCGGCGGCGATTTTGACGAAGGGTTCCGGCCTGATGCTGGCGGCGCTGCCGGCGGGCACGCTTGTGCTTAAGGGGCGGTGGGGGCTTTTGAAAAAAGCCTCATGGTGGCTGGCGGCCGCGCCTGTGGTGGTCTTCGCCGCGCCGTGGATGCTCTACTCCTCGCGCATCACGCAGGAGGGGATGCTGCGCGAGCCGGTGGCGCAATTCTTCCTGCGGGCGCTGGGCGAGTATGCGCGGATGCTGCCGTGGAGCCTGGGCTGGGTGCTCATGGCGCTGCTGGCGCTGGCACTGGCAGGGGCAGTGTGGCAGGCCGCGCGCGCGCGGCGGCTGGAGATGATGGAGGCGCTGCTGTGGTCCTGGCTTGCGGGCGGGGTGGCGCTTATGCTGCTGATCCCGGCGGGCTTTTCCAGCCGGTATCTCGTGCCGCTGCTGGCGCCGGTGGTGCTGCTTTCGATCAGCGCGGTGACGCGCCTTGCCATGCCGGGGAGCGCGGCGCGCTCGCGGCTGGCGCTGCCGTGGCTGGTGCTGGCCTTGACGCTGGGCATGGTGGGTGTGCTGCCGAAGAAGGACGTTGCCGGTTATGCCAGCGCCGCGCGCAAAATGCTCGCGGAGGCTGTGCCCGCGCGCCAGGAGCGCTGGCTGGTCTCCTCCGACGCGCGCGGAGAAGGCGCGCTGATCGCGGAGGCCTGCTACGCCATGACCGCTCAAATGCGCGTGCAGGGCAGGGTGCGCATCCTGCGAGCGAGCAAGGAGCTCTCCACCAGCGACTGGCTCGGGCGCGACTACCGCGCGGCTTTCACCGAGGCAGGCAAGCTGCTGCGCCATCTGGACGATGGCGACATCACCTGGGTCGTGCTGGACGGCGCGCAGGCGCCCGCTCATGTGCGGCCGCATCACGCGCTTTTGTCCGCCGCGATGGCCTCGGAAAACTCCGGCTGGCGGCTTTTCTGCGAGCAAAAAATCAGCCGCATGGACACGCCGGGCGGCGTGCTGCGGGTTTACCGGCGGGTGGAGAAGCTGCCATGAGGATCCTTTTCATCTCGAATCTCTTTCCAGACACCACCGAGCCTTATCGCGGCTTGGATAATGTGACGGTGCTGCATCACCTGCGCGCGCTGGGCCATGAGGCGCGCGCGCTTTCCCCGCGCCCGATGCTGCGCCGCCGCCCGCTCCTGCCGCGCGGGATGGACGCGGTCTTCGCGCCGGAGTATGTGCCCGCGCTTTATGTGCCGAAGGCGGGCGGCCTGTTCAACCACCGCCTGATGGCCGCCGCGCTCCGCCCCGCTCTGGCGCGGCTGCGCGCGTCGTGGAAATGGGATGTGGTGCTGGCGAGCTGGCTTTTCCCGGACGCCTGGGCGGCGGCTCATGCGGGTGCGGACGCGCCCCTGGCGCTCATCGCGCAGGGCAGTGATGTGCATGTCTATCTGAAAAGCCGCCCCCGCCGCGCCGCCATCCTCGATGCCTGCTCGCGCGCGCGGGCTGTCATCACGCGCAGTGAAAGCCTGGCCGTCCTGCTCGGCGGCGCGGGTGTTCCTGGGGTGAAGCTGAAGCCCGTCCACAATGGCGTGGACACCGGCGTTTTTCACGGCGGCGACAGGCCGGAGGCGCGGCGCGCTTTGGGACTGCCCGAAGACGGCAGGTGGCTGCTCTTTGTCGGCAATCTGCTGCCGGTGAAGGACCCGGAATTTCTGCTGCGCGCCTTCCAGCGCGTGAACCGGGCGGAGAATGACACGCGGCTTGCCCTGGCCGGGCGCGGACCCATGCGCGCGGCCTTGGAGAAATGCGCCGCCGAACTCGGCATCGCCGGCCGCGTGCGTTTCCTCGGCCCGCAGGATGCCGCGCAAATCGGCCAATGGATGCGCGCCGCCGATCTTTTCTGCATGACCAGCCGCAACGAGGGCCTGCCCAATGTCATCCTCGAATCCCAGGCCTGCGGGCTGCCCGTGGTCTCCACCCGGGTCGGCGGCATCCATGAGGTGGTGGACGAGGTTTGGAAGGGCGCGCTCACGCCGCCCGGCGATCTGGATGCCTGGGTGGACGCGGCTTTGCAGCGCCTGCGCCAGCCCGCCGGGCGCGCGCGTCTCTCCGAGCTGGGCATGGCGCGCGCCTGGCCGAATGTGGCGCGGTTTTACGAAAACGCGCTCAACGAGGCGCTTGCGCAAAGCGCCTCTCCGGCGCACTGACACGCCCATGCCAGACGCCGCGCCATCCGCCAACGACCCGCCTCCGCGGGCGGAGTTCGACGCCTTCGCGGAGGACTACGACCAGGCGCTCAACCGCGGCCTCAAGTTCAGCGGCGAGACCAAGGAATACTTCGCCGAAGGGCGCGTGAACTGGCTGCGCGCGCGGCTCTCCGCCGCCGGGCACACGGCGGAGCGCTGTCTTGACTTCGGCTGCGGCACCGGCACCGCCTTCCCGTATCTGCAGGCGGGTTTGAGCCTTGAGGACTATCTCGGCTACGACCCCTCATCCGAGTCCGTCAAAGAAGCCGGCGGGCTGCATCCGCGGGCGAAATTCACCGCCGATGCCGGTGATGTGCCGGAGTCCGCGTTTGATCTGGCCTTCACCAACGGTGTCTTCCACCACATCCTGCCGGAGCACCGCGCGCAGGCCGCGCGCCTGGTCTGGCGGGCCCTCAAGCCGGGCGGCTGGTTCGCCTTTTGGGAGAACAACCGCTGGAATCCCGTGGTGCATTTCATGATGAGCCGCGTGCCCTTTGACCGCGACGCGCAAATGCTCTTCCCGCATCAAGCGCGCGCCCTGCTGCGCGACGCCGGCTTCCAGATCGTGCTGGGGGACTCGCTGTTTGTCTTCCCCGGTTCGCTCAAGATGCTGCGCCCCCTGGAGCCGCTGCTGTGCAAGCTGCCGCTCGGCGGCCAGTATCTCGTGCTTGCCAGAAAGCCGCCCCTTGCTTAGCCAGTCCGCCTCCCGCCCATGTCTTCCGCGCCCGACCTGACTTTCGTCTTCCCCTGCCTCAACGAGGAAAAAACCCTCGGCATCTGCATTGAACGCGTGAAGGCCTCGCTCGATCCGGCGGGCATCGCTTATGAGATCGTCGTCGCCGACAACGGCAGCACCGACCGCTCCCGCGAGATCGCCGCAGCCGCCGGCTGCCGCGTGGTGCCCGTGGCCGCGCGCGGATATGGCGCGGCATTGAAAGGCGGCATCGAGGCCGCGCTTGGCAAATATGCCATGTTCGCCGACTCCGACAGCACCTACATGTACGAGCATGCCGCGCCGCTGCATGAGGCGGCGGTGAAAAACGACGCCGGCATGGCCATCGCCTCCCGCATGATCGGCGAGATCGAGCCCGGCGCCATGCCGCCCCTGCACCGCCACCTGGGCACGCCTGTGCTCACCTGGCTCATCAACACGCTTTTCCACGGCCGGCTCACCGACTGCAACTCAGGCTTCCGCTGCGTGAAAAAGGAGGAGTATCTCAAGTGGGGCATCCGCTCCGACGGGATGGAGTTCGCCTCCGAGCTGCTCATCAAGGCGCTCAAAGCCGGCACCAAAACGGTGGAAATCCCCTCCGGCCTGCGCTGCGGCCCGCCCGACCGCGTGGCGCACCTGCGCACCTGGCGCGACGGCATGAGGCATCTGCTTTTCATCCTGTCCGAGCGGCCCGCGCTTTTCGAATGGCTCGGCCTGCTGCTGCTCGTGCCCGCCACGCTGCTGCAAATCCTCTCCGCCATCACCGGCCCCGTGGCGCTCGGCCCCTTCAACGTCTTCGACATCCACAGCCAGGCCCTCCTGCTCATGGCCGGCATCCTCGGCACCCAGCTCTACATCTTCGGCTGCAGCCTGCACCTGCGCGGCGGGGACAAGCCGCTGCGCTTCACGGAAAAATTCATCCACCTCGACGAGGGAACGCTTTTTTTCATGCTGCTCGGCGTCTTCACCGCCTTCCTCGCCACCGTCGGCGGCCTGCTCATCATCTGGGCCGGGCGCGGCTTCGCCGGTCTGCACCAGGCCAACAGCCTCCTCGTCGCCGTCCACATCCTCGGCCTCATGGCCATGGGCGGCATCGGCCTGCTCTCCATCCACACTTTGAAAAAAGCCCGCACCGGCGCCTGAGCGCGCGGAGCGTGACATTTTCGAGACAGGATTGGCAAAGGCGGCGGGGGTGTGCTAGGGCATCCAGTTCCCCCCGTCCCGCGCGGGGGAGCATCCCCCAGCGATGTCTGATCTAGCCCAATTCATTTCACGCATTCAGGACTCCGTGGAGCCGCGCCTGCGGCAGGAGGCGGAGCGTCTGGCCGATGATGACGCGGTGCGCGCCTTGGATCTCTTCGAGGATGAAATCCTGGCCGAGGTCATCCTCGACGACCGGCGTGTGAACGTGCGCTGGGCCAGGTCCCCGGAGGGCCGTTGGAGCGAGGAGAGCGACTGCGAGGAGGAGACCCTGCACAAGCTGGCCGCCTGCGCGGTGCTGGAGGCCGCGCGGCGGCGGCTGGCCCGCCAGCCGGAGGCAGTGGCGCCATCGGCGGAGTCGGAGGAGGCTTTTCAGGCGCAGATCGAGCGGCGGCTGGCGCGCAGGCTCACGCCGGATGAGGAGAACTACCTCGGCAAGCTGGAGAAGCGCTTCGAGCGCGTGCGCCAGAGCGGCGGGCGCATCTACGACCAGGACATGGTGCGCCTGCATTCGCGCTGGAGCATCCAGAGCACGGACCCGCTGCATCTCTGGCCGGAGACGCCCGCGGGGCTGCGGGAGTTTTGGGACTATGTGGCGCTGGCGCTGGACGAGAAAAAGCTGCCGGCGCCCGCTTTTCTGCGCGGCTTCACGGACTTGGCCGCTCTGCGTGGAAAGCTGGCGTTTTGGAGGCAGGAAAGCACCCTGCCGGCATGGAAGGAGCGCATCCGCGAGGTGCTGCGCAGCATGGACTCGGCGCGGCAGCCGGGGCCGCTTCCGCTGGACTTCCGCCTCATCCTCACACCCTCGGAGGCCAGGCTGCAGGCGCGGGTGGACGGCCTGGAGGGCTTCCGCAATGTCAGTGTGGCAGAGCTGGCGGGCAGCGCGCGCGAGCATGAGCGCGGCGCCCTCGTCCTGCCTGCCGAGGCGGAGCTGCTGCTGCGCGCCTGCCTGCCGCTGCCGTGCTCCGGCGAAGCCTGCCGCTACGATCTCGACACTCACGGCGCGTGGCTCGGCGCGCTCTTCCAGCAGCCGGCGCTGGCCTCGCGCCTGCTGACCCTGGACGAAACACCTTTTCACCGTCCTGCGGAGCCTTTGCACTGGCGGAGTGTGGAGGACGCGGAGACGCGCCAGCTCAGGCTCGGCCTTGCGCTGGCGGATGGCGCGCCGCCGCCCCTGCCGCTGCGCGTCCTGCCCGGCGCGGTCATGCTTTATTTGGCGGCGGACACTTTGTTCACGGGGCCGTTCTGGTTCGGCGAGGGGACGCTCTGCCAGGAGCCGCTGCGCATCCCGCTGGGCGCATTGTCCACGCAGGAGGGCATCACTTTTCTGGAAAAGCTCGGCCTGCCCCTGCCGGCGGAGATCGCCGCGCGCGTGAGGCACGAGGCGCTCTCCGTGGGCATCCGCGCCTCGTGTGTCGCGCGGCATCCCGGCGGCGGCACGGAGCACGCTGTATTTCAGGTCGTGGCGACCGCGCCGGACGGCACCGCGCGCGAGGTGCTCCGGCACGGCGGCTGGCAGCCGGCCGAGGACGCGCACCCGGGCGATGGCACCATTTTGTACAGCGACCGCGCCGCGCTCGCCGCCGCGCAGACCGCGCTGCATGAGATGCGCGCGCTTTACGACCCGGAGTTCGACGGCTTCCGCGTGCGGATGACAAAGCATTTCCCGGATCAGTTCGAGTCCTGGGCGCGGCGGCTGCCCGGGGGCGTCACCCTCACCACCGACGAGCGCCTCCAGACCATCCTCGCAGACCCGCTCATCGCCCGCGTGCGCATCGAGGCCACGCAGACCGTGGACATTGACTGGTTTGACCTGCGCATGATTTTCGAGGTGGAGGGCGCGGAGTTGAAGGCCGCCGACATCCGCCGTCTCATCGCGGCCAGGGGCGGCTTCGTCCAGCTCGCCGACGGCACCTGGCGGCGCGTGAAGCTGGAGCTCTCCGAAGAGCAGCAGGCGCTCATGGACCAGGCCGGGCTGGACTTTGACGAGTTCAGCCACGAGGCCCACCGCCTGCACTGGCGCCAGCTCGCCGGGCAGGGAGTCAAGGAAGTCGTCAACCCGCGCGCCTGGCAGATGCTCACCCAGCGCATGGAGCAGGCGCGCCTGGAGGAAAAGCCCCCCGTGCCAGGCGGCCTCGGCGTCACCCTGCGGCCCTATCAAGTCGAGGGCTTCCATTTCCTCTCCTACCTCAGCCTGAACAAATTCGGCGGCATCCTGGCCGATGACATGGGCCTGGGCAAAACCATCCAGAGCATCTCCTGGATCCTCTGGCTGCGCGGGCGCTACCGCAAAGCCTGGCCCTGCCTCGTCGTCTGCCCGAAATCCGTGCTCGACGTCTGGGCCACCGAGTTCGCCAAAGCCGCGCCGGAGATCAAAGTCCAGGTCCTGCGCGACAAGGACGAGCTCGACCTCGAAAGCCTGCTCAACGAGCAGCATGTGCTCGTGCTCAACTATGCCCAGCTCCGCGGCTGCGTGGATCTGCTCGAGACCGTCAAATGGCTCGCCATCATCCTCGACGAGGGCCAGCACATCAAAAACCCCGACAGCAAAGCCGCCCGCGCCGCCCGCCAGCTCAAGGCCGAAAACCGCCTCGTGCTCAGCGGCACCCCCGTGGAGAACCGTCTGCTCGATCTCTGGAGCCTCATGACCTTCGCCATGCCCGGCGCGCTCGGAGACCGCAAGTATTTCAACCACCACTTCGACCGCCGCAAAGACGGCACCGCCTCCGAGCGCCTGCACGCCCGCCTGCGCCCCTTCCTGCTCCGCCGCACCAAGTCCCAAGTCGCCAAGGAGCTGCCCTCCCGCAGCGAGGAGACGCTCCTCTGCGAGATGAGCGACGCCCAGGCCGCGCGTTACAAAGAAGAGCTCGCCCGCGCCCAGCAGATGGTCATCACCTCCTCCGGCTTCGAGGTGCTCACCCGCCGCCGCTTCGCCATCCTCCAGGCCCTCACCCGCCTGCGCCAGATTTGCTGCCACCCCGCGCTCGCGGACAAATCCGCCACCGGGGAGGAAAGCGCCAAGCTCACCGCCACTCTCGAGCTCATCGAGGAGCTCCACGCCGAGGGGCACAAAGTCCTGCTCTTCAGCCAGTTCGTCTCCATGCTCGAAATTCTCCGCAGCCGGCTGGAGGACATGGGCGTGCCCTATTACTGGCTCACCGGCGCCACGCAAAACCGCGCCGAGATCGTCAGCCGCTTTCAGGAGGACACCTCACCCGCCGTCTTCCTCCTCTCCCTCAAAGCCGGCGGCAGCGGCCTGAACCTCACCGCCGCCAGCTACGTCATCCTCTACGACCCCTGGTGGAACCCCGCCGTCGAAGCCCAGGCCATAGACCGCGCCCACCGCATCGGCCAGACGCAGCCCGTCATGGCCTACCGCATGATCACCAAAGGCACTATCGAGGAGAAAATCATGCTCCTGCAGCAAAAGAAGAGCCTCATGTCCTCCAACATCCTCGGCGAGGGCGGCTTCTCCCGCTCCCTCGACAAAGGCGACTTCGAATTCCTCTTCGGCCTCGAAGCCGAGGAGGCAATGCGCAGGGAGGACTGAGTTGCCGCGTCAGCACCCCAAGCTCACCGGCCCATTCCCAGCAGCCGCCGGAAGTTGCCGCCGAGGATGAGTTTTTTTTCTTCCTCGCCAATGTCTGCAAAGAGCACCTTGCCCAGCTCGGTGCCCAGGGAGCGGGAGGGCAGGTGGCTGCCAAAGAGGATGCGCTCCGCGCCGAGCTCGCGCGCGGCCATTTCGATAAAGCCGGCGGTGGCGTCGAAGCCGGAGGTCTCCACGACGATGTTGGGGGAGCCGCGCACGGCCTGGATGCCCAGCTCCCAGTTGCCGCCTGCGTGCGCGCAGATGAAGGTCTGGCGCGGATGCCTGGCGGCGAGCGCGACGAGGTCGGCGGGAGTGCTGCCGTGCGGGCCGGCTTCCTCGCCGGTTTTGAACCAGGTGTGCACCATGATCGCGCCTCCCAGCTCGTGGATGCGCGCCACGAGCGGGTCGAAATTCGGGTGGGTGCAGTTCAGCCCTCCGGGTGCGGAACCAGGGAAATACACGCCCTTCATGGTTCCGTCGCGCAACCAGCGGTCCAGCGCGCGCATTGACGCGGGCACATCGCCGGCATTGAGTTGGATCATGCCCAGCATCAGGTCCGGCCATCGGCGCAGCGGGGCTTCGATTTCATTGGAGTGCTCGCGCGCCCATTTTTCGACTGCGGCATTGCCTGTGCCCAGGCCCACATCGGCGAAAAAGCAGAGTTTTTGCAAAGCGAAACGCTCCACCACGGGCATGAGCGCCTCCAGAGATGGCATCAAGGCGGCGCCGCGCGACTGGGTGAGGTAAGAGTCCCAGATCTCGAAGCCTGCCAGCACCTCCGGCGGAGGCATCGGCGACCAGGGTGGAATGGCAAGGGCGGGCATGGCGGGGGTGCGCGGGTTGGGGTGGATCAACGGGCGGCAAGGCGCGCGGCATTGGCTCCGAGCAGGGCAGCGGCATCCGCCTCCGGCAGACCGGCCAGCATTGCCTCCTCGACCCGGATCAATGCCGCCTCCGGGATGAGAAACGGCGCATGCGAGCCGAACACGACCCGCTCTCTTCCCGCCAGCGCCACCAGCCTGGCGACTCCGTCGGTGGCTTCGGTGCGCGCGGTGTCGAACCAGACGTTCGGCAGCGCGGCGAGGGGCGCGGTGACGGCGGCTGCGGGCCGGTGGTTGAGCAGCATGAGACGCGCCTGTGGGTGCCCGCTCAGGAGTTCCGGCAGCGGGCGCAGGTCCACATCCGGCACATGGGCCAGCGGATGCTGGGTGCGTGTGTCCTCCATGGAGGCGGCGAGCTGGATGAGCAGGCCGGCCTGCGCGGCAAGGGCGAGCAGGCGCTCGAACGCCGGGTCCTCAAGCGTGTAGCCGTGGTAGTTCGGATGCAGCCGGATGGCATGCATGGCGTGCTTTTCCGCGCAGCGGCGCAGGGTCTCCTCCCAGCCGGGAAGGGCGGGATTCACACAGCCCACGGGGCGGAAAAGCCCGCCGCCGTGGCGTGTGCAGGCATCGGCCAGGCGGGAGTTGACGGTGTCGGGATCGCGGTGCAGCAGGGCCTCGTAACTGCCGGCCCATGCCTGGTGGAAGCCGAGCTTCCTCAAGCGCGCGGCCAGCAGGCCGGGTTCGTCGTCCGGCAGCCGGCGGAAGGGCCAGTGGAAAAGGCTGGCATTCACATCCACGAGCCCGCTTTCTCCCGCGTCAGCGGCAGCGCTGGACGAGGCACGCAAGTCCGCCGCCAGTGCGGGGCAGGCGAGCATGAGGCGCAGCACTGAGCGGCGGGGCAGGAGGTGGGACATCGGTGGGAGTCAAACGGCTTCCGCGCCGCTGTCTTCGCAACGGAGCCCGATCAAGTGCCGTCGTGGGGCAGTTTGCTCTTTGCGCCCATGGCCGGCATGGTACAGTCCCGCTTCCCGAAAATTCTGAAATTCGGAATTCAACCTCCCCAATGCCGCGCGGTGCCTGGTTTTTCCAGGCGACCAGGGGCGGCAGCTTGCCCGCAAAACGCATGATCATTCTCGGACTCAACGCCTGGCATGGTGACTCCGCCGCCGCCCTCGTGAAGGACGGAAAACTCGTGGCCGCCGCCGAGGAGGAGCGCTTCCGCCGTGTCAAACACTGGTCCGGCATGCCCGCCCAGGCCATCGAATGGTGCCTCAAAGACGCCGGTTTAACCCTCGGAGATGTGGACCACATCGCCATCAACCGGAACCCGAAGGTGAACAACCTGCGCCGCGCGCTCTATGTGCTGCGCAAGCGCCCCAGCCTCGGCCTCATCCTCAAACGCCTGCAAAACATCCGCCGCGCCGGCGGCTTCGAGGAGGCGCTGCGCCGCGCCTTTCCCGGCCAGGCGCTCAAGGCGCGCACGCATCATGTGGAGCACCATTTGGCGCACCTGGCCTCGGCATTTCATGTCTCCGGCTTCGAGGAGGCGGTCTGCCTCTCGGTGGATGGCTTTGGCGACTTCGCCAGCTCCGCCTGGGGCATGGGCCGGGGGAATGACATCGCCATTGACGGGCGTGTCTATTTTCCGCACTCGCTGGGCATCTTTTACACCGTCATCACCCAGTTCATCGGCTTTCCGTATTATGGGGATGAATACAAGGTCATGGGACTCGCCCCGTATGGCGAGCCGAAGTATCTCAAAGAGATGCGCCAGATCGTCCTGGTGCGGGCCGATGGAAGCTTCCGGCTGAATTTGAAATTCTTCCGCCATCACAGTGACGACGTGCATTACACCTGGGACGACTGCATTCCCGAAGTCGGCACCCTTTACCGCAAAGACGCGCTCGAATCCCTGCTCGGCCCCGAGCGCGCCCCTGGAGCGCCCCTGGAGCAGCGCCACCGCGACCTGGCCCGCAGCGCCCAGGCCATGTATGAGGAGGCCTTTTTCGCCATGCTGCGCGCCCTGCACGCGAGCTACCAATGCCCGCGCCTCGCCCTCTCCGGCGGCTGCGCCATGAACTCCGTGGCCAATGGCAAAGTGTATCTGAACTCGCCCTTCCAAAGCCTCTACCTGCCCGCCGCAGCGGGTGACGCCGGTGGAGCCATCGGCTCGGCGATGGTGGTGGCGCGCCAATTCCACAATGGCGAACCGCAAGTAGCGAACCGCGAACGCTTCGTCATGGACCACGCCTACACCGGCCCGCAGTCCAGCGATGAGGAAATCCGCGCGCTGCTGAAGACCCGCGCCGCCGATCTCGCCGCCGAGAACTGCGCCACGCAGCGCTGTGATGATGAAACCGCGCTTTGCCAGACCACCGCGCAGGCCATCACCGAGGGCAAAGTCATTGGCTGGTTCCAAGGCCGCATGGAGTGGGGGCCGCGCGCGCTGGGGAACCGCTCCATCCTCGGCGACCCGCGCCGCGCCGACATGAAGGACATCCTCAACCTCAAGATCAAGCGCCGCGAGTCCTTCCGCCCCTTCGCCCCCAGCATCTTGCGCGAGCATGTGCATGAGTGGTTCGAGCAGGATGACGACGTGCCTTTCATGATGCAGGTCTTTCAAGTGCGCGAGGACAAGCGCCCCCTCGTGCCCGCCACCACGCATGTGGACGGCTCAGGCAGATTGCAAACCGTCCATGCCCACACCAACCCGCGCTACCACCGCCTCATCTCCGCCTTCCACGCCCTCACCGGAGTGCCCATGGTGCTGAACACCAGCTTCAACGAAAACGAACCCGTCGTGTGCCGCCCTGAGGAAGCGCTCGACTGCTTCCTGCGCACGAAGATGGACGTGCTGGTACTGGGGGACTGGATGATCCGCAGATGACGCAGATTTCACAGAAGGTTAGAGGAGGCGGCCCGTCGGGTATTTCGAGCATTCGCATGCTTCTGAATCCTCTGTGAAATCCGCGAGATCTGCGGATAAATTTTATTTCTCAGTCAAATAACCTCAAACCATCAACAGCATGAAACCACATCAAAACACCACTGTGAAATCCGCGAAATCTGCGGACCGTGACAGCCGGACCTACGCCATCATTGGCGCCGCCATGGAAGTGCATCGTGAAATGGGCTGCGGTTACAACGAGTTGATTTTCCAAGACGCTTTGGAAGTGGAGTTCGAGCTTCGTGGCATCCCCTGCACGAGGGAGCAGCCCTACCACGTCTTTTACAAAGGCCACAAACTGCCCTCTCACCTGCGGCCTGACTTTGTTTGTTTTGGCGAGGTCATCGTGGAATTGAAAGCACTCTCAGAAATCTCTGGCCGCGAAGAATCTCAAGTCCTCGGCTACCTCAAAGGCACCGGCTTTCAAACTGGACTGCTCATCAACTTTGGCTCGCCAAGTCTGTTCCACCAACGCTTCATCCATTCCTCCAAATGGCTGCCCGAAGCTGCCGCCGAACGATCCACAGATCGCGCAGATTTCGCAGAATAACCGACCACCTCTGATCATCTGCGCAATCTGAGAAATCTGCGGACCAGACAGCCCCATGAAATCTGCGGACATGAAAGGCATTCTACTAGCTGGTGGCAGTGGCTCGCGGCTTTACCCGCTGACCCGCGTCGTGTCGAAGCAGCTCCAGCCGGTTTATGACAAGCCGATGATCTATTACCCGCTGACGGTGCTCATCGCGGCGGGCATCCGCGAGGTGTGCGTGATCACGACACCGGAGGATCTGCCGCGCTTCCGGCAACTGCTCGGCGACGGCACAGCATGGGGTATCCGCATCGAGTATCGCGAGCAGCGGCAGCCGCGCGGCATCGCGGAGGCGTTTCTCATCGCGGAGGACTTCATCGCCAGCTCCAACACCGCGCTCATCCTGGGCGACAACCTTTTCTTTGGCGGCGATGCCTTCCCGCGCGCGGTGGCTGAGTTTCAGGAAGGCGCGCTCGTCTTTGCCTACCATGTGCAAAACCCGCGCGACTACGGCGTGGTGGAGTTTGATGCCGAAGGCCGCGCCGTCAGCCTGGAGGAAAAGCCCGCCACACCGCGCAGCAACTACGCCGTGCCCGGCGTCTATCTCTACGATGCCCGCGCGTCCGCCATCGCCCGCGCCCTCGCGCCCTCCGCGCGCGGCGAGCTGGAGATCACCGACCTCAACCGCGAATACCTGCGCCAGGGCAAACTGCAGGTGCGCCGACTCAGCCGCGGCACCGCCTGGCTCGACGCCGGCACCAGCAGCAGCCTGCACGAAGCCTCCGCCTATGTGCAGACCATCGAAAAACGCCAGGGCATGAAGCTCGGCTGCCCCGAGGAAGCCGCCCTGCGGCGCGGCTTCATCAGCCTCGACGACTTCGAAACCCTCGCCTCCGCCATGCCCCCCTGCGAATACCGCGACTCCCTGCGCGCCGTCTCCGCCGAAGTGCGCCGTGTGGGGGTCGTGGGAGCGTGAGACGGACGTTGCCGTCCCAGGCGAAAGATGCGAACGCTTGCCCGCCATGAGCCAGTTCAAACTTCCCCTCAAAGCCATCAATCCAAAACGTGAGGAAATGGTCTCCCTGCCCATTGAAGCTCTGGTGGACACAGGTTCCGAACTCACCTGGCTGCCGGCGGATGTGCTGCAATCCGTGGGCATCACACCCCGGAGGGAGAAGCTTTTTCAAACCGCCACCGGCCAGCGCCTCAAACGCCCCATTGGTTACGCAATCCTCTCCACCGACGACTTCGAAACCACGGACGAGGTGGTCTTTGCCGAGCCTGGCGACATGACACTGCTCGGCGTGCGCACCCTGGAGGGTTTTGGCGCCATGGTGGACCCCATCTCGCACAGGCTGGTGGCCTCCACCACCATCGTGGCCTGACTCCACGCATGAACCTCCTCATCACCGGCGGCGCGGGCTTCATCGGCTCCCATGTCATCCGATCCTGGATGGACAAGCCGGAGGTGGCGAAGCTGGTGAACCTCGACTGCCTGACTTATGCGGCGAACCTTGGCAGGCTGGATGGCATCCATGAACAGCATCCGCGCTACGTTTTCGAAAAAGCCGACCTGCGCGACGCGGCGGCCGTGCGCGGCGTCATCAAGCGGCATGAAATCACGCACATCGTCCACCTGGCTGCCGAGACGCATGTGGACCGCTCCATCACAGGCCCGGGCGATTTTCTCCACACGAACGTGCTCGGCACCTTCCATCTGCTCGAAGCCTGCCGCTCTTCGGACTTCGAATTTCGAGTTTCAAACTTCGTTCACGTCAGCACCGACGAAGTCTATGGCTCACTCGGACCGGACGACGACGCTTTCACCGAGGAGAGTCCGCTTTTGCCCAACTCCCCCTACTCGGCGAGCAAAGCCGCCGCGGATCATCTCGTGCGCAGCTATGTGCGCACCTATGGATTCCCCGCCGCCATCACCCGCTGCGTGAACAATTTCGGCCCCGGCCAGCACGAGGAAAAACTCATCCCCACCGTGCTGCGCTGCCTGGCTGAAAGACGCCCCATCCCTGTCTATGGCGATGGCTTCAATATGCGCGAATGGCTGCCCGTGCGGGATCATGCCGACGCGCTTTGGCGTGTCCTTTGCGCGGGAAAAAGCGGCGCGGTTTACAACATCGGTGCCGGGCATGAACTGGCGAACCTCGACCTGATCGGCAGGCTCTGCGATCTGCATGACGAGGCCCGTCAGCGCCCCTGCGGAGAATCCCGCCAGCTCATCTCCTTCGTCACCGACCGCCCAGGTCATGACCGCCGCTACGCGGTGAATTCCGACAAAATCCGCGCCGACCTTTCCTGGCACCCAGCGCAGGATTTCGACACCGCCCTGCGCGCCTTAGTGTTGGAGTTCAAGCTTCAGCTTGTTCAATGACCCCCGCAGCAAAGAACGGGGAGCACACGCGCCCTCGCGTGTTCCGAGTCGCGCCCTCGCGGCTCGGCCACTTCCACTGCGAAGCCACTTTTCCATGAGTGCCGGCAACGGAGTCCACTCCTGTGGCGCCTAAAGGCTTCACTCCAACACTCCCCCAAACCATGCCCCACGATTGGCAGTCCTGGCCCAGCATGGTCCCCTTCATTGAGGGCGGCACACTTACCGGCGATGACGGCGGCGTGGAAGTCCCCCACTCCACCTCGACACCGAACAATCTCACCGTGCTTGCCCATTGGCATGAAATCATCCGCCCGCAGCGCACCTTGGAGACCGGCCTCGCCTTTGGAGCCTCCGCCACCTTGTTTTGCGAGTTGCACCAACGCGCTGGCATCTCCGGGAGCGAACATCATGCCGTGGACCCTTTTCAGCAGAAGCTCTGGAAAAACTGCGCCCTGCGTCACCTGGAAGCGCATGGCCTCAGCTCATGCCTCACCCATCACGACGGACTCTCCGCGCAAGTCCTGCCGCGGCTATGGCAGCAGGGCCTGGGCTTTGACATGATCTACCTCGACGGCAGCCATCTTTTTGAGGATGTGTTTCTCGACTTTTCCTTCGCCCACCACCTGCTCGAAGTCGGCGGCCTGCTCGCCTTCGACGACAGCAGCCACCCGCACGTGCGCAAAGTCCTGCGGTTCATCCGGCGCAACTTCCACACCGCCTACCAGGAGCACTCGCCCTACCAAGTGACCCGCCCCCGGCACGCGCGCCTAACACACCTCGCCGCACGTCTCCTTGGCCGCCAGCAGCTCACCCTCTTCCGCAAGACCGCCCACATTCAGCGCACCTGGATGACGCCTCTGCGCGACTTTTGACGTGCTTTCCCACCTTCAAGTTCTCCGTGAAATCTGGAATGCCCCGGGCAATCAACCTCGTCGTCTTCATGCCGTCTGGCGGGCCTTCCGCTGGTTCCTGCGCTGCCGTCTGCGCCCGGGTGCTGAGCCAAAACTGCTGCCGGTCTTTGGCGCGCGCCTTTACCCCTGCCACACGGACAGCATCATCGCCAAGCATGTCATGTATCGCTCCGAATGGTATGACTGGGACCTGCTGCAGTTCATGAACGCATTCCTCCAGCAGGGCGATCACTTCCTCGATGTCGGCGCGAACACCGGCCTGCACACCCTGCTCGCCTCCACACGCACAAGGCGCATCACCTGCGTCGAGCCGGAGCCGCGCAATTTGCAGCGCCTGCGCCACACGTTGCAGGTGAATCATCTCGACGAAGTGAACGTGCTCCCGCTGGCCGCCTCAGACACCGCCGGCGAGGTCTGCCTGGAGGGCAGTGATGTTTTCACGCGCATCACAACCCCTGCCTCAGACTCACCCACCGTCCCCGCCGCCCGGATCGACGAAGTGCTCGGCCCTCAAACCCGGGTGGACTTTTGCAAGCTCGATGTCGAAGGCGCGGAATGGCTGGCCCTGCGGGGCATGACGGGACTCATGGAGCGCGGCGCGCTGCCCGTGCTGGCCTTCGAGCACGTCGGCCACCTGCACGCCTTTGGGCAAAACGAAGGCGACTTCCTCCAATGGCTGCGCGCCCAGGGTTACACGCCCGGCGTCTATCATCATGCCACGCGCACGCTCGACACAAGCGAGCCTTTCACCGGCTCCGACCTCATCGCCTTCACACAGGAAGGCAGGGGCATGATTGAGAGCAGAATGCCCGGCTTGTCGTTTTCATGACCCCATCACGCCAGCGTCAACGGACTGCGAAAAGCAGGAAAGCCGAACCACGAATGCACACGGAGAGACACGAATTTCGCAAACTGAACAGTAGGCGCATTCGCCAGAATGCGGAATCCGCTCCCGCCTGCCACTTGTCCACCGCAGCCCGCATACCCCATTCGTGCTCATTCATGTCCATTCATGGTTCCTCTCCCCGCGCTTTGGCAAGCGCGCCTACTCCTGCCCGTAGGCGCATTCGCCAGAATGCGAAACCGCTCCCGCCTGCCACTCGCCCACCGCAGCCCGCATACCCCATTCGTGCTCATTCGTGTCCATTCGTGGTTCCTCTCTTCGCGTTTTGACAAGCGCGCCTGCCCTTTGAAACACACGTGAATGTTCAAGCTTCCGGAAACCCAACAAGCCAGGCTCGCCACACTGCGGCGCTGGGCCTCGCTTTCCGGGCAGGTGGCCGGGATGCAGGTGCTGGTGCAGGGCGTCAGCGCCGTCACCGGGCTGCTGCTCATCCGCGCCATGGAAAAGGACGCCTATGCGTGGTTCACGCTCGCCGCCTCCATGCTCGCCACGCTGCATCTGCTGGCCGATGGCGGCATCTCCACCGCGCTCACCTCCATCGGCGGGCGGGTCTATCAAAACGCGGCGGAGTTCTCCCGCCTGCTGGCCGATGGCCGGCGCATGGCGCTCCGGCTGGCCCTCGCTGGCATTGTGCTGTCAGCACCCTTCTTTTGGCATCTCTACAACCGTCTCGGCACACCTCCAGCGATGAGCTGCGCCCTGCTCGGTTTGGCCGCTCTGGGAATGGCGCCCGCCATGCTGGCCACCTTGCTGACAGTGGCCCTGCGCCTGCATTCACGCGCGCGCCAGGCACAGTTGGCGGAGCTTTTGGCGGCTTGTGTGCGGCTGGTCCTCTGCGGAGGCCTGCTCTGGCTTGGATGGGGCGACGCGCGCGCCTTGTTCGCAGGCACCATCCTGGCATCGTTTTCCCATGCCTGGCTGGTGCGGCGGCAAACGCGCGAGTTCACACTGCCTCCACCCTCGGCCACAGGACACCAGAGAGAGATCACCGGCTTCGTGCGCGCGCTTTACGGCAACCACATCTTCTTCTGCGTCCAGGGCCAGATCGCCACCTGGCTCATCGGCTGGCTGGCCGGAGTCGAGCAGGTGGCCGACCTTGGCGCGCTGTCCCGGCTGGCCGTCATCTTCGCCGCCTTCGGCGCGCCCTTTACGCATCTCGTCGCGCCCTCCATGGCCCGCATCCATGACGTGCGCATCCTGCGCCGCAGGTTCGCGCTCGCGGTTGGCGCGGCGTTTGCAGGCACAGCCGTCGTGCTGACGGTCGCAGCCTGGAAACCGGGTTGGTTTCTTTGGTTGCTGGGGGCGAAGTATGCGAATCTCGGCCCGGAGCTGACGCTGGCCCTGGCTTCCCAGGGGCTGGGCATGATTGCCGGAATTTGCTGGGGTTTAATGGTCGTACGCGGCTGGGTGAGCCACGCCTGGCTGAACATCCTGCTCTCCTGCCTCGGCTACATGCTCGGCGCCGCTATCATGCCATTGGATACCGTGGCGGGAGTGTTAAAAATGAACCTTGTCGCGTCAATCCCGCTGCTCGCCTGGGTGCTGCTGCGCTGCTGGCGGCAGTTGGCAGTTCCCTCGGCCGCAGCCTGAGCCGGTCAAACGCAGTCTCGATTTTTTCTTCATGAGCCATCCCTTGGAAACCGTGCTGCGCACCGCGCGTCGTCTGCTCGGAGTCAGCGAAATGCACGGCAGCCAAAGCCTGCCCGCGCGTCTTTACACCCTGGCACTTGAGATCGCCACCCTTGGCAGGGGCATTCCACGCCGCTTGAATGGCGAGACTGTCCTCCGGCTCGATCCCCGCTGCCGTTTTCTGGACAATTCCTACGAACCCGAAGTCTGGTCCTGGCTCAAGCAGCGCCTCAACCCCGGTGATGTCATGCTGGATGTTGGCGCGCAATTTGGCCTTTATGCCATGCTCGCCGCGCGCTTGACGGGGCCAGGCGGCAAAGTCCACGCGTTTGAGCCCGCGCCGGATTCCCAGGCGGTGATGCGCAGGCATTTGAAGCTGAACGGCCTCACGGACTCGGTAACGCTGGTGCCTGCCGCTGTCAGCGATGATTCCGGCGAGGCGGTGCTGCACATGGCGGGCACTCACCCGAGCAACACCCTTGCACCCACAGGAGCCGATCCTGTCGCCTTGAAGCCGGTCAAGGTTCGAGTGGTGAGTCTGGATGACTACTGCCGGGACAATCTCATCACCCCCAAACTGGTGAAGATTGATGTGGAAGGCTGGGAGCTGAACGTGCTCAAGGGCGCGACGTGTCTGCTGGCGAATCCGGGCACGATCTTCCTCGTCGAGATGCACCCCTACGCCTGGCAAAGCGCCGGCCACGACGCGCGGGCGGTGGCGGATTTCCTGAGCGCCCATCACTTGGAGATGGAGCCGCTCACCGGCCAGAGCGACCCGCTGCGGGAGTATGGCGAAGTGTGGATCAAGACCACGCGCCAAAGGGCATCAAACGAATCCCTGTCTTGAAATCATGACTCGCGACACCACCGAAAATCTCATCCGCGAATGCCTCGACTGGCGGCCTGCCGAATGCCGGGGAGCACTGCTCTTCCACCTTCACAAAAAACTGCCGCGCTTCAAAGGGCGGGAGCGCCTGCTTCATCTTCTGGCCCTGCGTCATGCGCGGCGCAGGCTGAGGTTGGTCAATGGGCGCGGCATCCGCCTTACCATCAACCCGTTGGAGCACATCGGCTACGCATTGTGCACGAAGCAGTCCTTTGAACCGCTCTCGCTGTCCCTGGCTGTCAGGATCATGGCTGGAGGTGGTGTCTTCCTCGACGCCGGGGCAAACTTCGGTCTCTATTCGTTGACTCTGGCGGGCATCCCCGGCGTGCGCTGCCTGGCGGTGGATGCCCTGCCTCAAGCCGTGAGCCTGCTCCATGAGCATCGTTTTTTGAATCCGCAGGCTTCCATGGAAATCTTCGCCGCCGCGCTCTCCTCATCCTCATCACTGATGAAGCTGGCCGCCCCGCATCCGGGGAACTTTGGCACCGGCAGGCTCAGCGAAACAGCGGGAGCGGATGCCCTGTGGGTTCATTCCACCACACTGCGCTCCGTGCTGGACGCTGCGGGGAACCCGGCGGTGACTCTGATGAAAATGGATGTCGAAGGCCACGAGTTTGAGGCTCTCCTCGGCATGGACTTGGATTCGTCCGGAGCTCCTCCTCATTTAGTGCTGGAGCAAGAACCTGCGGTAGCAGGAGTGGCTCAGTTCCGAGCCATCTGGGATTTGCTTCATTCCAAAAATTATTCGGCGCATGATGTGCTTGGCAATCCTTTAACTTTTGGAGATAGACCCTTGGAAAACAATATATGGTGGACGCGACACGAACAGGCGGTGGATGCCATATGACTAGGGGGGCGAATTGAACCTTTTGTTTCAAACACCAACCACTCAAGTCTTTGCACCCTCAGCAGGAGGGATTGCCACCATGAAGTGGCATCTTAGCTGGAGATGCCGCAATCCGGGATGATCCACGTCTTTTAATGAAAACTCATTCAGATCTGGCAATTGTTTGTTACCAATTATGTCCGCAGTTCTACAGCAGCTCGATTCAGCCCTGACCGGCCTGGCATATTCCATCTGGCACTTGTTGACTTTCCCGTTCAGCCGCTCATCACGCTGGCGCTCGCTACGTTTATTATCGGTGTGCCGTGACCCGTTTGTATTGAATCGTATTGCCTTGTCGCGGCTGCTGCCAGAACCCTTCGTGATCACTGTTGGTCCGCTCAAATCCCTCGACCACAACACCAGCGAGTATGAATTGGTCTGTCTCGCTGCTCTGGTCAAGGCCGCCAGTGCCGAACGGGTCTTCGAGATCGGCACCTATGATGGTCGGTCATCCCGCGCTATGGCGATAAATTTGCCGGACCAGGGTCAGTTGACCACGCTAAACCTACCGCCCGGCAAAAGCACGAACTCATCCGGTGAATGCACCGGCGACAGTGTGCTCAACGTAAAGGTCACCAGCGGCAAGCGCTTCCTCGACACGCCGGAGGCGGCGCGCATTGAGCAAGTCTTCGGCGATTCCGCGACCTTTGACTTCAAAGCATACGCAGGCGCGATGGATATTGTCTTTATCGACGGCTCGCACACACGCGCCTATGTGGAGAACGACACCGAGGTGGCGCGCCAGCTCGTCAAATCAACGGGTGGCTGGATCGTCTGGCATGATGCCACACTCTATGGTGTCGCTCAATACTTGAAAATGCAGATCACCAAACACGGCTGGCCACTGCGCCTGATAGATGGCACTACCCTAATGTTGGGGTACTGCCGTGAAGGTCGTATCGTGCCACTGCCGCTGGCGGCCCGCTGATTGCCATGACATCGCCCCATGTCTTCTGCACCCTCGGCGAGGGCGATTACCATCACGGGGTTGCCGCACTGCTGAACTCGCTGGTGCGCAACGGTTTCACCGGCGTATTTTTCATCGGCTGGCGCGGCACGTCGCCGCCCTGGCTGGAGTCGCTGGAGCGTCATTCTGACGGTGGCTGGCGGGTTGGCGCGGTGCGGGTGCGACTCGAGTTGTTGGACACACCCTGGTTGCTGGCCCATGTGAAACCACATTTCATGCTCGATTTGCTCGACCGTCTGGAGCCGACAGCTGGAACAGTCTGGTATGCCGATCCTGATGTCGTCGTGGATACCTCCTGGTCCTTTTTCGAAAGATGGTCCGAGCAGGGTGTGGCTTTGTGCGAAGACTGCTGCTTTCCCAAACTCGCCCCTCATCACTACCTGCGCCGCGCCTGGGCAGTCTTCGCACGCGAGCGTCTCGGCCTCGTGCTTGATCCTGCAATGAGCAGCGGTTTCAACTCTGGGTTCATTGGAGTTAGTCGCGGGGATCGTGTTCTCCTGGAAACCTGGCAGCGGGCGCTTGTAGAACTGCCCGCAGTGGGCGTGCCGCTTGAGAAGCTCAAGCCAGGCTCCCGTTTGGACTTCTTCTTCGGCACCGACCAGGACACGTTGAACATCGCTGCTCTTGCGCATCCGGAGATCGTTAGCAGCCTTGGTCCCGAGGGTATGGGTTTCACTCCGGGGATGAGCGTCGTCTGGCACGCCGCAGATTCTCCAAAACCTTGGAGAAAACACTACTTGCTCGATTTGCTGATAAATGGACGCGGGGTGGGGAACGCTCATCGGCGTTACTGGTACTATGCTTGTGCCCCCGTCCAATCGTGGAGCAATCGTCAAGTTTGGCTTCGGAGGGCGCAAATGAAAACTGCGGTCGTTTTGAGCCGCTTTTATCACGCTGCCCCTTGAACATCTGTAGGCGCGACAAATGTTTCAGGCGCTCCCTGCGCAACTTCGTGCCACGCTGTATTATTGTGTGATTTATGCTGGGGCGGCATCGCCTCCAGGTTGGGATGAGCACAACGAACGTGTTGATGACCTCGTGGACGAGACTGTCACTGTGCTCTAGGTGAATAGTGAGGGATCTGACGTCTGGATGCTCGAAGGCACCGCCGAACTGCCGCGTCTTCGGGGATATCTGGCATTTTTTTGAGGAAAATGTGTGTCGGCAGGAGCGCCTGGGCATTGCAGAGGGCAGTGCGTTGAACCGCTTGCTTGAGGCAGACCATGACATTCGCGGGGCCGGCAAGGCTCCGTCAGGAGGGCAGTGAATGAAGCGCGAATTTCTCTGTTATCATGGAGGCTGGTTCGCCGAGCCCGCATGGCTGCAGCGCCTGCTTGGCTGGGAGGAAACTCCCTGGCTGACAAATGCCGGGCAGGAGCATGTGGTGGAAAACTCGATTGTGCTATGTTCGGACCTTGGCTGTCTGAAGCCCGCGTTGCTGCAGCGCTTGGGGAGCACTGCCGGAGTGGTGCTTTTTCATGTCAGCGATGAATGGTACCGCTCCCCGTTGGAGGTTTACAGGCACTTCAGCCATGTGATTCGCAATTACCATCATTCAGCGCTCAATCATGATGGCATCACTCAGATCCCTCTGGGACCGTGCCGGGAATCGCGGAGCGCGGGCGGGCTGCCGGCCGCCTCAGAAAGAAAGCATGTGTGGAGTTTCGCCGGGCAGGTGACTTCCACGCGCGGCGCCATGCTGGACTGCCTGCGCTGTGTGCAGCCTCACTGCCTGCGCCTGACCGCGGGGGTGCGGGCTGCCGGACCGATGCTGGAGTCAGACGCCTACCGCGCGCTTCTGCATGAGTCCGTGTTTGTTCCATGTCCCATGGGCAATGTGAATCTGGAGAGTTTCCGGTTGTACGAGGCGCTGGATGCCGGCGCGATACCCATCGTGGAGCAAAGGCCCTGGCTCGACTATTACACGCGGCTTTTGGGGCCGCACCCTCTGCCGTCTGTGAACACCTGGCGCCAGGCGGCGGGCGTCATGCGGTCGTTGATGTCAGACAAGGACGCGCTGGATCGCAGGCAGGAGGAGATTCAAACCTGGTGGTCACAGGTCCAATACCAGATAAGCCGCAGAGTGACGGATGTGATGTGCAAGACCTATGGCGATGCATCCACGCCTCTGGCATCAGCCCGGCTGCCCGGCAAAATGCGTGGCCGGTGGGAGATGCTGAAGCATCACAATGGCGCAGCTCTCCAGGCGCGCCTGCAGATCATCACCCAACGGCTGCTCCGGCGCTGACTGCAAATGCCGTGAAACTCCTCTACGCCCTTCCGCACCCGGTCCAGTACCAGAGCCCGATGATCCGATATCTGGCATCCGGGGGGGTGGAGCTATCTGTAATCTACGCGCGGGGAGAAGAGCGATTTTTCGACCCCGAATTCAACCGCGAGTTGGCGTGGGACAGGCCGCTGATGGAAGGCTATGATTCGCAGGTGCTGGGACCGCCGGAAGACCGCCCCGCTTTGTCCCGCCGCCTGGAGCTTCATGCCCGGGAGTGGGGAGCCGAGGCTGTGTGGGCGCATGGCTGGAGCCAGCCGATGGACTTGGCTGCGTGGGACACGGCTCGTCGTTTGCGGCTGCCCCTTTTGGTTCGTGGAGACAGTACTCTGGACGGTGTGCGCGGCGGACGTTTGCGGCGGCTGGCACATCGCTGCTTTCACACCTGGCGTTTGCGCCGGGCTTCGGCATGCCTGGCCGTGGGCACTCAAAACGCGGCCTTTTACCGGGCCTACGGAGTGCCTGAAGCGCGCGTTTTTCCGGTGCCCTACGCGGTGGACAACGCCTTCTTCCAAAACCGCTCGAAAGAGGCCCGCCCGGCACGCGAAAATTTGCGGCGCAGTCTGGGGCTGGAATCTGGGCTGCCGGTGATTTTGTTCTGCGGCAAGCTGATCGGCAAAAAAGACGCGGCTACCCTGATCCGGGCGATGGGGCTTTTGACCGCAGATGTGCAAGCCCGGCTCCTGGTGGTGGGGGATGGTGAGCTGCGGCCCGCTCTGGAAAAGCTCACGGATGAGCTGTTGCCGGGAAGGGCGCGGTTTGCCGGTTTCAAAAACCAGTCGGAATTGCCTGCACTTTATGATCTGTGCGATGTGTTCGTGATTCCCTCCACCTATGAGCCGTTTGGCTTGGTGGTGAATGAGGTGATGAATGCGGGCAGGCCCGTGATCGCGAGTGATCGTGTGGGGTGCTGGCCGGACTTGGTGCGGCCGGGGGTGAATGGAGCGGTTTTTCCCGCCGGGGATGCGCGGGCGCTGGCGGAGGTGCTGCGGCCCTTCCTGCTGGATGCTTCCCTGCGCGAGAGCGCGGGGCGGGCGAGCCTGGAGATCATCAACCGCTGGAGCTTCGAGGAGGATCTGGCCGGCATCCAAGCGGCGCTGGAGTTTGTGCGCGGACGCTGAGTTGGTGTCCAGGCTTCAGCCGCTCTGGGAGAATTTTTGAACCACTGATGGAACACTCATCGGCACTCATAAACCCATTCGAATTTCGAGCTTTGATCGCTGAATAGACGTGATGCTGGAAAAACAACGGCAAACAGGCGGGACGCCTGTTCCCCATGCTGTGACGGTGGCGTATTCGGGGGTGCATCAGGCTTTCCAACTGGCGCTGGCGGCGCAGGAGGCGGGCGTGTTGCGGGAGTTTTTGTGCTCGCTGCATGACGCACCAGGAAAGTGGGGCGGACGCTTGGCAGGTATCATGGGTCGCGCGAGGTTGGCGAGCCGCGGACTGCCCGGACTGGATGCAGCGCGGACGGTGGAGCATCCCTGGCCTGCCTTGTGGAAGGTGCTGAGGGACAAGCTGGCACCCGCGCGGGCGGCGGACTGGCTGGGGGTGAATGACGCCTTCGACCGCTGGGCGGCCGAGCGGTTTGCGCGGAATCCGACGCGGGTATTCGCGGGCACAGAGACCTGCGCTTTGCAGGGATTTGCAGCGGCGGAAAAAGTCGGCGCGGTGAAGGTGCTGGACTGCCCGCAACTGCATCCGGGACTGCTCGCCGAGGTGATGGCGGAAGCGGGCGAACGCGCGCGCCTGCCCGCAGCCGTGGAGCGTGATGATCCGGCGATGGCGGAGCGCAAGCGACGCGAGTATGATCTGGCGGACTGGCGCATGGTTTATTCCCCCATGCACCGGCGCAGCTTTGAGCGGGCGGGCTTTCCTGCGGAGCGCCAGGTGGAGATTCCGCTGTGGGTGGACCCGGTATTGTGGTTCCCGGAAACGGAGCGTCATGAGTCGAACGGCAAGCTGAAGGTACTCTTCGCGGGTTCCATCACGCTGCGCAAAGGCATCCCGTTTTTGCTCGACGCTTTCGATCTCGGCGGCGGTTCGTGGGATCTGACACTGGTGGGACGAGTGGATGAGACTTTGAAGGAAAAGTTCGCGTCTTATCAAGACCGAGTGCGTCTGCTGCCGCCGCAGACGAAGGCGGAACTGCGCAGGCTCTATGCGGAGCACGATCTTTTTGTGCTCTCCTCGGTGGCGGATTCCTTCGGTTTCGTGGCGCTCGAGGCGATGGCCTGCGGCACGCCGGTCCTGATCAGTGAAAACTGCGGCGCACCCGTGCCCGATGCCGGCTGGCGCGTGCGTCCAATGGATGCGGAGGACCTGGCGGCAAAGATCGCGGCTTATGCCGAGAGGCCGGAGCGAGTGCTGGAGCAGGGGCGCCGCGGGCGGGAGTTTGCGGCGCAGTTCACCCCGGAACGTTACCGGCGGGAGGCGGGCAGGTTTTTCCGGCGCTTGCTGGAGGGAGGCGGAGCGTGAGGGCAATGTGTGCTGGATGAGTGCCCTCGGTTTTGACTCCATGCGTAAGCAGTGGGACGCTGCTTCCACTTCAATCACCATGCGCTGGCTCCATCTCATCCCGCGACAGCCGCCACCCGTGTGCGGTGTGGCGGATTATGCGCGCTGCCTTTCGGGGGCATTCCAGACGCGCGGGATGGGCTCGGCTTTGGTGCCTTTCAAATCTGAGGCGGACTGGCGGGAAGTCATGCTCGCGGCTTCCCGAGAAAGCACCGATAACATGATTTGGGTCCTGCACTACTCGGGCTATGGCTATGCGAAACGCGGCGCGCCGCTGGGCCTGCTGCGGTCCATGCGGGAGATGCGCCGCGAGCGTCCGCAGACGCGTCTGGTGACGATGTTTCACGAGCTCTTCGCGGGCGGCGCGCCGTGGACGAGCGCGTTTTGGTTTTCCATGCTGCAGCGGCATGCGGCGGCGGGACTGGCCCGGCTGAGTGATGCGGCTGTGACGAACCGCCGTGATTCCGCCGTGTGGCTGCGCAAGCACCTAACAAAAAACGCGGATGTCAGCGCGCTGCCGGTGTTCTCCAATTTCGGCGAGGATGCCGCGCCCAAGCTGCCCATGGCGCGCCCGGCGCGTCTGATGGCGTTCGGCGGCGGCCCGGCTCGAAGGCCGGATTTCTGGCTTCAGGTGGAGGCCGCCATGAACCAGCTCAGCCTTTCCGAACTGGTGATGGTGAGTCATCCAATCACTGTGCCAGAAAGCATCCGCGCGCGCTTTGTCGTGAGGCAAACTGGTGTGCTGGAGCCTGCGGCGATGGCGGAGGAACTGCGCTCGTCACGCTGCGGCATCCTGGATTACAACCCGGACTATCTCGGCAAGTCCGGCGTGCTCGCGGCCTATGCGGCGCATGGCGTGGTGCCTGTGCTGACGCAGGGGCATGGTGTGATCTCGGAAGGGCTTACGGAGGGGCGACATTTTTTATCCACTGCTGATTTGAAATCCACTCATGATCTCGAAGGCGTGCAGAACAGACTGCGCGAGTGGTATGCCCCGCACTCGCTGGAGATGACAGCGCGTGAATATGTGAGGGTGGCAACCGCATGAAAGTCGTCATCCATTCGCCCGCCTTCCATCCGATGATTGGCGGGCTGGAGGCATTTGCAGCGATGCTGGCGGGTGGCCTGCATGAGAGAGGGCATGAGGTGGTCGTGCTCTGCCAGTCCGACCTGCCCGCTGGAGAGGCGGAGCCCTTCCCCTTCCGCGTCGTGCGCCGCGCAGGCTTCCAGGCAATGGCGCGCTGGATGGCCTGGGCGGATGTCGTCATTCATGCGCAGATCAGTTTGAAGGGCTTGCTGCCCTGGCTCATCACGCGCCGTCCGCTGCTGCTGAGTCATCAGACCTGGCTGCGTGAAGAGCGGGGCGCGCCGCTCACCTGGCAGACCCGGCTGAAACGACTGGCCTGCCGCCTTGCCGTAAATGTGACATGCAGCGCGGCCATCGGGCGTGATCTCAGCCTGCCGCACATCGTGATCCCGAACCCGTATGACGACGCGCTTTTTCATCCGCGCCTCGAAGTGGCGAGGGACCGCGACCTGCTTTTCGTCGGGCGCCTCGTCTCGGACAAAGGCGCGGATCTTCTGCTTGAAGCGGCAGCCCGATTTGCAGTGCAGCACATGCACGTTTCAGCGACGATCACCGGCTCCGGCCCTGAGGAGCCGGCTTTGAAGTCACAGGCGGAAAAGCTGGGCATCCAGGACCGGGTGCGCTTCACCGGCCCGCTGCGCGGTGAGGCGCTGGCGCGGGAAATGAACGCGCACCGGGTGTTGGTCGTGCCCTCGCGCTGGGCGGAGCCGTTCGGCATCGTGGCCCTGGAGGGCTCGGCCAGTGGTTGCGTGGTGGTGGCCTCCAATGGCGGCGGGCTGCCGGAGGCGGCGGGGCCTTGCGGGATCCTCTTCGAATCCGGCAATGCGGAGGATTTGACCCGCAGCTTGAAAACTGCGCTGGAGCAGGACGCGCCCGATGCCCGTGAGCATCTGCAAAGACATCAACGGGCGCGCATTGTGGCAAGCTTTGAACGAATGCTGCTGGAGATGACAACCCCTCACCTAAACTCATGAACGCTCAAGAATGGATTCGCCGCTGGGTGCCCCGATGTCTGCGCAATTCGTTGAGAAGACCGGGCACGAGCCTGCGACGCGCCCTGAACAAGCTGCGCCGGCTAACGGGCGTCAGTGGGGGATTGGAACTTGTGCCAGGCTGGAATCTGCGCTGCCATCCGATGTGCGTGGAGGAGTTCCGGGCCTTCGAGCAGGATGCCGAGCAGCGGCAGGAGTTGCTGTCCTTCACCCATCTCTGCGAACCGGGGATGCGTTTCATGGATGTGGGCGCGCATTGGGGCGTTTTCACACTGGCCGCTCTGCATTTTGGCGGGCCGGAGGCGCGCTGCCTGGACATTGAGGCTTCCGACGCGGCGGCGCGTGTGCTGAAGGACAATCTGGCGTTCAACAACGCTTGCGGCAGTGTAACGCTGGTAAACGCGGCTTGCGGCGACAAGCCGGGCACGCTTTCCATGCTGACCACCGGCGCGGGCGGGGCGGATTACTTCGTGGTGCCCCGGGAGCAGCGCGCGGACTGCGTGACGGTGGAGCAGGTGACGGTGGATCAAATGGCGGAGCGGCATGGCTTCGCGCCGACGCATCTGAAGGTGGATGTGGAGGGTTATGAACTGGAGGTCCTGCGCGGCGCGAGGGAGGTACTGGCGAGATACAAACCACGGATTTTTCTGGAGCTGCATGGCGACCTCATCCGCGCGCGCGGCGGCGAACCGGAAGCGGTGTTGCGCCTGCTTCAAGAGTCTGGCCACAGCATCTGGCTGGATGTCCGGGAGCAGCCGTTGAGCCTGAATTCAGCGCGCGAACGCGGGTTCAATCTCCGAATGATCGCATTGCACCCGGAGGCTTCCGCTTCATCCGTCCAAGACTGATTTCAGCATGAGCACCCCTGACATTTTTCTCGCCGTGAGCCTGTCGAAGACCACCCTGCTGGGCGTGGGGGCGGCGGGCGCGCTGGTGTTGGTGGCCTGGAGTTTTTATCACTGGCGGGCGGCGGTGAAAGCGGCGCTGGTGGTGGCGCTGATCGAGGGCGCGCTGCGCAAATGGGCCTTCCCCCAGGGGCAGGAGCTGGTGTATTTCCTCAAGGATGTGTTTCTGTTTGGCGCGTATGTGAAATTTTTCCTGGCGCCGGACCTTGATGTGCGGTCGCACCGGTTGAGAATTCCGACGGGAGTGATTTTGCTGCTCTGCGGCATCGTCGGACTGGGGGCTGTGAACCCGAACATCAACTCCATCTTCCTGAGCCTGTTCGGGCTGAAAGTGTACTTCTTCTACCTGCCGCTGGTTTTCATGATGCCCTACCTCTTCCGCACCGAGGACGAACTGGTGCGGCACATGACTTGGTTCGTCCTGCTGGCGCTGCCGATCTGCGTGCTCGGTCTGTTGCAGTGGCAGGCCGGGCCGAACAGCATTCTGACAGTTTATGCGCACCGCGAGGGGTCCGAGGGGGGCGCGGTCGGCTTTGGCTTTGGCATGGGGGACCGCGCGCGCATCACCGGCACCTTTTCCTACATCACCGGACATGCGACTTTCATCATCTTCTTTGTGACTCTGTGCCTGGTCATGCTGACGGTGAGGGAGACACGGTGGAAATGGCTGATCGCCTGGGTGGTGCTGCCGCTGCTGGCGGTGAACAGCCTGATGAGCGGCTCGCGCTCCGGCTTGTACACGGCGGCTTTCATCATTGCTGGCATGGCACTGCCGGCGTTTGCGGGAAGGATCGGGCAGGGAACGCCGATCCGCACCATTCTCATCACCTCGCTCGGCGTGGGCGGCCTTGTCATCAGCTACTGGTTTTACGAGGCGTTCTTCTACATGTCGTTCAGGGCGCGGTTCACGGGTGACACGATCTACGAGCGCACCATCGGTCACACCGCCGAGGCGCTGGCCTTCGCGTTCGAGAAAGCGGGACTGTATGGCTACGGCCTGGGTTTGACGCATCCAGCGGTCGGAAGTCTCAAGAACTTCCTTGGCATCGCGGGCCCCGCGGTACAGCCGGTGGGTGTCGAGGCGGAGCCTGGACAGGTGTGGATGGATGTCGGTGTCTTTGGCTTTGTGGCCTGGTATTCGGTGCGGCTGCTGCTGGTCTGGCTGTGCTGGCGGAGCTACACTCTGGCGCGCACGTCCGTGCAGAAGTCTTTCGCCCTGGCGGCCTTTCTGATTTCGTTCCCTTACCTGACGATGCAGGTGGTGATCAACCATACCGCCAACATCCTGCTCTTTGCCCTCTATGGCCTGGCCATGCTGCCAGCCCTGGAGCCTTTGGTGATGCTGCGGCACCGCAGGCCGCAAAGAGCCGGGCCGCCCGTCAGGCAGCCCGCGCACGGCTGACATGCTCTGTGAAATGACGCGGATCACCGCCATTGTGCCGACGCATGAGCGGCTTGACATGGTCAGCCGCACGCTGGAGCGGCTGCTGGCCTGCGACCCGGCCCCGGCGGAGATCCTGGTGCATGTGGACGGCGGCAATGCCGCGCTGCACGCGGAGATCAAGGCCCGGTTTCCTGGCGTGCGCTGCATGCTTTCCGAAAAGCGGCTCGGCCCTGGCGGCTCGCGCAACGACCTCATCACCGAGGCCGCGCATGACTGGGTGGCGAATTTTGACGACGACTCCTACCCGGCGCATCGGGACTACTTCGCGCGTGTGTCGGAGCTGATCCGCGCATTTCCTGATGCCGCCGTTCTTAGCGCCGCGAGTCACGCCCCGGAGTGGGCTCGGCTGGTGATTCAGCGCATCTCCGTGTTCTCCGGTTGCGGCTGCGTCTTCAACAAACGCTGGTTCGCCCGCACGCGGGGCTTCGTGCCGCTGCCTATCGCCTACGGCATGGAGGAGGTGGACATGAGCCTGAGGCTGCACTCGCTCGGCGGCCGAATGATTCATGATCCCCTGCTGCGGGTGAATCATGAGCCGCCGCTGGATCGTGCCCGCGACGAGCGCATGGTGGGCGCGGTGGTGCTGGCGAACACCGTGCTGCTGCCCTGGCTGCGTTATCCTGTGTGGCTCTGGCCGGTGGGGATGGCCCAGGTACTGTCCAAGATCCGCTGGATGCTCGCGCATGGCCAAGCCGGAGCGGTGTGGCGCGGCCTGCAAATGACTCCGGCGCATCTGCTTGCTTATGGCGGACACACGGGGCGCGTATCCGCGCGGGCGCTGCTTTCCTGGCTCCGGCTTCGGCGCGCCCATCAAGATTTGCAGGGTGCGAATTCGCTGCCGCATGGGTTTGTGGAAGGAGCAGCCAGGAACCACACCCGGACCATGGGTGAGGGGCGGGATGCCGGTCCTGCGTCATGAGCACGCGCTTGATCCACGTCTGGGCTCCCGGCATCCGCCAGGGCAGCGGCGGCATACAGGCTTTCAGTCGCGACGCGGTGCGCGCTTTGCTGGCGGCCTATCCCGGGGCGCGGCTGCATGTGCATGTGAAGAATGACGCGCCGTGTGAGGACGACCCGCTATTTTCAGAAAGGGTCACCTGGTCTTCCTCGCGTGCATTTCCCGGTGTCTTGCGCACACTGCATTTCGCGCTGGCCGGCATCCTGCGCGCGCTGCTCACGCGGCCCCGCCTGGTGCTCTCCACGCATGTGAACTTCCTGCCCGCCGTGCATCTTCTCAAACCCGGCGCCTGCCGGACTGCCGTGGTGCTGCATGGCATTGACGCATGGAATCTGCGCGCGGGCGCCAAGCTGCGCGCCCTGCGCAAGACGGACGCGGTGATCTCGGTGAGCCGCTTCACGCGCGATCAGGTGGCAAAGCTTCCTGGGATGGAAGGATCGCGCATGTTTGTGCTGCCCAACACATTTCAAACCGGTGCTTTCCAGCCCGGTCCCAAACCTGAGGCGTTGCTGGAACGCCACGGGTTAAACGCAGAACAGCCTGTGCTGCTGACTGTGTCGCGACTGGAGGAGTCCGAGCGTTACAAAGGACACCAGGAGGTCATTGAATGCCTGCCGGAGCTGCGAAAGGAATTCCCCGGACTGCGCTATGTCATCGCGGGCCGCGGAGGCTACGCCGCTGAATTGAAGCGCCGGGTCGCAGAACACGGTCTGGAGGAAGCGGTGATCTTTGCCGGGTTCGTGCCCAACAGTGAGCTGGCCGATTATTACCGCCTGTGTGATGTGTTTGTGATGCCGAGTCGTGGCGAAGGCTTCGGCATCGTCTTTCTGGAGGCCATCGCCTGCGGAAAACCCGTGGTGGCGGGCAATGCGGACGGCTCGGCGGATGCGGTGGATCAGGGCCGGCTGGGAGTGCTGGTGAACCCGCAAAGCCGCGAGGAATTGACGGAAGCCTTGCGCAGTCTGCTGTCGGGGACGCATTCCAACCGGCTGCTCTTTGAACCGGCAAAATTGCACGAAGAGGTGGTGGCGCAATTCGGCCCGGAGGCCTTTCGCGGACGCTTGAAGGCCATCCTCGACGAGATTTGGAGTTGATCACTCATGTGTGGAATCGCCGGTATTTTTCAGAGCGAGCCAGCGCCCATGAAGGCGGCATTGGAGAAGCTGCGCGCGGCCCTGCGACATCGTGGACCTGATGACGAGGGGCAGTGGCTTTCCCCGTGCGGCATGGCCGGGCTGGCTCACACGCGCCTGGCTGTGCTGGACCTTTCCCCCGCCGGGCATCAGCCGATGATTACGGCGGATGGCAGGTTCGCCATCGTCTTCAACGGGGAGATCTACAACTTCCGCGAGCTGCGCGCGGAGTTGGAGGGTGCGGGCGCGGAGTTCCGCACGCGCTCGGACACCGAGGTGCTGCTGCGGCTGTATGAGCGCGAGGGCGCGCCAATGGTCCGGTGTCTGCGCGGCATGTTCGCCTTGGCCATCTGGGACGAGGCGGAGCGGACGGCCTTCCTGGCGCGCGACCCCTTCGGCATCAAGCCGCTCTACTACTCGCATCAGGCGGGCCGCCTCGCCTTTGCCTCGGAGGTGCGCGCGCTTCAGTCGGCCGGGCTGGCGGACAGCTCGCTGGATGCCGCCGCCATGATGCGCTACCTGGAAAGCGGCAGCGTGGCCGAGCCTGCGACCCTGCTCAAAGAGGTGCGCGCGCTCCCGGCGGGCCATTCCATGATCTGGAAGGCGGGCGCGCCGCGCATGGAGTGCCATTGGCGTCCGGTATTCAGCCCCGGGCCGATGAGCGCCGCGGAGGCTGCGGAAAAAACACGCGCCGCCCTTCTCGACTCGCTGGATCATCACTTCGTCAGCGATGTGCCTGTGGGCCTGTTTCTGAGCGGTGGTGTGGACTCGACTCTGCTGGCTGTACTAGCCCGCGAGCAAGGGCGCGCGGGGCTGGAGAGCTTTTCCATCGGCGTGGATGACGCGCGGCTTGACGAGTCCAGCGTGGCGGCGCGCACCGCCGCGCACCTGGGCCTGCGTCACCATGAGCTGCGGCTGAACGCGGCGGGCATGGCGGAGTCGTTCCCGCGCTTTTTGAGGCACATGGACCAGCCGGGCATTGACGGCTTCAACACCTTCATGGTGTCCGGCTTCGCCCGCGCGCAGGGCATGAAAGTGGTGCTCTCGGGTCTGGGTGGTGACGAGATTTTCGGCGGTTACGCCAGCTTTGAAAAAGTGCCGCGCCTTGCTCATGCCACAAGCTGGCTGCGCAGGCTGCCAGGCTCAGTCCCGCTCGGTCGCTGGATGGAGCACTCCATGCCACGCGCGAACCTGCGGCGTGCGGGCGACCTGCTCCAGCGCGGTCCCGGCATGACTGAGGCATGGCGCGTGTTTCGCGGCATTTTCCCGCGGGCACAGGCACGCCGCTTGACGGCCCTTTACTCGGGCTGCGACGAAGCCAGCCTCACGCCTGAGCCAGCACTCGCGGCGGACACATTGGATGAACGCGATCAAGTCAGCCTGCTGGAGATGACCCTCTACATGCGCAACCAACTGCTCAAAGACAGCGATGTGATGAGCATGGCGCACGGGTTGGAGTTGCGCGTGCCTCTGGTGGACCGCGCGCTTTTTGAAAGCGTGGCCAGCATCCCCGCGGACCTGCGACTGCGCGCGGGCAAGCAACTGCTGCTCGATGCCGTGCCCGGGATCCCCGATTGGGTGGCCGGGCAGCCCAAGCGCGGCTTTTTGTTCCCCTATGAAAAATGGCTGGCCGCCGACTGGGGCGGCGCCTTCCAGCAGGCGCGCGCCGACATCCGCGATCCGCGCGCGCCCTGGTATCAGCAATGGTGCGTCTTCATGCTGCGGCAGTGGCTGGAGAAGAACGCGGCTTCTTGAATTCGATGCCACGACTTCGTTCACACGCTCAATCCCCGCATTCCGGCGAATGCGCCTGCATGCCCTGATCATGCGCGTGCTGCATGTCATCCCCTCGCTCTCGCCTTCGCAAGGCGGGCCCAGTTTCGCCCTGCCTGCGATGGCACGCGCGCTGTCCATGCAAGGTGTGGAAGTGGATGTGGTCACAACCGACGACGACGGACCAGGGAAATGTCTGGCGGGCGTGGCGCTTGGGCAGGCAGTGATCAGGGAAGGCTTCCGGGTGTTTTATTTCCCAAAGCAGACCGAGTTTTACAAGGTGTCGCTGCCTCTCCGGCGCTGGCTGCGCGCGCATGTGCGGGAATATGACGTGGTGCATGTCCACACGGTTTTTTCTTTCGCGACGCTCGCCGCCGGCCGGGCTGCCGCGCGGGCGCGAGTGCCCTTCATCGTGCGGCCTCTGGGTGTGCTGAACCGCTGGGGCATGGTGAACCGGCGGCGCTGGCTGAAGTCGCTGTCCTTCCGGATGCTCGACAAGCCGGTGCTCGACAAGGCGGCGGCGCTGCACTTCACCAGCAAGCAGGAGCGGGATGAGGCTGCCGCCCTGGGCATTCAAGCGCGCCCGGTGGTGCTGCCGCTGGGCTTTGATCTGGGCGCGTTTGGGAGGCTGCCGTTGGCGGATGCTTTCCTGGATGCGTTTCCCATGAGCATGGGGAGGCAGGTGGTGCTGTTTTTGTCCCGCCTGGACCCGAAAAAAAACGTGGAGGGCCTGCTGGAGGCGTTCGCCCAACTCTCCAGCGAGGTCGTGCTCGTGGTGGCGGGCGCGGGAGAACCCGCCTATGAATCGGCCTTGAAGCAAAAGTCCGCTGATCTCGGCCTGGCCGACCGTGTGATCTGGACAGGACGCATCGAGGGCGGCTTGAAGCTCTCGGCCATGGCGGCAGCGTCTGTTTTCGTGCTGCCATCGTACTCGGAGAATTTCGGCATCGCGCTGCTGGAGGCGATGGCCGCCGGACTGCCCTGTGTCAGCACACTTGGAGTGGCCCTGGCGGCGGAGTCGGAAGCCGTGGTGAAAGTGGCGGCGGACGACACTGCCGCCCTTGCGCGCGAAATGGCCCGGCTGCTGGCAGATGCCGGGGAACGAGCCCGTCTCGGCGCGGCGGCACGGGAGGAGGCGTTGGATAAATACTCGCTGGACACGATGGGCGGCGCTTTGCACGCGTTGTATGAGGAGGTGCGTCATGCCAAGACTTGAAAACATCACCCCGCTGATCCTCACTTGGAACGAAGAGCCAAACCTCGCGCGGGTGCTGGCGCGGCTGGGCTGGGCGCGGGAGATCGTGGTGGTGGACAGCGGCAGCACGGACGCCACATGCGAGATGGTGCGTGCCCACCCAGGCGCGCGTCTGCTTACGCGCACCTTCGATGATCACACCTCGCAATGGAACTTCGGCGTGGACGCTGTGACAACGCCGTGGGTGCTGGCGCTCGACGCGGACTATGTGCTCGGGCCGGATTTTGAAAATGAGCTGGCCGCCCTGGATGACCAGGTGGACGCTTATGAGGCGGGCTTTCGGTATTTGATCTTTGGACGGGCTTTGCGCGGCTCGCTCTATCCGCCGCGCGCGGTGCTTTTCCGCAAGGACCGCTGCCGCTATGTGCAGGATGGCCACACGCAACTGCTCCATGTGACGGGCGGGAGAGGCAGGCTGCGCACTCTCATTGACCACGATGACCGCAAGCCCCTCACACGCTGGCTAAGCTCACAGGACAAATACTCGCTGCTGGAGGCCGAAAAACTCCTGCGCGCGGACCCGGCAGCCCTGCGTCTTCAAGACCGCCTGCGCCTCACCGGCTGGGCGGCGGTGCCTGCGGTGGCGGTTCACACGCTGCTGGTGCGCGGTGTCATTCTCGATGGCTGGCGAGGCTGGTATTACACGCTGCAGCGGATGCTGGCGGAGATGCTGCTGGCGCTGCGGCTGCTGGAGAAAAGGCTCAACAAATGACCTGGCGGATGCTTTTCGCCGGGGGCTGAACTTATGAAATTCGACCTCAACCCTTTGAACAAGCTCAAGCTCAAGCTCTGGCTGGCGCGGCGCTTGAATTTCCGATACTGCCACTATCACGGCTACCGGTTCTTCTGGGACAGGGTTTGTTATCCCGAATTGGAAAGCGTGGCGCGTCCGGTCATTTTTGATGTGGGGGCGAACGTCGGACAGACGGCGGCGGGTTTTCGCGAGCATTTTCCGGGCGCTGAGATTCACTGCTTTGAACCCGTGCCCGCCTCTTTCCGGGCGCTGCAATCCCACACAGCCGGCATGGACATCCGGTGCCATCAACTGGCGATGAGCGACACGCCGGGAAGGGTCAAGGTGAGGCTCCTTTCGGATGATCCCGAGTTCACCATGAATTCCCTGAGCCATGAGGCGGACGCTGATGCGGAAGGACCGGGAGTGGCCTGGTTTGACGTGGTGACGCTGCCGGAATTTTGCGCGCGGCACAATGTGGAGGTCGTGCATCTTCTCAAAATTGACACCGAGGGCCGGGACCTGCACATCCTGCGCGGGGCCGGGGCCATGCTGCGCGCGGGCAGAGTCTGGAGCATTGTCCTTGAGACGGTGCCCGCGCCCTACCAGGACAATGGGCTGGTCTCATTGCATGAGTTCACTGATTATTTGAGGCCGCTCGGCTTTGAATTGTACAGCCTGTTCGACATCATGCACCAGCATGGCGGCCGGGTGGCGTTCATGAACGCGCTGTTCAAGCACCAATCCGCCCACGCGCGCTGACATGGCGGATGCCGGACATAGCATGAAAAGGCGTCTTCATCTCGTGGTCCCCTGCTTCCGTGAAAGCGCGCGGCTGCCGAGGTTCCTGCCGCAGCTCTGCGCGGAGATGGATGAAATCGCCGGAGTTTCGGTGCTGGTGGTGGATGATGGATCGGGAGATTCCGAGGCGGCTGCGACGCGAAAGATCGTGGAGGATTTGCGCGGCCGCCATGCCTGCCTTTTGCCGCTGCTAGAGCTGCCGCAAAATCTGGGCAAAGGCGGCGCGGTGTATGCCGGCTGGGCGGCGCATGAGGGCGCTGAGTGGCTGGGATTTGTGGATGCGGACGGCTCGTGCGGCGCGCTTGAAGCTGCGCGTCTTGCCAGAATGGCCATGACGGACTGCGCCAGCCCTTCCGCGCTGTTTGCCTCGCGGGTGAAGATGCTCGGGCGGCGGGTGGAGCGCCTGTTCAAGCGGCACCTGCTGGGGCGCGTGTATGCCACGCTGGTGTCCGAGCTGCTGCGCATCCCGGTCTATGACTCGCAATGCGGACTGAAGCTGGTGCCGCGCGCGGCTTATGAAAAGGCGGCGGGTCATTTGCATGTGCATGGCTTTGCCTTCGATGTGGAGCTGATGGCCGCGCTGCTCGACACCGGCTGCCCGGTGGTGGAGGCGCCGATTGACTGGCGGGAGACGCCCGGAGGCAAGGTGAGCCTGCTGCGCGACTCGTGGCGCATGGCGCTGGATGTGTGGCGCATCCGAAGGCGGCGCGCCAATGGCTGGAAATAAGACGACAGACCCGCTTGCAACAGAGCGGGTTTTTTCGTTTCATGGACCGGTATTCAAGCATTCATGGAAAAAGACCCACTCATCACCGTCTGCGGCGCGGGCGGTTTCATCGGCGGCGCCCTGGTGGCGGACCTTCGCGCGCAGGGATTCGCACGACTGCGGGCGGTGGATCAAAAACCCCTTGCCGAGTGGTATCAGCGCTTTGATGACGTGGAGAATCTCTGTCTCGATTTGTCGGGGAAACCGGCCTGCGAGACAGCCGCCAAGGACACGCACACGCTCTACAACCTGGCCGCGGACATGGGCGGCATGGGCTTCATCGAAAACAACAAGGCGCTCTGCATGCTCAGCGTGCTGATCAACACGCATCTCTGCATGGCCGCGCGTGACGCGGGTGTTGCGCGCTACTTTTACGCCTCCTCCGCCTGCGTGTACAATGCCGACAAGCAGAAGAGCTACGACGTGCCCGCGCTGAAGGAGGCCGACGCCTACCCCGCCATGCCCGAGGACGGCTACGGCTGGGAGAAGCTCTTCAGCGAGCGCATGTGCCGGCACTTCCGCGAGGACTTCGGACTGCAAACGCGCGTGGCCCGTTATCACAATGTCTATGGCCCGCACGGCACCTGGGATGGCGGGCGTGAAAAAGCCCCCGCCGCCGTGTGCAGAAAGGTGGCCCTGGCGAAGCGCTCCGGCGCGCATGAAATAGACATCTGGGGCACGGGCGAGCAGACGCGCAGCTTCATGTACATCACCGACTGCGTGCAAGGCACTCAAATGCTGACACAAAGCGACTTCATCGAGCCCGTCAACATCGGCAGCGCCGAGATGGTGAGCATCAACCAGCTCGTGGACATCGTGGAGGAGATCGCCGGAGTGAAACTCAAGCGCAGCTACAAGCTCGACGCGCCCAAGGGCGTGAACGGCCGCAGCAGCGACAACACGCTGATCAAGGAAGTCTTCGGCTGGGAGCCCTCCACCCGCCTGCGCGACGGCATGGAGAAGACCTATGCCTGGATTTCCGACGAGATTGCAGCCGGCAGGGCCTCGCTCTGAGAAGTCCATTGCGCATGAAGGTGCTCCTGCTCAACCAATGCTTCCACCCGGATCATGTGTCCACGGCGCAGCATTTGACCGATCTGGCGCTGGGCCTGCGCGCCGCCGGGCACGAGGTGACAGTGGTGGCGGCCTCGCGCGGGTATGACGATCCGGCGCGCCGCTTCCCGGTGCGGGAGACCTGGCAGGGCATCGAGATCCACCGCATCTGGACGCCGGGCCTGGGCAAGAAGGCCAAATGGCGGCGCTTCACCGACTTCGCCATTTTCTGGATGAATGCCACGCTCATCCTGATGCGGCTGCCGCGCTTTGATGTGACGGTTTGCCTGACCTCGCCGCCGCTGATTTCCACACTCGGCACAGTCATTGCGGCGCTGAAAGGCGGAGCGGTTGTGCCGTGGGTGATGGATTTGAATCCCGACGAAGCCGTGGCCGCAGGCTGGCTGCGTGCTGGCGGCCTGGCCGAGCGTGTTTTGTCCGCGCTGCAAAAATGGAGCTTCCGGCGCGCGGCGCGCATCATCGCGCTGGACCGGTTCATGGCGGCGCGCATTGAGGCCAAGGGCGTGCCTCCGGTTTTAATCCACACGGATCCGCCGTGGTCGCACGATGACCAGGTGCGATTTGATCCCCAAGCACGCGAGGCTTTCCGCGCGGAGCACGGGCTGGCAGGTAAATTTGTGGTCATGTATTCCGGCAACCACAGCCCCTGCCATCCGCTCGACACGCTGCTGCAGGCGGCGCTGCGGCTGCGAGGCGAGGATGATGTGCGCTTTTTGTTCGTCGGTGGCGGCAGCGAGATGGGCAAGGTGAACGCGTTCCGCGAAACCCATGCTTTGACCGGCATCCTCACGCTGCCCTATCAGCCGATCGAGAAACTGGCTGCCTCCCTGTCCAGCGCGGACCTGCATGTGGTGGTGCTGGGGGACGCCTTCGCCGGCATTGTGCATCCGTGCAAAATCTACAACATCCTCATCCTCGGCCTGCCCTTCCTTTGCATCGGGCCGGAGCAGAGTCATCTCAATGACTTGGCAGGCCGCCTCCGCGAGCCTGGCTTCGCCTTTCAGGCGCGGCACGGGGATGTGGACGGGGTGCTGGCCTGCCTGGGGAAAGCCAGGGCTGCGGGGTTTCGAGGCTGCTCGGAGGAATCAAGGCAAGTGGCGGCGGAGTATTCGCGGGAGATTCTCCGCGGGCGCATGGTGCGCATTCTTGAACAGACGGCGCAAGCCGGGTGACACATGGCTGGATGAACGCGCCCGCTGAAAACTTCAACCCCGACCTGGTGCTCACCATCACCTGGTCGGAGCTGGCCGTTCATGCGATGCTTGTGCTGGCGCTGTCCGCATCGGGCACATGGTGGCTCTCGCACAAGCGCGCGGGTTTCGGCATGGACGCGCCGGATGGCCGACGCAAGCTCCACGAGACGCCGGTTTCCAGACTGGGTGGGCTGCCGATTTATCTCGCGACGGTCATCGGCCTGACGGTGGTGATTTTTCTGGGCAACCACGGCTTCCGCGCCTGGGCGCCGCTGCTGATCTGCAACACGCTCATTTTCACCGTCGGCCTGGCGGATGACCTCAAGCCGCTCGGCGCGCGCGTGAAGCTGGTGGGCCAGCTCGGCACCGCCCTGATTTTATACTCGCTGGGTGTCTCCATAGACGTGCTTAGCAATCCGTTCGGCGAGGGCGGCATCCACCTCGGATGGTGGAGCCTTCCGCTGACCCTGGTGTGGCTGGTGGCGATTCCAAACATCATCAACCTGATTGACGGCATGGACGGCCTGGCGGCGGGGTTCGGGCTTTTCCTTTCGCTGACACTTGCGTTCATCGGTTACTTTTCGTTTCAGACGGATGTGATGATCGCCTCGGCTCTGATGGCGGCGGCGCTTGGGGGTTTTTTGTTTTTCAACCTGCCGCCGGCGAAGATTTTCCTTGGAGACGGCGGCGCGTATTTGATCGGGTTTTTCATCGCCTCGGTCTCGCTGCAAAGCTCGAACAAAGGCTCGGTCATCGCGGCGCTGCTGGTCATCGTCATCGCGCTGGGCGTGCCGATTCTTGACACTTTCTTCGCCATCGTGCGCCGCACCATGCGCGGGGTGCCCGTGTTCAGCGCGGACGCGGAGCACATTCACCACCGGCTCATTCTCCTGGGCTACAGCAAAGGCCGGGCGCTGGCGGTGATGTATGCCGTGTGCCTGGTGCTGAGCCTCGTCGGCATCAGCATCCTGCTGACCAAGGGCATCGCGCTCCCGGTGGCCGGAGCGGTGCTGTTCCTGCTGGCGGTGGGCGCGGCGCGCTACCTCGGTTATGTGCGGAGCTGGACGCGGCTGCGGGAGCAGGTGGGCCAGGCGCTGGAGCGGCGGCGGAAATACGAGCATGTGCAGGCCCATGCGCGCGCGCTGGAGTTTGATGTGGAGGTGTGCGGCACGCTGGAGGAGTTTGCCGGTCTTTTGCGGGAGCGGCTGCGCTGGGCGGGTTTTTCCACAGCGAGTTCTGAGGGTGCGAGGCCGGTGAAAATCAGCCTGACGGGAGGTGGGGAGGTGCTGCTTCACCACAAGCAGGACGCTGACGCGGAAGAGCACTGGCTGCGGCGCGCGGATTGTTTTGTCACTTTGCTGGAGCGGTGCGAGGAGCGCTGGGGCTCTCTGCCCGATGTCTTGCAGCGCGTTCCCGTCGAGGGCCGCGCCGCGAATTGATCACAGCCCTATCCTGCCGCTGACAGCCTCGTGCAAAAGGCGGGTGCATTCCGGGATGTCCAGGTGGTCGGTGTCGAGCACGAGGCCCGGATCGTAGTCGGGCTCCTCGAATGCGGAGTCCTTGCCGGTGAAGTTCGCAAGCGCGTTGGCCTGTGCCTTGGCGTAGAGACCCTTCACATCGCGCGAGGCGCAGGTGCTGAAAGAGCAGCTCACATAGACATCGAGCAGGTCGCCGTTCTGAATGATCTCCCGCACCATGCGGCGCATCGAGTTGAGCGGCGTGATGAAGCTGCACAGCACGACCGCGCCGGTTTGCACCGCGAGTTTCGCCACTTCGGCGGCGCGGCGCAGATTCTCCACGCGGTCCGCCTCGGTGAAGCCCAGGCCGCGGTTGAGACCGTGGCGCAGAACGTCGCCGTCCAGGTGCAGGGTGAGGCGCCCGGCATGGTGAAGGACGTTGGCGATCTCGTTGGCCAGCGTGGACTTGCCCGCTCCAGACAGGCCGTAAAGCCAGATGATCATGCCGCGCTGTCCGAGGAGCTTTTCCCTGTCGGCGCGTGAGACGGTGAAATCGGGGGCGGTGCAGTTTTCCATTCGCTGCCATATCTTGGAGGGCCGTGATTTTTGCAAGGGCCGATTTTTGCTTCGCGCCGCCGCGCCTGTTTCAAAACGCGAGACTGCGGATGCGAAATGCCGCGCGTGTGGTAAAGGCCAGCCGCCCTCATGAAATCCCTTTTGATCACCGCCCTGCTGCTCGCCGCCGCTTTTGTCGCGTATGACCGGTTTCTCGCCCCGCCCTGGGAGCGGATGATTTTTGAAAAAGGCCCCCGGCCAGCGCCGCGCGCGCCGGCCCAGTCCGCGCCGAAGGCGGAGCCGGCTCCAGCCGCCATGCCGGTGGCGGCGCCCAAGCCCAAGGACGACTGGCAGCCCACGGTGCCGAAACTTCCATCCGGCGAGTTCACTCCGCCAGCCATCCCGGATGTGGAGACGATCACCGAAAACTGGACCCGCATCCCGCCGCAGGCCTTTCCGCGCGCCGTGGTATTGAAAAAGGAGGTCGAGGTGAAAATGAGCATCGGCGCCTCGCGTCTCGGCGCGGGAGCGGGCGCGCACGCCCTCGCGGCCTCCGGCGGCATGCTCACCATCGCGCCCACCGAGACCTCCAGCGCGCGCGGCGTCATTGCCGTCACCGACACGGATTTTCCCGATCAGATCCGCGCCAGCTATGCCGCATGGAAGGAGGCTCGAATCGAGCAGGCGCGCAAAGCCTGGCTCATCCGCAAGAACACGCCTGACCGTCCTGTCACGGACAAAAGCACCCTGCCCAACGGACGCGGCGTGGCCTTTGAACCCGGCGGCAAACCCGTGCAAAACGCGGATGGCAGCTACAACCTCCTCCTGGCTGTCATTTCCGCGGGACAGATCAGTGATGTGGACCCCGCCAAAGTCGTCCACTGGGGCAGGCCGGAGGCGAGGGAAGTGGACGGCAAGCCCACCTGGGTCATCACCGTGCGCTACCAAACGCGCACCATCTTCGGGCTCATGGAGGTGGACAGCCACGCGCATGTGCGGGACGGGCGGCTGGTGCGCTGGGTGTATGACTCAGGCGAGCCGGTGCCCTGAGCGCTCATTCCACGCGCACGCTGACGGACTCGCCATGCGCGTCCAGCCCCTCCACGGCGGAGAAGGCGCGCACCACCATCTCCGACTTGGCGCAGCTCTCCCGGTCCAGCCGGATGATGCTGGTGCGGCGCTGAAACATGTCGGCGGTTAGGCCGGGGAAGGACTTGCCCGCGCCGCCGGTGGGCAGCGTGTGGCTTGGGCCGGCGAGGAAGTCGCCCACCGCCACGGGCGAGTGGTTGCCGAGGAAAATGGCGCCCGCTGTGCGGATGAGCGGCAGAATGTCCGACTCACGTTCTAAGATAAGGCTGAGATGCTCGGGCGCGTAGGCGTTCACCAGCCGCGCGCCTTCCTCCAAAGTCGGGACCAGGATGAAAAAGACGCCCTTGTCCAGCACGGGCCGGAGCTGCGCCTGGCGGCTGAGTTTTTGCGCCCGCGTCTCCACCTCTGCCACCACGGCGTCAAGCAGCGCGGCGTCATCGGTGATGAAGCCGGCCTGGCTGTCCTTCCCATGCTCGGCCTGCGCGAGGATGTCGGCGGCGATGAAATCGGGCCGTCCGGTTTTGTCGGACAAAATGAGCACCTCGCTCGGGCCGGGCAGCAGGTCTACCGAGACGAGGCCGAAGAGCTGGCGCTTGGCCTCGACGACGTAGCTGTTGCCGGGGCCGAAGATTTTCAGCACGGGCCGGATGCTCTCCGTGCCCAGCGCCAGCGCGGCGATGGCCTGCGCGCCGCCGATGGTGTGGACCTCGGTGGCGCCGGCCAGCTTCAGCGCGGCGAGCAAACCCGGATTCACTTTGCCATCCTTGCCGCATGGCGTGCAGACAACGATCTCCGGCACGCCCGCCGCGGCGGCCAGTGTGACGGTCATGATGGCGGTGGAGACGAGCGGCGCGGTGCCGCCCGGCACATAACAACCCACGCGCTCGAAGGGATGGAAAACCTCCCCCACCCGCGCGCCCTGCTCATTGATGCAGAACCAGTCCTGCCGCAGGCTTTTGCGGGCGAATTCAAAGACGTTCCTGTGCGCGGCGGAGAGCGCCTCCCGCAGCGCGGCATCCGCTTTCTCCCAGGCGGCATCCAGCGCTTCATGAGGCAGGCGGAAATCCTCCACGCGCACACCGTCGAAGCGCTCGGTGAGATCACGCAGGGCCTCGTCTCCGCGCGCGCGCACGGCCTGGATGACGCCGGCCACCACTTCGCGCACATGCTCGCTGGCCTCGGCGCGGCGGTCCAGGGCGGCGGCGGTCTGCTTCCAGTCAGGGTCGGTATGGCGGAGGATTTTCATGCGGGGGGCTTACGTTCCACAGAAACCGGGAGCGTCAAGAATGCAGGGCGCGGGATGATGGCTCAAACAAGGCGCTCCTTCAGCGCGCGCGCCACGGCGGCGGCGCGGCTGTGGACGCCGAGCTTGAAGAAAAGGTTCTTCGTGTGGCTGCCGGTGGTGTGGATGCTCACACCCAGGCGGTCGGCGATTTCCTTGGCCGTGAGGCCCTCCACGAGCAGCGCCAGCAGCTCGCGCTCGCGCGGGGAGAGCGCCACCGGCTCGGAGGCGGGCGGGGTGAGGCGGGCGAGCATTTTCACCACGCTGGCCGCCACCTTCGGGGACATGGGGGAGCCGCCCTCATGCGCCTCGACGATGGCTGTCGCCACATCCCCGGCGCTGGAGGTTTTCAAAAGATAGCCGCAGGCGCCGGCGCTGATCGCCTGGCTGATCTTTGCCTCGTCCTCGAAGACGGTGAGGATGACGATGCGGCAGTCCGGGGCATGCTTGTGGACTTCTCCCATGATTTCCAAACCACCGCGTCCGGGCAGGCCGAGATCCAGCAGCAGCACATCCGGCATCTGCTGAGGAGGGGCGGCGCGCAATGCGGCGAGCATCGTCTCCGCATTGGCGAAGCCGGTGGCCGGGCCGAGGCCGCGATCGGGGGAGCAGAGGCGCTGGAGGGAGCGGCGGAAGGTGTCGTGGTCTTCGACGATCCAGGTGGTGATGGGGGCTTCGTGTTTCATGCGCGGGTCCTGCGTTGCCAGCGCCCGCTGGCGGGCACATCGAGCTGGATGGCGGTGCCGTTTCCGGGTGTGGAGGTGATTTCCAGCCGCGCTTTCATGCCGGCGGCGCGCTCGCGCAGATTGCCGAGGCCGTTGCCGGCGGAGGGCTGGGCCGGGTCAAAGCCGGCGCCGTTGTCGCTGATCTCGACGCGCAGTCCCTCGCGGGTGGGCGTGAGGTGAAAGCGCGCGCGGGTGGCCCGGGCGTGGCGGGCGGTGTTGTGCAGCACCTCCTTGCAGAAGAGGTAAATCTCCCGCCGCGTCTCCGGGTCGGGATCATGCGTCAAAGGCGCGGCGGGCAGCGCGCAGTCCAGCGCCAGGCCGCGCAGGTGGCGCTCGGTGAGGCGGTGCAGCACATCCAGCCAGTCGTGCTCGTGCTCCACGCGGCGGGTGCGCAGCAGGTCCACCATGTCGCGCATGGAGTCGGCTGTCTCGGCGGCCACGCGGCCGATCTCGCCGAGGTCCTCGCGCAGAGTCCCGGCGCTGGTCCCGGGCTGCGCGGCCATGGAGCAGATGAGGGTGATGCTGCCGAGGTTGGAGCCGATCTCGTCATGCAAGTCCCGCGCCAGCTTGTCCTGCAGGCGCTGCGCGTCGAGACGGCGCTGCCTGCGCTGCCGCCAGAACATGAGGCCAAGCGCCAGCGCCGCCGCGCCCATGCCGCTCACGCTGCCATAGACGAGCTGCTGCTGCGCGCGCCGGGCCAGTGTCTCGCGCTCCTCCACCAGCCGCGCGCGCTCCGCCTCCAGCGCGCGCCTTTCCTCCAAATGCGCGAACCACTCCGGCAGCTCAATGAGCCTGCCACCCTCCGTGAGTCCGTCATTCAGCGCGGAGAGCGACCACTCTTTTCCCTCCGCCTCCCGCGCTTCGTCACTCGCGGTGAAGGTGCCGCGCGGGGCCAGGTTTTCCCCGCCGCGCAGCGCCTGCATTTCCGCGAGGGCGAAGACGTAATCACTCCTGCGATACCAAAGCTGGCGCGCCGTGACGCGGATGAACTTCGCCCGCGCTCCGCGCGCCGGGATGCACACCAGGTTGGCTCCCGGCGCGGGGTGGAGGCGGTCGGTGACCTCATGCAGCAGCACCGCGTCGCTGAAATCCGCGCGCGTGGCGGCCTCCACCTTGTAGAGCGCCGGGAAGCCGTAGTCGAACCACAGCGGCACCTCCCGCACCCGCGCCGGCACGAGGCGTATCTCATCCAGCGCCGTCATCTCCGGCAGCTCCAGCGTGAGCCATTTTTCCTCATCCGCTTTTGCCGCCACGGCGCTGTGGAAGCCGTGCGTCCCGCCCGCCTGCGGCGTGACCGGCAGGCCCAGCGGCGTGACCATGTCGGTGAGATTGGACCGCGTCCAGGCGCGCGGTGAGTTGCGGCTGCTGGAGCTGCCCACCTGCGCGTCGAGCGCCGCATTTCGTGTGCCGGAGAGCACCAGCATCTCGGCCAGCGCCAGCACCTCCGGGCCGTCCACGGTCCAGGGGTCGGTGGCCGTGAGGCGCACCCGTTTCACCGGCCTTGGCTCGAAGCGCGCCACGACGGGGTAGCAGCCCGGATTTGGGAAATCCTCCGCCGTGCGGTCCATGATGGTGAAGGGCGCGTCACGCTCGTCGAAGACTTCCAGCTTGAAGCGGATGGGAAAGCCGTAGCCCGCCACCACGGCGGACGCGCCCTTCGCCAGCGGCGGCACGAGCACCACGGCATCCGCCAGGGCCGGCCCGGGCAGAGTCAGCTCGATCCAGCGCACATCCTCCGCCGTGGTGTAGCCCGTCTTCAGGCCGACGCGGATGCAGCTGTTCACCAGCGCCATTTCCGCCAGGGTGGAAAGCTCCGTGTCCACTGCGGAAACGCGCGCGTCCAGCCTGCCCAGCTCCGCCCGCGACCAAAAAGCCAGCCGCTCGCTCCAGGCGGGCGGGCCGGCCTGCGCGAGCGTGGCCGCGGCCAGCGTGAAGACGAGGCATCTCATCATGCGTGGCGCCAAGCATAGCGTCATGCATGGAAAAGTCGCATCCCCTGTTTTGGGGAGATGCCGCGCGGGCGTCAGCATGAGTTTGCGCAAAGCGTCATGGCTGCTTCATTCGCGCGTCATGCCGCCCGCCGCACCCCACGCCCCCTGGACCCTTGAAGGCCGCGCGCCTTACGGGGAGGCGGACACGCGGGCGAAGCTGATTGACCCGCTGCTTTACGCGGCGGGCTGGACGGAGGAGCACATCCGGCGGGAGGAGACGGCGGGCGGCATCGAGGTCATCGAGGGCGAGGCGCGGCGGCTCTCGAAGGGGCGGGTGTGGAAAAGACTTCTCGCTCGACTCCGAGGCCGCGCGTCCGCTGCTCATCCCGTATGCGAGCGGCGAGGCGGTGCGGCGGTATTTGGAGGGATTGCGGGCGGCTGATGGTTGAAACATTGCACAATCTCAGGCTGCATTCAAACTAGCCAAATACCTCGCGCCTTCAATTCACCCATCGCCATGATCCCGCCCAAACTCACCTGCGATCAAGTCGCCCGCCTGTGCCCTGGCTTTTCCGACATTCGCGAGATCGGCGCTGGCGGCTTCAAGACGGTCTATGCGGCCACTTGGGGTGGGCAGCCGGAGGTGATCAAAGTCATCAGCATACCTCGAGCCGATGGCTCAACGGACACGGACCAGTTTTGCGAGGAATGCCTGGGCCGCGTGGAGCGGGAGGTCGCCATCCTGCGGCGCTGCACGAGTCCGTATTTGGTCCGCCTGGCTTCCATGCCCCTCACACCGCAAGAGGTGAACGGAAACTGCTATGCCATATACTCCGAGGAGTATCTGGACGGCCCAGATCTCTGGAAGCTGGTGCGGGCCAAGACAGCCAGGCCTGATGAGCGCGAGGTCAAAATGCTGATGAAGTGCCTGCTCCACGCGATCAAGGAGCTGTGGGGGATGCGCTACATCCACCGCGACATCAAGCCGGCGAATGTCATCAAGTTGAGCGACGAGCAGCGCCCATTTGTGCTGATTGACCTTGGAATCGCCTTCGGGCTGCTGGAGACAGGGCTGACCTACAACGCCTCTTTTCGCGATCCACCCGCGACTTTCCGCTATCTGGCACCGGAGATGGCGAATCCCGCATTTCGCTCAAATCTTGATTACCGCAGCGATCTCTACACCGCTGCGCTGACCTGTTTTGAGTATGCGGCAGGCCAGCACCCCATCGCGCGGGACAGTGATGATCTGGTGCGAACAGTGACCCGCGCCCTTCACGACGCGCCCAAGCCGCTGCATCAACTGCGCCCAGATTTTTCCCTCGTCTTTTGCAGACTCATTGACCAACTGCTCAAGAAAAAACCGGCGCTGAGACCTGCGAACCTGGATTCACTCATCAAACAAATGGAGGCCTGACCGATGAAACTCTACGCACAACAAGGCTACGGCACAGGCAGCGGGGATCGTGACAAAGTGATCGCGGGTCTGGCTGCTGGCTACATCCAAGGTGCAATCATCAGCCCCAAGGACTACGGCATTGACCGTGCCACAGAGCTGCTGGAGCGGATGGAGGGCGAACATGCGGACGCGGACAGGCTTTTTGACCCTCAATTCTATGCGTCGGTGATGGCGCACGATGCCGATGGCCGGCTGGGCAAGCTGCTTTCGTCTGACTATGAACCTTACTTTGAGCCGCGCCGAAGGTCCCAACTGGAGAGTGAATCCAGAGTGCGTGATGATCTGCGCGCATGTCTAGGATTTCAGGCGGGACTCGCCGTGACTGCAGCCATTGCCCCGAACATCGTGATCCGGCAGCGGTTCAACTCGATCGAGGCGGTGATCTCCAAAAACTTCATCCGCAACGCACGTCAGGCTTGGAACGATGAGGGGGATGACCGGCCGCTCTTTGTGACGCTGGCGATGGATGCCGAAGCCCTCCAGGAACGCCATGAACTGGAGGAGTTTTTATCAGACATCACAGTGATGGACGAGCCGCCGGACGGCTTTTACCTCCTGGTGAACAATCCCACCTCCGACATCGCTTCTGAGCTGGTTGATGCGCGAACGCTAGCCGGATGGATGATGATGAATCACTCCCTGCAACTCAACGGCTTTCAGGTGATCAACGGCTTCTCAGACATTCTAACTCCTTTCCTATGCGCCGCCGGCGGCACTGCTGGTGCCACCGGCTGGTTCAATACGCAGAAAGTTTTTTCTCTGAACCGCTTCGCGCCTCCTGCCGCAGGCGGAATGCGCCCGGTGCCGCGTTATTTGTCCAAGGGCCTGCTCAACTCGATTCGCTTTGACGAACTGCACAGGCTGCGGGGAAGATTCCCCAACGTGCTGAACGGCCTGCCTACCGATGCCAACTATGACCTGAGCAATGGTTCCCAGCCCGACGACCAACTGGCTGAAGTCCTGCAAACTTGGGATGCCATCTCCAGCTTTGCGACACCAGTCATGGAGAATTGCAATTTATGGATCGAAAGAGCAGAGAGCCTCTACAACGAGATCAACCTCAATCCTGGTTTGCGACTGATGGGGCGGTCAAATGACGCGCACCTGTACTTGCTGCGCGGCGGCGTCGCACTCTTTGCGGAGCTTGCGGAGATTGATCTTTGAAGACAGCATTTCGACTGCCTTCTGACGCGCTTGGGCGCTCAAGGCCCGCACCCGTGTGGGAGTGAAGTGCTCCCGGATCACCTCGCTTTCAGGATCAAAAGACCACAAGCCCACAGCATGCTCCCGAAAAACATGCAGATGCTGGAGCGCGGGCTTCATATTGGAAGCAGGCATGAGCACCACGGCCTTGTCAGCGAAGTAGCGGTAGCGGAATGCTTGCTGGAGCGCCCGCTGCCAGTCTTTGATTTTGGCCTCAAAGGCGATCAAATGCCGCTTCGACAGGCTTTTTGCCAACGAAACCGCTGTGAAGTCCTCCTTGGAACCTTCTGGCTTCCACGCTACCCATAGCAAGTCCGCGACGCCGAATCCGGGCAGGCCAAACTCTCCTGCCGCGAGTCCGTGGTGGTGTTTGACGAACCACGCTTTCTCGAAGGCACGGAGAAAAGCCGCCTCACCCGTCCTCGCCGAAAGGGCACCGGGCAGATTCTGACGGTGCTGATGAGAAGGCTGTTTGATGCGGTGGATGCTGACTTGCATGAACGGATGAACTCTACCTTGCAAACGGACACAGGCACCAGAAGTATTTCATTTTCGTTAAAGAAGTTGAACGCCCTGCCCAGCGCCAGATCGCCGTACGGCTGCGGGAGCAGTTCACGCACCTCCAGCAGCTCCAGAGCACCAGTTCGAAGCCCTCGACAAGCTGCCGGGAGCGTTCTTGCGGGAGGCGTTTGGGAGCCTATAATCGTCTCATCATGAATCGTGCTGAATTTGAAGCCCTGCGGAACCTGCCCGACAAGCAGATCACTTCCGACATTGTTTTTGAACTGAAGCAGCCCACCAGCCCCAATCTGGTGTTTGAAGATGTGAAGGTGGACAATGCGCTGAACTACGACGTGGTGCTCAACGGCACCTACAAGCCCGGGATACCCTCGATCACCTTCAATTTCGTGCTGCGCGGGACCGGGCCGATCTGCCGGGTGTGCGTCAACGGGACCATCCACCCGCCTGTGGGGCGGACGCACAAGCACGACCTGCGCAAGGACAGCGATCCACGCAACAACCTGCCTGCCGCCGTGGCCCGCCCGGACCTCGAAAACCTGCCCACGGTCAAACTAGTCTGGGACATTCTGCTCCAGCAGGCGAACATCAAGCACACCGGCACCTTTAACGAACCATGACGCCTGACTGCTCCAACATCCGCAGCCTCATCACCGATGTCTGCCTCATCACCGCCTGTGACCAGGTGCGTGACGGGTCGCTGCGCCTGGCGACGCCGTTCCGCTACCCGGATGGCTCGCAGATTGACGTGTTTCTGAAGGCCGCTGGCGATCTTTTTGAGGGCTTTGAGCTTTCAGACAAAGGCCAGACGACGGCCTACCTGCTGGACCTGCACGTGAAGCCTTGGACCAGTCAGAAGCGCAAGCAGACGCTGGCGGACATTTGCGCCACCCTCGGCGTGGAGCAGGACGGCGGCGCCTTCCGTGTCAGGCTGGGGAAGGAGGAGATCAAAGACCTCCCAGATGCCATGCTGCGCCTGGCTCAGGTCTGCATTCGCGTGGCCGATCTGGCCTACACACAGCGTCTTCGCTCCCCCGCCGCTCTGACAGAGGATTTTGAGGAGTTCATCGTGGCACTGGACCGCCCCTACCAGTCCGGAGTGAAGATTCCCGGCCAGTATGGCAAGGAGGTGCCGTTTGATTTCCTCGTGGAAGGGCGGCGTGTGCGCTCGCTGGTGCAGATTCTCACCACCGCCAACCGGTTCGCGGCCCACACGCTGAGCAACGAAGCCTTTGCCCGCTGGTATGACATCACGCCATCCCGCAACGACTACCAATGCCTCACCGTTTATGACTCCGGCAATGACGTTTTCCGCGAGGAGGATCTGAAGCGGCTCGAAAGCGTTTCAAGCATCGTGGGCTTTCCGGCTGAATCGGACCGCCTGAATCTCTCACTCGCCGCATAAACATGGCGGCTGTGGGAGCAGTTCACGCACCTCCAAAAGGCCCTGAGCACCCAGCTCGAAGCCCTCGACAAGCTGCCGGGCGCGTTCTTGCGGGAGGCGTTTGGGAGTTTGGCGGGGTAAATCACGTTCTTTCGCCACTCATGACCTTTGTGCCACCGCATCATCATTGGAAGCCCACCCGCATTCGCGGTCTCGTGCAGGCTTTGCCCTCGGGATCAGAGGCGCTGCTGGTGGAGACGGACGCTGGCGCGGCCTATGCCAAGCTGCCCGGTGGCAAGGAAGGCCCACACATCCTCGCCTGCGAGCTGGTGGGCACCCGGCTGGCGGCACTTTTGGGGCTGCCGGTGCTGGATTGGGTGCTGATGCCTTATCCGGGCCAACCGGCCCTGAAACTGAGATCCGGCAGGATGGCCCAGGCGGGAACGGCCTGGCTGACCCGGAAGGTGAATGGCTTTGGCTGGGGTCGGGAAGCCTCAGACCTGAAACACATCTCCAATCGGGCCGACATCGCCAAACTGGTGATTCTGGACCAGTGGACGCGGAACTGTGACCGCTACCGACCGGAGCCGAAACTGCGCGTGAACGAGAACAACGTCTTCCTCAACCGGGAAGGTGCTCCGATCGGCCAGTTCATCCTCATGGCGATGGATCACACGCACATTTTCACCTGTGGCGGGCCGCTGTCGCGGGACATGGCCAAAATTGATCTCGTGAAGGATGTGACGGCGTTTGGCCTGTTTCCCGAGTTTGAGGGCGCCATCCAGCGTGCGGACGCCGTGGCGGCGGCAGCGGCTCTGGCGGCGGTTACGGACGAGGCGATCCATGAGATCGTGGCCTCCATCCCGGCAGATTGGGAGGTGGACGGCACGATCCGGGCTGCGATGGAAGATTTCCTGCGCCAGCGCCGTGACTGGCTGTCGAAAACTTTTGTGTCCCGACTTTTTCCCCAGGACGAACTTGCGCTAGAATAGACCACTCCAACCACCATGAACACACCCACCACCGGCTACTACAGCCTGATCCAATACTGCCCGGACCGGATGCGTCTGGAGGCAGCAAACATCGGGGTGCTGCTGTTTTGCCCCGAGCGGAAATTTCTCCAAGCCAGGCTGGCATCGTCCAACCGGCGCATTGACCGCTTCTTCGGAGCGGAGGCGGGGGATTTGAAGCAGATCAATGCAATGAAGAAGATTCTGGAGCACCGTCTGGCTGCCGAATCGCAGAAAATTCAGGATGTGGAGGGACTTCAGCACTTTGCCGAACTGCTGGCGAACGAGATCGTGATCACCGAGCCTCGTGCGTGGCTGGTGGAGGAACCTGAGGTGGAGCTGGCACACCTGTACGAGCAACTGGTGGGCCGGTTCATCAAGTCGGAACCAGGACCTGAAAAGCTGCTGCTGGAGAAGCTGCGACTCCAGCTTGAAACGCCCCGCATCCAAGCCGTGCTCAAGCGTGACGTCGTGGTGAAGGTGCCGGTGTTCGGAAACGAACTGAAAGTGCCCTACGCCTACCAGAATGGCCGCCTGAACCTGATCGAGGCGCATGAGTTCAACCAACAGCGGGAGCAGGATATCATCCGCGACGTGCTGACGAAGGCCGCCCAGGGCAACCTCATTTACAAACATCCCGACCCGGAAGCTGGCGAACGTCAGCTTGTGGTCGTGGCCTCCTTTGGTCGTGCCGCCGTAGAGCACCGCCAGCAGGTGGAAACCGTCCTGCGGGATCATCATGTGACCTTTGTGCCGGACACCGGGCTGGCTGACTTGGAGCGGCAGATCGCGGAGACGGCGCATTGAGGCAGGTTTTAGCCCCTGTTAGTCGTCGAACTACATTTAGTCCGACGACTAAATGTAGCCTCCAGGCTGAACACCACTTAATCCATGCCCAAACCCGCCAAACCGAAGCCCAAAACGACCACCCGCTCCGGGCTGGACAGCGCGATCTGGGGCGTGTGTGACATTCTGCGGCGGTCGAACTGCGCGGGGGCGCTGCAGTATGTGCCGGAGCTGACGTGGATCCTTTTCCTCCGCATCCTGGACGAGACGGAGGAGATCGAGGCGATGAAGGCGGCGGTGGTGGGCGCGGAGTTCCGGCCCTCGCTGGAGGCGCCGTTTCGCTGGCGGGACTAGGCCGCGCCGGAGGCCCCGGAGCGCAAGAGGCTGGTGGAGAGCACGACGAACGCCTTTTACGACTTCGTGAACACGCTGCTCATCCCGCACCTGAAGGCGCTGCGGGACAAACCGAATGCCACGCCGCGCCAGAAGGTGATGAGCGAGATCATGTCCAGCGTGGACCGCACGCGGGTGGACACCCAGCGCAACCTGCTCGATGTGCTGGACAAGATTCACGAGATCAGCCTCGACACGGTGGACGACACGCACGTCTTCGCCCTGAGTCAGATTTACGAGGGCCTGCTGCTCAAGATGGGCGAGAAGGGCAATGACGGCGGGCAGTTCTTCACTCCACGCGAGGTCATTCGAGCAATCGTCGAGGTCATCGCGCCCAAAGTGGGGGAAACCGTGTGCGATCCCTGCTGCGGCACGGGCGGCTTTTTGGCGCAGGCGTATGAGTTCATGCGCGGACAACTCGGCGAAAACGCCACCGGCGACCAGATCGAGACGCTGAAGCACAAGACCTTCTACGGCCGCGAGAAAGAGAACCTGGTCTATCCCATCGCCCTCGCGAACCTCGTGCTGCACGGCATTGATGAACCGCACCTCTGGCATGGCAACACGCTGACCCGCGAGGAAATCTACGGCGGTCTCTATCAGAACGCGCCGGGGCAGTTTGAGGTGATTGTGACCAATCCGCCCTTTGGCGGCAAGGAGGGCGAGGACGCGCAAACGCGCTTCGCCTACAAATCCCGCGCCACGGAGGTGCTTTTCCTCCAGGATGTGATGGAGACCCTGAAAACTGGTGGGCGCTGCGCCATCGTGCTGCCGGAAGGCATCCTGTTTCAGACCAACCAGGACGCCTTTGTGAAAACCAAGCGCCGCCTGCTCGACACCTGCGACCTTTGGTGCGTGCTCAGCCTGCCCGGCGGCGTCTTCACTGCCACCGGAGCCGGTGTGAAGACGAACGTGCTTTTTTTCACCAAGGGCAGGCCCACGGAGAAGATTTGGTATTTCGACCTCAGCGATGTGAAGGTGGCGAAGAAGACGCCCTTCACCCGCCAGCAACTCGCGGAGTTCTACAAGCTCCTGCCTGACCGCGCTGACAGCGAACGAAGCTGGACCCTCGACATCGCGAAACGCCGCCGTGACGCCAAGACAGAGGCCGACAAGCTCCGCGCCACCACCGCCGAGCCGAAAGCCCGGCTCAAGAAGCATCAAGAGCAGCTCGATCTGCTCAAGAAAGCCAAAGCCAAGCCCGAGAAGCTGGAGGAGGTCAAAAAGCTCATCACCGCCTGCGAACGCGAAATCCGCGAGATCGAGTCCAAGGCCCAGACCATCGAGGATGCGGCCTTTGACCTCAAAGCCGTCAACCCCAGCGCCAAAAGCACCGAGGACACCCGGAGCAGCGCTGAGCTGATGGATTTGATCGAGACGAAGGGCAGGGAAGTGCTGGAGTTGCTGGGCACTCTGCGGAGTCTTTGAGGCATTTTATTCGCATCCCCTGTTTTGGGGAGATGTGAAGGCGGGGGGAAGATGCGTTGATGGGAGTGATGAAAGTCACCTCTCTTTTTGCATTCCTCATTCTCGCCGTGGCGGCGCATGGCCAGACGGCTGACGCGCCTGCTGAGAAAAAAGCGCCGGTCCCCAGCACCAAGGTCATCCCGCCGGACATCAATGGTTACAAAACCATCATCGCCCCGCCGGAGAATCCCGCGCCGTTGAAGATCGCCATCTTCGAGGGCAAGGGCGCGCCGGGCGGCGGCATTGAGAATGTCTGCGCGAAGGTGGAGCTGATGCCCGGCTCGACGATCACGAGGCTGAAGCCGGAGGAGATCGCCAGTGGCGGGTTGAAAGGCTATGACGTCGTCGTTTTCTCCGGCGGCAGCGGCAGCGCGCAGGCGGCGAGCCTGGGGGATGAGGGCAGGGAAAAGGTGCGCGAGTTTGTGAAGGACGGCGGCGGCTATGTGGGCATCTGCGCGGGCGCTTATCTCGCGTGCTCGAATTTTTCCTGGGGTCTCGGCATTCTGAACGCCTCCACCGTCTCCAGCAAATGGATGCGCGGCAGCGGCTACATGGACGCGGAGGTGACGGTGGATGGCGCTCCGATCCTGGGACCGGTGGAGGGCGTCTTTAAAGTGCGCTACAACAACGGCCCGATCATCAAGCCCGGCACGCGCGCCGACCTGCCGGCCTACCGCCCGCTGGCGCTCTTCCGCTCCGAGGTGGCGAACAATGGCACGCCGGCGGGCGTGATGGTGAACTCCCCCGCGCAGGCCGTCTCCACTTTTGGCAAGGGGCGCGTCTTCATCTCCAGCCCGCACCCTGAGAACACCCCCGGCCTGGAGCACCTCATCCCGCGCGGCATCTACTGGGCCGCCGGGAAGCTGGCGGAGAAACCCCTCGTCCACATGCCATGAGGGCGGTCATCCACATCGCCGCCCTGCTGTGCGCGCTCGTGGCGGCGCGCGCGGATGACGACCGGGCGGCTTGCAAGACACCCTGCACCGTCGAGTTCAGCTCAAGCCCGGGGGAGCTGGTGCTTCACCCAGGCCAGCCATGTGTTGAGGATCATCCCGGACGGCATGTGAAAACGCGTGCGCGCCTCGGTGGCGCGGGGCAGTGACCCGCGAAGGGGCGCGCATTCCGGCGTCACTGCCGCCGGCTACAGGGGGCCCCGTAGGCGCGCTTGCCAAAGCGCGATCTGCGTCCCCGCTCGCACGCATAATCCCCGCACTCTGGCGAACGCGCCTGCGGGGCGGCCGCGCTTGAGGATCACAGGATGCGGATCTGGGCGGGGTCACTCCACACGCCCTTGATGTTTTTGATGCCCAGGGTGCGCACGCGCGCCCAGACCACCGCGCCCGGCGGGAAGCCCGTGATCTCCGCGCGCCCGCCTTTGATGATGCCTTTCTGCACCCAGTCCGCCTCGTTGTTCGGATCACCCGCGCAGGTCTGCACCTCGTTGGTGCTGTTGGGCTTCCGCGGTTTGTAGCGGGCGATGAAGCCGCCTGGCAGCCCGCTGTGCCTCAGGCGCAGGTTCGCGGGCGCGCCGGGCGGCGTGGTGTCCGGCGCGCGGTTCACCTCATAAAAAGGGAAGCCGCTTTTCTCCACGATCCCGCCATCTCCCTTCGCCACCACGTTCACATAATTGCCGAGCGAGTTCAGCGTCTCCTCCAGCAAGTCACGCGCCGCCTTCAAGGCCATCACATCCGCCCTGGCCAGGCTGGCGCGGGCCACCAGCCTGGCTTTGTAATCGGTGATCCGCTCCTGGAACGTGGCCATGTCCACGGGCGGAGCGTCAAAGATGGCGGCGTTGAGCGTCATCTTGTCATGGATGACCTGCGCCGCCGGGCTGAGTTTGGCGGCGGTGTGATTTTTGAAACTGACGGCGGCTTTGATGGTGCTCATGGCGATGCGGGGTGGCGCCGGCGGCGTGTGGCAGGGCAACGCGGCGGGCATGGTTCAGCATGGGTTTGGAGGTTTCCGGGTCTCGCCGCCTCCCCGGCGGCAAAAACACGCGCCCCGGCGGACAGCCGCACGGCGGACCCGCGCGGACACAAGAGGGAGCGCTGGAAAAACATGCTGCCCCGCATCCCTCCCAGGCTCAGAAGGCCGGAACCCTTGCTGGATTGCACCGTCCCCCATTGGAAATGCCGCTTTCCCAATTGGAAATGCGCCGTCCCCCATT
>DDQZ01000038.1:0-411 GCA_002343505.1 Verrucomicrobiaceae bacterium UBA2429 | reverse complement strand
TGGAAATGCGCCGTCCCCCATTGGGAATGTGGCGTTCCCCATTGGAAATGCGCCATCCCCCATTGGAAACGAGCCATCCCCCGTTGGAAAAACCGCATCTTGACCATCGAGCGCGTTCTTCCCAAACGCGAATCCCATGTCCTCACCGCAGAGTCATGCGGCGGGTGGATGGGGCGGCGGATCGGATTCATCGCGGTGAAAAAATCATTTCACGCGCACTTCAGCACGACATGCGGATGCCGCGTTAGCCAAAAGAAATTGGGTAATGGCGCAGCCCCGCGCTTTCACGCCTTTGCCTCAACGTCGAAGGTGAGCTACGGAGGCAAGTGGCGCGGCTCCTGCGTTAGCAGGAGGCGTGACACTTGCCGGAGTTAGCTCCACCGCCTTGTTGAACGAAGCCGCTGAGCGGCG
>DDQZ01000042.1:17079-26245 GCA_002343505.1 Verrucomicrobiaceae bacterium UBA2429 | reverse complement strand
GTGTCTCGGATGACGCTTACAATGAATTCCACGTCAGGGGGAATCAAGTGTGAGTAAATCCTCTGATAGTAGCTAAGCAGCGTCTCACCAACTTCGTTACGGCGGTGGCGAAGAATGAAGAATATCTTCCTATACCCTTCTGGAGCTAGATGGAAATAATACATGGCTTCGTTCCAGGTCGTCATCTTCGCACTGGGCACCTTCCCGCCAGCCGTCCATTTGTGGGACTTGCACTCGATTAGAATCTTCGGAGACGCCGAACCCAGATCGAACGCATGCTTCTTCTTGGCATGCAACCCTACCGGAACGCAAAAGTTCTGAGTGACGCTGATCCCATCTGCTGCAAAATACTTGGCTGCCACACGCTCGAAATCAGCACCGACATGGGCGTTGCTTATCGAGCCAACTCTCTGGTGTGCTACGCGCATATTTTTTGGGAGAACAGTGTGATTAGTGCGATGCGATATCGCTTGGCGGCGATATTTTGGGGTTCATTTTCGGGCGATGATGCGGCTGGAGGCCTTGAATGACAAGGTTTTTGGGCATTTGCTTCGGCTTTTGGGATGTTTGGGCTTGCTTCATCATTCAGGGTTTCCAAGGAACTGATAGGTACACAGAATATCGGGTTGATTCGGGGTTCTTGACCTTCGGGAAGTGTGGTGGGGCAGCGTGGGGAGCGTCTCTTCCAAGGGGCGGACGGGCACGGCCAAGGCGGTGAAGGGGCTTGGCATGTCGCTCTTTCCTCAACGCGCCGCGTGTGCGCGGGCTGAGGGCGCAAAGGATCTGTCAGCGCCGCTCGTAGCCTGCACTTGCGCGCGCGGCGGCTGGGGGACCAGCCGCCCTACCTGGGGCTGCGTTGTTGCCAGATTGGACCGCTTGCAAAACCATGGGGTCTTCAAGAAAAACGACTCGGTTTGGCAGAAAAACAAATCGGGTTGCAAAAAAAACAAGTTGGGTTGACAAAAAAATGAATGGGTTTGGCAGAAAAACAAATCAGGCTGGCAGAAAAACAAGTCGGGTTGCCAGAAAAACAAGTCGGCTTGGCAGAAAAATGAATTGGGTCGGCAAAAAAATGAGTCTGGCTACTCATCAAATTATTGTTTTGTCAGCCCTGGTCACGTTTCGAGTTTAGCGGTTCTTTGGACGAGCTTGCCATTCTGTGGATTTGAAAGAATCTGGCTTGGATGTCTGACGATGAATGGCTTTATCATCCATCCAGTGATCGTTATTGGCATTCAAAGCTGGGTTTTGCGGACCCCTGTTTCCGGGGTTTTAAGACCCTTTTTCAAAGTTTGGTCACTTTTTTCTCGACAAACGGACCCGTTTTTCAGAATCTCCGGTTCGGGAAAGAAAAAAACCATTCGATTATGGCCAACACCGAATCCTCCTTTTTCGACCGTCTCCAGCGCGGCCAGCAGCTCAAAGCCGCGCTGACCACCTTCAACCCCGCCTTCGCCCCCGCCGATGACCGCCTGGGCACCGCCGAATTCAGCGATTTCCTCGACGAGATCGAGGCGCTCAACACCGGCGTGGCCGACATGGAAATGGCATGGAAGGACGGCGTCGCCTCCCGCCAGGAGCTGGCGAAGGACATCCGGGAGCGTACCTTGCGCGTGCTGGCGCGGGTGAAAAGCAATGTGGCCTGGACCCGCCAACTGCCTCCCGTGAAAGCCGCCGCCGACGCCCTGCGCGGCTACCGCACCCCCGCGCCGAAGCCGCCGCCGGACCAGCCGCCCGCGGGCCGCCGCGCGCCCGCCACCGACCAGAGCTACGCCGACATCAAGGGCCTGCTGGACAAGCTGCTGGCCGCGCTCAACCGCGTGCCGAATTACGACACGGGCGCGCCGGCGGACATCACCATCGCCACGCTCAACTCCCTGGCCACGCTGCTCGACGCGCAAAACCGCATGGTGGCCGGCCAGGAGCAGGCCGTGGCCGCCGCGCGCGCCCCGCGCCTGGCCGCCTACGAGTCCGAGGACGCCGCCGCCCCCGGCCTGCGCGCGCGCATGAAGGCCATCAAGGAGAGTGTGAAGTCCCAATACGGCTCCGCCTCCCCCGAATACGCGCAGGTGAAGGGCATCAAGGTGTAGCCGCGCCCGCAAGGGCGCGGGTGCGGGCGCGCTTGCCAAAGCGCGGGCCTGGCTCCCGCCGCCACACCCAAGCCCCGCATTCCGGCGGATGCGCCTGCCGCGCCCATCCCTCAAGCCGCCGGCGGCTCCACGCTGAGCTGCACGATGGCTTCGCGCGCGCGGGCGGCCTGCTCGGGGCTCATGATGAGGGTTTGGCGCGCCTTTGAACCTGGAAAGGAAATGGAAACCACGGATTGACACGGATCCACACGGATGGTCAGGGATCTGCGCGCTTTCGCCAGTTCACCCAGAGGGTGTTGGAATGTGTTTCCACAAGTCCCTCTTTATCTGCGCCCATCCGTGTCAATCTGTGGGTCTATTTTCCCATTTGGGTTGAAGGATCGTTTCTTGCGCGGACTCGCGCTCAAGACAGGGGCCGCACAGGGAGAGCAGGTCCTGCGCCCCGGCCAGAGAGCGGCCGGCGGAGGCCCATTCATCCGCGGCGCGCGCGACGAAGGCATCACGCAGCGGACCTGCGGGGAGCTGGAGGGCCAGCGCGCGCAGTTCGGCGATGGTTTTCGTCTTCACGGCCAGGATGCCGCCCAGGGTGCCGGCTGCCTTTTGCAACTCCGCGCGGTCCGCGTGACCCAGGAGCCATTGAAAGGCTTCCTGCGGCTTGGCATTGGCGAAGGCGCCGAGCCATTCCTCGCTCAGCCTGCTCCGCTCGGCCTGCGTGGGCAGTTGGGCGACTGTCTCCAGCCCTGCCGCGTGATCCACGCCATCGCGATGGCAGACCTTGGAAAGCAGGTAGTCGCGCAGCCGTGCGGGCTCGGCCGTCAATGCGGCGGCGAGCGCGCCCTGCGGGTCTTTTTGCATCCAGCCATCCCCGATCTGGACGAGCGCTTTTTCGCGCAGGAAGACATCGTCCAACTGCCCGGCCCAGGCGGCGTAGCGCAGCGGGTCGGCGCCGGCATTCAAGCCAAGGAGAATCTCGATGCCGGCCTCCTGGAGCACGCTGTCATCCTCCATGTCGGTGATGTATTGCCAGGCGGCGTCGGCGTCTGATTTCGTCCAGACACCGAGGATGGCACGCAGGGCGCTCTGCTTGTCTTGCGGAGAGGGGATGCCGCGCAGGGCCGCGAGCGCGCCCGCGTGGTCCAGGGCGGCCCAGCGCTCAAAGAGGGGATGCAGCAGCCGCCTTCTCACCTCCGGGAAGGGATTCCGCAAGAGGCCGCGCAGCATCACGGGCAGCTCATGGAGGCGCGCTTGCGAGACGGGGTGGATGGCCTCTGCCCAGTCCTCCGGCGTAAGCTGGGCCAAGCCGGCCTCTGAGGCGAGCGGCAGTGGTGCGGAATACCGGGCCGACGCGATCGGTTTGGCGGACTTCTTTAAAGAAGGCTGCACTTCTGCGGGTGGCACTGCCTGATCCGGCGAGGAGACGAACCAAAAACCTGCGATGCCGCAGAGCGCATGCAGGAGTGCCTGAAGCATGATTCTCATCGCACGGCCTCCAGGTGGTAGGTTCGCAGCAACTTTGCGCGCTGCTCGCGGTCCATGAGTTGCGCGGCGGCGGGGCTCCGGAGCCAGGCCAGCGCGGCGGTGCGGTCGCTCTCCAGCCAGTGCTCAGTGTGGTACTTGATATGCTTCTCGCGGACTTTCGGGTCCTGGATTCGTGCGTCCATCTCCAGGCCGCGCGGAGGATCGTTCCTACCGGTCTCGTGCGCGTAGCCCTGAAGGAGTTTGTCACGCTTTGCGGGGTCGGTTTCAGTGGTGAGCTGGCTTTCGAGGGACTGCGGGGCGATCTCGGCGAGCCTCATGCCGAGCATCCACTCGGCAGAGATGGCGTCTGGCGGAGATGGCCCATTGAGCTTGGCCAGAATGGCAGCGGTGTTGCGCCAGGAGCCCGCCTGATCGGCGAAGCCAACGAGGCCTTCCGCGAGGTAGGACCGGCCGTGGTCATCCAGTCTGGCAGCCAGGGCCAGCACACGCTCGGCGGGGAGGCGGGAGAGGCCGAAGGCGGAGTTCGTGAGCACGCCGACGGTGTTCAAGCGGTCGGGCGGCAGTGTCTCGATGAAGAGCAGCGCCGCCTCCGCATCGTTCGTGCTCCAATCGCTGACCAGGCGCCACAAGAGCGTGTCCGCCGCCTGTCCACGCGGCAGGCCGAGGATGATGCGGGCGAGCACATGCGGGTCCATGCGGCGGGCGTTTTGCATCAACTCCCGCGCCAGTCCAATGCGCTGCTCATCGGTGAGACCGGCGTCATGGTGAAAGAACCGCTCCGCCGCCGTGGTGTCGCCCTTTTGCATCCGCGCGCGCACCCATTCCATCGAGGCGGCGGCACTGGTGAAGGGCGGCGGCTTTGCTGCCGGTGATGTCGTGCCGGGAAGGATCGGGGCCGGCCCGGCGGTGGCATTTGCCACGCCCGGCGCAGTGGCGGACGGGCCGCACCACCACCCGGCGAAAGCTCCAAGCGCGAAACAGAGCGATGTGGTGGTCAACAGGCGGCAATAGGGGAGCATTTCGCCAACCGGAACGAACGAGCCGCCCAGGGGCTTGGCGAAAAGCGGGCATGCCAGCGCCAATGCGGTGAAGTTGTCCGGAGGGTGCGCCTGTCACTTCCGCGCCGGCGGCGGCTCCACGCAGAGCTGCACGATGGCCTCGCGCACGCGGCTGGTCTGCTCGGGGCTCATGATGAGGAAGCGGTGTTTGCCTTTGCCGTCCTTTGTGGGGCGGAAGAGCGTGGCGGAGTCGTCCTCGACGATCACATTGCCGGGCGGCGAAAGATCGAAGTAACCTCGGTCAGGATAAATGGCATACAGCACCGAGGTGGGGTCCCAGGTGGGGCGGTCGTGCGGCGGCGGGTTGTAGAGGTAGTAGGCGTCCTTGAGCGGATGCTGCGGCATGTAGTCGAGGTCCTGCTCGATCACGACATGCGGAAACGCCGCCGCCACGCCGATCTCGAAGCCGCTCCACACCATCGGCGTGGGCCATTCCTTCGCCAGCTTCTGCGCGGCGGGCACATCGAGCTTCACATTGTACTCGAGATGCCGGGTGTTGAAGTTCACCGTCTGAAACGCGCCGGCCATGAGGCTGAGCACCCTCACCTTTTTCGCGATGAGCGCCTTCGCCTCCGCGTCATCCATGAGCCGCGCCAGATTCGTGAAGAAGCCCACCTGCGCGATCACCACGCTGCCGTCCGGCTGCTTCGCGAGGATGTCTTTGATCAAAACGCCCGCCTCAGGTGCCTCCGCACCGCTTTTGAGGTCATGCGGATACTTGTCGGCCAGCAGGTTGAACTTCCCCGCCTCCTTCGCCGCACCATCACGCACCACGCCGATGGGCGTGTCCGGGTAACCGTAGAGCGTGTTCACCGCATCCACGAACGCCGCCGCCTGCGGATGATCCTTGGTCACCGTGACCGCAAGCAGCTCGCACGCGCCGCGCTTTTGCAGGTTGTGAATCATGCACAGCGCCATCAGGTCATCGACATCGTTGCCCATGTCGGTGTCGAAGATGAGCTTCACGGGCGCGGCCTGGGCGAGACCGCATAACAAGAGAGAGAGGAGCAGGTGCTTCATTTTTTCGGAGGTTGGATGGTGAGATGGACGATGGCTTCCAGCGCACGGCTTTGTTGCACGGAGCTCATGGTGAGAAAACGGTCGCGCTGGCTGCCTTTGCCGTTTTTGACGGGAATGAAACGTGTGAAGCCGTCATGGAGCACTTTCACGCGTCCAGGCTCGGACAGGCCGAAGAAGCCGCGCTCGGGATACACGGCCCACAACACGCTGCTCTCGTCCCAGCACGGCCGGTCATGCTCCGGGCCGCTATGGAGCAGGTAGGCCTCTTTGACGAGATGATGCGGCAGGTAGTCGAGATCGCGCTGGATGACGATACGCGGAAAAGGCAAAGCCTCGCCGATCTCGAAGCCGCTCCACACGATGGGCACCTCGTCCGGCCACTGATCGGCCACCGTCTGCATGTAGCCGATGCCGTTGATGACGTTCGCTTCGAGGTGGTAGTTCGTGCCGTTGCAGAACGCGAACGCACCGGCCATGATCGAGAGCGTTTTCACCTTCTGCTTCACCAAATCGACGCCGCCGGGTGATTTGAGCAGGTTTGCCATGTTCGACGCGATGCCGACGCTGATGATCGTCACGCTGTGATCCGGCTGCGCCGTCAAAAGCTCTCGAATCAGCTCCACGGCATCTTTCGTGTCCTCGTTGCGCTTCAAATCGTGCGGGTAATCCGGCGAATCAGCCAGCTTGAGGTATTTGCTCTCGCGATGCTGCGCCTTCGCATCCCGAGTGACGCCCACCGGCAGATCCGGGCGACCGTGAAACGTGTTCTGCGCATCCACAAAGCTCGCCGTCAGTGGGTTGTTCTTCGAAACCGTCACGCCCAGAAATTCGCACGCCCCACGATCCGCCAGCGTGTGGCACATCGCCACCGCCAGCACGTCATCCACATCTCCCGTGATGTCCGTGTCGAAGATGATCTTCGGCTTTTCGGCGAAGAGAGACACGCTGAAGGCGCAGAGAAAGAGAATGAGGCGTTTCATGAGTTATTTGCGTCTCCAGGTGTCCGCGAGCACGGCGGCGATGATGACGGCGCCGGTCACAACGCGCTTCACCGGCTCCGTGGCACCGATTTGAACGAGGCCCGCTTCAAGCGTGGCGATGATGAGCACGCCCATGAAGCTTTTCACGACACTGCCTCGTCCTCCCATCAAGCTTGTGCCCCCGACAACGACCGCGGCGATGGCGCTCAATTCGAAACCGACGCCTGCATTCGGATCCGCGCTGCCGAGACGCGAGCAATTGAACACGGCAGCGAGTCCGGTCAATGCGCCGAGCAGCGCATGCGCGAGGATACGCGGGCGATCGACGGGAACGCCGGAAACGAGCGCGGCTTCACGATTCGCACCGATGGCAATCCAATGACGTCCCATGGTCATCTGCGAAAGCATTACCTGCCCCGCCACGACGATGAGCACGCTGATGATGAAGGCCGGCGAGATGACCAGTCTGCCAAATGGAGCCCCCAGAGACTCAATTGACGCTCCGATGTATTTGGTCTGCGAGTTCGTCGCGAGAAACGCCAGCCCGCGCGCCATCTCCAACATGCCGAGCGACACGATGAACGAGGGCAGCCGCAGCTTCACGCTCACCGCGCCCGTGGTGCCGCCGATCGCGCCCCCCACAACGATGCTGCCAAGCAATGCGAGCGACAGCCCCCAATGCCAGTCGGCCATCATCACCCCGACGACCGCGCCGCACAGCCCGAGCACCGAACCGACGGACAGATCGATTCCTCCCGTCACCATCACCAGCGTCATGCCCGTGGCGACCAGCGCGAGCGCCGGAATGCGGTTCGCCACCGTCCCCAGCGTCGCCGCACTGAAGAAGCTGTCGCGCAGCATGCCAAACAGCAGGATCATCGCCGCGAGCACGGCGAGGAGGACGAGGAAGTCGGCGAAGCGGCGCATGGCTGAGCTATTTCTTTTCTCTTGCTGGCTTAATTCCCCCATGAAGCCATCCGCCAAAGGCAAAGGAGAAAAGTAATTCCAATACAGCCAAAGCCACTCCCGCATAATCATCGTGAGGCTGATATGAACCATCACCCTCTATCGCCAGCAAAGGCGGTACTAAGATGCTTGAAATCCCAAGCACAAAACAGGTTGCTGCACCGGCAAAAAACGCCCGAAATGGGTGCGCTCGATAGCCATTCGAGATTCGCTGACGGATGTTTCTCATAATCCCACTTGCGTCACTTCGTCACCACATCCACCGGCGTCTGCTGGTCTGAGAGAGTAGTTTTTTCCTTCAGCACCTTGAGCGCGGCTTCGATGCCGAAGACGGCGAGCTGGTCGCCGTGCTGGTCGGCGGTGGCGAGGACGCAGCCGTCGGCGAGGAGAGGTTTGAGGGCGGCGATGTTGTCGAAGCCGACGATCTGGACCTGACCGGCCTTGCCCGCGGCCTGCACCGCGGCGGCGGCACCGAGGGCCATGTTGTCGTTGGCGCAGAGCAGTGCTTTCACGTTTGGATTCGCGGCGATGATGCCCGCCGCGACCCCATTGGCCCTTTCCATTTCCCACTGGCCGCTCTGAGTGCTGACGATCTTCATTCCGGCGGCGTTCATGGCATCTTCAAAGCCCGCTTTGCGCTGCTGGCCGTTGAAGGCGGTGGTCACGCCTTCGATGATGGCCACTTCGTCACCCGCCTTGAGATTTTTCGCGAGCACCTCGCCCACCGCCTTCGCTCCGGCACGGTTATCGGGCCCAACAAAGGGAATTTGCAGACCTACCTGCTTCAGCGTGTCGGCGTCGAGCTTGTTATCAATGTTGATGACGAGCACGCCGGCATCCTTGGCGCGCTTGAGCACTGTGACGAGCGCCTTCGAGTCCGCAGGGGCGATGACGATGGCCTGCACGCCCTGCGCGACCATCTGCTCCACCAAACCGACCTGCTCGGCGAGATCCGTTTCATTCTTGATGCCATTCACGACGAGATCGTAGTCGGCGGCATGCGCGGCCTGATGTTTCTTCGCGCCCTCGGCCATGGTCTGGAAGAACTCATTCGCCAGCGACTTCATCACCAGCGCGACCTTGGGCTTGCCGGAGGGCGGCGAGCTGGGTTGCGGGCTGCAACTATCAATGCCGGAGACGGATGCGGCGAGCAAAAGGGTGGGAATGAGCTTCATGGTTGGCACGGGCGATGAAACCAGCGGGAGAAGTCTGCCGCAACCTTCGTTTTCGCACCTGATGAAGCCCATTCTTGCCTGCCTCATGATGATTCTTGGTCTGTCCGCCCATGCCGCCGGGCCGAATGTGATCCTCATCAACTGCGATGACCTCGGCTATGGCGATCTCGGCTGCTACGGCGCGAAGGACATCCGCACGCCGCATCTCGACCGCATGGCGGCGGAGGGCACGCGCTTCACGGATTTTTCAGTCACTTCCGCGCTCTGCACGCCCTCTCGGGCCGCGCTCATGACCGGGAAGTATCCAGGCCGTGTCGGACTCGCCACCGGAGTGCTGCGGCCGGATGCGCGAAACGGCCTCGCAGACAGCGAGACGACGCTGGCGGAGGTTTTCAAGG
>DDQZ01000042.1:1935-16963 GCA_002343505.1 Verrucomicrobiaceae bacterium UBA2429 | reverse complement strand
GAGACGACGCTGGCGGAGGTTTTCAAGGCCGCCGGTCACGCCACGGGCTGCATCGGCAAATGGCATCTCGGCTTCGTCAAAGGCATGCGGCCGATGAACCAGGGCTTCGACAGCTACTACGGTGTGCTGCACAACCTCGACCACTGGGAGACGGTCGTCTTCGAAAACGAAGGCGGCATGCCCGTGCTGCGTGGCGATGCCGTGGAAAAGCGCCCCGCCGTGCCCGCCGAGATGACCGCGCTCTACACCGCCGAGGCGCTGAAAGTCATCGAGCAGCATCGCGAGCAGCCCTTCTTCCTCTACCTCGCCCATGCGATGCCGCACCTGCCTTTCGATGCCTCGCCGAAGTTCAAAGGCAAATCGCAGCGCGGCCTCTACGGCGACGTCGTCGAGGAGCTCGACGACAGCACCGGCCAGATCCTCGACAAACTCCGCGCCCTCGGTCTCGCCGAAAAGACGCTCGTCATTTTCACCAGCGACAACGGCCCCGAACGCAAGACACCCGGCACCGCCGCACCGCTCACCGGCACGAAGCATACCGTCTATGAGGGCGGCCTGCGCGTGCCCTGCATCGCCTGGTGGCCGGGCAAAGTGCCTGCGAACCGCGTCTGCGGCGAGATGCTCACCACTCTTGATCTCCTGCCTTCCTTTGCCCGCCTCTGCGAAACCCAACCGTCCGCGAATCTGGACGGCATTGACCAAACTGACCTCTTCCTCAACGCAAACGCCAAATCCCGCCGAACCACGCTCTACTCGCTCTACGGGTACAAAGAACGCCGCCTGGAATCCTTCCGTGAAGGCCGCTGGAAGCTCCACCTCACGCCGAAGACGATGCTCTTCGACCTCCAGACCGACCTCGCCGAGCAAAACGATGTTTCCGCCGATCATGCTGACATCGTGGGGAAGCTCACGCGGTTGGCGATTGGGCTGCGTGAAGCTGAGTTAACGCCGCCGAACTAGCACAATGGCATCAAGCCAGTCATCATGAGAAGATGACGCGAATGGTCAACTCACGGGCACTTGGGCATCTGACACTTTTGGCAACGACGCCGCGCGCGACTACCGCCGACAGTGGTTGATCCCCTTTTCAAGGCTTTGTAGCCGCCAGCAAACTTGCACGCCATTTGCCGGCGGTGCGGTGTTGCCGGCCAATTGCCCGCGGCGCCCCCTCAAAGCAAAATGCATGGCTACACCGCTATTCCAGTTTTTGTCGCGTATAGCGGACAGGCTTTGAACGGATTGCTGCAATAGCCCGAAAGCCCGCGCTTGGCCCCTCGGAGAGCAAGCCCAATCTCAGGCCAACTCGCCAAGCGAATTGTCCGCGTCGCCAAAGCGGTCGGTCTTCACGCCCATGCGCTCCATGAGGGCCAGGTGCAGGCGGCAGAGCTTGCGGTTCTCGTCCTTCTTGTCGAACTCGATGCAGCGCCCGCCGCGCAGGGTGCCGCCGCCGCCGCCCGCCAGCACAAGCGGGAGCTGGGTGGAGTCGTGCGCGTTGCCGTCGTAGAGGCTGGAGGTGAGCAGGATCATGCTGTTCTCCAGCAGGGTGCGCTCACCCTCCCGCGTGGCGTGCATCTTTTGCAGCGCCTCGGACCAGGCCTGGACCATGAACTCGTTGCTCTTCTGGTAGCCGTCCAGGCGCTCGGCGTCGTTGGCGTGATGGGAGAGCTCGTGCTGGCCGCCTTTGACCCCGATGAAGCCGAAGTTCATGTTCGAGAGGTCGTTCGTCAGCATGTTTGTAATGACGCGCGTGCGGTCCATCTGGAAGGCCAGCACCATGATGTCCAGCATCAGGCGCACATGCTCCTCCTGCCGCGCGGGGATGCCGGAGGCGGGGCGCGCGAGCCAGGGCGTCCTCACGCTGGGCTGCCAGCCGCGCGTGTCCGCCTCGGCGGCGTTGAGCTTCTCCGCGCGCTCGATGCGCTGCTCCAGGTCGCGCACGGAGGCCAGGTATTCGTCGAGCTTCTGGCCGTCGCGCCGGCTGAGCTTGCCGCGCAGGCTGCGGGCGTCGCTGAGCACGAGGTCGAGCACGCTTTTGTCGCGGGCGCGCTTGCTGCCGTCGTCAAAGAGCTGGTCGAAGGCCTGCTGCGGGTAGATCTCCTTCGGCGCGGGCGTCGTGGGGCTGCTCCAGGAGAGGTAGGCGGAGTAAAGGGAGGTGTATCCGCTGTCGGTGCTGTATTTCGGCCCCTCGGTGCCGATCGCCAGGCTGGCCACCGGCGTCTCCCGCCCGACCTTGGCGGCGATGATCTGGTCCATGGTCACACCCACCTCCACGTCCGTGGTGGTCTGCTTCACCTTCAGGCCGGAGAGGATGTTCATCTTCGGGTAATGCCCGCCCGGCCCCGCCACCGTGGTGGGGTTCCACAGGCCCTTGAGCACGATCACCTGGTCCTTCACCGGCTCCAGGGGCTTCAAGGTCTGGAGAAATTCCAGCCCGCCCGCGCCGTTGCCCGCGCCCCAGTGGTGGGGGTTCACTCCATTGCCAAAAAAGCAGGCCGCGAACCGGCGCGGCGCCTGCGGGGTGCCCTTGACCACGGGCGCGCCGAAGGAGGACACGGACTCGAACCACGGCAGGCCGAGCAGCACACCCGCTCCGTGGAGGAACTGGCGGCGGGAAGATAAGGCGGAGTTTTTCATCATCTGGAGGGGGCGTGACAATACGCCCGCGCCGGGCGCAAGATTTCGGCCAGCATGGCCCTCGCGCCGGATGATTTCGGGCTTGGCTTGCCTGGGGAAATTTCGCAATCTTAAAAAATGCTGATTAAACATGGAAAAATGAAATCCCTCGCAGTGCTGGTCTGTGCTGGCTGCATCCTTTCCATCCCCGCAGTTTTGAAAGCAAAAGGCTGGCAGGCGGGCGCCGCCAAAACTGACGTGACACCTGATTTCCCCGTGCGCCTCAGCGGCTACGGCAGCCGGAACTCCCCCCACGAAGGTGTTTCCTTGCCCATCCACGCCAAGGCGCTGGCCCTTCGCTGGGAGGCTGACGAGCCCGTGGTCATGCTCACGGTGGACAACTGCGGCATCCCCGCCGCCATGCGCGCCGAGGTGCTGGCGAACGTGCGCAATGCCGGATGGAAACTCGCCGACGAGCGTTTCTCCCTGCACTCCAGCCACACCCACTGCGCGCCCATGGTCAATGGCGTGCTGGGCTTTTTGTTCGGCGCGGACCTGCCGCCCGACGAGCGGAATGCCGTGGACCGCTACACCGCCTTCCTCACCGCCAGAATGACCGAAGTGGCGCTCAGCGCGCTCAACGACCTCAAGCCCGCACAGGTGGACAGGGGTGCGGGCAAGGCCGGCTTCGCCATGAACCGCCGGCTCAAGACGGAGACCGGCTACGCCAACAGCCCCAACTTTGAAGGCGTGCGCGACCACGATCTGCCCGTGCTGCGCGTGCGTGACATGGAGGGAAAACTGCGCGCCCTTTTCACCAGCTACGCCTGCCACTGCACCACGCTCGCCATCAACCACATCCACCCCGACTGGGCCGGCACGGCGCAGGCCGAGCTGGAGCTGCGCTTTCCCGGCGTCGTCGCCCTCACCGCCATTGGCTGCGGCGCGGATCAAAACCCCTTTCCCAGGCGCGAGATGGAGCATGCCCTCAAGCATGGCGTCACGCTCGCCAAAGGCGTGATCCACGCGATCAACAACCCCATGAAGCCGCTCCCCGGGCCGGTCATCTGCCGGAGCAAGGATCTGCAACTGCCCTTCGACACCCTGCCCGGCAGGGCGGAATGGGAGATGCGGACTCAAGACAAAAACAAATGGATCGCCCATCACGCGCGGCATTTCCTCGGCATGATGGAGCGCGGCGAAAAAATCCCCGACACCCTGCCCTACAACGTGCAGGTCTGGAGCTTCGGCGGCGGTTTGCTCATGATCCACCTGCCCGGCGAGGTCGTCGTGGACTACGGACTGCGTTTCAAACAGTCCTTCGGGCGCCAGCGCACCTGGGTGAACGCCTACACCAACGACGTGCCCTGCTACATTCCCTCCCAGCGTGTGTGGGAGGAGGGCGGCTACGAGGCCGCCGGAGCCATGACGTATTATGGCCGCCCCACCCGCTTCGCCTCCGGCGTCGAGGAGATCATCGCCGGCGCTGTGAACGAGCTGACCCCGCAAGTTTTCAAAACTCCGGGCAAGTAACCTCTCATCCAAACCGGCCCGTGACATAGTCCTGGCTCATTTTCTCGCGCGGATTCTCGAAAAACGCCTGCGTCGGCGCGTGCTCGATGAGGCGGCCCATGTAAAAGAACGCGGTGAAGTCGGAGGTGCGCATGGCCTGCTGCATGTTGTGGGTGACGATGACCACGGTGTAGCGCCGCTTCAGACCGTGGATGAGCTCCTCCACACGCGCCGTGGCCACCGGGTCGAGCGCGGAGCAGGGCTCGTCCATCAGCAGCACGCGCGGGCGCAGGGCGATGGCGCGGGCGATGCACAAACGCTGCTGCTGGCCGCCGGAGAGCGCGCCCGCATCGCTGTGAAGCTGGTCCTTGACCTCGTCCCACAGCGCGGCGGCGCGCAGGCTCTCCTCCACCACATGCTCCAGGTAATCCGCGCGCGACTCGCCTTTCACCCGCAGGCCGTAGGCCACGTTTTCGAAGACACTCAGCGGAAAGGGGTTCGACTTCTGGAAGACCATGCCCACCTCCCGGCGCAGGCTGACAACATCAAGGCCGGGCGCCAGCACATCCCGCCCCTCCACCTCAATGCATCCCCGGCGCACAACGGCGTCCGGGATGCGGTCGTTCATCCGGTTGAAGCAGCGCAGCAGAGTGGATTTCCCGCAGCCGGAGGGACCGATCAAGGCCGTGGCGCGTTGCCTCGGCATGTCCAGGCTCACGCCATCCAACGCCTGCTGGGGGCCGTAAAAAAAGTCGAGATCGCGCACGCGAATGGACAGAGGCGTGCTGGGGGCGGTGGCTTCCATGCGGCGCGCAGTGTCAGCGTGGGCCGCGCTTTGGCAACCTTCCTTCTTGTAACCGCCGCCGCGCCGGGCATGGGATGCGTGACGAAACTGTCACCCGCGCGGACAAGCGCGGGCGGACGGAAAGCGGGAGAATGACAGATCCATGCCAAGCCTCATGACCACCGCCGCCATCCTCTGCCTGCCCGCCGCCGGCGCGGGCGCGCTGCGCGCGGTGGAGCCGGACGCGGCGCTGCCGGAGTACCACCCGTCCGCCAGAGTCTCCGGCAGCATCATCTCCGTGGGTTCGGACACCCTGAACAACCTCATGACCCTGTGGGCCGAGGGCTTCAAGGCCTGGCACCCGGAAGTGATCCTCCAGGTCGAGGGCAAAGGCTCCGCCACCGCGCCCCCGGCGCTCATCGCCGGCACATGCCAGCTCGGGCCGATGAGCCGGCCGATGAAACAGGAGGAGCTGGACGCCTTTGAAAAAAAATTCGGCCATCCGCCCCTGGCCGTGCGCGTGGCAGTGGACGCGCTGGCCGTCTTCGCCCACAAGGACAACCCCGCGCGCGGACTCACCCTGGCGCAGCTCGATGCCGCCTTCTCCTCCACCCGCCGAATGGGCGCGCCTGCGGACATCACGGAGTGGGCCGCGCTCGGCGTCCCCGGATGGGCAGGGCGGCCCGTCTCGCTCTACGGGCGCAACAGCGCCTCGGGCACCTACGGCTTTTTCAAGGAGCATGTGCTGGGTCGGGGCGACTTCAAAAGCAGCGTCAAAGAGCAGCCCGGCTCCTCCTCCGTGGTGCAGAGCGTCAGCGCGGACACCCACGCCATCGGCTACACCGGTATCGGCTACCTGACCTCCGGCGTGCGCGTGCTGCCGGTGGGGCAGGAGGAGGGCGGCTTCGCCCTGCCAACCTATGAGAACTGCATCAACGGCAGCTACCCCCTGGCGCGCTTCCTCCTCATCTACCTGAACAAAAAACCCGGCCGCCCGCTGGATGCCGCCACCGCCGAGTTTGTGCGCTACGTTCACAGCCGCGAAGGCCAGCGCGTTGTCGTCAAAGACGGCTACTACCCCCTGCCCCCGCAGGTCATCGAGGAGACACGCGCGCTGCTAGCGCGGTGATGGCGACAGGCGCAGAGTGATGGCTGGAACTGAAAGTGGTCAGGCGTTGGCAGGAACGCCATCATCGCCCGGCAATTCGTACTGTGATTCGAGATCAGTCACTGTGAACACCCTCAAGGGAATTCCATCGTCGTCTTGCGAAGCTTACAGTTCCTGCCAGAGCAGTTCCGCACCATCCTCGAACTCGTCGTAGATCGGCAGAAGATCAGTGACCCCGATGAACTCTTGATGTCCGGAGAAGGCTTTGTTTCCGACCCTCGCATTAGCTGCCCCCAATTCGGCGGCCTTTCGGAATGCCGTTCTCCAGTCACCAGCCTTGTTGAGCCGGTAATTGTTCCAGTAAGAAGGCCGGTCCGTGTTCGAGTGTTTCTCTAATAGGCCGGCAATCCACCAACCGGTTCGACTGGTTGCAGGCTTCTTCATGGTGGGGGAGTATGTCTTGGCATTGTCCAAGCTATGCCGTCCGCCTGGGAGGAGCAGCGCGGAGACAGGAGGGCGGATTGGAGTTGCTGCGGGAAGCATGGCCGGCGGCGTGGCGGATTTGCTCAGTCCCGGCGGAAGACCGCCCTCCAGAACCGGAACCAGCGTGAGCGCTGTCCGGCAGTCGTGGTGGCGGCAAAGGAAGGCCGCTCCCGCACACCATAACGCGATACATCCTCCGCCTCCGAATGCGGAACCGCCACACTCGCCCCGCCCGGAAGCAGCAGGGCGTAGGGATGACCGACGCAGCAGGTGCAGTCCCCGTAGCGATACGACAACACCTCGCCGATCTCATTCGGAAACACGGGGCACAGCCTGGCAAGGCGCTCATGCTGCCGGGGCGTGAGAGTGAGACGGCGTGTCTGGGACACCTGCGCCCGCTGCTCGGCGGACATATGCAGCACTGTGCGCGGCACGGTCACTCGTCCTGTCACGCGATCAAAGGGCACGCCATCGGCGCGAACTGCGGCGGCGGAAGCGAGCGCCATCAGAGACGCGGCACAGAGAAATTTCATGAACCGAGTTTCTGGATTCGGGCTTTGGCAGTCAATCCTTTTTCCGCTCCTTGCGCGCGCTCCGCCCCCACCCGAAAAGCGGCGGAACGCTGCTTCCACTGCGGAGTTCGAGCTTCGAACTTCCCCCATTTCGCATTCCACATTCCATCCCAGGCAGTCACCTGGCTGGCAGGGCCTTGGGGGGGTGGCGGTCGGCTTCGATCCAGCCTTTGACCAGAGGCCAAAAGACGGCGGCGGGCAGGGCGAAGGTGGTGATGCGGTCCACGCGGGCGATGTTGATACCGAGGGGGCGGCCGGAAAGGTCGAGCAGGGGGCCGCCCATGTCGGCAGGGCCGAGGGGGAGGTCGTGCTGGAGGATTTTTTCAAAGCTGTCGGTGCGCAGGGAGATGCCGCCGTTGGCGAAGTCCTCGCCCTCCCAGTTGTTGAGGACTTTGGAGCGGCTGGCGAGCCGGACTTTGCAGGCGCGCTCCCTGCCGTCGCGGAGGTATTTGACCGCGACGATCTCGCCGGGCTGGCGCTTGGAGATGAGCTGGCTGACCTGGCTGAACTGGCTGAGGGTGTCGTCATCGAGGCTGAGCAGGATGTCCCCATCGCGCAGGCCGGCGGCGCGGGCGGGGCTGTCCTCGGCGACGGCGAGGACGCGGACACCTTTGCCCCCGGGGGCGGGTTTTTCATCCATGCGCACGCCGATGGCGGCGCCGAGGCCGGGGATCTGCCGGGAGCTGGCGCTGATGACGCCGAGGCGGAGCTGGCCGTCGGCGGCGGGGGCGGTGATCCACTGGCCGAAGGCAGGGGCTTTGGCGTCGGCGGTGAAGGGGATGGCGGTGACGCCGGTGACGCCGATGGCCTGGGCGAGCACGAGGTCGTGCCGGGTGTCGCGCCGTATCTCGCGCAGGGCGGCGAGGCTGCCGTCGGCGAGGCGGACCTGGAGTTTTTCGAGTTCGGGCGCCTCGCTGGCTTTGGTGATGAGGTAGCCGTCCTCGCCGACCCAGGTGGCGAGCGCGGCGGCGCGGCCGCCGGTGTCCACGAGGCGGGCGGTGGCTTTGATGGCCTGGCGATGCACGGGGTCGAGGGCGAGAAGGGTGCGGCTGCCGTTTTTGCGGTCCTCGGGCTGGAGGGAGGGGCGCATCTCGGCGGAGGCACCGGCGGCGAGGAGGATGAGGCAAAGGGCGGGGCGCATGGCGGGTCAGCCTTCCTCTTTGGGGCGGTGGCCGAGGGTGACGGAGACTTCGCGCTCCTGGCCGCCTTTTTTGAGGCGGAGGCGCACCTGGTCGCCCGCGGCGCGGAGCTTGACGGCGTTGGAGAGGTGGGAGAGGCCGCCGAGCGGCTCGCCATCCAGGGCGAGGATGCTCTCGCCGGGCAGGACGCCGGCTTTTTCGGAGGGTGAGCCGGCGAGGACTTCGAGGACTTCGAGCAGTTCGGTGTCGGGGTTGACATCGGCGGCAAGGCCGAGGTAGCCGCCGCTGCCGGTGCCCCAGGTGCGGATGACGAGGCTGCTTTTCATCTCGTCCCAGGCGCGGAGGAAGGGGGCCATGGAGACGTGCATGTTTTCGTCGCGCTTTTCCCAGATCTGGCTGTGGATGCCGATGACCTCGCCTTTGAGGTTGAAGAGCGGGCCGCCGGAGTCGCCGCCCATGAGCACGCAGTCGGTCTGGAGGGAGTTGGCGGTCTGGCGGATGATGCGCCCGACACGCAGGACGACGCCGCGCGCCTTGTCGAAGCCGCCGGGGTGGCCGAGGGCGAAGCACCACTCTCCAGGCTGGGCCTCGATGACGCGGCGGGAGACGGCGGCGTGGGGCCAGTCGCGCTTGGTGTCGTTGAGCTGGAGCAGGGCGGCGTCGGTGGTTTTGTCGAGGCCGAGCGTGGTGCCGGTGACGCGCCTGCCGTCCTCGAGCACGACGCGCAGCTCGCGCCCCGGTGTTTCGGCGACATGGGCGGCGGTGAGGACGAGGCCGCTTTTGTCAATGATGACGCCGCTGGCGGTGCCGTCCCCGGTGAGGATGGCGACGACGGCGGGCCGCGCGGCGGGGAGCAGATCGCGCACGGCATCCTGGATGGCCTGGAGCCGCTCCAAAGTGACGGGCGGGTCTGGCAGGTCCGCGGCGAGCAGGGCGGGGAAAAGGAGCGCGGTCAGGAAAATCGGTCTCATGATGGACGGAAGGTAGAACGCCGGCGGCGTGGGCTTTTGTCTGACAATGCAAAGCGGGAAACGGGCCAAAAAAAACTCGCGCGACAGGCGCGGCTCAGCGCTTCACGCTGAAGACGGGCGACCACATGCCGAGGTACTCGCGCGTCCACCACTCGCCGGTCTGGCGGCGGTGGGCGGGGGAGCTGAAGCGGTAGCGGTAGAGCTTGGCGCGGACGTGGCGGATGTCCTCCACGGGCAGGGGCGGCGGCTCCACCAGCGCCCAGACGGCGGGCTTTTTCTCCAGCAGGCAGGCGGCAAAACGGCCGAACCAGTAAAGCGGGGAGCCGGGCTGCGAGTCGCGGCGCGGATCGAATCCGGGGGCGAGCGCGGCGAACCACATCTGCCAGTCGAGCCTCGGCTGATGCGGGGCGGCAAAGCCGGGCGCGCGGTCCTGGCGGCCGGGCTTCCATTTAAACTCCAGCGGCTGCCAGAGCGCGCCGTCATCGCTGACCTCGACGATGATCTCCGGGCGCTCGGTGGTCATGGCCTGGAAGAGGCCGTAGGCATTGAAGCTGCGCAGGGACTGGGTGCGGGCGTAAAACTGGCGCGCCCACTCCGGCATGAAGCCGCGGTGCCAGGAGACTCGCCCGGCCATAAACAAATCCGCCGCCGCCAGGGTCAGCAGCAGGCACAGCGGCGCGAAGGCGAGCGCGGGCCACTGCCGCCAGTGCCAGCGCGGCGGCGGAGGCGCCCCATCATCAAGCCGCAGCCAGGCGCGCAGCCTGCGCGGCCAGCTTGTGTCGTCGAGCAGGCAGAGAGCGAGCGCGGCGGTGAGGAGGTTGAAGAAATTGTAGCTCCCGGTGGCGAAGATGAGCGCCATGAGCAGCACGAAACCGCCCGCCGCCGCGCGCCTGCCCCAGCGCCCGAGCACGATGGCAAAGGGCAGCCCCGTCTCGATGACATGCATGGCCGCGCACGAGGCGGTGTGCAGCCAGCGCGGCAGATGATGCGCAAACCAGGAGAGGCCGTTGGGCAGCGGCTGCGTCTCGTAGTGGTGCAAGAGCGCGGTGCATTCCCACCAGGTGCTGTCGCCGCCCGCCAGCTTGACGAAGCCGGAAAGAAACATCAACCGGAAGACCAGCCAGTGCAGCAGCACCACGGACATCCAGGGTGGATCACCCGGCGCGGCGCGCAGTCCGCCGGGCCGCAACGACCACGGCGCCACGAAGACACCGAGCAGCCCCGCCTCCAGCAGCAGGGCATCCCATTGATAGCCCATGAAGATTTCACCCACCGCCGCCAGCGAGAGGTAGGCGGCCCAGAGCACCAGCAGCAGCGGCCCCTGCCAGAGGCCCGCCATGACCAGCAAAGCCAGCCCGCAGCAGCCCCAGCAGAGCATTTGTGCAAAAGCGTCGTCACTGCGCCAGCGCAGCACGGAGGGGTACTCCAGCCAGAGCGTGGTCTGCTCCCGCGCCTCGTAGGCGTGGATGTTTTCGACGATCTGCGGCACGGGCAGGATGCCCTCCTCGCCGAGCAGCCCCTCCCATTGCACCGCCCAGGAGGCGAAGGCGCAGAGGTAAACCACGGCCAGCAGGCGGGGAAAAACCCAGCGCGTCACGCGGTAGCGGCCCGGTCTCCAGTTGCCCGCGCCAGATGGCTGTGAGTCGGGGGCCATCGCTCAAGAATAGGCGGCTCAAGCTGCCAGGGACGCGGCTTTCACCCGCAGCGCGGCGGCGCGCTCGTGGGCTTGCTCATCCGGGGCGAGCATATCCAGGTGCTCCAGCGCCTCCCTGCCGAGGCCAAGCTCCAGGTAGCCCTCGGCCACCGCGAGACGCGCCTCGAAATCGAGCGCGGAGTCCGGCTTTTCCGCGAGCACGACCGCCGCCAGCCGGTGCTCCGCCTTGTCCGCGCCAGCGGCCAGGCTGGCCGGGTCGGGTTCCGTTTTGGCGAGGTAAACCCAGCCGTCGCCGTCTTTCTGAATGCGCCATTGATTCCATGCGAGGACCAGGGCCAGTCCGGCCAGCGCGGTGACGGTTTCGAGGATGAAAGGCGTGGCCAGCAGTCCAAGGATGTTCATCAAGCCCTTGGCGGCGACCTCGCGCGCCGTGGCGCTGAAAACGAGGGCGGGAATGAGCACGGCGAGAAAGGCCGCCGTCCAGAGCAGCGGCGGCAGCCACCAGCGTTTGGGGAGTCCGTTCGGGGTCATGCCCCAGACTAGCAGCCCGCCGCGCGGCGCGCCAGCGCGCATTGCGCCTCAACTTCCCCGGCCAGCAGACCGCAAGTCCGGCAGCGCCGTCTTTTCCATCGCATGCAGGGGCACAGGCTCCGGCGGAGGCTGCGGCAGCACCGAGGCGGGCCGGCCGGGAAAATTCAGCAGCCGGGCCATGCGCAAATGCATGCCGCTGTAAACTCCGCCGCCGAGGATGAGGGTGAGGACGGCCAGCGCGAGCGTAAGCGGGCGGAGCGGTCCTCGCCGGGGTTTGGCCTGTGGCGGAGGAGCGCCGTGCCACACGCTGTTGCTGTTTTCGAGGCGGAGCGGAGCGGGGCGGCTCGCGCCCAGGGCCAGCCAGGCCAGAAGCTCGCTGGCGTCCACATCAAGATGCCTGCTGTAGATTTTCAAAAAGGCCCGCGCGTAAGCCAAATTGCCGAAGGCGGCGTAATCATCCGCCTCCATGAGGGCCAGTTGGCGCTCCGGGATTCTTGTCTCATGCGCCGCTTCGGCCAGCGTCCAGCCGCGCGCGAGACGCGCGTTAAGAAGCTGGGAACCGACAAGGGGTGGCATAGGGAGCAAATAAAGATTTTTCGGATTCTGGCAATTTGCCCGCCAAAAGGAAACCTCATTTTTGCCAAACGCTGAAAATTCACTCCGCCGTCGTGTCCAACTCCAGGTTGTCAATGAGCCGCGCCTTCCCGAAATACACCGCCAGCGCCAGCAGCCCGGAGCGGTCCGCCACGGCCTGCGGCTGGAGGGTGTGCTTGTCCACGAGCGCCGCGTAATCCACTTGGCCCAGCGGAGCCGAACGGGCGAGATGCCCGCGCAAGACAGAGAGGAGCGTGTCGGCAGATGCGCTGCCGCCCAACCAGCAATCACGCGCCTCACGCAACGCGGCATGAAGCGCGGGAGCCTGGGCGCGCTCTTCGGGTGCGAGGTAGCGGTTGCGCGAGCTCATCGCCAGGCCGTCGCCCTCGCGCACAGTGTCGAGGCCGTGAATGCGCACGGGGAAATCGAGATCGCGCACCAGACGGCGGATGATGGCGAGCTGCTGCCAGTCCTTTTTGCCAAAGACCGCCTCATCGGGCTGCACCAGGTTGAAGAGCTTCGCCACCACGGTGCAGACGCCGTCGAAGTGGCCGGGCCGGCTGGCGCCGCAGAGCACACGGGAGAGGCTGCCTTCGAGAATCTGGATGCTGCGGTCGGCGTGATAGACCTCCCGCACCGGCGGGGCAAAGACGAGGTCGGCCCCGGCCTGCGCGCACAGCTCCAGGTCCGCCTCCAACGTGCGCGGGTAGCGGTCAAAGTCCTCGTTCGGGCCGAACTGCAGCGGGTTCACAAAGATGCTCGCCACCACACGCGCCTCCGTGCCCGCGCACCGGCGCGCCTCCCGCACGAGCGCGGCATGACCCGCGTGCAGCGCGCCCATGGTGGGCACAAAGACGACCCTCCCCGCCGCGCGCCGCCAGCTCCGCAGTTCCGCCACTGACTCCACGCATTTCATGATTTCAGATCCCTGGATTCAAAGACCGCCGCCCCCAGCACGAAAAGGCTGGCATTCACCGCCGCGATCACCGCGAAACTGCGGATGACCACCGGCCAGGCCACATCCTCGGCCAGCACCCGCGCCCAGGCGGCCATGTGCTTGGTCAGCAGCAGGTGGTCGTAGCTTTCCATGAAGCCCGTGTTGCGCAGGATCATGTCAATGAGCACATAGGACAGCGCGCCGATGGTGGCCGCCGACGGCTTGATGGGGAAGCAGGAGAGAAAAAAGGCGATGCTGCTCACCACCGTCATCGCCAGCGCCAGGAAGAGCGACGCCGAGGCGAACTTCGCCATGCCGGCACCCCACTCGTAAAACACCAGCAGCCCCACCTCAGGTGCCATCGCAAAAAAACCGCCGCCCCAGCCCTTGATGGCCACGCCGAGCGCGAAGGCCGACCACGCGATGAACTGCACGAGAACCACCGTGTAGCCCAGACAGGTGAGGTATTTGATCAAAAGCAGCCGCACCCGGCTCACCGGCCGCACCAACAGCAGGCGGTAGTGGCCGTCCTCGCCCTCCTTCGCCACGATGTCGCCCGCCACCAGCGCCAGGTAGATGGCGCCGAGGATGAGCACCGAGAAGCCGAGGATCATCTGCGCCAGCGTCAGCGCCGAGTAGTATTCCGAGAAAGCCTGCCCCTGGCGGGAAATGAGGCGCTCAAAGATGCGCTCCACCCCTTGCAGCCGGAAGACGACGAGCAGCACGATCTCCAGAAGCAAAAACGCGCCGAACCCGATGTAGGTGCGGCGTCTGGCGAAGAGCTTCAAAAGCTCGCCCCGCCATTGTTGGAGGAAGAGGGACATGCGGGCGGATTCGAAGTCCGGGAAAACGCGCCGCGCAATCAGGAATGTGGCCGCGCGCCGCCGGGAGGCGGCGCTGCAAAATCGGCGGAAAATTCCCATTGCGCCAAAGACTCGGGGAAGCTGTCATGGCGGCGCTATGCAAACCATCTCCGTCCTCATCGGCATCATCTGCGCCATCCTGCTCATCCCCGGCATCATCCCGTTTCTGGGCTGGCTGCAATGGGCCACCCTCGCGGGCAGCATCGTCGGCATCATCTTCGGCGCCTTCCCGAAACGCAAAATCGGCCTCATCATCAACATCGCCGTGGCCCTCGTCGCCGCCCTCCGCCTCTTCCTCGGCGGCGGGCTGGTGTGACACGCTTCAAAGCGGAGTCACTCAAGGCATTCTCCGTCCTGCAAAACTGAACGGCGGCTCAGCTGCATGGCGGAAGAGGCATCGTTTCCAAGGTTGAAATTCCAACGGTGAATTGAATTGAGGGGGGGTGCAGCTTTCGTCGGTCTTGATGCGTGAAAAACGCCATTCGACATTCGCCGCGAGAGGGCTCGCGGGCTACTTGCCGTCCGATGGCGCGGGAGTTTCCGCGCCTGCCTTGGTTTGCCGGGGGCCGGGAGTGGCATTCTGCGGCGCTGGCTGCGCGGACTTCGCGGCGGGTGCTTGCGGGCGCGGCGGAAGCGCGGGCTGCGCGGTCCTCGACGACGGGGACGGGAGGGGGAGCGGCGCGGTTCCGGAAGCGGGGCGCGCTGGTTGCGCGGCTGCTTTTCCAGGCGCTGGCACGGGGCCGCTTTTCTGGACCGGGGTCATAAAGCCGGAGTTCGGCGGCAAGCGCGGGTCAGCTCCACGCAGCACAGGCGGGGCGCTGGCGCGGGTGCTGGTGCCGCCCGTAGCCGGGGCGGGAGCGGCGGAGGGCTTGACTGCGGCGGCGGCGGCTTTGCCAGACCCGCAGCCGCACTTGCCGCCGCCGCTGGCTCCGCAGCCACCTCCACCACTGCCGCAGCCGGATGACCCCGACCCGCTACAGGTGGCGCAGACAGGCACCAGCCTCTTTTCCGCCCCATGCTCATGCGCGCTCAATCCCAGAAAGGCCAGGGCAAACACCGCCGCATGAAACGGCCAGACCGCCAGGGAGGCGAGACGGCGCAGGAACCCGCCCAGTTGCTCCGTCGCCGAATCCGCGTCCGCCATTCCACGCCCCGCGTCGAGCAGGCCCAGCAGGATCAGCAACCCCAAAGTGACCTCCCTGTGCAGCACCTCCGCCACGGGATCAATGGCGCAGAGCAGGAGCAGGGTCAGGGAGGCTGGGCGGAG
>DDQZ01000042.1:0-1817 GCA_002343505.1 Verrucomicrobiaceae bacterium UBA2429 | reverse complement strand
CAGGGTCAGGGAGGCTGGGCGGAGAAGATGCATGGAAAGTTATCAAATATGGTAAGGCGAAGGCAACGGAAAAATCTGGGAGCGCACACGCGCTCATATCAATTGGAAGCACTCGTCAAAGAAATCTTCGAAAAGGAAGCTGGCATGGTATAAGCAGGTGAAGATCGCAGAATAAACCAAAGGCGTGACCGGTTTTTATTAAAAATGCATTAATTTATAATTTCACTATTATTTATGATACTGATCCTTTGTAATTATACTGGCAACAAAATCAAACCATTGCTTCAATGTTGAAGCATGGTCATCAGATGGAATAAATCCAGAATCAGTTATATACTGCAATATTTTTACCACAGCCTCATCTTTTTCTTTGTTTCTATGCATAATCAACAAATGATGACAAAGCGACAAATATATATATTTACCCTGCTCTGAATCTGAGCCAAGCTTGATGCGTGATATCCACAATCCTAATTCACTGCTCATGTCATATGTCATCCCCCCGTCATTGATTTCAATTAGCGGTTCTTTGTCAGTGAGATAAAAAAGTAATTTTTCAGCCCCAAGCTCACGATCTTCGCGAGAATCAGAATTCAAAAGATGAATTATTTTATAAATATTGCCAAGAAGCAAAGAATTCACCATGGGCCAACTGGTGTAATACGCTTCGCCGGCCTTTATTTCTTCTTTATTTTTATTAATATCACAACCAGTAGGCAAAAAGGATATAACTGCAGCACAAAGTAATAATGACTTATTCATAAATTATTTCAGGTTAATGAACCACGGAAACGCTTGAACTGTCAAATTCAGCGAGCCATGTGGCGGGATAATTTGTTGGATAAGGTGGAAGGCCCGGGGGGCCTGGATGTATGATATGAATAATGTGTTCAACCTTAAATGAAAAATCAGTCGCCTCTTCAGGTTGACTGAATTCAACAGTGGAAACACCTCCTGACTGAGGGTTGAAAGTAATCGCAACCCCAGATGGCGGCGGGATTTGACCTGTGTATGTCAAAGCCCCCAATCGTAAATGATTGTTCATGGAACCTGGGGCTACAGTAAATAAATCGAATCTAGGAACGGCTGTGTTGCTCGGCTTGTTCCCGCCATAAGTCCATTTTAACTTGCGGAACTTGGATATCGAAATGTTTGGTTGCTCACCCTCTTGATATTGCTCCCATGACAATGTCATGGTAAGTATTTCAGAATTTGGCCCGACAGATGAATCTTGAACGGTAATGCTAAATGTTTTAGAATTACTTTTCCATTCTCCACCCGCCGCCACACAAGGAAAACCAGCGCCGCTGGCTGCCGCAAATGTATTGCACGCGCTCGGCTCATTCCTGCCTATGGGACATTGACTGTTGCCACAACCGCAAATGCAGCAGGTGCAATCTTGTGTTTCCAGGGTGCATCCGCTCACTGACCCGCAGCCGCAACTGCTGTTGCTGCACGGAGTCTGGATGTCATCGCAGACGGTACCGGGTCCGCAGGGATTCTCCCCATTCACCTTGGGGCCGCAAGAGCAGTTGCTGCTGCACCCGCAGGGTTCCGCAGCGCAGTTTCCGGGGCAGTTGGGCGGGCAGGTGGCGCAGCCGCAGTTGGGGGTGCCGCAGCCGGGCGGGGGCTGGACGCAGTTGCCTCCGCAGGCGGCGCTGTTGTCGGCGCACACGGCGGGTGAGCAGTCCGGGTTGGTGCAGGCGCAGGAGGGGGGAGGTCCGCATTCCCCGCCGCAGCCTGAGCAACTGCCTCCGGGGCAGCCGGTGGTCAGGCAGCCGCAGCCCGGCGGAGGGGGCGGCGGCGGCGGGGGTGGT
>DDQZ01000040.1:12777-35519 GCA_002343505.1 Verrucomicrobiaceae bacterium UBA2429 | reverse complement strand
GGCACCAGCATGGGCGCGCTCGTCGCCGCGGCGAATCGCTTCTCCGCGCGCAGCCAGGCCGCGAGCTGGAAGCTCATCCCGAAGCAGAGCAAAAACGGCAGCAGCCCGCGAAGCATCGCCACCGCCAGCTCCTGCTTCTCCGGCGGGAAGCCGCGCGCCGCGCGCAGAATCAGCCCCGGAGCGGCCAGCCATGCCGCGCCCGTGATCACCAGCAGGATGCCGCCATGCAGCACCGCGCTCTGCACCGCAAACCTCTGCGCCCGGCGGAAGCCCGTCCTGTTCCTGAGTCCGGCGTAGACGGGCAAAAACGCCTCCGGCAGCGCTCCGCCGGCCAGGGAACAGGCGAAAGCCAGCAGACCGAAAGCCATCAAAAAGGCGTCCAGCTCATCCCCCGTGCCGAAGAAGCGCGCCACCGCCGCGTCCTTCAAAAACGCCGCCACCTTCGCCACGATCGTCAGCACCGCCACCAGCAGAAAGCCCGACACCATGCGCGAACCCGCGCCCCGTCCCGCCAGGGCGCGCAGGGAGCTGAGAATGGAGCCGCGCCCGTTGTGCAAAGTGCGGTACCCTAGGCCCTGCGCGCCTGCCGGCAAGGATTCCGGGGAGATTTGTTCAAGCCCCCCTGCCCTGCCGTCACACCTTCCGCCAGCGCCTGGCCTTGAATTCATGCCTCGGCAGGCTGCCGGGCAGGGCCAGGGACGCCGGTATGCGCAGGGAGAAAGTGTCGCGCAGCTTGTTCTCCAGGCGTTTAAGCAGGGACTTCGACACCGCCTCGGGCGCCTCCACCAGCAGTTCGATCTCGTCCATGTCATCCACTTTGCGCTGCTCCACCATGAACTCGGCCACCTCCGGGAACTGCCGCACCACCGCCTCCACCGCGCTGGGGTAGATGTTCACCCCGCGCACCACCACCATCTCGTCCAGCCGCCCCAGCACGCCGCCCTCCAGCACGAGCCGGTTGTTGACCATGCGCTTGCGCACCCAGTCGCCGGTGCGGTAGCGCAGCAGCGGGCAGGCCGCGCGGTCCAGCGTGCTCAGCACCAGCTCCCCCTGCGTCCCCTCCTCCACCTCCCGCCCCGTCGCCGGGTCAATGATCTCCGCCAGATAAGCGTCCTCGATCACCTGCAGGCACAGCGGCAGATCAGCCGACTCAAAAGTCACAGGCCCCACCTCCGTCATGCCGTGGTGGTCATGCACGGACGCATCCCACAGCTTTTCGATGCGCGCGCGCACCTCCGGAATGCTGCCGCCCGGCTCGCCGGCCACGATGATTTTCGTCACGCGCAGCGCCATGCGCTCCACGCCGCTGGCCTCGCCGATCATCTCGCCGAGGCGCAAGGCGTAGGTCGGCGTGCAGCACAGCACCGTGGCGCCGTAGCGGGCCATCATCTCCAGCCGCGCCTGGCTGGAAAGCCCGCCGCCCGGCAGCGCCAGGTAATCCCGCGCCGCCGCCTCGAACGCCGTCCAGAAGCCAAGGAAAGGTCCGAACGAGAAAGCGAAGAAAATGCGGTCCCTGCCCTTCGCCAGCCCCGCCGCCTCATAGACCCTGCGCCAGCATTCCAGCATGGCCTCCCAGCTTTCCGGCGTGTCCAGCCAGGCCATCGGCTGGCCGCTGCTGGTGCCGCTGGTCTGGCAGAAGCGCGTGTACTGCGCCGGATGCCGCGTCAGATTCGTGCCGAAGGGCGGATGCTCCAGCCGGTCCGCCAGCAGCTCCTCCTTCGTGGTGAAAGGTGTCTGCGCCACAAACTCCTCCAGCCGCCCCATCGAGGTCACGCGCACGCCCGCCTCCCGGAATTTGCGCGCGTAAAAGCCCTCCGTCGTCGCCAGGTGCATCAGCAGGCCGCGCAGCTTGCGCCATTGGTTGGAACGCAAGCGCGCACGGTCTATCAGGGCGGATTCATGCGGCACATGGCCAGACTTGGCGAGCGCGCCAGCGGGGTCAACCCTGTTTGCGCGGCAACGCGCCGTCCCGCGCCGGTCACGCCACCGAGCCCGCCAGCTCCGCCATCGCCGCGCCCGCGTCCGCCGGGCCGAAAAACGAGGTGCCGCAGACAAACAAGTTCGCCCCGTGCGCCTTCGCCACCGGCGCGGTGTGCGCATAAATGCCGCCGTCCACCTCAAGATGATAGCTCAATCCATGAGCGGCCCGGTGATCGCGCGCCTGCGCCAGCTTCGGCATCGTCTCCTTTTCCATGAATGGCTGCCCGCCGAAACCCGGCACCACCGTCATCACCAGCAGCAGGTCTATTTCCGCGATGAACGGCAGCGCCGCCTCGAATGGCGTGTCCGGGTGCAGGGCCAGCCCGCAGTGCCTGCCCGCCGCGCGGATGCGCCGCAGCGTCTCGGCCACAGAGGTCTCGTAGCGCGCCTCGGCGTGGATCGTGATGTTGTCCGCGCCGGCCTGCAAAAACCGCTCCAGATAATGATCCGCGCGGTGGATCATCAGATGCACATCCAAGTACATGCCCGTCAGCCCGCGCACCGTCCGCACCATTTGCGGCCCGAAGGAGATGTTGTCCACAAAGGCCCCGTCCATCACATCCAGATGCAGCCAGCGCGCGCCGGCGCTTTCCGCTCGCCCGACTTCGGCGCCTATCCGCGACCAGTCGGCGGCGAGCAGCGAGGGGAGGATCAGGGGTGTCTCATGGGTCATGACAGGCCATCAAGCACGCGCCCCGCCCCCATGCAAGAGCGGGGCGCCGGTTCATTTCGAAACACTCGCGGCCCAAAACATTCCGGGTGGACGCGGATTTCACCCTCAATCTGGCAGCGCCGGCCTGTCACTTCAGCAGGGGCGCGACTTCCGCGGCAGTCTTGCGCGCGGCTTCGGTCATGAAAGTTTCCACCGTCTGGCCCGCAGCCAGGCTTCCACCCAGACCCCAGCTGTTTTTATCCGCAACGAGCGTGGTGATGACTTTCCCGGTCGAGTCGCTGACGCGGATGTTGGCGTCAAAGTAACTGCTGCCCGCGCCCATGCCGACAAAAAGGCGCAGCGCGGCGTTGCCCTCCGTGAAACGCGTGATCTCCCCCCCGATGACCACGGTGCCGGCATCGGCGTCACCGCTCCTGGCCACATTGGCCGCAGGCTTGAGCCGCAGGATTTCGGATTGAATTTTGTTCGCCAGGATCTGTCCCGCGGCATTGGCGGCCGGGTTGCCGGGGTCCGCCGCATTGCGGAAGTCTTTGACCAGCACGCGGTTGAACGACCTGCCCCCGGCAACGGCGGCTGCCGATCCCCCCGTTTTGGAATTCACAGGCGCCACTGTGCCGCAGGAGGCAAGGCAGACGGCGGACACGGTGAGAAGGAGATGAAGGATAGTTTTCATATGAGACAGGACCGAAAGGCTAAGAACAGACCCCGAATGCCGTCAACACAAAACCCGGCCGCTGATCAATTCCATCCGTCCTTGGAAAAATAAACGGACATCCCCCGCTCGGTCCTCCAGCCGAATACTTGGCTGGAAGCTGCATTCCGCCGCTGCAGGGTGGGGCGGCTGGCGCGCGCCGGACTGCCTGCCCGGCGCGGGTTGCCGAAAGATTGCCGGGGGCTGGCGGCGGCGATTCGCTCGCGCGGGCATCATTCCTGCTTATCTAGGCGGGGATATGACGCCAACCGAACCGCTGCGGGAGCATGGCTTCCGATTTCTTGAGGATGAACTCCGTTTCATCATGGACGCCTTTGCCAATGTGCTGCGCCGGCTGGGAAACCCCGGCCTGGCCTCGCGCCTGCCGTGGGCGGGGCAGTGCGGGGAGGCGGACGCGGCGCCGGACCGCGCGCTGGGCCAGGCGTGGTCCATCGCCTTCCAAATGCTGAACATCGTGGAGGAGCGCGCGGCGGCGCAGGTGCGCAGGCTGCGGGAAAAGGACCACGGCCCGCAGGCGGAGAAGGGCCTGTGGCCGGACAATCTGCGCGCGCTGCGCTCCGCCGGGCTGGACGAGGCGGCCATCCTGGCGGCCCTGCGGGAGGTGCGCGTGGAGCCGGTGCTCACGGCCCACCCGACCGAGGCCAAGCGCGACACCGCGCGCGAACTTCACAGGGAGATATACGCGCTGATGAACCGGCACGGGAACTCGGCCTACACGCCGCGCGAGCAGGAGCGCATGAGGACGACGCTGGAAATCCACCTGGAGAACCTCTGGCGCACCGGGGAGATCCACGTCACCCGCCCGAGCATCGAGGCGGAGCTGGAAAACGCCATGCACTACCTGCGCGAGGTCTTCCCCGAGGCGCTGGCCCGCGCGCACACCCACCTGCGCGAGGCCTGGGCCGCCGCCGGCTTCGACCCCGCCGCGGTGGACGCGCTGCCGCCGCTCATCCGCTTCGGCACCTGGATCGGCGGCGACCGTGACGGGCATCCGTTTGTCACCGCCGAAGTCACGGAAAAGTCCCTGCGCTCCTTGCGCCACAACGCGCTGCGCATCCACCGGCGCTCGCTGGAAAAGCTGGCCTACCACAGCCCGTTGAGCTCGCTCTTTCAAAACCCCCCGGCAATCCTGGATGAATTGATCCAGCGCCTGGCCGGCGGCCTGCCGGGCGGGGCTGATGTGGACTACATTCTGGAGCGCAACCGCGAGGAGCCGTGGCGCGCGGCGGCCTACCTCATGCGCGCCAAAGTCCTGCTGGCGATGAAGCAGGGCGCTCCCGGCGGCTATGAGCGCGTGGATCAGCTCAAAGCGGACCTGGAGGTGTATGCGGCAGCGTTGTCAGGGGTTGGGGCGGATGGTCTTGTGCGGGAGTTCATCGTGCCCTTCCAGCGCCAGCTTACGGCTTTCGGCTTCCACTCGGCGGTGCTTGATGTGCGGCAGAACTCGGCCTTTCACGAAAAGGCGCTGGAGCAGCTCCTGCGCGCCGCGGGCCTGCTCAATGGCAGGCCGCTTGCGGAGTGCCCGCTGGAGGAGAAGCGCGCCTTGCTGGAGCGCGAGCTGCTCTCTCCGCGTCCTTTCCTGGCACCGGGCGTCTCCGCCGGGCCGGAGGCGGACACCGTGCTGGCCTGCCACCGCGTCATCGCCGCGCACATCGCCAGCCACGGCACGGACGGGCTGGGCGCCTTGATCGTTTCCATGACACGCAACGTGGAGGACCTGCTCACAGTCTATCTGCTGGCGCGCGAGGCTGGCCTGGCGCGGTGGACGAGCGAGGGCCTGGCCTGCCCGCTGCCAGTGACGCCGCTTTTTGAAACGATGGCCGACCTGGAGGCCGGGCCGGGCATTGTGGAGGAGTTCCTGCGCCATCCGGTCACGCGCCGCAGCCTGCCGGAAAAGGACGCCACCTTCCAGATGATGGTCGGCTACTCGGACTCGAACAAGGACTGCGGCATCCTGGCCAGCCAATGGGCGCTGCACCGCGCCCAGGCCGCGCTCTCCGCCACCTGCGCGGAGCACGCGGTGAGGCCGGTGTTTTTCCACGGGCGCGGCGGCACCGTGGGGCGCGGCGCGGGGCCCACGCACTGGTTCATGGAGGCGCTGCCGCAGGGTTCCCTGAGCGGTGTGATGCGCATGACCGAGCAGGGGGAGACCATCGCGCAAAAATACGCCCACCTGAACTCCGCCGTCTATAACACGGAGCTGCTCATGGCCTCCGCCGCCGCCACCGCCGCGCGCCACCTGCACGGGCGCGGCCGTCGGGAGGCGGACATCGCGCCGCTCATGGACCGGCTGGCCCTGTGGAGCCGGGACGCCTACCGCGCCCTGCTGCACGCGCCGGACTTCATGCGCTTTTACCGGCGCGCCACGCCGATAGACGCGCTGGAGCACTCGCGCATCGGCTCGCGCCCCTCCCGCCGCACCGGCCAGGCCACGCTGGACGACCTGCGCGCCATCCCGTGGGTCTTCTCATGGACGCAGTCGCGCTTCTACCTGCCGGGCTGGTTCGGCACCGGCGCGGCATTGGACAAGCTGCGCACCGAGGACAGCGCCGCGTGGGACACCCTGGCCGCGGAACTGCGCCGCTCCCCCTTCCTGCGCTATGTGCTGACCAACATCGAAAGCTCCCTCGTCAGCGCCAATGAGAGCCTGATGCGCGACTATGCCGCCCTCGTCCCGGACGGCACGGTGCGCGCGCATTTTCTCGACATGATTCTCGCCGAGCACCAGCGCACGCGGCTGATGCTGGAGGAGCTTTTCCAAGGCACTTTCCGGCAGCGCCGCCCGCGTCTGGCCTACACGCTGGAAATCCGCGAGGAGCCGCTGGCCGTGCTGCACGCGCAGCAGATCACCCTCCTGCGCGAATGGCGCGCGCACCAGGAGGCAGGGCGCGCCGGTGACGCCGAGGCCATGCTTCCAGACCTGCTCATTTCCATCAACGCCCTGGCCTCCGGCCTGCGGACGACGGGGTGAGGCGCGCCATCACCGGGGCGCTCCTCCAGGGCGTGCAGCTTGCTGAAAGATGCAAGCTCCGCTGGTGCTTGTGGAAATTCCAGCCACCGTCAGCATGGCCGGCCTGCAACTTTGCCGGCGCAAGGTCTGACCGCTTTTCCAAATGAATCCCGTCAACTCCAGGCCACAGCCAAGACTTTTGCTGCTCGCCATGAGCGGCGTGCGTGTGTGCGACGAGGAACTTCTGCGCCTTGGGCTGACTCTGCCCGGTTTCGTGGAACGCAGTCGCGTCATTGCGTCGCTGCCCAGTCTCGGCCTGCTGACGCTCGCAGCCCGCACACCAGGCTCCTGGGAGACAGTTTACCGGGAATATGACGAAATGCCCGAAGATGCCGCGCGCCGCATCGCGGAGGAGGAGTTCACCGTTGTCGCCATCTCGTCCCTGACCGCTCGTATCGAGGAGGCTTACCGACTGGCGGACGATCTGCGCGCCCTCAGGGTGCTGGTCATCATGGGCGGACTTCATGTCAGCGCCATGCCGGAAGAGGCGGCGGGCCATGCGGACATCGTTGTCAAAGGCGAGGGGGAGATGGTCTGGGGTGAGATCATCGCCGGCATCGAGCACCAGGACTGGCGGGCGTTTTATGATGCCTCCAAGGTCGCGGGGGACGCGCATTTTGGCTTTCCACAGCCGACGCCACGGTATGACCTGCTGGACATCAACCGCTACAACCGGATTCCCCTGCAAACGACGCGAGGCTGCCCGCTGCACTGCGAGTTTTGCGCGGCTTCGCGCACCATCAGCCCGTGGAGGAGGAAGAGCATCGCGCAGATCGGGCGCGAGATGGACGCCATCCTGGCCCTTTGGCCCCGCCCTTTTGTCGAGCTTGCCGATGACAACACTTTTGTGGACAAAAAATGGTCGAGAGAGCTGGCCTGCCTGCTTGCGGCGCATCCGGTGCGCTGGTTTACCGAGAGTGACATTTCCCTCGCGGATGACCGCGAGCTTTTGCGCCTGCTGGCAAAATCGGGCTGCGCCCAGGTGCTCATCGGTCTGGAATCGGCCGCGCAGGAGGCGATGCGCGGATTGGACACGCGCGACTGGAAATCAGCGCGCCATGCCTCCTACCGCGAGCGCGTTCGCGTCATCCAGGATCACGGCATCTCGGTGAACGGCTGCTTTGTGCTGGGTTTTGACACCGATGGACCGGACATTTTCCAGCGCACGCTCGACTTCATTGACATGCTGGATCTGGCCGAGGTTCAGATCACGCTGCTGACCGCCTTTCCAGGCACCAGCCTGCGCCGGAGGCTTGAGTCCGAGGGCCGCCTGCTGCCGGAGGCGGGCTGGCGGCATCACACTTTGTTTGACGTCACATTTCAACCCTCCCGAATGACTGTGGACGCATTGAGATCGGGCTTTCGGGAATTGATGAGCGGGGTTTATTCCGCGGAACGTGTCATCCGGCGCGGTGCCATTTTTAAACAATGCCTGAAAAACCGCGCTCATGAATGACTCCCTCCCCCGCTTCTGGCTGAGGCTCCTCACATTCCGTGCCACGCAGGATGACTATGCGAGCCTGGGACCGCGCCATGCGCTCGCCGGCCTGGCAGCCTGCTGGGTGGTGGGCATGGGCCGGTATTGGGATGATCCGCGCGCTTCGCTGCTTCAGCATCTGGGAGCCGGCTCAGTGGTCTATGTTTTTGTGCTGTCGGCCCTTCTCTGGTGCGTGGTGAAGCCTTTGGAACCCCTGCTTTTCAGTTATGCGCGCGTGCTGGCTTTCATCACGATGACGGCTCCGCCTGCCATCCTTTATGCCGTGCCGGTGGAGAAGTGGATGACTCTGCAGGAGGCCAATCACATGAACCTGCGCTTTCTGCTGCTGGTGGCTGCCTGGCGTGTGGCTTTGTGGGTTCACTATCTGCGGGTATGGGGACGCTTTTCGCCGGGCACTCTGGTCGTGGCCGCCACCATGCCGCTGGCCGTCATTTTTTGGGCGCTGACCTCGCTGAACCTCCAGCATGTCGTGGTCAACATCATGGGCGGCATACGCGAGGCGGACAAGTCCTCCCAGGACGCGGCATGGAGCTGGCTTTTCACCATGACCCTTCTGTCAGTGCCGGTGTCGGTGGCTTCGGCGCTGACCTGGCTTTTGATTTTGGCGAGGGACAGAAACAACTGACCGCCTCACTCCCGCACGCGCTCGACATGCGCGCCGAGGGAGGCGAGCTTGTCGTCGAGGTGCTCGTAGCCGCGGTCAATGTGGTAGAGGCGGTTCACCTCGGTCCTGCCGCCGGCGACGAGTCCGGCCAGGACGAGCGCGGCGGAGGCGCGCAGGTCGCTGGCCATGACGGGCGCGCCTTTGAGCGGAGCGCCGCCGCGGATGCGCGCGGTGGCGCCCTGGAGGTCAATGTCGGCGCCCATGCGCTTCATCTCCGCCACATGCATGAAGCGCTGCGGGAAGATGGTCTCGGTGATGGTGCTGGTGTCGTTGATGGCGCAGGCCAGCGCGCAAAACTGCGCCTGCATGTCGGTGGGAAAGCCGGGATAGCAGAGGGTGGTGAGGTCAAAGCCGCGCGCGCCGGGATTCGGGGCGATGGTGATGCTGTCGCGAGTGGTCTCGACGGGGAAGCCGCATTTTTTCAAAGCGTCAACAACTGCGGTCAGGTGCTCCGGCATGACGCGGCGCAAGGTGATGCCTTCGCCTGTCATCGCGCCCGCGCAGAGGAAGGTGCCCGCTTCGATGCGGTCCGGGATGACGGTGTGCTCCGCGCCGTGCAGTTCCTTGACGCCCTGGATGACGATGCGGTTGCTGCCGGCGCCCTCGATTTTGGCGCCCATCTTGACGAGGAAGTCCGCCAGGTCCTCGACCTCCGGCTCGGCGGCCGCGCCTTCGATGATGGTCGTGCCTTTGGCGAGCACGGCGGCCATCATGACATTGTCCGTGCCGAGCACGGTGGAGCCGTGTTTGCCCATCAGGTTCATGGGGCCGCCTTTGAAGCCCTTCCTCGCGTTCACGCGGATGTCCCCGCCCTCCACTTCGATTTGCGCGCCCAGCGCCTCCAGGCCTTTGAGATGCAAGTCCACGGGCCTGTCGCCAATGACGCAGCCGCCGGGCAGGGAGACGGTGCATTTTTTCAGCCTCCCGGTCAGCGGCCCGAGCACGCAGATGCTGGCGCGCATTTTGCGCACCAGATCGTAGGGCGCCACGGACTTGATTTTCTCCGCCTTGACCACCACGACACCGCTGGCGCGCTCGACCTCCGAGCCCAGCTCGCCGAGGATGCGCACCATGTAGTTGGTGTCGCTCAGGTCGGGCACGCGGCGGATGGTGCAGGTGTCCCGGGTGAGCAGGGTGGCGGCGAGGATGGGCAGGGAGGAGTTCTTCGACCCGCTGATGTTGACGCGGCCCTTCAATGGCGCGCCGCCGTGAACGATGAGTTTTTCCATGTGCGGTTTGAAGTGCGCCGCGCATTCCCCGCTGCAAGCGGAAAATCACTCCGTCTCCGGCGCGGCAGCCTCAGCAGCGCGTGCGGGCGCTGTGGCGAGGACGAAGCGCGGGATGCCCGCGAGGTCTGGCAGCGTGCGCGCGTCCCGCCAGCCGCGGGCGGCGGCGTATGCGGCGGTGCTTTCCCCCTGGTCGTGCCCGACTTCGAGGGCGATGCCGCCCTCCGCGTTGAGGTGCGCGGGCGCGGCGGCGAGGAAACGCCGCACGATGTCCAGACCATCCGGGCCGCCATCCAGGGCGAGCGCGGGGTCGCGCCGCACTTCGCGGCTGAGGGTGGCGATCTCCGCGCTGGGGATGTAGGGCAGGTTGCTGACGATGAGGTCAAAGCCGCCGCTGATTTTCTCAAAGAGATCGCTGCGCACGATGCGCACCGCATCGAGTCCGAGGCGTCCGGCATTGAGGCGCGCCAGATCGAGCGCGTCCTCGGAGATGTCGGCCAGGGTCACCTGGCTGCCGGGCCAGGCGGCTGCAAGGGTGAGGCCGATGCAGCCGGAGCCGGCGGCCATGTCGAGCACGCGGACGGGCGGGGAGGCGCGACTCGCCTTGATGAGCAGATCGCACAAATACTCCGTCTCCGGCCTGGGGATGAGGGCGCGCTCGTCGCAGACCAGCTCGTGGCCGAGGAAGTCCACCGTGCCAAGCAGGTGCTGAAGCGGCTCGCCTGAGGCACGGCGCTTGGCCAGCTCGCGCAGGCGTGCCAGATCATCCTCGCGCGGGACCTCGGCGTGGCGCAGGTAGAGGTCGAGGCGGCGGCAGCCCAGCACATGGGCCAGCAGATGCTCCATGTTCAGCCGCGCCTCCTCCACGCCGTGTTTTTCCAGATAGCCGGCGCCGGCGTGCAGGGTTTCGAGCAGGGGTTTGGACATGCGGCGAGTAGCTCCTGGCCGGGGACGGGATTGCAAGGGCAAATTCAGCACAAGTGGTGTGCAAACGCGGCATGAAGAAGTGACAAGACCGGCACTGCATGAGGGGTTGCCATCCAGCGTGAATTCTTCAAGCTGCCACTTTGACAAAGTGATCAACCGATGATTCTCGACCCCGGCGAACATCTCCCGGCCGCATGGCAGCGCGGACTCTACCGTGCTTTCAGCCCCTTTTTCGAGGGGCCGCTGGGGCTGCGCGGGCTGGAGGAGATTTATCAGGAGGCGGCGCGCCTGCAGGACGCGCGGAGTGAGGGCCGGACCTGCGAGGCCTGGTTCGAATCCGTGCTGGAGGCCATGGACGCCAGTGGTGATGTGGACGAGGCGCCGGAGTTTGAGTTTCCGAAATCCGGTCCTCTGGTGATCGTGGCGAACCACCCCTTTGGCATCCTCGATCCGGTGGTGCTGGCGCATTACGCGGCGCGCCAGCGTCCCGATGTGAAGGTGATGACCAACTCGCTGCTCGGCAGGTTCAAGCGGCTGCGTCCGCACATCATTCCAGTGAACCCCTTCGGCGGCGCCGAGGCCGCGAGGGAGAACCTGGCCGGCATGAAGGAGGCCATGCGCCACCTCAAGGGCGGCGGCGCGCTGGTCATCTTCCCGGCGGGCGAGGTCTCGCGCTGGCGCCCGGGGCGCGGCATTGAGGACCCGGCGTGGAGCAGCCATGCGGCGGCCCTGGTGCGGCGGACGGGCGCGGCGGTGCTGCCGGTGTATTTTCCCGGCAGGAACAGCGCGCTTTTCCACGCCGCCGGGCTGGTGCATCCGCGCCTGCGCACCGGCCTGCTGCTGCGCGAGTTCTGCAACAAGCGCGGCACGCGCGTGGAGATGCGTGCGGGGGCGGTCATTCCGTTTGCCAAGCTCAGAAAGTTCGAGGACGACGAGGCGCTCACCAAGTATCTGCGCGTCCACACCTTCATCCTGGCCGGACGCAGGCAGGCCAATGACGGGCGCTCCGCGGACACACAGGCGGACACCCAGCCCGCAGACCGCTTCCGCCACGAGCGCCACCAGCAGCGCATCCAGGCGGAGGTGCGTCATCTGCGCGAGCACGGGGCCTGCCTCGCGAGCCAGGGCGGCTTCGGCGTCTATGCCGCGCACTCGCACGAGATCCCCGAGACGCTGCGGGAGATCGGGCGGCTGCGGGAGGTCACTTTCCGGCAGGTGGGCGAGGGCACCGGACAGGAGGTGGACCTGGACAAGTTCGACCGCTATTACGAGCACCTGTTTCTCTGGGACGAGGAGAAGGGCCGCGTCGCCGGAGCCTACCGCCTGGGCCGCGCCGACATGATCCTGCGCGAATACGGCCCCAAGGGGCTCTACACCAGCACGCTCTTCAAATTCGAAAAGCCCTTCCTGGCCAGCCTCGGCAACGCCGTGGAGATGGGGCGCAGTTTCGTCGCCGGGGAATACCAACGCAACCTTTCCTCCCTGCCCCTGCTCTGGCGCGGCATCGCCCAATGGATGGTGCGCAACGAGGGTTACACCAAGCTCTTCGGGCCGGTCAGCATCAGCAAGGACTACGACAGCCTGAGCCGGAAGATGATGGTGGAGTTCCTCCAGGAGAACTGCCTGCACGAGGACCTGGCCAGCTATGTGAAGCCGCGCAACCCCTTCCGCTACATGCGCGGGAAAAGGATGATGCGCGAGTTCATCAGCGCCAGCCTCCGCGACGTGGACGACTGCTCCGCGCTCATCTCCAGCGTCGAGACCGACGGCAAGGGCATCCCCGTCCTGCTCAAGCACTACCTCCGCCTCAGCGGCACCATCCTCAGCTTCAACGTGGACAGGGATTTCTCCTCCGTCATAGACGGCCTCATCCTCGTGGACCTCACCGAGACCGAGCCGCGCCTGCTGGCCAAATACATGGGCGAGGAAAACTGCCGCGCCTGGCTGGCCAGGCACGCGCCGCGCTGAGGCGGCGCTCAACGCACGATGACACGCGCGCCGGGGCGCACCAGCGCCGGCAGCCGGATGGCGTCCCAGTTGGCCAGGCGCACGCAGCCCGCGCTGCGGCTGCGCCCGATGGTGCGCGGCAGCGCCGTGCCGTGAATGCCGATGCCCGACTTGCTCAGGCCGCACCAGAGCACGCCGATGGGGCTGTTCGGCCCCGGCGGCAGCAGCCACGCCTCCTCGCCGCGCGTGCCCTCCTCCAGGAACTTCCTGTCGTAGCGGAAATTCGGCGTGGTGATCATCGTCTGCACGCTCCAGGTGCCGACAGGAATGAATTCCGGCCTTCCCGGTGTGATCGGGAAACCCGCCACCAGCCGTTCCGCCGCGTCATAAATGGCGGCAATCCGCTCGGTGGTGTCCACCACGATGGTGCGCGCACTGAGCGCCTCGTCCCTGGGGAAGCTGCGCAGCGGCTTGATGTCCTCGATGCGGAAGGCGCTCACATTGGGCACCGTGACGATGACGCCCGGCTCCAGCCGCGCGAGGTCGAGGCCCGGGTTGCACAGCGCCAGGAAAGTCTCGTCGGTGTGGAAGCGCTCCGCCACCAGCTCCCGCAGGCTGCGGTAGGCCATGGCGGGAAACTTGGACTGCTGCTCCGGGTCCTCCGGCAGCGAGGGGTCCACATGCCCGAGCAGGCTCCCGGGAATGCGCCAGGCCGCCAGGATCACGGGCACGGCGCGCGCGGCCTCGCTCATCACCGGCGCCAGGTCGTGGATGTCGGCGCGGCCCCTGGCGAAGTTGTAGTTGACGGCGGCCTTGTGGGTGAACTCCCCCCACACGCCGTCCAGCTTGCCGGGGCCGAAGAGCTGGTTGTCGAGGAAGATCTGCATCTGCAGGACGACATTCATGTCCTGGAGCGGATCAGGCTCCGGCAGGGCGGCCTCCTGCGCGCCGGGCAAGGCGGGGCAGGCGAGAAGGCAGGCGGTGACTCGTGGCAAAGGCATCAGGGGAAAAGGCGCGGCGGCGCGGACGCGCGAGCATAGCGGAGAAGCGGCGCGCGTCCTCTTGAAATGCGCGCCATTCCCGGCCATGTGCGCGCGCCATGACCGCCGACCTCCCCGACCCGCACCGCGCCGCGCCGCGGAGCGTGTGGACGCGCGCGCGCTGGCAGGCGCTGCGCGCGGCTCATGCGGCGCGGGTGGACGCGGCGGCGCTGGCCTTCGTGGAGCGGCGCGCGCGCGGCTTGAAGCACCCGGTGGAGGACTTCCTCTTCACCTACTACACCCTCTCCCCCGCCAGGCTGCGCCAGTGGACTCCGCCCTGGGGCGCGGCCATCGAGGTGGAGGACGCGGACCTGGAGGCCATGCCCTGGCTGGCCGGCGCCGCCTGGCAGAGGCGGGACGGGCTGCTGAGCCACGCGCAGCCGCCGCCCGAACCGCGCCGCCGCCTGGCGGCGTGGGTGGCGGAGCTGTGCGCGCGCGTGCGGGAGCGGCCCGCGCGCTTCGGCTGCCTGGGCCTGCATGAGTGGGCCATGGTTTACCGGCAGAGCCGCGAGCTGGTCCGGCACCAGAGCCATGAGCTGCGCCTGCCGCCGGAGGCGCTGGCCGCCTTTGTCGAGGCGCAGACAATCGGCTGCTCCCACTACGACGCCTACCGCTTCTTCACCCCCGCCGCGCGCCCGCTCAACACGCTCAATCCCACCCTCGAAACCCGCCCGCGGATGGAGCAGGCCGGCTGCCTGCACGCGAACATGGACCTCTACAAATGGTCCGCCAAACTCCTGCCATGGGCCGGCTCCGACCTCATCGGGCGCTGCTTCGAGCTGGCCCGCCGGGCGCGCCTGCTCGACATGCGCGCCAGCCCCTACGACCTGCGCGCCCTGGGCCTGGAGCCGGTGCGCATCGAGACCCCGGAGGGCCGCGCGCTCTACGAACAAGAGCAGCGCGCCCTGGCCGCCGAGTCCGCCCCCCTGCGCGAGGCCCTGCGCGCCGCCGCTGAGTCCGTCGCGGCGTCAGAGTGACGCAGCTTCAGTTTATCTGCGCAGCAGCGAGCCAAGGGCCAGCACGTTGAGGGCGGCTTTGGGGACGAAGGAGCCGGCAAGGACGTATTCGGGCAGTTTGGCACCCTCGGCGCTGCGCTCGGAGCAGTGGGCGTTGGCGCCGGCGGGGCCGAGGCCGTCGAGGGTGGGGGCCAGGGTGTGGAGGTAGTTCGCGTCGCTGAGGCCGCCGCGCCGCATGGGCAGGACGCTCATGCCGAGGGTCTGACCCGCATGCTGCCATGCCTCGAAAAGGCGGTCGGTGTCCGGTCCGCCTGGCCAGGCGCGGGTGTGGCCGAGGCGGGTGACGCGGATTTCCGCGCCGCCGGGTGTCCGGCCTGCGAGGGCTTCGACGGCCTGCCCGGCCTGGTGCAGCACTTCGGGGTCGAAGGCGCGGATTTCGAGTTCGGCGGCGGCTTGGTGGGGGACGCGGTTGAGGACGGTGCCGCCGCTGATGTTGGCGACATTGACGGTGAGGTCTTTGCCCGGATCGGAGAGGGCGGCGAGGCGGGGCAGGAGCGCGGCGAGTTCGACGACGGCGTTCACCCCCTCCGCGAAGCTGCTGCCGGCATGGGCGGCGCGTCCGGAGCATTCGAGACGGTATTCGAGCCTGCCTTTGCGCGCGGTGACGAGGTGGCTGCCGCTGTCGTCGCGCGGGCCGCCCTCAAAGACAAGCACGATGCGCGCGCCCCCGGGGCAGCGCGCGCGCGTCTGGCCGGCGAAGTCGGAGCCGACGACTTCCTCGGCTGAGTTGGCGGCGACGAGCCACGGGGTTTGCTCAAAGAGCGCGGGGTCGGTGTCGCGCAGGGTTTGCAGCATGAGCCAGATCAAGGCGGTGCCGCCTTTGTTGTCCACGGTGCCGGGGCCGTAAATGCGGCCGTTTTCCTCCTGCCAGTGGAAGGCGTGGCGCTGCTCCTCTTCGGGGGGGAAGACGGTGTCGAGGTGGGTGACGAGCACGACGGGCCTGCCGGTGCCGCGTCTGAGAAAGAGGTGGCTGCCGTGGGCGGGATTGGCCGGCGCGGCGAACTCAGCCTCGAAGCCGAGACCGGCGAAGCATTCGGCGGTGAGCCGGCCAAGGGCGGCAATGCCTTCGACGCGGGTGGTGAAGCTGTTGATTTCCACCATGCGCCTCAGCCAGCACAGGCACTCCGGCAGATGGTGTTCGGCGGCGGCGTGGAGCGGATTCATGCGCTGCGGGTCATTTTCCCGCCCAGTATTTCTCCACGGCTTCGACCAGGCCGGGGATGCTGTGGGTCTTTGCCTCCATGTCCACCTTCAATCCGCGGCGTCTTGCCGCGCTGCTGGTGACGGGTCCGATGCTGGCGATTTTGACGCCCTCCGGCAGCGGCACGCCGAGGTCCATGAAGCTGTCCACCGTGCTGGCGCTGGTGAAGGTGATCATGTCCGCGCCTTCCTCCTTGAGGCGGGCGAGGGCTTCGAGGTTGTCGTCTCTTTCCTGGACGGTGCGGTAGGCGACAGCCTCGTCCACGATGGCGCCCAGGGCGGTGAGTTCGTTGGCGATGACTTCGCGCGTCTCCTCGGCCTTCACCCACAGAACGGTGACGTGCTCCATGTTCTGGTGGTCTTTGAACGCCTTGACGAGGCCCTCGGCCACGAAGTCCTTCTCCGGCATGAGGTCCACCGCCAGGTGCCGGGCGCGCACCTTCTCCGCGGTGCCGGGGCCGATGCAGGCGATGCGCGCGCCGCCGATGCTGCGGGCGTCATTGTAGAGCTTGTCGAACATGGCGAAGAAGGCGTCCACTCCGTTCGGGCTGGTGAAGACGATCCAGTCGTAGGTGTGGCAGTCCTGCACGAGCTCGCCAAAGGCCATGCGGTTGCGAGGTTCCTCGATGCGGATGGTGGGCAGCTCGATGACATCCGCGCCCAGCTCGCGCAGTTTGCGGCTGAGCGCGCCGGCCTGCTGGCGGGTGCGGGTGACGACGATCCTTTTGCCAAAGAGCGGGCGGTTTTCAAACCAGTTGAGCTTTTCCCGCTCGGTGACGACATCGCCGAGGACGGCCACGGCTGGCGCTTTGAATCCTGTCTCTTTGACCCGCGCGGCCATGGTGCCGAGCGTGGCCACGAGCGTGCGCTGACGGCCATGCGTGCCCCAGCGCACCAGGGCCATGGGTGTGGCGGGGGAGGCTCCGTGTTTGAGAAACTCGCCCGTGATCTCCTCCATGCGCTCGACGCCCATGAGGAAAACCTTGGTGCCGTCAGCGGCGGCCAGCTTCGCGTAATCCAGGCTGGTCTCCGCTTTTGTCGGATCCTCGTGGCCGGTGAAAATGGTGAGCTGGCTGGCGTGGTCGCGGTGCGTGACGGGGATGCCCGCGTAGGCCGGCGCGGCGATGGCGCTGGTGATGCCGGGCACGATCTCGAACCTCACGCCCGCCGCGGCCAGCTCGGCGGCCTCCTCTGCGCCGCGCCCGAAAAGCACGGGGTCGCCGCCTTTGAGCCGGGTGACGGTCTTGCCCTCGCGGGTGAGTTTGACAATGAGGTCGTTGATCTGATCCTGGGTCAGGGTGTGGGCATTGGCTTTCTTGCCCACATAAACGCGCTCTGCGCCGGGTTTGCCGTGGCGCAGCAGCTCGGGATTGCACAGGTAGTCATAGACGAGCACATCGGCGGCCTCGATGCACTCCTTGCCCTTGAGGGTGAGCAGGCCGGGATCGCCGGGGCCGGCGCCGACGAGGTAGCAGATGCCTTTTTTTACGGGGGTGGACATGGTTTGGGCGGGGATGATGGCGCGGCGGCGGCCCCTGGCAAGAGCCGCCCGGCGTGGGGCGGCATGGATACGGCGGGGAAGTGTCAGGGAACCGCGGCAAAAACAGGCATGCTGCCGTTGCTTCCGTCAGGACCTGGCGGGGTTCGCAAGCTGCTCATCCACGGCCCCTGACCCGGCGAGACTAGAGCGGAGGCCGGAGCGGGACAAGGGGCAATCTCGGCTTTTCCGCGCGGCGGGCGCGTGATGCCAGGGGCAAGGAACGCGAGGAGATGTTTTGCGACGGACCTGGCAAGATCACACCGAAAGAGCCGCGTCCAGGAATCCGTCATGAACCGGTGCCATTTCCCTCCATGAACTCCCCGGCAACCCGCCACGCTTTCGCCGCGATGATTGTTTCGCTCGCAGCATCCTCCGCCTGTTCCGCCCGTGATGCGCATGCGCTGCCGGACGGCGCCGGCATGCGCGATGGCACGAGCTTTGCCAACGCGCTGGATGCGCGGGCCGCTCGCGCCCTGCTGCGCGCGGGCGGCTTGAAACCCGGTGACCGGCTGCTGCTTGGCAGCGGAGAATATCGCGGGCTGGAACTGGAGATCGCCGTCTCCGGCACGGAGCCGCAGCCTGTGGTGATCGAAGGCCGGGACACGGGCGGCGGGCTGCCCCAGCTCACCGGTGCCTGGAGCGAGAAGAACCCGGATCAAGGCGGCACGGCGATCGAGATCGCGCCCGGTGTGCGGGATGTGACCGTGCGCGGCTTGCGCGTCTCGGATTGCGTCACCGGCATGCTGGCTCCCCCGGCCAGGGGCGGCGGCGCGCGGCAGCGGCTGGTGTTTGAGGGCATCACCATGCGCCGTGTGCGGCATGGCTTTTATCTGAGCGACTGTCACGCGCTGCGCGTGGAGGACTGCCATCTCGCGCGCTTCACGAAGCACGGCTTCCGACTGGAGGACGGCTGCGAGGACGTGACGCTGCGGCGCTGCACGGCGGATTGCAGCGAGGGGGACTCCGGGTGGGAAAAGCTCACCGAGTCCCTGCCCTTCGGCTTCTTTGCCAACGGCTCGCGGGCTCGGAACACGCGCCTGCTCTTTCAGGATTGCGTGGCGCGCAACCACATGATGCCGCTGCAAAAGAGCAGCTACAAAAACGGCGACGGCTTCGTCATCGAGGAGGGCAGCACGCAGGTTCGTTTCCTCCGCTGCCGCGCCATCCGCAACCAGGACGGAGGCTTTGATCTGAAATCACCCGGCGTGCGGCTGGAAAGCTGCGTGGCGCTGGAAAACAGCCGCAACTTCCGCATCTGGAACGCCGGCACGCTGGAGAACTGCTTCACCGGCATGGCGCCGGCCGGGCTGTGGAGCCACGCCGGCCCTGTCACCGTCACGCGGAGCACCTTTCACACGCTGGAAAACGCCGCCTCCGTGGATGACGACGCCAACGCGGTGATCACGTTCAAAGACTGCCTGCTCAGCCAGGTGCGGCGCGCCTTTCCCAATAACGCGGGAGGCAGGCTCATCCTGGACGAGTCCAGCATCACAGGCGGCGCTGTGCGTCTGAAACAGACCGCCCCCGCCTGGCAGGGGGACAGCGACGCGATGGACAGCACCAGCCATCCTGGCAAGGGCTGGAGGTGGCCGGGGCCGCGTGACTGAGGGGATGGTTCAATCCTGGCGGCCGCCGAGCAGCCTCACATTCAAGCTGCCTCCGGCGAAAAGCATCTCATCCAGCGCGGACTCGATCTGTGACAGGCTGAGCTCGCGCCCGTCACCGGAGCGCAGCATGACCTGGGCGGCGCGGCGCATGAGTTCCTTGATGAAGGCGGCGCTCGCACCCTTCGTTTTGCGGACCAGGACAGACGCCACCCGCTCCGTGAGGCCGATTCCCGCCGCGTAGAGCTTGATGAGTTTCCGGCGTCCTTCCTCATCCGGCAGAGGAAATTCGATGGCCTGGTCTATCCTGCCTGGGCGGGCGGCAAGGGCGGACTCCAACTCCTCGGGCCGGTTCGTCGTCAGCACAAAAAGGAGCGCCGCATCCTCGCGCAGACCGTCCATCTCATTGAGCAGCTTGTTGAGCAGGCTCTCCTCGCACGGATTGCGCATGGAGGTCCTGGCCCGCGCGATCAGGTCGGCGTCTTCGAGCACGATCATCGCGGGCTGGAGAAAGCGCGCGAGCTGCATATACTGGTCGAGCATCCCCACCTGCTCGGCGGTGATGAGCAGGTGGTGTGGTCGGGAAGCCGGCTCGCAAGGTAGTGGATCGTGTGCGTCTTGCCCGTTCCCGGAGGGCCATAAAAGAGCAGCCCTTTCTTGATGCTCATGCCCAGGTCCTGAAGCCTGGCTCGCTGCCCGATGAACTCCATGACGTTGCGCTCCAGCATCCGAAGGGTTTTTTCGGGGAGAATGACTTGTTCCCGGGTCACACCGCGCAGCTTGTGGACTCTCACGCTGCCCGCCTTGCCGGAATAGTTGTCCCGCTGCTCAAGCGAGATGACTTTTCCCCTGTATGACCGCGCCTGGCTGATGATCGCGTCAATCGCGGCCAGCATCGCGGCACTGGGATCCGAACCGTCTTGCGCGGGCAGCACGGCAATCTCCACCTGCCATCCGCCAACCTCTCCATGCGAAAGAACAGGAGTGAGGAGAAAGGCGATACGGCGGCCGTCGAGGATGCAGAACCAAAGCGTTGACTTAAGCCCGCGAAAGGGCGCGCTTTCGCCCATGTCCACATCCTCCGTCTCCATCGGTGCGATCACGGCCGCATTGTCACGATCCAGCGACAGCATGCTGAAAGTGAATGTTTGGAACGCATATCCAGCCTGCACACCCGACTGGTGCGTCACCTGGCAGGTCTTTCCGATGAGATCAACAAGCGCCGTTTGCAGGTCAATCCGCGCGGTGACGGGGAACATGCGTGAAGTCGTGGTCAGCTTGTGCAGTGCGGCCGTGCGAAAGTGTTTACGCAACATGCCGGCGACGGTGACCGCCGCAGGCTTGCGCTTCGGTTTGGATGGGGATTTGGATTTCATGGCAGGGCTGGCGCCCGGAGTCTAGGGGGCATTCCCCGCGAGGCAAACCCGCAGCGGGCATCGGGTCTTGTGGAATGTGAAATTCCGCGGGACACGGCGCGCTGGAGAATGTTGATTCCGCCGGTGCCGCGCATGAACCCTCGTCCACTCGCATTCTCTCCATTGTCATGACCCTCCTGCCCACTCCAGAGGATGCCTTCGAATGGGGCCGCCGGCTCGGAGCCTCGTTGCAGGCGGGCGATGTCATCGCCCTGTGCGGAAATCTCGGCGCGGGCAAGACGCAGGCGGTGAAGGGCATCATGGCGGGCGCCGGATCCAAGCGCGAGGCCAGCAGCCCCACGTTCACGCTCGTTCACGAGCATCACGACGGACGGCTGCCGGTTTTCCACCTCGACTTTTACCGCATGAGCAGCGCGCGCGAGGTGCTCTCCGCCGGCTGGGATGAGCTGCTGGATGAGCCGGGCGCGGTGGTTGTCGAATGGGCGGACCTTTTCCCGGAGCTCATGCCGCCGCGGACGCGCTGGTTTCACATCGAGATCTTGCCTGAGGGCGGCAGGCGTGTGATGGAGAAGACGCCTGCCGAATGAATCCCGTCCTCGCCCTTGATCTTTCCACGCCGCGCGGAGTCATCGCCGTCACCTGCGGCGCGGCGGTGCTCTTTGAGGCGGCTTTTGTCTCCGAGCGCTCGCACAATGCGCGGCTCTTCGCGCCGCTGGCGGAGGCGCTCGCTGTCATCGGAGAAAGGCGCGCCCGGATGGTGGTCGGCACCGGACCGGGTTCCTACACCGGGGTGCGCATTGCCATCGCCGCCGCGCAGGGTGTGGCGGTCTCACGCGGGTGGACGGTGGCCGGCCTGCCGACACTCGCCTGCGCGCCGGGGTGCCGCGTGCTTGGCGACGCGCGGCGCGGCTTTTTTTACATCGCCGCAGTCAGCGCCGCATCGGAGGTTGGGAGTCTGGAACTCGTTGACGAGCGGACCGCGCAGGCCGCTGTGAGCGCCGGCGGAGACTGGGTAACTTTCGACGCGCGCGCGCCGCTCGGACTCGACCGCGTCCGCCTCGCGCAGCCGGACGCCGTGGCGCTGGCGCGGATCGCGGAGGGATTCAATGACACGGAAATGGAACGACGCGCCGCGCGCCCGCTGGAGCCTCTTTATCTTCAGGACGCCTTCATCACCACGGCCAGGAAAGCCGGAAAGCTGGTGCCGGGAGTTCCCGAAGCTTGATTTCACGCGCCCATCGCGCAATGGAGCGCCATGCGCATAGCCATCTACTGCGGGGCCAACGGCGGACACGATCCGGTTTTCAAAAAAGCGGCCGCCGGGCTTGCCGCCTTTCTCGCGCGGCAGCGCATCGGCATTGTCTATGGCGGCGGCCGGGTGGGCCTCATGGGAGCGGTGGCGGACGCGGCGCTCGCGGCGGGGGGCGAGGTCATCGGCGTCATTCCGCATTCGCTCATGGAGAAAGAGCTGGGCCACACAGGACTGACCGCTCTGCATGTCACGCGCTCGATGCACGAGCGCAAGCAGATGATGGTGGACCTCAGCGACGGCTTCATCGCCCTGCCGGGTGGCTTTGGCACGCTCGACGAGCTTTTCGAGACGCTCACCTGGCTCCAGCTCAGCTTTCATGGCAAGCCGGTCGGCCTGCTGAACGCGGAGGGCTTTTTCGACGGGCTGCTCGCCTTTCTCGACCACATGCGCGGCCACGGCTTCCTCAAGCCCGCGCATCGCGACTGCGTGCTGGTGGAGCGCGATCCCGCGCTGCTGCTGGAAAAAATGCGCGCCTTCCAAGCTCCCGACCTCGGCAAGTGGATCGAGAAGATGGTGGCTGACGAACGCTAGCAACGCGCATGGAAAACCCGCGCCGGATTCCTCCAGCGCGGGCGGGTGGGTGGCGCTTTCGAGAGGTCAGCCGACAGCTTTTTTGAGCGCGTCCGCCTTATTGACGGCTTCCCAGGTCAAGTCGGCGTCGTCCTTGCCGAAGTGGCCGTAGTTGGTGCTTTTCGAGTAGATCGGGCGCAGCAGGTTGAGCTGCTTGACGATGTCGGCGGGCTTGAAGGAGAAGACCTTGAGCACGGCGGCGAGGATTTTGTCATCGCTCACGGCGCCGGTGCCGAAGGTGTCCACATGCACGCTGACTGGCTGCGGGTGACCGATGGCGTAGGCGAACTGGATCTCGCACTTCGAGGCAAGTCCGGCGGCGACGATGTTCTTCGCCACCCAGCGGCCCATATAGGCGGCGCTGCGGTCCACCTTCGAGGGATCCTTGCCGGAAAAGGCGCCGCCGCCGTGGCGGCCCATGCCGCCGTAGGTGTCCACGATGATCTT
>DDQZ01000040.1:1086-12595 GCA_002343505.1 Verrucomicrobiaceae bacterium UBA2429 | reverse complement strand
GGTGTCCACGATGATCTTGCGCCCCGTGAGACCGCTGTCCCCCTGGGGGCCGCCGACGACGAACTTGCCGGTCGGGTTGATAAGGTACTCGGTGTCCTTGGTGAGCATGCTCTTGGGCAGCACCTTTTTGATGACTTGCTCAATGCAGAATTTCTCGATCTCGGCATGGCTGACATCGGCGGCGTGCTGGGTGGAGATGACCACGTTCACGATGCGGGTGGGCTTGCCGTCCACATACTCCACGGAGACCTGGCTTTTGGCGTCGGGGCGCAGCCATTTGGCCTGTTTGCCTGCCTTGCGAATGCGGGTCAACTCACGACCGAGACGGTGGGCGTACATGATCGGCGCGGGCATCAGCTCCGGCGTCTCATCGCAGGCATAACCAAACATGATACCCTGGTCGCCGGCGCCCTGCTCGGCGGTCTTTTTGCCCTCGGCCTTCTCGGCGTCCACACCCTGCGCGATGTCGGGACTCTGGGCGGTGAGGTAGTTGTTGATGAAGATTTTGTCGGCGTGGAAAACGTCATCGTCATTCACATAGCCGATGCCGCGCACAGCCTCGCGGATGACCTTGCCGATGTTGATGATCTCATCAATGGGCTTGGTGGTGCCGAGTTTTTTGTTCTGGAGCTTGGGGATGGTGATCTCACCGCCGACGACGACGACGTTGCTCTTCACAAAGGTCTCGCAGGCCACGCGGCTCTTCGGATCCACGGCGAGGCATGCGTCGAGGATGGCGTCGGAGATGGTGTCGGAGACTTTGTCGGGGTGGCCTTCACCGACGGACTCGGAGGAGAAGATGTAGGAGCGGGACATGGCTGGATTTTGTGATGTATTGATAAATGATGATGCGTTGATGCGAGGCGCGAGACTATCGCCGGACAGGCTGCCGTCAACGCGGATTTCACCCTCATCCAGGTGTGAGGGCCATCCGCCGGCGCGTAGATATTGGACATTATGAACCTGTCCATTCTGCTAGCCGCCGTCGCCGCCCACCTGCCTGGAACTCAACCCCTCGCGGCTGAAGCGGATTTTTCCGCATTGATGGTCGCCGGAGCGGACCGCTTTCTATTGCGCGAGACTCTGGCTGCGGCGGCGCGGCGCGAGACCTTCTGGAAGCGTGACACTACTTCAAAGGAAGCCTACTCCGCCTCCGTGGCGGCGAACCGCGAAAGGCTGAGGGGCATTCTCGGCGTGGTGGATGAGCGCGCGCCATTTTCCTCGCTGGAGTTCGTGGCAGACACTGCCAGCCCGTCGCTCATCGCGGAAAACGAGAACGCCTCCGTGCATCGCGTGCGCTGGCCTGTGCTGGAGGGTATGAATGGCGAGGGCCTGCTGATCCAGCCGAAAGGTGAAGTGCTGGCGCGTGTCGTCTATCTGCCTGACGCGGACACCACGCCGGAGCAGCTTCTCGGCTTCAAAGACGGCGCGCTGGACCCCGCGCTTATGACTGCCGGCGCGCAGATTCTCATTCCGGTGCTCGTGAGCCGTGACGCGGATTTTTCCGGCAGCGAGCGCCTGGGCATTCGGATCAACGCGCCGCATCGCGAGTGGATTTACCGCCAGTCCTTCATCCTCGGGCGGCATGTCATCGGATACGAAATCCAAAAAGTGCTGGCGCTGGTGGACTGGTTCGGAAAGCAGGAGGGAGGACGGCCGGTGTGCGTGGCGGGCCTCGGAGAGGGCGGCCTGCTGGCGCTTTACGCGGGCGCTGTGGATGAGCGCGTCGGCTCGGTCTATGTGTGGGGGCACTTCGCGCCGCGCGAGGGTCTCTGGCAGGAGCCCATCTACCGGAATGTCTTCGGCCTGCTGCGCGAGTTTGGCGACGCGGAACTCGCCACGCTCATCGCGCCGCGTCATCTGGCGGTGCAGCACGCCGGCTTTCCCGAAGTCAAAGGACCGCCCGAGGCAGGCAAGGGCGTGCGCGCGGTGGCCGCTCCGGGCTTCATCGAGACGCCTCCGCTGGGAAGCGCGCGCGCCGAGATGGCCCGCGCCCTGGAGTTGACGAAAGGACTCGCGCAAGAGTGGGGCCGAGTCTTCGAGCGCAAAAGCAGCGCCGCTGAAATCATCGGCCATCTTTTTCCGGAGACTGCGGCGCGGGCGATGCTGGCGCGCATGGCCGCAGCCAGGGACGCTCCGCGCGTGCCCGCTCAGACGACCAGCGTGGATGCGGTCCAGGCGCGGCAAAAACGCCAGGTGCGCGAGATGGAGTCGTTCACCCAGCGTCTCCTGGCCACCATCGAAAGCGAGCGCAACACCGGCTTTTGGAAGCCGCTTCCGCTGAACTCGCTGGAGGATTATGAAAAGCGCGCCGCCGTGGAGCGCGGACGGTTTTGGAACGAGGTCATCGGCCGCCTGCCTGATCCCGGCGTCCCGGCTAACCCGCGCAGCCGGGTGGTGAGGGAAACCGAAAATGTGGTGATCCATGAAGTCGTGCTGGATGTCTGGCAGGATGTCTTCGCCTGGGGCTGGCTGGCTCTGCCCAAGGATTTGCGCGAGGGAGAGAAACGCCCCGTCATTGTCTGCCAGCATGGCCTGGAGGGACTGCCCGAGCATTGCTACGAGACCGATGAAAGCACCCGCGCCTTTGCCGCCTACAAAGCCTTCGCGCTGCGCCTGGCGGAGGAGGGGTTCATCACCTTCGCGCCCCACAATCTTTACCGCGGCAAGGACGCCTTCCGGTCATTGCAGCGGAAGGCCAATCCGCTGGGGATGACGCTTTACTCCATCATCAACGGCCAGCACCAGCGCATCATCGAGTGGCTCAAGGCGCAGCCCTTCACCCAGACTGACAGGATCGCCTTTTACGGCCTGAGCTACGGCGGCAAGTCCGCCATGCGCACGCCTTCCGTGCTCACGGATTACTGCCTGAGCATCTGCTCGGGCGACTTCAATGAATGGGTGCGCAAGTGCGCCACCACGGAGCTGCCTTTGAGTTATGTGTTCACCGGTGAGTATGAAATCTGGGAGTGGAATCTCGGCGGAACTTACAATTACGCGGAGATGTCCGCGCTCATCGCGCCGCGGCCCTTCATGGTCGAGCGCGGCCACAACGACGGCGTCGGCATTGACGAATGGGTGAACTACGAGTTCGCCAAAGTGCGGCGCCTCTACAACAAGCTGCGCATCGGCGGGCGCGCCGTCATCGAGCACTTCGACGGTCCTCACACCATCCATGGCGCGGGCACTTTCGACTTCCTCAAACAGCACCTGCGCTGACACCACCGGGCCTGCTCGAAAAAAATGAAGGAGCTTCGAATAGGCAAAATGAAGCGCCGTCAGATGCGCTGAACACAAGTTCAGCACCATGAAAAAAACCCTCCTCATCATCACCGCAGCCGCCGCTCTTGGCGCGGCAGCCCCCACCAGCGCCGAAGCCTGGGACGCCTGCCACTCACACTCCCGTGTGGTCAGTTACCTGCCATGCGGACGCCCTGTTTACGCCGTGTATCAAGTTTATGGCCGCGACCGCTGGGGCCAGCCCGTCGGACGCTGGGTGACCCAGCACAGCGCATGCGGCTGCCGCGCCTGCCGCCCGCCCGTGGTGGTTCACCGGCCTGTCTGCCCGCCGCCGGTGGTTTATCACCCGCCCGTTTGCGCGCCAGTGCCTTCCCGCAGTGTGAGCTGGTTCTTCTCCTTCGGACGCTGAGGCAAACCCACGGCGCCGCGGACCCCAAAGGTCCGCGGCGTTTTTATTTGGCCGTGTATCCGCCGTCCACGGGCAGGTTCACACCCGTGATGTAGCGCGCGGCATCGCTGAGAAGAAAGATCACAGCACCACCGAGGTCGGACGGATCCGCCATTCGGCCAAGCAGGGTGTGCCCGCAGTACCGGCTGAGAAAAGGCTCCGGCTGTTGATTGAAGAAGCCGCCTGGAGACAGGCAGTTCACACGCACGCCTCGCGCCCCAAAATGGGCGGCGTAGAAGCGTGTGAGATTGATCATGCCGCCTTTGTGGAAGAAATAATCCGGCGGCAGGTCGCCCATGCTGGTCCCCGCGTACAACTCGTAGCTCGGCCCGATCATCCCCTGGATGCTGCCAATGTTGACGATGCTGCCGATGCCGCGCTCAACCATGTCCGCGCCGAAGACGCGGTGCATCAGCATCACGCCGGTGGCGTTCACGCGCATGGACTCCTGCCACTGCTCCACACTTCCGGCGGCGCCTTTCACCACGCGCGCCACGGCATTGTTCACCAGGCCGTCCACCCTGCCATGCCTTGCCAGAACGCGGTCGCGCAGAGCCAGGACGGAGGCCTCATCCCCCTGGTCGAGGCATTCCGCCTCAACTTGAAACCCGCGCTCCCTTTCCTCGGCGGCCACGGCCTCCAGCTTCTCCCTGTCACGCGCCGCAATGACCAGGTGCGCGCCCGCCGAGGCCAGGTCTGCCGCCAGCCCGCGCCCATAAAGCCCCGCGCCGCCGGTAAGGAGGATGACTTTGTCTTTGAGGCTGAATCGGTCGAGAGAGGTCATGCCGCAAAGGAAGCACAAATGAGCGCGAATCAATCCGAGGTTGGAAAATCGAAGTTCAAACCAGGAACCACTGCTACCCCTCCAAACTTTTCAGCACTTCCGCGACCTCGACAACACCACCCCCCTTTTCCCGGCTCTGGATTCCGGCGATGAGCACCGCCATCAGCTCCACCGTCTCGCTGAAAGGCAGCGGCGGCTGGCCGGTGCGCAGCATCTCGATGAAGGCGGTGAGCTGGCCGCGGAAGGCGTGGTAGGTGTCGCGCAAAAGCAGCGGGATCTGGCCTTTTGTGCCGTAAAGATGCACGGCCCCGAAGCTGCCATACGCATCGTGAATCGCCGCCAGCGTCACCTGCACACCCGAGCGGTGCGTGAGGTGCGTCACATCCGAGCCGGGCTGCGACTGCGCGCGCACCGTCAGAAACCCCGGCCCCACCAGCGGCGCCACCGCCTCCAGCGCATGGATGCCGTAGCGCTCCCAGGTCTTGCACGTGAAGCTGGTGATCCAGCGCGGTTCGCCGATCTGCTCTTTTTGTTCGGCGCTCAGCCGCGTCTCCGGCGCGTAGCGCATGCCGCTGGTGGAGAGCAGCGCCCGCCCCTCCCGCTGCCAGCGCGCGAACTGGCGCAGATCCGGCACGTTCGTGGCGAGCGGCTTGTCTATGAAAACGGGCAGCCCGGCCTCAATGAAAGGCCGCGCGCGCCGCGCATGATCATCTCCGTCATCCGTGGCGATGACGACGGCGTCCACCTGGCCGATGACCTCCTCCGGCCGGGCGACGATGTTTTGGATGAGGCTGGCCTTGGCCACCAGCGGCGCGTCCGCAGGATCGTCCGTCCAGATGTGCGTCACACGCGCCCCAGGAATGCGCACCGTTTCCAAAGGCTGCCTGCCCAGATAGTCCGGGATGGCTGGGTAAGGACACGCGGCCATGGCGGCGGGATCGTAGCCGTTGATGATGGCAGACCAGGAATAGGGGTGGCCGTTGCCGGGGATCATGCCCAGCATGGCGAGGCGGATTTCAGCGCTCATGAGATGGCGACGGGCTGACCGCTGCGCGCGGACTCCAGCGCGGCCAGGTTGAACTTCAAAGTCTGGACACCTTCCTCAAAAGTGGCGAGGAAGCACGGCCTGCCGGCCATGCCTTCGAGAAAAGACTCGGCCTGCCAGGTGAAAAAGTCGTCGCGCTCAATGGGCTTGGGATGGCGCTGCCAAGTCCACTCTTTTTCACCGAACCGCATCATGCCCCAGCGTTGCTCGTGCAGTTGCATCGCCACACTGCCGCGCTCGCAGTGGACGCGGATTTCCAGCTCATTGGGCGCCTGGAATTGATTGTAGCCAAAGCTCGCCAGCACATCCCCGTGGCGCGCGCACACATTCACCGTGTCCTCCACTCCCACGCCCTCCAGCACTTGATGCGCGGCATCGCAATACACGCGCGTCGCCGGGCCGATCAGCCATTCCATGGCGTTCACCGAGTGCGTCAGCGCGTCCTGGATCGCCCCGCCGCCGCTCTCGTGCCGGGCATAATAAATCTCCCGGTAAGCCGGGCGGAAAGTCGGGAAATGCTGCCCCGCCGTGAGCGTGGCATGGCGCGGGCTGCCCAGTTCGCCGGAGAGGATCACCTCCCGCATGGCGCGCAGCCAGGGCATGGCGTGAAACACATAGGCCACTGCCACATGGCAGCCGCTGGAGGCAATGGCGGCGCGGGTTTCCTCCACCTGCTCCAGCCCCGTGGCGAGCGGCTTTTCGATGAGCTGGTGAACGCCCCGCGCCAGCCCGCGCAGCGCCAGCGCCAGATGCGTGTGCGCCGGCGTGCAGACCACCCAGCCATCCGCCGGAAAAGCCTCCTGCGCCGCCTCCAGACTCTCAAAACCCGGCACCCCGTACCGACCCGCCACCTCCGCCACGAGGCGGCCATTCGTGTCGCACACTGCCGCGCGGCAGCGGCCCGTGTTCAAAAAGCAGCGCAGATGCCGCTCACCAATGCTGCCGCAGCCGATGACGAGAATGGAGGGTTGGGACATGGAAGTTGAAACCAACATCCCCAGAAAGCCGACCTTTCCAAAAAGAATCCATCGAAGCCCCCGCCTTCTTCTCCGGCCATTTTCCCGTCAGGGCTTCCGGCCGGAAAACGCGAAACAGGGACTGACAAATGGCTCCGCGAAAATTCGTGCGATCAAGTCCTTCCGCGCACGCCCGCGCCTCTCTCTCGCATCTCCCATCCGCGCCGCCGCAGTTCGGATCCGCGCCCTTGCGGCTTAGAGGCGCGGCATTGCACCTCCGAGCCGCGCGGACGCACCCCTTTTTTCCAGTCTCCCATCTCCGAGGTGCAAGACCTCCGGCTCCGAGCCGCGAGGCTGCGGCAGGCGAGGTGCTCGCCCGAAGTTTGCGAACGCGCGCTCGCAGCTCCGAGCCGCGAGCGCGGACCCAAAATCCGCGACAACATCAGGAAAATTTCTCAAAACCCGCACCTCCGAGCCGCACGTTCGCAGCTCCTGGCTGCGGGCGCGCACCACCTTATCTGCGAGGCTGCGAAAAAACGGTGCTCCGCCGCAGATCAGAGGTGCGCCGACGCGGATCGCAAACAGAGTGAACGCGGTTCCGAGCCGCAACCCGGCGGCAAAAAGCCGCGGCACCGCGCCATTTTATCGTGCGCCCGCAGTGCGAAGCAGAGCTTGCGTGAATGAATGCTCCGGCGTCGAAGCTGCTTCCGAGATGGGTCATGGCCGGAAACCGCGATATGGGGACCGAGATGAATGGCTGAAAGGAAGGCTTGCCGCATAACCAGAAAAGCATAGTTTTGGCTCATGAGCACCCTCGCCGATATTGAAATGGCTGTTCCGCATCTGGCAGCGGACGAGCTGTCCCATTTGGAGCGGCTGATTCATTCTTTGCGCACTCGCCGGTCGAGGAAGCAACACAGCGCCCTGGATTTGCCACCGCTTCAGCTTGGAAAAGTCTTGAAGCCTCTCGGCGCCGAGGACGATCTGCTGGAGGAGATGCTGAATGACCATCGGGATTGACACAGGCTTCCTTGTTGCCGCTGAAGTCGCGGAGCACCCCGATCATCAAGTGGCAAGGCTGAAAATTCAGCAAAGTCGGTCCGCGGGTGATCGGTTCGCACTCGCGCCTCAGGTTATGGCGGAGTTCTTGCATGTGGTGACCGATCCCAAACGATTCTCCCAGCCTCTGTCCATGGAAGCCGCCTTGGAAAGAGCCTAAATTTGATGGGACTCACCCGAGGTGGACCAGATTGGCGCAGACGCGCTCTCGATGAGCACGTTCTTCGCTTGGATGCGGCAGCATCGGCTGGGCAGGAAACGCATTCTCGACACCATGCTGGCCGCCACCTTTCGTGAGGCCGGAATTGTCTTCATCTTCACCACGAACTCACGAGACTTCACCGTGCTGGGTGATTTCGTCTGTGTGACGCCCTGATACCGCCCCCGAGGGTGCTAGCAGTCAGCCCCCGACCAAGCCCCCAGGATCGTCGCCACTTCTCCATGTATTGGAAAATGCTTGCGAGACGCAACGGCGGGAATGAAAAATGACTGCCGCAGCACATCCTGCCTGGCCTGGTTCGTCACCGCCACCGTGCTGCCCACCTGGTCGGTGTGGTAATACAGCACCTCGCTTTCCACCAGTTTGCCGCTGCCGTTGATCGTCTCCACCACCTCGTAGAGCAGCCCGTGCCCGTACACCGCCCAATGAATGGCACCGCTGTCGAAAAACATCGGAGCACCCCCGTTGTCCACGCTGCTCTTCTCATACCGCGCCACCACCAGGCTCAGCGGCCCGTGCGGCGTGCTGGTGTGCTCGTGGCAAGCCTGCCCATTGAGGAAGTCATCGTCGATCCCGCCGAGGTCGTGGCTGATCCGGCAGCCTTCGTGTGCATCGGCTCGGAGACCACCAGGCTGCTCGACCATGTGCCCGCGCAGTTCCGCCAGCAGCACATCATCCGCCGCAAATATGTGCGCATCGCGCAGCGGCATCTGCCGCCCGTCATCGCTCCGCTGATGAGGCTGCAGGAGTGCTGTATCGCGAGTGCACGACTGCTGGCGAATGTGGCCGCCTCACGCTTCGAGATGCACCTGCCATATTACCGCATCGAGCAGCTCTACGCCCGCCAGGGCCTGCCCGTGCCGAGGCAGACGCTTTGCGGCTGGATGGGCATGGCGCACGAGGCAGCACGCCTCGTCATCGAGCAGATCCAAAGAGAGGTCTTCAAAGATGGCTATGTGCAGATCGACGAGACACCGGTCAAGTATCAAGACCCCGAACGCGAAGGCGTGTGCGGCACCGGCTATCTGTGGAGCGTGCACAACCCCGTGAGCAACATCGGCTTCATGGCCTGGCACACCGGGCGCGGCAGCGCATGCCTTGAGCAAATCGTGCCGGAGGACTACACCGGCCTCATCCAGAGCGACGGCTACAAAGCCTACGACAGCTTCATCAAGCAGCCCGCACGCGCAGGCAACATCCAGCTCGCCGGATGCATGGCCCATGCGCGGCGCAAATTTTACGAAGCCCAGGAGGAAGGCGAAGACGCCCGCTGGGTGCTCGCGCAAATGCAGGCGCTCTACCGCGTCGAAGCGCGGATGAGAGAAGCCCGCGCCGGTCCGCTGGAGACACGCACAGCACGACAAGAACACAGCGTCCCCATCCTCGAAGCCATCAAATGCAGGCTGCAAAGCCTGCAAGCAAGCCGCGTGCATCTGCCGCGCAGCCTCACCGGCGAAGCCATCAGCTACGCCCTCGGGCAGTGGGGCAAGCTGTGCGTGTTCACCCGCGACGGGCGCGTGCAGATCGACAACAACCTTGTCGAGAACTCGATCCGTCCCAGCGCCATCGGGAAGAAAAACTGGCTCTTCATGGGCGACCCGCAGAGCGGCGAACGTGCCGCCACGTTCTACACCTTGATCGGCAACTGCCATCGAGTCGGCCTCAACGCCGTGAACTACCTCACGGAACTCTTCGAACGTAAGCGTCACGCACAGCGCCTTTGGCGACTTGTGGAAAGGAGCGCTGACCCAGCTTTGCTGGCGGGTTGGGCCGGCTGGCGTGCTTGCAGCCAGGCCTCCGGTGTGAGGCTTGGGTAGTCGGCGGCGGCCATCAGCGGCATCCGGGTGAACACGTCGCGCAGGTAGTCGAACGGATTGATGCCCCGGCGGCGGCAGGCTTCGATCACCGTGAACACGATGGCGCTGCGCTCGCCTGCTTCAGCATCTCCGATGAAGAGCCAGTTCTTCTTGCCCACGGCGGTCGGGCGGATCGCGTTTTGATTCGCGTTGCTCACCCCTGCGGGGCAGCCTGACGGCTGTCTATCTCCGCTGCGCTCCGGTTCCACGGGGTTGTTGTCAATCTCGACGCGCCCGTCCTCAAGGAACACGCGCAGCCCGTCCCAAATGCTCAGCGAGTAGTCGATGGCCTTGCCCATCTGGCTGCGAGGCAGGTGCCGCCTCTTGCGTTTCCAATGCCGCAGGATCGCGCCGATGCGCTCCATGATGGGGCGGCTCTCCACTTGGCGTGTCAGCGCCCGCAGCTTGGCGCCCGCTCGCTTGACCCTCATTTGCGCCTCAATGGCATACAGATGGCCGATGAGCCTCACGATGAGCCGCGCGTCGGCTTTGCGTTCGCCAGTCAGGCTGGCCTCCACGAACTCCCGCCGCGCGTGCGCCCAGCAGGCGGCAAGTGTGAGCGGCTGGCCGTGCCGCCTGGCAAAGGCGGGGTAAGCGCCATAGGCGTCGGTTTGCAGCGTGCCGCTGAAGTCCGCCGGCACGATCTTCTCCAGCACGCTTGCCGCGCGCGAGGCGGCCCAATGAAAGGCCGCGTCGCCTCCCGGGCGTTTGACCGCCCAAAAGTAGCCGTGCTGAGCCCGCCCGCTGCCGGGGTCCAAATACTTGATCACAGTCTCATCGATCTGCGCATACCCGTCCCCCCACATGCCGCCGAGGATGATTTGATAAATCGGTTTGAGCCAATCGGCTGCCAGCCCCACCCAGCGCGACATGTCCTGGCGCGTCAGCTCGATGCCATGCCGCCACTTGGCGATCTGCTGCTGGCGATAAAGCGGCAGATGGTCGCAGTATTTGCCCGTGAGGATCGAGGCCAGCAAACCCGGCCCCGCCTTGCTGCGTTCCAGCATCGTGAGCAGCGGGGCGACCACTGGCGGCAGGTGCGGGCTGTCAATCCGCGCGTAGCGCTTGCGGATGATCTTGTTGCAAACATAGCGCGCGGGCTCGTAGTCGAGTTGCCGGGTCACCACTTCGTCCACCAGGCGGTAGGCCTCCGGTTCGGCGCGCACTTCATCAGGCACGAGCACCACCTCCACCGCAGGCAGCGAGGCGAGCAGCTCCTCGGTGATGCCGCCCTTCTTCTTGCGCTTCGGATTGCGCCCGGGCTTGTCCTTCAAATCAGCCTCCAAGGCGACGGCGGCGCCGCTGGAGGCTTCGGGCTTTTTTGCCTCCATGCCCTCCAGGGCCAAAAGGAGCTGGTCGGTGTCGAGCCGCTCACTGCTGGCTCCAAACACGCGGCGGATGAGCAGGTCGATCTTCTCCCNNTCAGCCTCCAAGGCGACGGCGGCGCCGCTGGAGGCTTCGGGCTTTTTTGCCTCCATGCCCTCCAGGGCCAAAAGGAGCTGGTCGGTGTCGAGCCGCTCACTGCTGGCTCCAAACACGCGGCGGATGAGCAGGTCGATCTTCTCCCGCAGCAGTTTGATCTCCTGCGCCTGCCTTGCGTTCTCCTGTGTCAGGCGGGCTTCCAGCGGTGTCATCTCGGGCATCGGCGTATCCTTGGCATAAGCACGTACCGCGCCTCCATGCAACTAACATGCCATCAAAAACCAACTTTACTCATCGCCGCGCTCATACCACCCGCGCGGCCTGGCCCCATGCATGTCGATGCCGTCGGTCAGCAGCGCGAAGGCCTCCGGCGCGAGCCGCAGCTTCGTCTGGCCCGCCTGTGCCGCCTTCGGCCAGAAGAACGCGCCCTGCTCCAGCCGCTTGGTCATCAGCCACAGCCCCGTGCCGTCGAAGTAGAG
>DDQZ01000040.1:0-973 GCA_002343505.1 Verrucomicrobiaceae bacterium UBA2429 | reverse complement strand
CAGCCCCGTGCCGTCGAAGTAGAGCACTTTGAGCCGCGTGCGCCGCCGGTTGGAGAACACAAAGAGAGCACCACCCCGCACATCCTCCTTGAGTTGCTCGGCAACGGCGGCGTGCAGCCCCTCAAAGCCTTTGCGCATGTCCACCGCCTCCAGGCAGATGAAGACCTTCAAACTGCCGGTAAAGCTCAGCATGGCAGGGCAGTGATGCAGATGCGCCGCGAGAACCGTCTGATCAGGGCGAGTCAGTTCCACCCGGGCACCGCCAGGCAGCAGCAGAGTGATCCCGCCAGCAGACGCGCCTTTCGCATCCACCACCGCTTCCATCCAGGCCACCGCGTGAGGCGACGCGGAGGTGGCTGACCAGGTCCGTATCGGTGGTTGAGTGCCGTGCTTGCGCCGCCAAGTGGCAAAGGTCTGGTGCTTCAGTCCGGCCATCGCCGCGAACTTCGGCCCGCTCAGCCCGCTGCGCTCATACTCCCGCACCAGATCAATCTGGCGCGCCACTGGCACCACGACGCGCCCGCCCGCGTCCCGCTTCAAGATCATCGCTTCGCTGCTGCTCATACAAGCGACACCTCTTGAGCGCTCGCCTCTATGAAGCGAGTTCCTTCATTGGGCGCTGTGCGTGACGGTTACCTTCGAACGGCTGCCAAGCGCCACCACCAAAACGGTGAACGAACTCACGCCCCACGCGATGGCGGCTCAACGCCGCGCGGCAGTGCAACGTGCCGCCGCCGAACGAACCGCCAGCAACCTCGCCACCGCGTAACCCGCCGCCGAAAGTCAAGCGGCAGGGCTAGGGTGCTCCGAATTACGATACCCATGACTGACTCTCGCAGTCCTCAATGCAACATCGAAGCGAGCACACATCAAAGGCCGATTGACTTGCCGCATAATGCCAAGCTCAGCCTCTAAGGGCGGGGGGGGGGGACGCTTCGCTGGCTGAAGGACGCTGGGCTTGGGTTTCACTAAA
>DDQZ01000111.1:49695-57287 GCA_002343505.1 Verrucomicrobiaceae bacterium UBA2429 | reverse complement strand
CACCTCGCCGATCCGGCGCTATCCGGATCTCGTGGTGCACCGCGTGGTGCGGAGCCTGGTGCGCAACGAGACGGTGGACGGCGCGGCGCTCCTTCCGCGCATGCGACGCGCGGCGGTCGAGGCGAGCCGGCTCGAGCGGCGCGCGATGCAGGTCGAGCGCGACGTGGTCTCGCTCTACCGCGCGATCCTGATGCGCGATCGCGTGGGCGAGACCTTCGAGGGCACGATCTCCAGCGTCGACGCGAACGGCTTCTGGGTCGCGCTCGACGAGCCCTTCGTCGACGTGCTCGTGCCGCTCGAGAAGCTCGGGGACTACTACGAGCTCGACGAGCTCGGCATCCGCCTCATCGGACTGCGCACGGGCCGCATCCTCGCGCTCGGGCAGCGCTTCGAGGTGACGATCGAGGACGTGCGCATCCCCAAGCGCGAGATCGTGGGTGTGCCTTCGGATGATTCGTGGCTCGGCGACCCGCGGGGCGGAGAGCACGGCACACGCGCGCGGCTCGCGGGACGCGAGGAGCGTGGTCGTGACGGTCGTGGGGATCGTGGGCGTGACGGACGCGGTGATCGCGGACGCGGTGCGCGCGACGACCGCGGGCGAGGTGCCCCGCGTGGACGCGACGATCGAGGGCGCAGCGGTGTCGCGGAGAGCCCGCGGGTGGGGCGATCGGGTCCGAAGGGCCGCGAAGATCGGGAGCAAGCGTTCGAAGCGCGCGGACGACGCGAACGCGACGCGGCGCGAACCGAGCGCGGTGGCCGAACGGAGGCCGAGCAGGCACCGCGCGGTGCACGCGGCGAGCGACCGCAGGCCGAGGCAGAGCCGCGTCGCGTCCGCCGCGAGCGACCGGAGACCGAGCTCGACTCGACGACGCGCGAGCGAAGCGTCGAGGCCGAGCCGGCAGGCGATCGACGACGCGATCGGCGCGCCGCACGTCGCGCGCAGAACGAAGAAGAGCGCGAGGGCGGCGGTCGCCTCGCGAAGCTCCCCGCCAAGAAGAAGGGCGGCGCGATCAACCACGCCAACCCCTTCGCGGCCGCGAAGAAGAAGCCTCGCAAGAAGCGCTGACTCGTCCTCCATGCGAGCACGTCGCGTTCGCGCACGACGTGCTCGCGGCGATCACGCTCGGCGACGACGCGTGGCTCGCCGTGCTCTCGGCTCGACGTCAGCCCGACGCGGCGGCGCGGAGCGTCTTGCGATGCTTCACCGCCGACGCGACGAGGCCTTCGAGCGCCGCTTCGATCTCGCTGAAGTCGAGCGCCTCGGTCGGCAGCTCCACCGTGAGGACCACGTCGCCGTCCTCGTCGTACGCGAACTTGGTCTGTCGCATGTCGCGGTTCATGCGCAGCAGCCAGCGCGAGAGCTCGAAGCTGTTGTCGCCCTTCGTCGCGAGGAAGGGCACCACGCTCGCGACGAGCCAGTGCTCTTGCAGACGCAGGTAGACCACCACGGGGCCCTCGGGGGTCTCGTGCACGGTGCGGAAGGTGCCGTTGCCATGACGCGCGGCCTCCCATCCCAAGGTCGCGAGATGGCGGCGCAGCGTGCTCTCGTCGAGCATGGCGCGACGTTCCGGCCAGACGCGCGGGGTGTCAAGCAAAGCTGCTGCGTCGGCGAGCATTCCACGTCGCGGTCCGAGGACGCTCCAAGCCTCGCGGGCGTCGTGGTGTCTCCTCCGTCATGCCGCTCGCGCGCTCCTTGGTCTCGTGGCTCGGATTTCTCGTCGCGTCCGTGGCCTCCGTGCTCTTGGCACAGCCGCTCGCGATCGGTCCCCGCGATTACGGCGCGCGGGTCTCGCTGGACTACCTCGACGGAAGCGACCGCGGAGTGGGCTGGTATCAAAGCGCGCGGATCGAAGCCACTCAGCGCCTCGCGATCCGCGGCGAGCGCGTGGAGCTGGCGGTGAACGGACGGTACGTGAGCCAAGGCGCGTTTCTCTCGCCGGGCGGACCCGAACGCAGCCGGCATCACGAAGAAGACTTCGCCCACACGTGGACCGGCACCGCGCGCCGCGAAGGGTCCGCGTGGCTCCTCCACTTCACGCACACCACGTCCACGCGACCGGCGCGTGACTGCGACGAGAGCTTCCGCTGCGTGCCCGACGCGGACGTGCGAGGCGCGCTCCGCTGCACGCCGACCCGCGCCTTCGGCCACCACGGCAACGACCGCCTCGTCCCGACCTACTTCCGCGTTCCACTGTTGCTCGCGCGCGGACGAGCGCTCCGCGTGAGCGCCGCCGGCTCCGACTCGGGCCACGCGAGCGTCACCGTGCGCGAGCCCTGAGTGACGCGGGCGAGGTGTCCGCGTGCGATGGAGCGTGTTGCGCGTCGCGAGCGATGTCGCCGTGAGTGCCGTCGAGATCGACGGGGTCATGAGCGATGAGCCCAGTGCGTCGCGAGCGACGTAGCGGCGCGGGGCCTCGGGATGTGCTGTATCTCGAACCGAGCGTGGCCGATGGATCGCGCTCCAGCACCGACCCCACGCCGACTCCGCATGCCCATTCCGCACTACTTCCCCGTCGAGTCCGAGCCGCTCCAGATGGCGGCGAGCCTCCTGCGTTTCGGCACCGACTTCGGCAACGGCGACGCGGATCGCCGGTACTTCCAAGTCGACGATCGCTACGCCGAGTACGTCGCCGGCAAACGTCGCGCGCCCGCGCACCGGCGCTTCGTGGTGGACGGCCTCGACGAGCCCACGCGCGCCGCGCTCGACGAAGCGCGCGCGTGGATGCGCGACACGCTCGGCCGCGAGCATCCGGAGCTGCTGCGTGCGATCGACGCCGACGTCGAGGCCGCCGACCCCTTCGACGCGATCGCGCGCCACGTGCAGGAGGACTTCGCGATCCTGAACGCCGGCGAGGACGATCGCGGCCGCACGCTCGCGGTCGACGTGCGTTTCCCGAGCGGTTGGCGACCGGAGCGCCTGCGCGAGGCCGGCTTCGACGCGATCCATCAGCCGGTGCCGGGCTTCCCGCCGAACGACAAAGCGTCGCGAGGGATGGTGCGCGCGATGGTGGACCGTGGGCCCTACGCGCGTTTCGTGTGGACGGTCGGCGCGAGTGCCGCGCTCGATCAACATCCGGAGCTCTTCGTCGGCGATCGCCGCGCGCTCTGGGAAGACACGAAGGAAGCCTTCTACCGCGTCGAACGTCAGGTCACGGTGCCGCTGCCGCAGACGCGCAGCAGCGTCTTCCTCATCCGCGTCTACGTGAAGCCGCTCGCCTCGCTCACGGACGACGAGCGCGCGCGCCTGCAACACGCGCTCGCGGTGATGCCGCCCGAGGTCCGCGCGTACAAGAGCCTGCCGGAGCCGGACATGTTCGCGAAGGTCCTGGCCCGCGCGACGTGAGAGCGCGCGCTCACGCGGCGAAGGTCGAGCGCACCTGCTTCGCCACGCGAGCGTCGATCCCTCGCAGCGAAGCGCGCACACGCTTGCGCCAGCCGGGCCCACGCGCCGCGAGGTCGTCCCACGCGAGCGCGACGTCTCCCGGGCGAGCGTCGAGGAGCAGACGCAGCAGTGCTTCGGCCTGCGCGAGGTCCTTCTGCTGCTTGGCCGCTTGGTGTGGCGGACGTTCCTCCGACACCAGCAGCTTGTGGAGCGCGAAGCGGGCGGGGCTCGGAACGCTCACGCGCACCCCGTGCCCGTGGATCACCATCGCGGGAATGGGCTCGTCGAGGAGGTAGTCGAGGAAGCGCAGAGGCTGAGCCGCAACCGCGAGCTGCGGCAGAGCGGTCGGCCCGTCGCGTTCGGGGCCGATCAGCGGCGTGAGCACGTCGAGACGAAGGGTGCGGCCGCGCACCGAGAAGCTGGTCGAGGCGTGTCGCGGATCGAAGCCGGGGATGGCCTGGAACACGAAGGGGGCGGCGTCGGCGAGCGCGGCCGGAAGATCCGCGTCGCGCACGGCGACCGCGATGTTCGGCGCGCTCGCGATGTCGATGTCGTAGGTCTCGTAGGCGGCCTCCCATCGAACCCCGAGGGTCGTGCCGAGCACGGAGAACGCGTGGGATCCGACCAGCACTGCCCCCGCCGCGAAGACGTGGTGTCGCGCCAAGACTTCCAGAACGCGCCCGCTCGCCGAATCCATCGCGCGTGCACCCGAAGCGACCAACATCGCGACCAGACGCGCCCCCGAGCGCGCCAGCTCCGCTCTCGAAGCCCATCCTGTCTCGATGGCCGCGAGCCGCGCGCGAAGCTCTGGGTGATCCGGTCCGAGGTACACCTGTCGACGCGCGCCGAGCTCGGAGAGCTGCAGGTACCAATAGCGCTGCCCGCGGATCTCTTTGGTGACGAAACTGCCCGGAGGCGGTGTACCGACGTATCCCGCTTCGGCCGCGAGCGACGACTCCAAGAGCTCCGAGTAGAGCGTCAGCGCCGCGGGTTCGAGGGGGTTATACGCCGACTTCACCAAATCAGCGTATAACAACAGGCAACGTTCTGCACGCGGGGCCGGGGACGACGGGGCTCGGGGTCGCCGTCTATCCCTCGACCGCCGCTACGCGCGCGAGCGTCGTCTCGGCGATGCGACCCTCGGCGAGCTCCGCGAACGCCGACGCGAGCTCTGGAGGCTCTCCCTCCGCGAGCGCCGACACCCGCGCTCGAACGGGGGCCGGACCCGCGAGCGCGCCGAGGGCGATGGCGGCGCCGACGCGCGCGAGCGGAGGCGCCATCGGCTCCTCCAGCACGCGCACCATGTGCTCCGAATCCACCGCCGCGTCGCGGTACGTGCCTCGTCCGACGCGCTCGAGGCGCGCGATCCACTCTGCGAACGAACCCTCGAACGCGAGGATCGGCGGAGTCTCGACGCGGCGCGCCGCCACCGCGCGGCGACGCAGCTCGTCCGCGACGCGCTGCGTATCGGGCTCCGCGCTCTCGAAGAGCTCCAGCGTCTCCGAGCGACCTCGCGCGTCGACCACGAGCAGCCGATTCGGACCGACCTTCCGTACCTGACGAAGGTCCTCGTACGCGATCCGCCGTCGCACGTTCGGGCCCCGCCACTCGAACACCTCCTCGCCGAACGACACCGGAGCGCTCGTGACGCGACGTCGCACCGCAGGCAGCAGCTCCGCCGCGACGAGGAGCGCGCCCGCGAGCGACGCGAACGCGGCGAGGCCACCCGCGCGGATCCCGAACGAGGCGAACGCGCAGGTGGCGAGGAGGAAGCCGACGATGACCCACACGTCGAGGTCCGGTGCGTGGATCGCATGCGGCCGCGTCGTCTCTTCGATCCCGCTCGCAGCGAGAAACTCGGCCCCTTCCTCGAGCGTGCGCACACGAATCACCCAGCGGTCGGTGAAGGTGCGCAGGGTCAGCGTCGGCGCGCCGCCGACCCAACGAAGCGTGGCCGCGCGGAGCTCGGGTCGCTCGATGCGTTCGACGCCTTCGCCGCGATCCACCAGCAGCGCGGTCGCGGTGGCACCCACGCGGGCCGGTCGAGGTGCGGGAAAGAAGAAGGGGTGCGCGTACGCCGCGAGCCCGGCTCCGATCAGCGAAAGCAAGCTGCCCACACCGAAGCCGACCCTTGCGGCGAGGCCGCCGAGCCCGAGCGCGACGAGCGCGAGGATTCGCGCGCCTTCGCTTCGTGTGCGCGGCTGACGCGCCACGTCCAACACCGGAAGCTCCGCGAGCAGCGGCTCGTTCATGTGCTCTCCCTCGGTCGTTCGGACGTCTCGGACGCGAACCGCGAGCTCCGAACCGCGAACCGCGCGCGTGACCATCGACTCGATCGCGACCGCGCGGTGCCGAACTGTAGCGACGCTCGCACGCAGCGCACGGGTGAGCGGCGCTCACGAGGCGCGACCTTTCGTCGAGAGCGCGGAGGAGGCTCGGCGCGAGGCGTCGCGCGCGGCGTCGTGCGCGATCGAACGAAGCCGCGCCCCTCTCGGAGCGCGGCCTCGTTCCGCGTTCGACGATCCGTCGCGCTCAGGCCTCCGCGTGCGCGCTCGTCTGTCCGCCGCGCTTCTTCCCGAACGCGAGCTCGCCCGCGGCCACCTCGACCACGATCGTGTCCCCCGGCGCGTAGCGACCCGCGAGGATCTCCTGCGCGAGCGGGTTCTCGAGGTGCTTCTGGATCGCGCGCTTGAGCGGGCGGGCGCCGTACGCGGGATCGAAGCCCACGTTCCCGAGGAAGTCCTTCGCCGCCTCCGTGACCTCGAAGCCGATCTCGCGCCCCTTCAGACGCTTCTCGAAGCGCCCGATCTGCACGTCGACGATGCGGCGCACCTGCGCGCGATCGAGGCGGTGGAAGAGGATGATCTCGTCCAGACGGTTCAAGAACTCCGGCCGGAAGCTCGCCCTCAGATCGCCCATCACGAGATCGCGCGCTTGCTCGACGTCCTCGTACGAGAGCAGGTGATGCGAGCCCACGTTCGAGGTGAGGATGATGACGGTGTTCTTGAAGTCGACCGTGCGGCCCTGGCCGTCGGTCATGCGGCCGTCATCGAGCACCTGGAGCAGTGTGTTGAAGACATCCGGATGCGCTTTTTCGACCTCGTCGAACAGGACGACGCTGTAAGGGCGACGACGCACAGCCTCGGTAAGCTGGCCGCCTTCCTCATAGCCGACGTAGCCGGGAGGCGCGCCGATCAAACGGCTGACGCTGTGCTTCTCCATGTATTCGCTCATGTCGATGCGCGTCATGGCGCTGTCGTCGTCGAACAGGAACTCGGCGAGCGCTTTGCAAAGCTCCGTCTTGCCGACGCCGGTCGGCCCAAGGAAGAGGAAGCTGCCAATCGGCCGGTTTTCATCCTGAATGCCCGCACGGGCCCGACGCACGGCATTGCTGACGGCGACGATGGCGTCCTTCTGCCCGATGACGCGGGCGCTGAGGCGTTCCTCCATTTTGATAAGCTTGGAGCGCTCGCCCTCCTGAAGGCGTGAAACGGGAATACCAGTCCAGTTGGCGACGACTTTGGCGATGTCTTCTTCAGTGACTTCTTCGCGCAAAAGCGTGTTCGCGGTTCTCGGTTCGCGGTTCTCGGTTGGAGCAGATTGGAGTTTTTTCTCGAGATCGGGGATCAAGCCATACTGAATCTCACCGGCGCGGGCGAAGTCGCCACGGCGCTGGGCTTGCTCTTGCTCGGTGCGGAGGCGGTCGATTTCTTCCTTCACCTTGCGACCGGCATCGACGGATTCCTTTTCCTTCATCCACTGCGCCTTCAGCGCGGAGGATTTCTCCTTTTGATCGGCGATCTCGCGCTCGAGTTTTTCGAGGCGGGCCTTTGAGGCGGCATCTTTTTCCTTCTTGAGGGCCTGACGCTCCATTTCGAGCTGCATGATGTCGCGCTCGATGACGTCGATCTCCGTGGGCATGGAGTCGAGCTCGATCTTGATGCGGCTGGCGGCCTCATCGACGAGGTCGATGGCTTTGTCGGGCAAAAAGCGGTCGGTGATGTAGCGATTGCTCAGCGCGGCGGCGGCAATGATGGCTCCGTCCTGAATGCGTACGCCGTGGTGCACCTCGTAGCGCTCTTTGAGGCCACGCAGGATGGCAATGGTGTCCTCGACGGTCGGTTCGCCGACTTTCACCGGCTGGAAGCGACGCTCCAGCGCGGGGTCTTTTTCGATATGCTTGCGATACTCGTCGAGCGTGGTCGCGCCG
>DDQZ01000111.1:0-49585 GCA_002343505.1 Verrucomicrobiaceae bacterium UBA2429 | reverse complement strand
ACTCGTCGAGCGTGGTCGCGCCGACGCAGCGCAGCTCGCCGCGGGCGAGTTGCGGCTTCAAAAGATTGCCCGCATCCATTGCGCCTTCGGCTTTGCCAGCGCCGACGATGGTGTGGAGTTCGTCGATGAAGAGGATGATCTCGCCCTCGCTCGATGTGACCTCTTTGAGGAAGGCTTTGAGGCGTTCCTCGAACTCACCGCGGAATTTCGCTCCGGCCATCATGCCGCCGAGGTCCATGCTGATGAGGCGTTTGCCTTTGAGCGAGTCCGGCACGTCACCAGCAACAATGCGGCGCGCGAGACCTTCGGCGATGGCGGTCTTGCCCACACCAGGCTCGCCGATGAGCACGGGGTTGTTCTTTGTGCGGCGGCTGAGCACCTGCATGACGCGGCGGATTTCCTCATCGCGACCGATGACAGGATCGATCTTGCCGGCTTTCGCACGGGCGGTGAGATCGGTGCCGTATTTCTCCAGCGTCTGGTATTTGCCCTCGGGGTCCTGATCGACCACGCGCTGGCTGCCGCGCACGGCGGTGAGGGCCTTTGAAACGGTGTCGTAGGTCAGCCCGGCTTGTTTCAGCACGTTGGAGAGCTCCGACTTCGTTTTGAAAAGCGCGAGGATGATGTGCTCGACGCTCAAATACTCGTCCTTGAGCTTCTTCTGCTCGTCCTCGGCCTTCGTCATGAGATCGCGGAACTCATTGGAGAGGTAAAGGCCGCCGGTGGCACCGGATACTTTGGGTTGTTTTGCGAGGAGTTGTGAGATGCTCGAAGTGAGAACAGTGACCGCCTCCGGATTGACAGCGGCTTTCTGGAAAAGCGGCTGCGCGATGCCGCCTTCCTGCTCCAGCAGGGCGAGGAGGAGGTGGGCGGGGTTCAGTTCCTGGTGCCCATGCCGCGTGGCGATGGATTGCGAGGCGTTATAGGCTTCCTGGAGCTTCACGGTGAATTTTTCGGGCGACATGGTTGGTCAGGTGGTTGTTTTTTTGCCATGGTCTTTGCTTAAAGCATGCCATGAAGCTTGAGGGAGGCGCCAACCTTGAATTGGCAAGCATTCACCGCGCTTTGGCGGGGTTTCTCGCGCCGATGCTCGCACGACATTGTGGCACAAGGGCGGACAAGATGGCCGTTGCGGTTTGCCGCTTTGGCATGGGATTCGGAGCTTTTCTTTCCATCAAAAGCGTAGTCCATTGGCAAATCCCAGCCATGTCCAAACCGCAACGCCACCATGATGAAGGCCGTGCCTCAGGCACAGGCCCGCTGCCCACCCCTCCTGAAGTGACTCCTGAGCAGCGGGATGAGCAGCGGCGTTTTTGCGGGCGCTTGGTGGATCAGACGCTTTTGCAGGGGCCGAACCGCCGCCTCAAGGAGCTTTCGCTTTTGTTTGCCGTGATGCGCGACTTTCTGCGGGGTTTCCGCGCGCTGCACTTCGTGGGACCGTGCATCACTGTGTTCGGTTCGGCACGGTTCAAGGAGGACCATCCCTATTATCAAAAGGCGCGCGAGGTGGGTGCGGCCATTGCGCGGCGCGGTTTCACCGTGATGACCGGCGGCGGACCCGGTATCATGGAGGCGGCTAACCGCGGCGCTTACGAGGCGGGCGGTCGCAGTGTGGGCTGCAACATCGAACTGCCTTTCGAGCAGCACCACAACCCCTACCTGCACCGCTGGGTGACGATGAAGTACTTCTTCGTGCGCAAGGTGCTGCTCACCAAATACAGTTACGGTTTTGTCATCATGCCCGGCGGCTTCGGCACTCTGGATGAGATGTTCGAGGCGCTCACCCTCATCCAGACGAAAAAAATCAGGAATTTTCCCGTCGTGGTCGTGGGCCGCGAATTCTGGGGGCAACTGCGCGGTCTTGTGGATGACATGGTCAAAAACGGCACTATCAGCCCCGGTGACCTGGACTTGATTCTCTGGACCGATGATGTGGAGGAGGCCGCCGGGCACCTGGTACACATCGGGGCAACCCAGTTCGGCCTCACCTGCGAGGAGCCTCCGCACAGCAGCGTCTGGCTGGGGGAAAAGGGCATTTGAAGCGCGCGCACCTTTTCTTCGTTCGAGGGCCGTCAGCTCCTGCTCTCGCGTGGACAGGTCGGATTGGCTGGGGCAAGCTGGCCGATGGTCATCAGCAGCAAGGACAACGACCGGATCAAAGCCGCCCGCCGTGTGAGGGACGGACGCGAACCCGGCATGATCTTCATCGAAGGGGCGAAGCTTGCCGCCGAGGCGCTGAGGTCGGATATCAAAGTCGAGGCGGCGTTTATTACCGTGGACGCGCGCGGGCGCGACGCGGCCGCCGGTGCGCTGCTTCGTGATCCGCGGATCAAAGGCGCGCCTGTCTTCGAGGTCACGGAACCGGTGATCGCCTCGATCAGCGACACGCAGGCTCCGCAGGGCATCATCCTCCTGGCGCGCCGCCCGGCCCTGAGGCCGGTCACGCCGTCCGCCACCCTGCTGCTCGGGCTGGACCGTGTGCAGGATCCCGGAAACATGGGCACGCTGCTGCGCACGGCCGAGGCGGCGGGAGTGGATGCGGTGATCCCCCTCGGCGGCTGCGCCGATGTTTATTCGCCGAAGGTTCTGCGCTCGGCGATGGGGGCCGCCTTCCGCATGCCGCTGGCGGCTGCGGAGGGCGGCGACCTGACTCTGCCTCCCGGCATGAAAGTGGCTGCCGCCACGGGCGAGGGTGACATGGACTACTGCGAGTTCGACTGGCGTGTCCCGGTGCTGCTGCTGCTGGGCAACGAGGGCCAGGGTCTGCGCCCGGAACTGCTGGCCCGGTGCGACGCGCGCCTGCGCATCCCAATGGCGCGCGGCGTGGAGTCCCTGAATGTGGCCGCCGCCGGCGCGGTCATTCTCTTCGAGGCGGCGCGGCAGCGGCGGCAGGCGGGGCAAAAGACGGCAAAGGCACGGAAAAGTGATTGATTCGGGGAAGGCCGCGCCTACCTCATGCGTCCCAAGGCGGCTCCCGCCTCGTAGCATCCTCAACCCCGTTTTTTTCATCATGGCCTCCGAATCCGTTCTCACACTCGACGAAGCGAATTTTCAAAGCGAAATCTCCGGCAGCAACGTGCCTGTGATCGTGGATTTCTGGGCTGAGTGGTGCGGTCCGTGCAGGATGCTCGGACCCATTCTCGACCAGTTGGCGCAGGAAAAAGCCGGCGCGGTCAAAGTGGGCAAGGTGAACGTGGATCACAATCCCGGATTGGCCGCGCAGTTCAACGTGCGCTCGATTCCAATGATGGTCTTCATCAAGAATGGCGAAGTCAGGGACACCGTGGTCGGCGTGCAGTCCAAAGACGCCCTGATCAAACGCCTGGAAGCCCTGGCCTGATCCCCGATGAACATCCTCGTCACCGGCGGCGCCGGGTTCATCGGCTCCCACACGGTGGAGCGGCTTCTGGACGAAGGCGCGGGCACCGTCACCGTGCTGGACTCCTTCAACGACTTCTACAACCCCGCCATCAAGCGCCGGAATCTGGAGGCTGTCGCCGGCCGCGTCACGCTGCGCGAGGGCGACCTCACAGACGCCGACTTCGTGAGCCGGGTTTTCGAGGAGGGGCGCTTCGACGCCGTCATCCACCTGGCCGCGCGCGCCGGAGTCCGGCCCTCCATCGCCGAGCCCGGCCTCTACATTGACACGAACATCAAGGGCACCTTTCACCTCCTGGAAAGCGCCCGCCGCACCGGCTGCCGGCACTTTGTCTTCGCCAGCAGCTCCTCGGTCTATGGCGTGAACAAAAAGGTGCCCTTCAGCGAGGAGGATCCCATCCTCCAGACCATCAGCCCCTATGCCATGACCAAGATGGCCGGCGAGCAGATGTGCTCCAACTACAGCCACCTCCACGGCATCCGCACCGTCTGCCTGCGCTTCTTCACCGTCTATGGCCCGCGCCAGCGCCCGGACCTCGCCATCTCAAAGTTCACCCGCCTCATCGAGGACGGCCTGCCCATTGACAAATACGGCGACGGCACCACCGCGCGCGACTACACCTACATCAGCGACATCGTGGACGGCATCATCGGCGCGCTGAACCACCGTGCCGGACCTCTCTGCGGCATCTTCAATCTCGGCGGCTCGCAGACCGTGACGCTCAACGAACTCATCGCCGCCATCGAAAGCGCCGTCGGCAAAAAAGCCCGCGTCAACCTCCTCCCCGACCAGCCCGGAGACGTGCCGCTGACCTCCGCCGATGTTGGCAAAGCCGTCCGCGATCTCGGCTTCAAGCCCTCCACCACCATCGCCGGCGGCATTCCGCGTTATGTTGAGTGGTTCCGCCAGACCCGCGCCGCCGGACTGGCCGTGTGCTGAGGCAATGCCGCGGTTGCAGCGCGCCGATGACCGCGCTCCGCGTGAAAGACAGCCGCCGGGGCCCATCCCGCGCCGGTCATTGTGCGCGGCCCGTCCGGCATGGTGCGCTCGTCAGGAATCGAACCTGAATCTGCGGCTTCGGAGACCACCATTCTATCCGTTGAACTACGAGCGCGTGCCGGGGCGCATGTTCTCGCATCAATGCGCGGAAGGGGCAAGCGGGATTTGCCTCGCGGCCCAGTCGCGGATTTGCGCGCGCATCGAGGCCAGCCCGTTCAGGCGCGTGGGGCTGAGCATTTTCTCAAAGCCGCAGGCCCGCCACAGATCGGTCTCCACGGCGGCGATCTCGGCGGGCGGGGTGTCATCGTAGAGATGGCAGAGCAGGGCCACGAGCCCGGCGACCATGGGCGAGTCCGCCGCGCAGCGCAGGCGGGCGCGTCCTTCCGCTCCGAGGGCAGTGTGCAGCCAGACGCGGGAGACGCAGCCGGGTACGAGCTGGTCGTCCGCGCGCTCAGGCTCGGGCAAATGCACGCCGCCGGTGTAGCTGGCCAGCGCGGCGAGGCGCTCCTGGGCGTTTTCGATGAGGGTGAGGTCCTCAATGAGCGCGGCCTGTTTTTCGGCGAGGGTCATACGGACTCAGCAGAAGTGCGCACCGCGCGTGTTCACATGGACCGAGTAGAGGCTCTGGCTGGCCGTGATGAAAAGACGGTTCCGCTTCGGGCCGCCGAAACAGAGGTTGCTGGTTGTCTCGGGCAGCTTGATGTGGCCCATGAGCTTGCCCTCGGGGGTGAAGACGTGGACGCCATCGTAGCCGTCGCCCACCCAGCCGGCGCTGGCCCAGACGTTGCCGTCCACATCACAGCGGACGCCGTCGGAGCCGCCCTTGCCGGCCTTGTCAGCCAGCGCCCCCTTGTTGATGGCGAAGACCCTGCTCTTGCCGAGTTTCACGCCGTCCACCACATCATAGACGAGGATGTTCTTCGGCGCGCCCGTGTCCACCACATAGAGCTTCTTGTAGTCGGGCGAAAAGCACAGGCCGTTTGGCTTGGCGAGTTCGTCGGTGACTTTCTCGATCTTGCCGGCGGCGGGGTCTATGCGATACACGGCCTCCTTGAGATGCAACTCGCCCTTGTTGCCCTCGTAATCCATCATGCTGCCGTAGCCGGGGTCGGTGAACCAAAGGCCGCCATCGGGATGCACCGCGCCGTCGTTGGGCGCGTTGAAGGGCTTGCCGTCGAAGGTGTCCGCCAGCACGGTCACCTTGCCGTCCAGTTCGTAACGCACCACGCGCCGGTTGGCGTGCTCGAAGCTGATCTGCCGGCCCTGCCAGTCAAAAGTGTTGCCGTTGCTGTTGCCGGAGTTGTTGCGCATCACGGAGACGTGGCCGTCCTCGGGCAGATAGCGCAGTTGCGCGTTGTTCGGGATGTCACTCCAGACGAGATAATTGCCGCTGCCGTTCCACGCGGGGCCCTCGGCCCAGAGCATGCCCGTGTGCAGGCGGCGGATGGGGGAGTTCCCCTGGATGAGCCTGGAGAACTCCGGCTCCAGCGCGATGACATCCGGGTCAGGATAACGCTCCGGCACCAGCCCGGTCCAGTCCCGGGCAAAGGCGGAAGCGGCGGCGGAGGAGGCGAGCGTGGCGAGGAAAGCGCGGCGGTTGTTCATGGCAGCCGCGTTTTACCGGAGCGCGCCCCGCCGTGCAAGCCCGCGCTGCGGCAATGCGGCGCGCCCGCCCTCCGCGTCCAGGCTGGCCTGGCGGCAAAAATACAAAAAGCCACCCGCCAATCATGGGGAACATCCCAAGCCACCCCCAAGTCCCCGGCCAGAATCATCATCCGGCGGAGAAGAGACTGCCGGCGGCTCTTGGCAAAGCTCAAAACCAGTGCCAGAAAGCGAACCCCATGCCAGCCTTCTGCGGTGCAGCGATGGCATGTCGCACGAACAAGGCAGCGCTCCACCGTGGAGATCAGGCATGGAGACTGGGTCGGCGTGCGGTTGGCGCTGGGAATGAAGCTGGCGCGCTGGCTCGAACTCGCTGGAGACGCCGGAGAGGAAGATGCGGAATTCGGGCTTCACAGGGCGGAGTATTGCGGGAAAGGGAAAAGTGGCGCGCGGGTGCGGATGCGCGGCGCGCGCGGCGGGGCTGCTCCGGGGATGGCGCGGGGGATGATTTTGCGCTTCCTCAAAGCGCTTTCCCGGCTTTGATCGGGGACCATGCGAATCCCAACCTTTCTCGTTTTCCTCCCCCTTCTGGCCGGTGCCGCGGATGTGGCGGATGTGGTCGTTTACGGCGGCACCTCCGGCGGCATCACGGCGGCGATTCAGACGGCGCGTCAGGGGAAGACGGCCATCCTCATCGAGCCGACGCAGTTCCTGGGCGGGCTGACGACAGGCGGCCTGGGGGCCACAGACATCGGCAACAAGCGCGCCATCGGCGGCATGTCGCGGGAGTTTTATCAAAGGGTCTTCCAATACTACAGCGACGCGGCGAGGTGGAGGCAGGAGACGCGGGAGGCCTACTTCGCGCGCAAGCCGCACGGAAACACGGGCGGCGAGGACACGATGTGGACCTTCGAGCCGAAGGCGGCCTCGGAGATTTATGACGCGATGCTGGAGACGGTGAAGGACAAGGTGACGGTGGTGCGCGGGGAGCGGCTGGACCTGAAAAACGGCGTGGTGAAGGAGGGCGCGCGCATCACGCGCATCGTCATGGAGAGCGGGCGCGCCTTCACGGGCAGCATGTTCATTGACGCCACCTATGAGGGCGACCTGATGGCGAAGGCGGGCGTGAGCTGCCATGTGGGGCGCGAGGCGAACAGCGTGTACGGCGAGACGCTCAACGGCGTGCAGGCGGGCCACAGCCATCACCACCAGTTCAAGGTGAATGTGGACCCGTATGTGAAGCCGGGCGATCCCTCCAGCGGCCTGCTGCCGGGCATCGAGACCGACCCGGGCGCGGAGTTCAGCGGCGACCGCAAGGTGCAGGCCTACAACTTCCGCATGTGTACGACGGACGATCCGGAAAACAAACGCGCGTGGGAGAAGCCCGCGAACTATGACGAGCGCATGTTCGAGCTGGCGCTGCGCAATGTGGAGGCGGGGGACGAGCGCGTCTCGTGGGCGCCGGCCTGGATGCCGAACCGCAAGACGGACACGAACAACAACTTCGCCGTCAGCACGGACTTCATCGGCATGAACTGGGACTACCCGGAGGCGGACTACGCCACGCGGGAGAAGATTTGGAAGGCGCACGAGGACTGGCAAAAGGGCCTGATGTGGACCTACGCGCACCACCCGCGCGTGCCGGAGCGCATCCGGGAGGCTTTTCAAAAGCTGGGCCTGGCAAAGGATGAGTTCCTGGACAACGACAACTGGCCGCGCCAGCTCTATGTGCGCGAGGCGCGGCGCATGGTGAGTGATTATGTGATGACGGAGAAGAACTGCCGCCGCCTGGAGGTGGTGGAGGACAGCGTGGGCATGGGCGCCTACAACATGGACTCGCACAATGTGCAGCGCCATGTGACGAGGGAGGGGTTCGTGCGCAATGAGGGGGATGTGCAGGTGCGCAGCCGCCCGTATCCCATCAGCTACCGCAGCATCCGCCCGCGCGCGGCGGAGTGCGCGAACCTGCTGGTGCCGGTGTGCCTGAGCTCGAGCCACATCGCCTTTGGCAGCATCCGCATGGAGCCGGTGTTCATGGTGCTGGGGCAGAGCGCGGCGAGCGCGGCGGTGCTGGCCATCGAGGAGGGCGTGGCGGTGCAGGACGTCAGCTATGAGAAGCTCAAGGCGCGCCTGCTGGCCGACGGGCAGGTGCTGGACTTTGAGTCGCCGCCGATCCCGGAAGTGTCGTTTTTCAAAAAGGCCGACCTGCCGGGCATCATCGTGGATGACACGGAGGCGCGGCTGACGGGCTTCGACTCCGAGGGGCACACGACGCCGGGCTTTGTGGAGCGCGGCTACCGCCATGACAGTGACAAGGACAAGGGGGCGCAGAGCGCGCGTTTCACACCCGAGCTGCCGAAGGCGGGCAAGTATCAGGTCTCCATCGCCTACAGCGCGCTGGGGAACCGCGCCACGAACGTGCCTGTGACCATCCGCCACGCGGAGGGCGAGACGAAGGTGCTGGTGAACCAAAAGCAGAAGCCGGCGGGCGGGAACAACTTTCATCCGCTGGGCAGCTTCCGCTTTGAGGCGGGCAAGGCGGGCTGGGTGGAGATCGGCAACGAGGGCACGAAGGGGCATGTCATCATTGACGCGGCCCAATGGCTGCCCGCGCCCTGAGCAAGGAGCTGACCCGTCATGGCGCGCATCCCCGAGGAGACTCTGCAGCAGGTGCTGGCGGCCACGAACATCGTGGACCTCATCGGGCGCTCGGTGAAGCTGCGCCGGGCGGGGTCGAATTATGTGGGGCTGTGCCCTTTTCACAACGAGAAGAGCCCCTCCTTCAATGTGCGCCCTTCGACGAACAGCTACCACTGCTTCGGCTGCGGGGCCAGCGGCACGGCCTTCCGCTGGCTGATGGAGCACGAGGGGCTGACTTTCATGGAGGCGGTGCGGCGGCTTGCGGAGGCGGCGGGCATCCGCATCCAGGAGGAGGTGTGGGACGCGAACGCGGAGGCGGCGGCGAAGCAGCGCGCGCTGATGCTCAAGGCGCACAAGGAGATCGCGGCGTGGTATCACAACCTGCTGCTGCGCAGCCCGCTGGCGGCGCCGGCGCGGGAGTATTTGAAGGGGCGGGGCATCTCGTCGGACATCGCCAAGCGCTGGGAGATCGGCTACGCGCCGGCCTCGCTGCAGCTTTTGCGCCAGTGGGCGGCGCCTTTCAAGTTCGGGCGGGATTTGCTCGTCGAGGCGGGGCTGCTCGGCTGGAGCGAGGAGGACAACGCGGTTTACCCGCGCTTCCGGCACCGGCTGATGTTCCCCATCCGCAACGAGAACGGCGAGGTGATCGGCTTCTCCGGCCGCCTGCTCGACCCGGAGGCGAAGACGGCGAAGTACCTGAACACCTCGGACACGCCGATCTTCAACAAGAGCCGGGTGCTTTTTGGCTTCGACAAGGCGCGGCGCTTCATTTCCAAGGCGGGCCAGGCCATCGTCTGCGAGGGGCAGATAGACACGATCATGGTGCATGAGGCCGGCTTTCCCAACGTGGTGGCGGGGCAGGGGACCGCGTTCACCGAGTATCACGCGCAGGCCCTGAAGCGGCAGGCGGACGAGGTGGTGCTGTGCTACGACTCGGACAGCTCGGGGCAGGATGCGGTGACCAAGGCCTTCCGCATCCTGGCGCCGCACGGTCTGATCGTCAAAGTCGCCGCCTTGCCCGCGGGGGACGACCCCGACACTTTCATCCGCAACCGCGGGCCGGAGGCCTTCGCCGGGCTGCTGAAAAACGCGCGCGACTTTCTCGACCACCACCTGGCCGCGGCAGGCGCGCGGCGCGACCTGACGGAGATGCGCGAGCGTGTGCGCTTTGCCCGCGAGGTGGTGGACCTGCTGCGCGCGTTTGACTCGCCGCTGGCGCGCCAGACCGCCATCCAGCGCGTGGCGCGCAGCCTGGACCTGCCGGAGGACATCCTGCTGGGGCTGGTGAAGGACGCCGATGCCGAGGAGAAAAAGAAGGCGGGCTACAAAAAGGACAAGGAGGAGGCTCCCGCGCGCGCCGACCCGCTCGCCACACAGGACAAGACCTCCCTGCTGCTCTGCCACCTGGCCCTGGTGGATGCCGAGGTGCTCGTCTGGCTGCGCGGCACCGGCATGGAGCACATCCTCTCCGAGCTGCCCGGCTCCGGCATGCTCGCGCGGGTGTGGCAGGGCGCCTTCGACCCGATGGATGCCAGCGCCTTCAGTGTCTTCCTGGCCGGGCTAGATCGCGACGAGGAGGCCGCCTTCACCCGGCTGCTGCACCGCCCGCGCCCGCCGGGCCGGCTGGAGGACGCGCGTGTGGCCCTCGTTTCTCTCCAGATCAGCGCCCGCAAACTGCGCGCCCAGCGTCTCAAGACCCAGCTCAAAAGCCCCGCCATCACCCCCGAGGACACGGCGGAAATCCAGCGGGAAATCGTCGAGCTGCACCGCGAGATCACGCGGCTGCAATCCCAAATCAGCGCGGGGGCGCCGCTGGCGGAATGAGGCGGCGGTTGCATCCTGACATGGGTGTTTTTCAAAAACTCCGCCGCCTGGGAACGTGGCGGCGGCGGTTTTCCAAAAAAAACTTTCGTGGACCTTGCGCGCGCTCATGGCATCTTTGCTGCTGCCGCACCTTTTTCGCAGCTCCATGCTCACCCACTCCCAACTCCGGCGCTGCTCCGCCGCCGGTCTTCTGCCTGTGATCCTCGTCCTGGCCGCTTTGGCGGCGGGGGCGGCTGTGTTTTTCATCTTCACCAAGCCGCGCATGGACGATGAGGCTGCCGCGAGCGGCGTTGCGCCGGTGCTTGCGGAACCCAAAATCCCCGCCGCCGCGCCTTCTGCTGGCGAAAAAACCGCGCCTGCCGCGCCGCCGCCTCCGGTGGTGACGCCGCCGCCCGCTCCTGCGGGGTTTGGCTTTGCCAGGCCGGCGGACCTGGGCAAGGAAATGGCGCGCAGCCTGGCAGCGGCCGACTTTGACCGCGCCGCGCAGCTCGCCGCCGCCTCCGACCCCGCCCAGGCCGCGCAGGTGGCCGCCGTGCTGAAAAAGATGGTCCTCGACATGAAGGTCAAGGCGGGTTCCGAGGATCAGGTGGAAATCCTCGGCCTCGTCGAAAACCGCACGCGCGTTTCCGTGCCGCTGCTCATTCCAGGCCGGGAGGATTCCGCCAGGCTCCAGCTCGACCTTGAGCGTGACGCGCGCATGGGCTGGAAGGTGGTGGCGATGCATCTGCCGAAGGAGCTGGCCGCCGCCGTTTCCGCGCCGGACAGCGCGGCGCCCGCCCCCGCCGCCCCTGGCCAGCCGCCTGCGGCGGAAATGAGGCGCCCATCTCTCGTCATGGTGGACGAGAGCATGGACCCGCTGAGCTTCGCCAGCGACTTTGTGCGCGCCCTGCTCAGGCATGACTTCGCGCGCGCCCGCATTTTTGTGGACGAGGCCAAAGTGCCCGCGGAGCGCCTGATCGGCCTGTGCATCGTGTTTGAGGAGGGCAAGTATGAGTTGAAGCCCGCCAAGCCGCTCATCATCACCGTCGCCAATCCGGAGGTCTCGTGGGTCATCGCCCAGGTGCAGTCCACCGGCCTCCAGCAGTCCACCGAGTTCGGACTGGAGCTTCAGCGCGCGGGCGTTGACAAGCCGTGGCGCGTCGTCGGCATGAACCTCTCCGAGATTCTCGGCTCCTACGCCTCGTCCGCCGCGAAGATGGGCGTGCCCTACACCCCCATCGTCAGCAATCCGCGCGGCGGCGAGTCCCTGGCGCTGTACTTTGAGTACGACGAGGCCGCGCTGCATCCGCGCGCTCAGAAGCAGCTCGAAATCGTCGCCGGCCTGCTCAAGTCGGATCCGAACCGGAAGCTCAAAATCACCGGCCATGCCGATGCCAAGGGGGCGGAGGACTACAATGTGCGCCTCTCGCGCTCGCGGGCCGAGTCGGTGAAAAGCCAGCTCGCCGCGCTCGGAGTCAGCGCCGCGCAGATTGTCACCACGGGTCTAGGCACCACCCAGCCGCTGAGCCCGAACCAGAAGTCCGACGGCAGTGACGACCCCGAGGGCCGCTCACGCAACCGCCGCGCGGAGATTTACCTCGATTTTTGATCCGCCGCCCGGTGCGCGAGGCGGATGACGACGGCGGCGATGGCGCAGCCGGCGAGGTTGGAGACGAGGTCCCAGCCGGTGTTCTCGTAGCCGCCGACATTGGTGTTGGGGATGGTCAGCACGGCGATGAACTCCACGACTTCGTTCAGCGCGCCGAAGCCCATGCCGCCAGCGGCGCAGAGGGTGAGCAGGCCCGCCGTGGGGCGCGGCGCGGAGCCGTCCGCGCGGCGGACGGAGCGGCTCAGCGCGTGCCAGCACAGCCAGGTGGTGACGCCGAAGCCGTAGGCGTGGACGATGTGGTCGTATTTGAGCAGGTCAGGGATGAGCCAGAGGCTGTAAAGCACCGCGTGCTCGCCATTGTAGGGCCAGCTTTCCGGCACCGGCACCAGCCCGCCCGCCATGTGCAGCAGCCCCCACATGCTCAGCGCCCACAGCAGGCCGCCGGTGAGCCGCGCCGCGCGGTGGACGAGCATCATCACGGAGATCAGCACGATCATGACGGCGATGTAAAAGACAAACTCCCGGTTGCCCTGGAGCCAGGAGCCGGCGATGGCGGCGGTCATGTAGAGGACGGTGAAGCCCATGACGGGGAGCAGGCGCGGCGGGGGTGTGGAATTTTCGCTCATGCGCTCATGGCATCACAAATCATCCGGCCTGTCGAGCCGGACTTGCCACGGCGGCGCATCGGCTCCATGATCCCGCGCGCGGCGCAGACGCTCCTGTAGCTCAATGGTTAGAGCAGGGAACTCATAATTCCTTGGTTATCGGTTCGAGTCCGGTCGGGAGCACGCCTGCTTCAGCAGCGCTGAAACGCGGGTGAGGCGAGGATGAGTCCGGCCATCTGTGGAAGATCCCCCGGGAAAACTTCCAGCGCCGTGCGCTCCGCTGATGTGGGGGCGCGGCCCGTGAAATGAGCGAACCAGGTTTCCAACGCGGGTTTTGTTTTCCCCCGGCTGAGCGCTTTTTCCAGCGGGGCGCGCCCGACACGGACTCCTGGCTGCCTGCCGCCGGCGAGCGCCAGCGCGAAGTTCCACCGCCACATGAGCGTGCCCATCCAGGGTAGTTCGTCGTCGGGGTAGCCGTCGGGCGTGGGGTATTGGAAAAGGCCGTGTCCCATGCGCTGCAGCGGCTCCAGGATGGCTTTCTCCGCGCGGGTGTCCGCAGCCAGCGCGCGCAAGGCGGACACCATGAATTTAAAGGGCCTTTTCAAAAGCCGTCCGCGCGCGTCCATGAACTCCTGCGAGCGGAAAATGACGCGCAGCAGCGACGGGATGTCACCGCGCGCGCGGCTGAACTCGGCGGCCACGCTTTGCACCAGCGCGCCGGGCGGCTCCAGGCTGACGAAGCGGCGGCAGAGTTTTTCCGCGATGAAGCGCGCGGTGCCGGGATGCGCGCAGACGATGTCCACGAGCCGGTCGAGGTCCGCCGCGCCGCCGCCTGCGGGAATGACCTGGCCGAGCAAGCGCTTTTCGCCGTTGTCATGCCATGCGGGTTTGAAAAAAGAGCGCCCGGCGTCCAGCGCGAGGAAGCGTTTGCGGTCAAAGGTCCAGCCGCTCAGGCAGCGGGCGGCCTCCAGCACATCCTGCTGCGTGTAGCCGCCATGCACGCCGAGTGTGTGCAGCTCCAGCAGCTCGCGCGCGTAGTTTTCATTGGGCCGGTCATCGGTGTCTTTGCGGACTTTGTTCGAGACGCCGTCGAGATAGACGAGCATGGCCGGGGAGGTGGCGGAGGCGCGGATGAGGTCGCGGAAATTCCCCAGCGCGTGTTTGCGCGCCACCTCGCGGTCGTCCTCGGGCTTGAGATAGACGCAGTCGCCCTTTTCCAGGTCTATGTTGAGATGGTCGGTCCAGAACTCCACCATCACCTCGAAGAGCTGCCTTCGGCTGTAAATGGCGCGCAGCAGGCTGTGGCGGGTGATCTCCTCGCGCAGCACCGGTTTGCGGAACTCGTAGGCGTCCCCGGCGCTGAAGTAGAGGGACTCGAAACGCTCCGCGCGCAGATCGCAGGCGGTGTCGGAAATGGATGAGGGGTTGAGTTGCTCCTCCAGCCATGCCTCGCGCCCCATTGACTTGAGCCGCTGGAGATCGCCGGGCCAGGGGCCGAAAGCGGCGCGGGAGAGCAGGTGAAAATCCGGGTCAATCTCCGGCGCGTCCGCCACATCGAGTCTTGCGGGCACGCCTTCGCCGAAGAACCGGCGGTTGATCTCCGTGGCGGCGCGCTCGCAGCCGGAAAGCCACGCGCCGCCCGCGCCGCAGGCGGCGGTTTTCAGCAGAGCGCGGCGGTCGAGGCTCATGACGGCGGTGAAATTCAAACGGCGGCTTCCGGGATGGCTGGCGGTGAGGCAGGCGCGGCGGGTGCGGTTTCCACTTCCACGGGCTGCGGCGGCATTTTGACAAACCAGGCCCGCACGTTGATCCCCCAGCCGATCACCGCCAGCAGCGGCAGCAGCACCACCCAGCCCACGACCGGCAGCAAGGCGCAGCCTATGACGACGAAGCCGCCGCGCATCATCTGCCGCCAGGGGGCGGCCCCGCCCCAGAGTCGCTCGCCGACCAGTGCCGCGATGCCGCCCGCGCCGAGGAAACCCCATGCCATCAGGACTCCGCCTGTGACGGCCGCCAGCGCGCCCATCTGCGGCAGCTTCGCCAGGATCGAGACCAGCACGATGCCGCCTGTCACCGGGATGAGGCCGAGAAGGAATGTTTTCCAAAGACCGCGCTGCGCGGCCACCCGCCGCCGCCACATCGCCTGCGGCCAGAGGGCCTGGCCAAGCAGCCAGAGAGATGGCAGGGCAATGACGAAGGCCACTGCGATGAGCAGCCAGGTGAGGACGGTGGAGAACAGCATGGGCGGTGGGTGGGACAGGAGGCTAACGCGGCTGTAGCCGTGGTGGTAACGAGGCGGTTCGCTGTTCGCAGTCTGAATTTCGAATTTCGAATTTCAATTTTCTCGCTTTCCATGCGTGATGACTTTTCTCCACACCGCCGACTGGCAGATCGGCGCGCCGCACGCTCGCGTTGAGGACGCGGAAAAGCGCGCCCTCGTGCGCCAGGAGCGCGTGGCCGTGCTCGCGCGCATCGGCGCGGCGGCGCGCCGGCACGACGCCAGGTTCATTCTCGTGGCCGGGGATTTGTTTGACTCTCCCCGGCCCGACAAGGCCACCGTCTCCGCCGCCTGCTCGGCCATAGGCGCGCTCCAGCTTCCCGTTTATGCCATCCCCGGCAACCATGACCACGGCGGCCCGGATTCATTGTGGGAACAGCCTTTTTTCCTCCAGGAAAAACAGGCGCTGGCGCCCAACTTGCATGTGCTTTTGAAGGCTGAGCCGCTGGTGCTCGATGAGTGCGTCATTCTGCCCTCCCCGCTGACACGTCGTCATGACACGCAGGACGCCACCGCCTGGGTGCGCGCGCTGGATTTCTCCGTCTTCGCGGACAAGCCGCGCATCGGGCTGGCGCATGGCAGCGTGCAGGATTTCGGCCCCGCAGGGGACGACGATGAGGAGGATGAGGGCGGTTGCTCGAACCTGCTCGACCTCTCCCGTCTGCCGCTCGCGGAGCTGGATTATCTGGCGCTCGGAGACTGGCACGGCATGAGGCAGGCCGGCCCGCGCGCGTGGTATTCGGGCACCCCGGAGCCCGATCGTTTCCCGAAAAACAACGCGCCCGGCCATGTGCTCGCCGTCACTGCGGCGCGCGGAGTGGAACCGCAAATCACCCCCGTGCCGACCGCGCGCTTGCGCTGGCATGACATGGAGATGGATTTCGCCTCCGACGCCGACCTGCCGTTGCTTGAGGATAAGCTGGCCGCCCTCACCCAGTCCCGCGCCGGTGAGGACCTCGTCCGCCTGACCCTGCGCGGCAGCCTTGGCATGGAGGCGATGGCGGGATTGGAAAGCGCGCTGGATACCTGGCGCGCGCGCCTGCTGCGCCTGCGCCTCCACAACCACGTCCGTCTAACACCCGCCGCCGCCGAGATCGAGGCGCTCACACGCCGCGCGGACGCCCCGCTCACCGCGCGCATCGCCGCCCGTCTGCTGGAGGAATCCCAAAGCGCCGATGCCGCCGTCTCAGGGACCGCCCTTGCCGCCCTGCGCGAACTGCACGCCGCCATGGCCGTCACGCCGTCCTGATTCGCTCATGCCGTTGAATTTCATAATCCTCGATCCTCCGTCCCATGCGCCTGCACTCCATTACCGTTCGTCATTACCGCCTGCACAAGGAGTGCAGAGTCGAGTTTGATGACGCGCTGACACTGGTCGGCGGACCGAACGAATCCGGGAAGAGCACGCTCATCGAGGCCGCGCACCGCGCGTTTTTCCTCAACGCCAAGGGCAATACAGAAGCGCACCGGGCCATGCAGTCGGTCCTTCATGATGGCAGGCCGGAGGTCGAGATCGAGTTCACCGCGCACGGCAGGCGCCACACCTTGATCAAGCAGTTCAAGGGCGCCAATGGCGTCACGCGCCTGACCTGCCACGGCGGCCAGACCTGGACCCATGAGGAGGCCGAGGAAAAGCTCGCCGAACTGACCGGCGCCCCGCACGTCAAGGCAAACCGCATCCACGAGCCCTGGGCGCATCTCTGGATCATGCAGGGCAGGTCCGGTGACAACCCTGTCGCACAAGCTGGGAGCGAGTATGACAACCTCATGCGTCATCTCCAGACCGGGGGAGGCGCGGCCGTGATGCAGTCCGGTGTGGACGCGCGGCTCGCGGCCTGTTTTGCCGAATGGATGGAGCAGGCTTTCACTCAAGGCGGCACCCCAAGGTCGCAGTCGGATGCCGGGCGCGCCGAACAAGAATTACGCGAGGCTGAAACTGTCGAACTGCAGGCGCGGCAGGTCCTTGAGACCTTGGACACCGCGCTTGCGGACCATGCAGGCGCGGCGGCGCGGCTTGCCGAGGCGGAGGCGGCTCTCAGGACTCTGCACGAGGAGCAGGCGAGGCTCGACGAGCGTGCCGCGCGCATCGCCGCCCTGCGCCGCGATGAGGCCTCCGCGGCAGCCTCCGCGCAGGATGCGGTCCGCCAGCATCAGGCCAGGCTCGGCGTCGAGAAAAACATCGCCGCGCTGCGCGCGCAAATCGCGCTTCATCGCGAGGCATTGCAACCGGGGCGTGAGCGGTTCGCCGCGCATGGGGAGGCTTTGCGCCTGGCAAAAAGTCACGCCGGCGAGGCGGAGTCCGCCCATCTCCAGGCGGAGGACGCTTTGAGCGCGGCTCGCGCGCGTCATGAGCTGGCGCTTGCAAGGCAGGGCGTGGCTGAAAAAAAGCAGGCTTGCGCTGACTTGGCTGACAGGGAGACCAGGGTCGCGCGGCATCGCGAAAGGCTGGCCGCTTTGCGCTCGACTCTGGCCGCCCTGCCGCAATTTCTGGATGAGCACGCCGTGAACGAACTGCAAAGCGCCCAGCAAAGCGTCGCCAAGGCGGCCGCCACACTCGCCGGCATGGCGGCGGGCGTTGAGGTCATCGAGTCTGCCGAGACCGTCACCGTGGATGGCGAGCCTCTGTCCGCGGGTAGTGAGCGCATCCTTCCGCAGGATGCCGAAATCCGTGTCGGCCAGGGCACCCGCCTGCGTGTGCGCCCTGGAGGCGGTATCAGTCTGGCGCAGGCGCGGCGCGCTGAGGCCGACGCGCGCGCGGCCTTGTCGGCAAAGCTCGCCGAGATCGGAGTCGCCTCCGTGGAGGAGGCCGCGCGGTGCGCCCGCTCGCGCGCGCGGACGCAGGCCGACATCAAGGCTGAGGAGGCCGGGCTGCGAGGACTCGGCGCTGACCATTTGCCGCGCGAGCTGGAGCATGCGCGGCAGGCGCTTGCCAGCGCGGAGGCCGAGGCGGCGCGCCGTCTCAAGGCGCTGGATGGCATGACTGATTGCCGCACGCCGGTCTCTGAGCTGCGCGCCCTTCTGGCACAGGCCGAGGGCGTGGAGAAGTCGGCCCGCGCCGCGCGTGACGCCGCTTTGCGCCAGCATCAGCAGTTGGAAAAACAAACCGCCGATCTCGCCGCCGGGATGCGCCAGGCTGAGGCCGCCGCGGATGATTTGGAAAGCCGCCTGCGCTATCTCATCGAGCAGCACGGAGAGGATGCCGCGCGCGCCGCCACTCTTGCCGAATCAGCTGGAAAAGCACAGGCGGAGGAGGCTGTCCTGGAGGGGTTGCGCACCCGGCTCGCGGATCTTTCACCAGCCGATCTGGAGGCCGACCGCGCGCGCATCCAGCGCTCCATCCAGCAGCAAAATCAAAAGCGCGATTCCGCCCTGCAACTCCATGCCGGCGCGGCATCCACTCTCCGCGCCGATGGTGGCAGCGATCCCGTGGCCGCTTTGAAAACCGCCCGGTCGCGCCTGCACGCGGCCCGTGCCAGGCAAGAGACTCTGGCTTTGCGCTCCGCCGCGCTCCGCCGCCTGCACGAGTTGTATGTTCAGGAGCGCCAGGCGCTTTCCGACCAGCTCACCCGCCCGCTGGCGGAGCGCGTCACCGGCTATCTCCAGCGTGTCTTTGGCCCTGAGGCTGGCATCCTGATCGCGATGGATGGCGCGACTTTCTCCGGCCTCGCGCTCGGCCGCGGCAGCGCCGCGGCCATCGGTTTCGACCAGCTCAGCGGCGGCGCCAGGGAGCAGGTGGCGGCCGCCTTCCGGCTGGCGATGGCAGAAATCCTGGCTCAGGCCCACGATGGCTGCCTGCCGGTGGTGTTTGACGACGCCTTCGCCTATTCGGATCCCGAGCGAGTGCGCAGGCTGCAAGCCATGCTCGACCTCGCCGCTCGCCGCGGTCTGCAGATCATTCTGCTCACCTGTGCGCCCGGTGATTACGCGCTGCTCGGCGCCCGGGAAGTGATGCTGGCTTGAGGAGCGCGCGGGTTGCATCCGCCCTTGCACTCCAGCGGTTTTCCCCGATTCTCCCCGCCCCTTTTTCACCATGATCCCGAACGCCTACCGCTCGCTCCACTGCAACGCCATCCGCGCCGAACACACCGGCCAGAACGTCACGCTGTGCGGCTGGGTGAATTCCGCGCGCGACCACGGCGGAGTCATCTTCATTGACCTGCGCGACCGCGAGGGCCTCACCCAGGTGGTCTTCCGCCCGGAGGAAAACAGCGAGGTGGCCGCGCAAAGCCACCATTTGCGCGATGAGGATGTGCTGCAAATCACCGGCCGAGTGGAGCGGCGCCTCGCAGGCACGGAAAACGCCAGGCTGCCCACCGGTGAAGTGGAGGTCGTGGCCACAGAGCTGACCATCCTCAACAAGGCCGATGTGCTGCCCTTCCAGCTCGACAGGGAGCTTTCGAACGAGGATCTGCGGATGAAGTACCGCTACCTGGACCTGCGCCGCGAGCGCATGAACAAGAACATCCGCCAGCGCCACAAGATAACCAACGCAGCCCGCAACTTCCTCGATGGTGAGGGCTTCGTGGAAGTGGAGACCCCCATCCTCTCCAACCCGACCCCGGAAGGAGCGCGTGACTTCCTTGTGCCCGCGCGTCTCAGCCCCGGCAAATTTTTCGCCCTGCCGCAGGCGCCGCAGCAGTACAAGCAGCTCCTCATGGTGGCCGGACTGGAGCGTTACTTCCAGATCGCCCGCTGCTTCCGCGACGAGGACCTGCGCGCCGACCGCCAGCCGGAGTTCACCCAGATTGACATTGAGGCCAGCTTTGTCGGGCAGGAGGACATCATCCGCCTGGTCGAGGGCCTCCTGGCGGCCATGTTCAAAGCGGGCCAGGGCGTGGACATCCCGCTGCCATTTCCGCGCATGACCTACCGTGAGGCGATGGACCGCTATGGCTCCGACAAGCCTGACACCCGCTTTGGACTGGAAATCACCGACATGGCGGATGTCTTCGCCGCGTCCGAGTTCAAAATCTTCCGAGCCACTCTGGAGAACGGTGGCGTCGTGCGCGCCATCAACGCCAAGGGCTTCGCCGGCATTACCACCGGGCAGATGATCCGCCTGAACGAGCTGGCGATCCAGGCCGGCATGAAGGTGAAGCAGCTCGCTTTCATCAAAGTGGAGCGTGACGCCAACGGTGTGCTCGAATACAAAAGCCCGCTGTGGAAGTTTTTCGGCGAGGCCGAAAAAGCCGCCCTCATTGAAAAGCTCGGTGTCGAGGAAAATGACATCGTCTTCTTCTATGCCGGCACCTGGGACGAGGCATGCAACATCCTCGGTCGCGTGCGCCTGGAGATCGCGTCCATGCAGCAGCTCACGAAGGACAGCACCGCGTTGAATTTCCTCTGGGTCGTGGATTTCCCACTGCTTGCCTTCAGCCCCGAAGACCAGGGCTGGGTGGCCGTGCATCACCCCTTCACCCGCCCCAAGTCTGAGGACGTGCCGCTGCTGGATGCCGGCGAATACGCCAAAGTCCGCGCCGAGGCCTACGACGTGGTGCTCAACGGCTACGAACTCGGCGGCGGCTCCATTCGAATTCATGAGAGCGATCTTCAGGCGAAGATGTTCGGAGTGCTCGGAGTGACTCCAGAGGAGCAGGAACTTAAGTTCAGCCACATCCTGGAGGCCTTCAAATTCGGCGCGCCTCCGCACGGCGGACTGGCGCTCGGTCTCGACCGTATCGCCATGCTGGTGGCGGGTGAGGAGAGCATCCGCGAGGTCATTGCCTTCCCGAAAAACAACAAAGCCTGCGATTTGATGACCGACAGTCCCACCACGGTGGACTTCAAACAACTGCGCGAGCTGTATGTGCAAAGCACCTGGAAGGAAAAAAAGAAGGACGAAACCGCCGGCGCGTGACGCGCGTCATGCCATGAACCCGATGGGTGCCGCGCCGCCGCCGGGTGTGTAAAAGTTCTCGATGTTCGGCAGGATCACCGGCAGATCACCGGGGGCGACTCCGAGCCAGAGTGCGAGTTCGGCGAAGAATTCGTCACAGCTTGTTGTCGGGATCATGCGGCCAAGGCCGGTGTCGAGCGGGTTCACCTCGGGACCGGACGAGGGGTTCACGGAGAGGCTGGGATACTGCCCGTAGATGCGCTGGCCGATGACCGAGCCGCCGACCACGAGCTGGTTGCCGCCCCAGGCGTGGTCGCTGCCCTGGCCGTTGCTGGTGAGCGTGCGGCCGAAGTCGGAGGCGGTGAAGAGGGTGACCTGGTTTTGCACACCCATCGCCACCAGCGCCTGGTAAAACGCGCCAATCGCCGCGCTGACCTGCGGCAGCATCGCAGCCTGGTAGCCGAGCACGCCGCTGTGATGATCCCAGCCACCCCAGTTCAAAAAGAAAGTCTGCCGCGTGGCGCCGAGCGCGTTCCGCCCCTGGATGGCGCGCGCCACCATTTGCAGGCGCGAGCCGAGGTAGCTGGAGGGAAAAGACACGCCGCCGGGCAGGGCGGGCGCGCTGGCAGTGGCGAAGCTGTTGTAGGCGTCGAGAGCCGACTTCTTGCGCGCGTTGAAGGTCTGCATGAGCACGTTGCTGTACTGCTGCGCGAGCTGGCTGTCCACGCCCTGGCTGAATGCCTGTGACACCGTGTCATACTGCTGCCAGCCGAACTTGTAGTTCGACAAAGCCACCGCGCCGTTTGGGGTGATCGAGTACTCTGCCACGCGGTCGCCTGTCTGCCAGACGTTGCTTCCGTCGAGGGAGATGTTCATCGGCACGGCCTGGTTGGAATTGAGGTCCTGCAGGATGTCCGCCACTCGCCCGGCCCAGCCGATGCCGCTGCGCTGGTGCGGCATGCTGGTCTGCCATTGCTCGATCTGGTCGGAATGCGAATACAGGCCGAGCGGCAGCAGCTTGCTCATCGCCGTGACCTGCGCGCGGTTTTGCACCGGTTCGATCAGCGTACCGACGTTGGCGACAAAGGCGGCATTGCCCGCCTCAAACAAAGCCGCCACCTCAGGCATTGCCGAATGCACCGCGAAGTTCGGAAGACCGACCGGATGAATGTCAATCAACTGCCCTGGAGCCAGCGCCAGATTCGACCGGCTTGTTTGGTATGCTGAATAGGCCGAAGCCTCGCGCGGCACGAGCATGTTGTAGCTGTCATTCCCACCGGAGAGGAAGATGCAGACCAGCGCGCGGTATTCGCCATCGGCCGGCGCCGTGACCGCGGAAACCTTTTCCGCCACGGCGAGATTCAGCAGCGTGTTCAGCACCGGGATGGAGCTCACGGCAGCACAGCTTGCCTGGCCGAGGAACTGGCGGCGGTTCGGAGAGAAGGAGGTGATCATTGAGTGGGGAGGGTGTGAAAATGAGGTTTGCGGGCAATGGCAGCGTCATGCTATGCTGCGCGCATGAGCACGATCCTCCAGGAACAGCCCGCGCAGTATGGCGCTTCCGGCGATGACGAGTTGCCGCGCCGCGAGGCGGAAGCTTTGTCCAGAATGGATTGGGAGGCTTACGACAAGCAGTCGAGGAGCGATCTGGCGGAGGCAGCCAAAAGCTTTCAAGAAGGGGAATTGAGCATGCCAGCGCGCGAGTTTTTTGACGGCCTTTATCTTGAGGATCATGCGGCGGACTCCGACGCATGAGTCATATACTGCTTCTTTCCTCGAAAGCCAGGCAGCACATTCGCGAGCAGTGTCTGTGGTATCGCGAGAATCTTGAGGATGGCGTGTCCCTGGCAAACCGCTGGACTCGCACACTGGATTCCGCGCTTCATCAACTCTGCCAGCTTCCCGAACGCCATCCTCCCGCTTCACCAGAAGACCAGGTGCTGCCTGGACGGCAGCTCCGACGCATGCTGTTTCGCCCCTGGAAAAGCGGGCGCGGCTGGAAAGTGCTGTTCTGCGCCGATGAGGAGGCCAGGACGGTGACCGTCCTATACATCCGGCACGAAAGCCGTCCGCCGCTGGAGTATGATGAATCATGAGGTTGGGGCGGCGGGGACTCAGCGCATCACGTTGAACTCGGCCGAGGTGACGATGTGGTTGATGAACTGGCGCAGGCGTTCGCGGTGCCATCTCCAGGAGGTGTCCGGTGGTTTGATGCGGTCCACGGACTCGCGGATGGTTTGAAAGAGGCGCGGGCTCATGGTGCCGCCCAGCAGGCTCATGTCGAGCCGGCGGATGAGCGTGTCGGTATCGAGCAGGTTGGCGACGCTGGGCGTGTCCTCGTTGATGTGGGCGGGGGGCACCACCATGGACAGCTCGGGCGCGAGATTGAGCTGCACAGCGTAGGCGGCGGTTCCGCTGCCCCAGCGGTGCAGGTTGTTGCCGCCGATGGCATTGTAAAAGTAGTTGGCTCCGGTGATGGCGGTGCTGGCATTGAGAATCTGAAACTCCGGCGCCACCAGCCCCATCTGCGTGACCGGTCCGGGCGGGCTGTGGCCGGGCAGGAAAAAGTTGAAGACGCTGGGCGAATTCATCGGGTCCTGCGCGTGGTCGAGCACGAACTGGTCGAGAGGATAGTAGCCCGAGGCGGAGGCGGCGTTGAAGGCGCGGGCGAGATTGACGACACGCAGGAAAGGCTCGCGCATTTTGCCCCAATAGGGCAGTTCCATCATCGCCGGATCACGCGCCTCCGGGTCGAGCAGGATGGCCCGGATCAGCGCCTTCATGTCGCCACGCACGCCGAATCCATTGTCGTTAAAAGCAGCCGTCACGCGTCCGATGTATGCATGGCTAGGATTCGAGGTGACGAAGCGCTGGATGAGCAGCCGACCGATGAAGGGGCCAACGTTGGGATGATTGAAAAGATGGATCACCGCCGCCTCCACATCCGCCAGCCCCGCCGCGCCGGTGCTGCCGGGGCTGGGGGTGCGCGCGGGCAGTTGCAGGCCGCCGAGCAGGGTCTTGGCCTCGCAGTCGTGGTAGTCGTCCCACATCTTCATCGGCTGGGTGCGGTCGCCGTTGGTGAGATTGTTGGGATTGAAGCCGATGCTGTCGCCAAAGGTCAGGCCGGTGAAGACGCGTGCAAGTTCGGTGATGTCGCCATTGTCATAGGTGGGGATGAACTGGCCCGCGTAAGGATGCGGCGCCTGGTAGGTCTTGCGCGTGCCGTCGGCATTCAGCTCCCACAGGCCGATGCTGAAAAGCTGCATGATCTCGCGCGCGAAGTTCTCATCCGGATGGATCATCAGCACGGGGTTGGCTTTTTGATTGCCCAGATGGCTCAGGTACACCCCCATGACCGGATGCATGGCGACCTCATGGAGGATGTCGCGGTAGTTGCCGAAGGCGTGGCGGATGAAGATGTCGTAGTAGTTCGCCATGCCGCGATGATCCACGGCGAGCGACTCGGGCCTGTCGGAGGTGACGAGGATCTCGCTGAGGGCAAAGGCCACGCGCTGGCGCAGCAGGTCGGGCAGCTGCGTCTCCACGGCATCCGGCCGCAGCTTCGGAACGCCCATGGCGCGCGACCACCAGGAGTGCTGCTTGTAGTTGCCGTAGAGCTGGATGGTATTCGCATTTTCCACCGCCCAGTCCACATAGGGCTGCAAATAACCGAGCGGGCGCGTGAGCTGATCCTCGATCCAGGCCGCGATGCCCATGCCCATGACCTCCTCGACATTTTCCGGGGTGTCATCGCCATCTGCCGGGTCATCCTGGTCGGGGCCAAAGGCTGCCTGGATGAGAAAACGTGCCGCCTCCTTTGCCGAGGGCAGCGGCGACGAGTCGCCCAGCATGGCGGTGGCGCTGGCGGCGGCGCCGAGACTGTAGCCCGTGCCCGCCGTCACCGTGACCGTGATGCTTTCCAGCCCCTCAACCTCGGCGTCATTGACCGGCGCCAGTTCGATCCATGCCTCGCGCGCGCCGAGCGGAAGTGTGACTTGTGTGCCGGGGATGCTGGCGGTGTAATCCACATTCCGCGTGGCCGTGCCGGTGAAGGTGACATTCACCGTCAACGCGCCGAGGCCGCCCGCGCGCCGGATGGCAATGACGCCCTTGTCCGGCCAGTCCTCGCGCAGGTCGCCATCCAGAAGGCCGGCGGTGATGATGCTGGCCATGTTGAGCGTGCTCTGCACCCGCGCCAGATCGGCGGTGTCGTGACGGTCGCTGTGATTGAGGAAGGGATTGAACCCGATGGCGTTCTCCTCCCAGTCTGTGAGACCGTCGCTGTCGCTGTCCAGATCGAGCGCTTCGAGTTTGAAAAACCAGCGGTCCTGCCCGTTAGCCGACAGCTCCCGCAGCATCTCGGCACCGTCGCCGTAGGCTGTGCCGATCAAGGTGAAATTGGCCGGGTTCAAATCCGGGCTGCCGAGAATCCCGTAGCTCTTGCCTGGCTGCGATGACCAGTGAAGACTGAGTCCGTCATCCGGGCCGTGGATGATGCCGAGCCGGGGAAAAGAGGCGGGGTCGAACGGGTTGGTGCCGGAGATGCATTCGATGAAATTGGAGAAGCCGTCGAGGTCGGCGTCACCTCCAGGCGGGAGGTTGTGCGCGTTATAAAATGCCTCCCAGATGTCGCTCTGCTGATTGGAGTTCGAATCGAGCGCTCGCGTGGCGTAAGCGGCGCAGCCAAGGACAAGGATGACCGCGCGGATTGTGAGGCAAGAGTTTGGCATGGCGGGGATCGTTGACTGCCACTTTTCGACAATTCGCAAAAAAGGAAATAATCCTTTGGAGTGATGCCTGCGGTGATGAATCAGAAGCGCTTTCCTGGGCAATGCACGCGCAGTTCGTGCCCGTCCTAATCCTACGCCTGCGCCGCAGGAAGCGCCGCGTGCTGGTTCAGGTAAGTGGCGATGCGGGCCGGGGCATCTTCATAAGCGACTAAGCGTCGCGTATCCCGATCACACCATCGCCGGAGCGAGATCGCTCTTGCGTGCTTTTTTAGCCACAGGCGAGGACACTTTTTCCACATCCACGGCCACGACTTTATACTCAGGGCACATGGTGTCCTCGTCGCATTCGCTGCTGGTGACCATGTTCACGAGGTGCTCGGGGAAGTGGAAGGTGGTGTAGAGGATGCCGGGCTTTACCTCGGTGGAGACCTTGGCTTTGATGCTTACCTCCCCGCGGATGGAGAAGATGCGCACGAGGTCGCCGGTCTCGATGCCCTTCTTCTTCGCATCGTCGGGGTGGATGGCGAGCACATCTTCGCTGACGATCTGGGAGTTGCCGGTGCGGCGGGTCATGGTGCCGCAGTTGTAGTGCTCCAGGATGCGTCCGGTGGTGAGGATGAAGGGGAAGTCGTCGTGGTGCTTCTCGATCTCCTTCGACTCCTGGAAGCGGAAGAAGTGGAACTTGCCCAGGCCGCGCTTGAACGCGTCCACATGCAGGATTTCGGTGCCGATGCCGCCTTCCTTGATGGGCCATTGTGTTCCTTGATCGGTGAGATTCTCCCACGTCGCACCTTGGAAGAACGGCACGATGCGCGCGATCTCCGCCAGCACTCCATCCGGCGTGTAATCGGCCTGCGGGATGCCCATGCGCTGCATGATGTCGCACATGATGACGCCGTCGGGTTTCGTGCCGGGGATCGGCGGGATGACGGCGTTCACACGCTGCACACGACGTTCGCCATTGGTGAAAGTGCCGCTTTTTTCGAGGAAGGAGGACGCTGGCAGCACGACATCGGCGAACTCGCAGGTGGGCGTCATGAACAGCTCCTGCACGACGAGGAATTCGAGGGCGTTGAGCGCGTTTTTGACGTGCTCGGTGTTTGGATCGGTCTGCACCACGTCCTCACCCATGATCCACATGGCCTTCAGATCGCCACGCAACGCGGCGTCATACATCTGCGGGATTTTCCAGCCGATCTCGTTGCTGATGTGCGCGCCGTAAAACTCCTCGTAGAGCTTGTGGTAGCCAGGATCGTTCACCTGGAGGTAGCCAGCGCCCTGATGCGGCTGGCAGCCCATGTCGGCGGCGCCCTGCACGTTGTTCTGGCCGCGCAACGGGCATACACCCACGCCGGGACGGCCGATGTTGCCAGTCATCATCGCGATGTCGGCGATGGTCATCACCGTTTTCGAACCGTGGCTGTGCTCCGTGACGCCGAGACCGTGGAAGGCCATCGCGTTCTCCGCGCTGGCGTATTCGATGGCGGCGGCACGGACTTTTTCACGCGGCACGCCGTGAATGCGCTCCAACTCATCCAAATCGAGGGCGCGCAGGCCTTTCTCGAACTCGTCCCAGTTCTCGCAGCGCTTTTTGATGAAGTCCTGGTCGATCAAGCCGGCCTCCAGGATGTAATACGCGAACATGTCGAGCAGCGCCACGTTCGTGCCGGGGCGGAGCTGGAGGTGATGCGTGGCGTAGGGCACGAGCTCGATCTGACGCGGGTCGATCACGATGAGCGGCACGCCTTTCATCACGCGCTGCTTGATCTTCGAACCGGTCACGGGATGGCCTTCCGTCGGGTTTGCCCCGGTGATGAGGATGCAGTTGGTGTATTCGAGATCCTCGATGCTGTTCGTGGCCGCGCCGGTGCCAAAGGCCTTCTGCATGCCCCAGGCGGTCGGCGAATGGCACACGCGGGCGCATGCGTCGATGTTGTTTGTGCCGAAGCCCACACGGATGAATTTTTGCATGAGGTAGTTCTCCTCATTCGTGCAACGCGCGGAGGAAATGCCGCCCACTGCATTGCCACCGTGCTCCTCTTTGATGCGCTTCAGATTCTTCGCGATGTAATCATAAGCCTCGTCCCACGTCGCCTCGGTGAAATGGCCGTTGTAGCGGATGAGCGGCTTGCGCAGGCGCTCGGGGTGCTTCACGAACTTGAACGCGTAGCGGCCTTTGAGGCAGGTGTGGCTGTGATTCACCTCGGAATCCGTTGGTGCCTGGATGGAGAGCACTTCGTCGCCCTTTGTCGCCACGTTGAGGTTGCAGCCCACACCACAGTAGGTGCAGACCGTGCGCGTCTTTTTCGTCGCCTCGATGGATTTGGAGAAAAACACATCGCTGATCGCCGAAGTCGGGCAGGCCTGCGAGCACGCGCCGCACGACACGCAGGTCGAGTCCATGAACGATTGATCGAGCCCCTTGATGATGCGCGCATTGAAGCCGCGACCATGCATCGAGAGCACATGCTGCCCCTGTACTTCATCGCAGGCACGCACGCAGCGGGAGCAGTTGATGCACTTCGACAATTCGGAGGTCATGTAGGGATGCGAGCGGTCCTTCGCCCGGTCGAGATGGTTCGCGCCAGCCGGGTAGCGCACGCCGCGGATGCCCACTTTGGCCGCCACGGTCTGCAGCTCGCAGTTTCCGCTCACCTCGCAGGTCAGGCAATCCAGCGGATGGTCCGTGAGCACGAGCTCGACGATGTTTTTGCGCAAACGACGCACCTTCGAGCTCTCCGTGTAAATGTGCATGCCCGGCGCAATCGGCGTGTGGCAGCTCGCCACCACTCGGCGCGGCCCGTCGGCCTGCAAAGCCACCTCCACGCTGCACACGCGGCACGCGCCATAAGGCTCCAATTGCGGTGCATCACACAGCGTCGGCACAAAGCCGCGCCCGCGATGCCGGTCGATGAAGTTGAGCAAGGTGTCGCCGGTTTCGAAGCGATGCGGTTCGCCATCAATAAAGGCGGTGAGGGTGGAGAGATCCTGGACCATGGTTTGAAAACGTTGAGTTTTGCGCATTTTACACAGGAAGGCGCCGCTTGGGAAGAGGTAGTTCGCGAGACCCCTCGCGATGAGGGGTGAGCACCGCGAACGCGGATCATATAAAAGCTCGACTCCATCGGCACTTTGCCTCAGTTTCAAATTCCCAGCTTCACACATGAACACCCAATTCCCCGCTGAACGCATCCTTCTCGGCCCCGGCCCCAGTCCAGTCCCTTCGCGCGTACTGCGTGCGCTTGGCGCGCCGACGCTCGGTCATCTCGATCCGCAGTATGTCGCCATCATGGACGAGGTTTGCGAGATGTTGCGGCAGGTTTTCCGCACGAAGAATGCGCTCACCTTTCCCGTCAGCGGCACCGGCATGGCCGGCATGGAATGCATCGCCACGAATCTCATCGAGCCGGGCGACGAGGTGATCGTCTGCGTGAACGGCGTCTTCGGCGGTCGCATGAAGGACGTCATGGAACGCTGTGGCGCCACCGTGCATGCCGTCGAGGCCGCCTGGGGCGACGTCATTCAGTTCGATCAAATCGCCGCCGCACTCGACCAGCATCCGAAATCAAAGCTCGTCGGCATCGTGCATGCCGAGACGAGCACCGGCGCGCTGCAACCGATCGAGGGGCTTGCTGAGCTCGTGCATGGCAAAGGCGCGCTGCTCGTCGTCGATGCCGTCACCAGCCTCGGCGGTCACGAATTGAAGGTCGATGACTGGGGCATCGATGCGATCTACAGCGGCACGCAGAAGTGCCTGAGCTGCCCGCCCGGCCTCGCGCCCGTCAGCTTCGGCGAGCGTGCGCTCGCGATCATGGATGCGCGCAAAACGAAGGTGCAGTCCTGGTATCTCGACGTCTCGATGCTGCGCAAATACTACACCTCCGGCGGTGGCGGCCGCGTGTATCACCACACCGCGCCGATCAACATGACCTACGCCTTGCGCGAGGCGCTCGCCATCGTGCTGGAGGAGGGACTGGAGGCCCGCATCGCACGCCATGCGCAGAAGCACCAGCGCTTGCGTGCTGGACTGGAGGCGATGGGCATCAGCTACGTGCCGAAGCACTCGCTGCACACGCTCAACTGCATCCACATCCCCGCTGGAGCCGACGACGCGGGCACGCGCAAGCGCCTGCTCGAAGAATACGGCATCGAAATCGGCGCCGGACTCGGCGTCATGGCTGGCAAAGCCTGGCGCATCGGCCTCATGGGCCACGGCTCGACCGTGCGGAACGTTGATCTCGTCCTCACGGCGTTGCAGAACGTGCTGAAATAACCGGTCGCTCATGTCCACCGCGCTTGATCGTCTGGCTGCAGTGTTACCGCCGGAGCGACTGCTCATGCGTCCGGTGGAACTCGCGGCTTACGAAAGCGACGGACTCACCGCGTTTCACACGCGCCCGCTCGCGGTGGTTGTGCCGGAGACGACGGACGAGGTCATCGCCATCGTACGGCTGTGTCATGAGTTGAGGCTGCCGTTTGTGGCGCGTGGCAGTGGCACGAGCCTCTCGGGTGGCTCGCTGCCCATCGCGGAGGGCATTGTCATCGCGCTGAACCGGCTCAACCGCATCCTGAAGCTCGATCCGGCGCAGCGCAAAGCCGTGGTGGAGCCGGGCGTGGTGAACACGCAGGTCACGACGGGTGCCGCGCCGTTTGGATTGCACTACGCGCCAGACCCATCATCGCAAAGCATCTGCACCATCGGCGGCAACGTCGCCTTCAACTCCGGCGGGGCGCACTGCCTGAAATACGGCATGACCGCCAATCACGTGCTCGGCATCAAGGCCGTGCTCGCCACTGGCGCGGTCGTCGAATGGGGCGGCGCAAGTCGCGAACGGCTCGGACCGGACTGGTGCGGGCTTTTCACCGGCAACGAGGGTCTCTTCGGCATCGCGCTCGAAATCACGCTCCAGCTTTTGCCGAAGGCGGAATGCTTTCACACCGTGCTCGCGGGCTATCGCACGCTTGAGCAGGCCGGTGACGCCGTCTCCGCCGTGATCGCGAGCGGATTGCTGCCTGGAGCCATCGAGATCATGGATGCGCTCGCGCTGGAGGCCGCAGTGGCTGCCGTGCATGCCGAGTATCCGCCCGGATGCGAGGCGGTGCTCATTGTCGAGCTCGAAGGACCGCGCGAAGTCGTCGCCATCGAGCGCGAAAAGCTCGATGCGATCCTGAGGGCGAGTGCTCCGGTCGAAATGCGCCCCGCACGCGACGCCGAGGAGCGGCTCGCCATCTGGAAAGGCCGCAAGAGTGCGTTCAGTGCCGTCGGCCGGCTTTCGCCGGATTTCATCGTGCAGGATGGCGTCGTGCCGCGTCGTCGATTGGGCGAGGCACTGCGCCGCATCGCCGAGATGTCGCAAGAGACCGGCCTCCGCGTGGCGAATGTCTTCCATGCAGGCGATGGCAATCTGCATCCGCTCATCCTTTTCGATGGCCGCGAAGAAGGCGCGCTGCATCGCGCCGAGGATTTAGCCGGCCGCATCCTGAAGATGTGCGTCGAAATGGGCGGCTCCATCACCGGCGAGCACGGCATCGGCGTCGAGAAGCGCGAATTCCTGCCCGATATGTTCACCGCCGACGAAATCGACTGCATGCAGCGTCTGCGCGCCGCCTTCGATCCCCTCGGCATCGCTAATCCCGGCAAGATGTTCCCTGGCAAAGAAGCACCCGCACTTTCGCATGTCGGCCTGCATCCGCTGGAGAAAGCAGGGGTGATCTCACGCGAATGATGACTCCCGCCACCCTCACTGAACTCCGCGATGCCGTGCTCTCCGCACCGCGCGTGATCGCCGTGGGCGCGCAAACCAAGCCGCGGTTGTCGGCGGTGGAGGCGGTGAAGATCTCGACGCGGCAGTTGAGCGGCATCACGGAATATGAGCCAAGCGAGTTCACCTTCACCGCGCTCGCTGGCACGCCGGTGCGCGAGATCATCGCGGCGCTGGATGCGAAAGGGCAGTATTTGCCCTTCGATCCGATGCTCGTTGAGGCCGGCAGCACCATCGGCGGCGTGGTGGCGAGCGGTTTGAGCGGCCCAGGGCGCTTCCGTTACGGCGGCGTGCGCGACTTCATCCTCGGCGTGCGCTTTGTCGATGGCTTGGGTCGTTTGTTGAAGCTCGGCGGCAAGGTCGTCAAAAACGCGGCCGGATTCGACGTGCCGAAATTTCTCGTCGGCAGCCTCGGACGATTCGGCGCTATCGGCGAAGTGACTTTCAAGGTGTTTCCGAAGCCGGAATCGACACTCACGCTCCAAATGCCCTTCTCGGCCGAAAAGATGGCTCAGCTCGCGAATTCGCGTTTCGAGCTCGATGCGCTCGATGTGCCTCCCGGCGGCGAAACGATGCTTGTGAGGCTTGCCGGACCTGCCAAGGCACTTGAAGCTCTGGCGAAGGAGATCGGCGGTAAGATCATCGATAACGCGGTGTGGCGCGAGATTCGTGAAACGCCGTGGAGTTTCAAAACCGACATCACACCGGACCAGATCAACGATTTCAAGACTGCACATGTGAGCTGCGGCGGCAACGTCGCCCTCTCGAACACGCCACCGCCTCGCGGGATGACACTGCGTGGTGATTCGCCGCTGTGGATCGGCGGCAGGACTCGATTTGCCATCGAAGCCGTGGTGAAGCAGGCGCTCGATCCGCAGAACCGTTTTCCCACGCTCGACGACTGAAATGCCGACTCCCAAACAAGATTGCGAATTGTTGATACGCGAGATGTTGCCGTTCGCGAAGCGGATGCTTTCTGACCATGGCGAATTCTATCCTTATGGTGGAATGATGCGTGCAGATCGAGAGATCGTGCATGTGGGGGCACAGGAAGCCGGCAACGACCATCCGCCATCGCAGCCATTGATTCAGACACTCCAAGATTATTTTTGTGATCAAGCGAGGTCCGGGGGCATAGTTGCGTCATGCATCATCTTTGATGTGCTGGTCAAGAAACCAGGTGGCGATCAGAAGCGAGACGCCATCCAGGTGAACTTGGATCATCGCGATGATTATTCGGTCGAGGTAGTCTTTCCTTACCAACTAGGCCAGAACAGTATTTCTCTGGAGGAGCCGTTCGCTCTGCCAGGGAACGCACAGATCTTCACCAAGACGCTCGCGTAGACTCGCATCGGCATGCTTCACTCCATTCCAACAGACAAACTCGGCCCGCTGGGCGAACCGATGGCGAAGGCGGTGTCTGCCTGCGTGCATTGTGGGTTCTGTTTGGCCGCGTGCCCGACGTATCGTGAACTGGGGCAGGAGATGGACACGCCGCGCGGGCGCATCGTGCTGATGAAGGAGGTGCTGGAGGGCAAAATGAGCTTCGAGGCCGCGCAGCCGCATGTGGATCGTTGTCTCGGATGCCTCGCGTGTGAGCCCGCATGTCCGAGCGGTGTGCCGTATCGCGATTTGATCAGTCCGTTCCGGGCGCTGGCGGCTCCAAAGATGAAGCGCAGTCCGCTGGAACGGCTGCGGCGGTTTCTTGCGGCGCAGACGGTGCCGTTTCCGGGGCGGTTTCGTGTGGCGGCGTGGATGGGACGAATAGGACGAATGGGAGTGATGCCAAAGGCGATGCAGCCGATGCTGGATTTGATTCCGGACGAGATTCCTCCGGTGCAGACGTGGGAGGCGCATTATCCAGCAAAAGGAGAGAAGCGGGCGCGGGTGGCCTTGCTGCTCGGCTGTGCGCAGCAGGTGCTCGATCCGGACATCAACACGGCGACGATCGAGGTGCTGACGCGAAATGGCGTCGAAGTGGTGATTCCGCGCTCGCAGGGATGCTGCGGAGGTCTCGCATGGCACACCGGCGATCTGGAGGCGGCGCGTTCGTTTGCACGGCAGAATCTCGGCGCGTTCCCGGAGGATGTGGACGCGATCCTCACGAACGCCGCAGGCTGCGGGTCTGCGATGCATGAATACCATCTCGTGCTTCGTGGGACGCCGGATGAGACGCGTGCGGAGGCCTTCCGGCATCGCGTGATGGATGTGAGCGTGTTTTTGGCGAAGCTCGGTCTGCGCGAACCTTTGCGTGAAACGAAGCTCAAGGCCGCCTACCACGACGCCTGCCATCTCTCGAACGCGCAGAACGTCCGCAAGCAGCCACGCGATCTTTTGAAAGCCATTCCGGGCCTGCAACTGCTTGAGATCGCCGACGCGCATCTGTGCTGCGGCAGCGCGGGCAGCTACAACATGGACCAGTCGGAGATCGCATCATCGCTTGGCGAACAGAAGGCGAAGAACATCATCGCGACCGGCGCGGAGGTCGTCGTCACCGGCAACATCGGCTGCATGACGCAGGTGAAATTGCATCTGAAGAAACTCGGATCACCGATTCAGGTGAAACACACGATGCAGGTGATCCGTGATGCCATGCTCCAATCATGACCTGGTCCCAAAACTACGATCCTCTCGGCAGTCTTATTCTTTCGTCGCTCGTCGCGGCGCTGCCGGTGGTGGTGCTGCTGGGGTTGCTGGCGTTCTGGCATGTGCGGGCGCAGATCGCGGCACTGGCGGGGCTTTGCGCGGCGCTTTTGATCGCGGTGTTCGTGTATCACATGCCGGCGCAGCTTGCGGGCATGGCGGCGGTGAATGGCGCGGCGTTCGGGCTGTTTCCCATCGGCTGGATCGTGCTGAACGCGATGTTTGTGTACAACTTGAGCGTGGAAACCGGACAGTTTGCGGTGCTGCAAAAGCAGATCGCCAGTGTTTCGAGTGATCGACGCATCCAGGCGCTGCTGATCGCGTTCAGCTTTGGCGCGTTCATCGAAGGCGCGGCGGGTTTTGGTGCGCCGGTGGCGATCACGGGCGCCTTGATGATCGGCCTCGGCTTCAAACCGCTCGAAGCGGCGAAGCTGGCGCTGATCGGCAACACGGCGCCGGTCGCGTTTGGATCGCTCGGCACGCCGCTGACGACGCTGGCGGACATCACGGGACTCGATCTGCTGCAACTGAGCGCGATGGTGGGGCGGCAGTTGCCGTTGTTCTCGCTCATCGTGCCGTTCTGGCTGGTCGCAGCGCAGGTGGGCTGGCGAGGCATGCTCGGCGTGTGGCCGGCATGTCTGGTCACGGGCTTGAGCTTTGGTGTGATGCAGTTTGTGATGAGCAACTATCACGGGCCGTGGCTGGTGGACATCGTGAGCGCAGTCGTGGCGATGGCGGCGCTCGTTGGGTTCATGAAAGTTTGGAGGCCGAAGTCCGCAGATGCGCATGTGAATGAAGAAGCTGCGGGTGGTGCATTGGGGGCGGCATGGAAGGCGTGGCTGCCGTGGATTTTTCTCACGGCATTCGTCTTTGCGTGGGGCATGCCGGCGGTGAAGAACGGACTGAACGCCGCCTTCAATCAGGAGATCGAGGTGCCGCTGCTGCACAAGGCGGTCGAACGTGTGCCGCCAGTCGTGGTGCACACGGAATTCGAGAAGGCGGTGTTCAAATTCAACGCGCTCTCGGCCACGGGCACGGCGGCGGTGCTCGCGGGTGTGCTGGCGGGTTTCTGTCTCGGATTGGGGCCGGTGCGCATCGCGAAACTGTATGCGGCGACGATATGGAAGCTGCGCGTGCCGCTGCTGACGATCTCGCTCATGCTCGCGCTCGGCTATGTGACGCGCTACAGCGGCACGGACACGACGATGGGCCTGATGATGGCGGGCACCGGTGTGCTGTTCCCGTTTTTCTCACCGATCATCGGCTGGCTTGGAGTGGCGCTGACGGGAAGCGACACATCGTCGAACGTGCTCTTTGGCAACTTGCAGCAAGTGACGGCGAACCAACTGGATCTCTCGCCGGTTCACATGGCCGCGTCGAACAGCAGTGGAGGTGTGATGGGCAAGATGATTGACGCGCAGAGCATCGTCGTCGCCGCCGTGGCGACAGGCGGTCATCCGGACAGTCCCGATGCCGGCACGGTGCTGCGCAGCGTGTTCTGGCACAGCGTGGCGCTGGCCATTCTGATGGGACTGCTGGTGATGGCACAGGCGTACTGGCTGCCGTGGATGATCGAGTGAATTGCGGGGCATTCGCGAACTACGGGCGAAAAAAGCCCTTCAACTCCCCATCAAAATGCTCCAATGCATTCTTGATCGGCAACGGCACACCGCCGCCGAGGGCGCAGAGCGAGGTCTGTTCCATCGTGTCAAGCAGGTCGCTGAGGAGTTCGCGGTCGATTTTGAACGCTGTGTCGCCGCGAGCTTTGGCGATGAGTTCCTTGCCGCGCGTGCTGCCGAGGCGGCAGGGGAAGCATTTGCCGCAGCTTTCGTCGGCGGTGAATTGGAAGAGGTGCTGGATGTATTCGATCATCGGCATCGTCTCCGGGATGCTGACGACACCGGCGTGGCCGAGTAGAAAGCCAGCTTTCTTGAAGCTCTCGAAGTCCACCGTGAGTTGGGCGATGTGGCTCATCGGGACGATGCCGCCGAGCGGGCCGCCGATTTGGATGGCTTTGATCTTCGTTTTGAAGCCGCCCGCGAGGTCGATGACGGTTTGCAACGGCGTGCCCATGGCGACTTCGTAGATGCCGGGCTTCACAAAATGGCTGTCGAGCGAGAGCAGTTTCGAGCCGGTGGACTGCGGCGTGCCGGTCTGCGCGTAGCCTTTGCCGCCGAGCGTGAGGATGGCACGCAGGTTGGCGAAGGTCTCGACGTTGTTGACGATGGTGGGCTTGCGGTAGAGGCCCTCATTCACCGGGAAGGGCGGACGCGTGCGCACCTCAGGCCGCTGGCCTTCAATGCTGGCGAGGAGCGCGGTTTCCTCGCCGCAAATGTAGGCTCCGGCGCCTTTGATGGACTTCAAAGCGAAGTTGAAGCCGCTGCCGAGGATGTTCTGGCCGAGCAAGCCCGCCGCATGCAGGTCCGCGATGGCTTGATTCACGATGGTGACGCTGTCGGGATACTCGGCGCGGATGTAGAGCACGCCCGTCTCCGCTCCGGCATACCAACCGGCCACCATCATGCCGAGCAGCACGCTGTGCGGCTGCTTTTCCATGAGGTATTTGTCGATGTAGGCGCCCGGATCGCCTTCGTCGGCATTGCAGACGACATATTTCACCGCGCCTTCCGCCGCACGGCAGCCCGCCCATTTGATGGAAAGCGGGAAACCGGCGCCGCCGCGACCACGGAGGCCGCTGTCCTTCAATTCGGCGGCCAGCGCGTCCCGATTGCCTTCGGTGATCAGCTTCTTGAAGGGCGCGTAGTAGTCCTCGATGCCTTTGAACTCCGCGGTCAGAATGGCGGGCTGCAGATGCGACACGACGGCGTAGCGGTCTTCGCTGTCACCTTGGCCGGTTCTGAAAAGATCGCCCAATGCCGCGTCGGACTGCCCCGAGTAGTTTTTGCCTTGGTATTGCAGCGCCGCGCCCTCATGGCAGCGGCCGAGGCAGCAGATGTGGCCGATCTCGTTCTTCTTGAAGTGCGTTTCGAGCGTGTGGTGCAGCTTGTCTTGCGTGCCTGCGCACAAACAGGCGCTGCCGTTGCACACGAAGACCTTTTTGCCTTCGTTTTCCTTTTTGAGGAAGTCGTAGAAGCTCACAGCGCCGAGCGTGATGGCATCACCAAAGAGGTGATCCTGGCCCATCTGGTGGACGAGATCGTTCTTTTCGGCCGTGCCATGCTTTTCGGCAGCTTCGACCATGCGTTCGAAGACGTTCTTTTCGATGCCTTTGCGGAAGGATAGGGTGCTGAGGTTTCTGGACATGGTTGGAGAGGTTCAGCCGTGGCTGAAATGCTATACTCATGAAGACGCGGCCAAGGCCAGAAAAAACTCACGCTTTTGAGCGCGGGCCGCCGGTTTTCCCATGATGAAGCACGGCTCCCCCGCCGCCGCAAAACGCGCCGCCAAGACGCGGCACGATCTCCGGCTCCTCCAGCAGCCAGATCCTTTCATCGGGGAAGGTGGCGCGGCGCGAGTGTTTCCAGAGCATGAGGGAGAGCAGGAATGCCAAGCCGAATGCCGGCAGCCAGAGTACGGACAGGTTGCCGGGGGCTTCCGCGCTGGAGTTGATGGCGGGAGCGATTTCACGCAGCGGGTTGCGGAGGCTTTGAGCCGGCGCTGGTTTGAGGAAGTTTTCGAGCCGGAACAACCAGGTGGAGGCGCGTACAGCGAGGCGCTGCAGCTGCTGCTTCGGATCGAGGACGAGTTGCGAGTCTCTGACACAGTCGCGGATCATTTCAGCCGCCAGATGCGCGGGTACGCCCTCCCTGAGGCTGCTGCCGAGATAAAACCGCGAGCGCCAAGTCTCGCCCAGCGGACAGACGATCAGTGCCGCGTTGTTTCCAGACAACGCGCCGCCGGCAAAAAGGCCGGGGTTGGCCTGGTCGGGAAGGAATTGATCTTGCTCAATGACCAGCAGATGGAGTCGGCTGGTGGCATTGGCGGCGTGGTATTGAAGAAGACGGTGAAGGCTCTGGCTTTGCGGCGCCGGCAGGAGTGCAAGCGGGTCCATGAGCCAGGTGTCGCGCGGCAGGGAGCGCAATCCGGCGATGCGCGCGGGTGATAGCTCCCGCAGGGGTGATGAGACCGGGTCTGATGCGGGGCGCCGCGCCTGTTCCGGGCCGCCTTGCAGGAAGAGGTTCAGGTCATCGGACTGGAGCGCGCCGTCCTCCATGAAAAGACGGGTCGGAGGCTTTTCCAGGCTTGGCATTCTCGCGGGAGCCTCACTTGGAGGCGGCAGAAATGGGACCAGCGAGCCGCCTGTGGAGCCGGGTGCGTTTGACCGGGGATCCCAGACTGGCAGAGCGGGTTCGTCCGCCGATGCATGACTCCGCGCGTGCGTCATCAGCAGTGGCAGCATGGCGGCCATGACGGCAGGGAATTTCCAGCGCGCATTCATGATCTCAGGGAGGTTGCAGAATCGGAGCGCTGGCGCAGCGGCTCGAAGCAAGAAAGCCCGGATCCTGGCAGGACCACGGCTTGTACAGGGGCTGGACGCGGGGCTGGACGCGCGGAGGTTTTCAGACGCCTGGCCGTTTGAGCGACCACCGACTCCACCGCTGATGCCAGAGCGCCCTTGCGCAGCCTTGGTCCCACGGAAATTAGGAGCAGCTGGAGAAAGTCGGGAGGCAGATGCCTCTCCAGGGCATAACCCGCAGTGATGCCGGCTCTCTGGCCCAGGGTGTCCAGCACCAGGGCAATGCCGAACTCATTCCGCTTCATGATTTGCAGGCTCTGAAAAGCCCCGTGATTCAGCATCCAGAACCCCAGGTCGCAGGGGGTCAGATTGTCCGGCAGGGGGCCGAGATAGAGGGCGAGGAAGCATTGCGGGAAAGCGCGCTCGAAATCGTCGAGGCAGACCTCCAGATGCCGGGTGTCGCGCAGGGACAGCCTCTGAGAGCGGTCGGTGATGCGCTCCAGTCGCACCCAGTCCCCGCCCAGCAGCGCGCGGATGGCCGGGGTGGAAAAGCCGCACGCCGGGCAACTGGCGGCTCCAGCCACCACCGTCGTAGAGCAATGCGGGCAGTTCATCATCCTTGGGGGGTAATTAACCCCGTCCGGGAGTTCCGGGCAAGCGGTCAATAGGGAGCGGCTTTATGTCGAGAAAAAGGGGTTTACAGCCGCCTGCCATGCACAATAAACTCCGCATCGAAAACCCCGGCCGCATTCCCCCCCCCATCTTTGGAAGGCGGCCACTTCCCATGTCATCATGAAATTAAACCCCATCCTTACCGCCATCCTGCTTGCCTCGGCCGTCGTTCCGGCCATTGCCAAATGGAGCAGGCTGCCCAGTCCGGTCAGCCGCCCGACCTCGATCAGCACGGTGCTCAACGGCACCTCCGTTCACGATTCCTCCCGCATCGGCCAGGCGAACCATCTCATCCTTGCCGATCCGCTCAAGCCGGTGGCCCTCAATGCCGGCAAGAGCAGTGCCACGCTGAAGCTCTCCCGCCAGTCCGTCGTTCACAGCGTCTCGTTTGTCTCCGAGGGATTGGAGGGCAGGGTGGAGCTGGCTCTCAGCGCGGATGGCAAAGCCTGGTCGCAGCAGCAGACCAGCGGCTTCACTCCGCTGGACAGGCTGGTCAAACTCAGTGCCGGAGCCGCTCAGGGGCGCTTTCTTCGGCTCGACTTCGATCTCGTGCGCGGCGGCAGCCTGCGCAGTTTCCAGGTCATCGGCACCGACACGGACGCCAACTACACGGTCAAGCAAAACGCTGACGGCACCGGTGCGCCGGTCAACTTCGCCGCAGGCATCGGTGGCGGAAGGCTTCTCTACATCAATCCCGAACTCTATGGCGCGCGAGGCGACGCGGCCCGGCTTGGCAGACTGGAATTCCCTGAATCCGACGAGAAATACCGCACAGCGGTTTATGATTTTGGCCAGGTGCGGACGCTCAATGAATTCGGCTCCGTGCATTCGCCCCGTCCTGTGCGCTTGAGCGTGTTTGCTTTCGACGAACTGCCGGAGAAAGAAGACTGGCGTGGACGCCTGGCGTTTGACCCCTCCGTGTTCGACACCGCCGAGCCCGTGGCCACCATTGAGGACCGGAAGGGCACGGGCGTCGTGCGTGCCAAGCCGAAGAGCGCGGTGAAGGCGCGCTACATTGCCATGCGCTGGGAGCCTGACTTCAACCCGCCCGGCTTCACCGTGGATGACATTTCGATCAACGGATTTGGTGATGTCAGCTACCGCAATGGTGACACCGAGGTGGATACCACTGGCGACGGAGAGGGCGACACCGAGTCCACCGTCAAGGACGGGGAGGGGACCGAATCCTTCAAAACCGAGGATGGTGGCGGAGAGGACGGCGGTTCCGGGCCTCCCATGATGTCTGTGGCACCCGGTGCCATTAGCGCGCAGGGCGCGGGCATTGCTGGAGCGCCCGGCGAGGAGGAGAAAGCCAAAGGCACCGATCCTGATCCGCCAACTCCCCAGTGAGAGCGGTGATCAGCCGGAATTTTTTCCAACGCGCGGGCCTCCACGGTCCGCGCGTTTTCGTTGTGAGGCCGCGCATCGTCAGCAGCTCGTCGGCACTCTGCGCGCCAGCTTGACGGAGTGCGGGATGGCGTCTTTCACATAACCGAGGCATTCCACCGCGCCCGCAGGCTTGCCCGGCAGTGCGATGACGAGGCTGCGGCCCACCACGGCGGCCAGGCAGCGGCTGAGAATGGCGTTCGGTGTCGAGGCCAGGGAGCGCATGCGCATGACCTCGCCAAAACCGGGAATCTCCACGCGCATGATGCCGCGCAGCGCCTCCGGCGTGACATCACGCTCCGCGATGCCTGTGCCGCCCGTGGTGAGAATGAGTCCGCAACCCTGCGCCTCCAGAGCCAGCACCGCCTGCTGGATGCGCTCCAGATCGTCCGGCACGATGACCTCCGCCGCCACCTCCCAGCCGTGGCCCTGCGCCGCCTCCTTCAAGGCCGGGCCGCCGAGGTCCTCATAGTGCCCCTGGCTGGCGCGGTCGGAAACGGTGATGATGCCGGTGAGGATGGTGGAGGTCATGGAGTCGGAGGGATTGCCTCCGGCTCTATCAACGCCGCGCCGCCCGCTCTCAAGTGCTTTGCTGGCGGCATCGCTCCGCGCGCTCGGCAATCGGCGAAAGACCCCGCCGTGTTGCGCTGTTCCCATCAGCCGTCATGCGCGCTTTTTTCCTTCTCGCCCTCCTCTTGTCTGTCACCGGTCCGGTTTCCGCGGCTCCGCCGAATTTGGTGGTCTTTCTCGCCGATGACGCTGGCTGGGGCGACTATGGCGCCTCCGGGAACAAGCAGCTCGCCACGCCGAACATTGACTCCCTGGCGCATGGCGGCGTGACGCTGGACCGGTTTTATGTGTGTCCGGTCTGCGCGCCGACACGCGCCGAGTTTCTGACCGGGCGCTATCATCCGCGCGGAGGTGTGCGCGGCGTCTCGACCGGCCAGGAGCGGCTGGACTTTGGTGAGAAAACGCTGGCCGACGCCTTCAAAGCGGCGGGTTACGCCACCGGAGCCTTTGGCAAATGGCACAATGGCAGCCAGTGGCCCTATCATCCGATGGCGCGCGGATTTGATGAATACTTCGGCCACACCTCCGGCCACTGGGGCGAGTACTTTGACGCCCCTTTGGAGGAGAACGGGCGCATGATCCGCACGCGCGGTTACATCGTGGATGTCTGCACCGACCGCGCCCTCGATTTCATCGGGCGGAACTCCTCGAAGCCCTTCTTCTGCTACATCCCTTTCACCACGCCCCACTCGCCCTGGGCCGCCCCGGAAAAGGACTGGCAGCGCTTCAAAGACAAGCCCCTCACCCAGTTCGCCACGCTCGCGGAACAGGAAGTGGCGGATGAGACACGCTGCGCCTACGCCATGCTGGAGAACCAGGACTGGAATGTGGGCCGCGTGCTCGCCCGCCTCAAGGAGGCCGGTGTCGAGGACAACACCATCGTCGTTTATTTCTCCGACAACGGCCCGAACAGCAACCGCTGGACCGGAGGCATGAAGGGAAAGAAAGGCCAGACGGACGAGGGCGGCGTGCGCTCCGTCTGCTTCATCCGCTGGCCGTCGAGACTGCCGGCCGGACACACAGTCACTCAAATTTGCGGCGCCATTGACCTGCTGCCCACCCTCACCGCGCTGGCCGGTGTCGCCCGCGTCGGTGACAAGCCCCTCGACGGGCGCGATCTCTCTCCTCTGCTGGCCAGGCAAACGGTGGAGTGGTCTGAGCGGACGATCTTCAACTGCTGGAATCAAAACATAAGCGCCCGTACGCAGACGCACCGGCTCGACAACACGGGCAAACTTTTCGACATGATCGCCGATCCCGGGCAAACGACGCCGGTCAATGACAAGCAGCCTGATCTGGCTGCCCGCCTTGCAGCCGAGGTCAAAGCGTGGCGCAAGGAAATGTTCGGCACGGACCAGGCTCCGGCATCTCCAGCAAAGGCAGGCAAGGGCAAGGGCAAAGGCGGTGCCAACGCGGTTGATCCACGCGCGTTCCCTGTCGGCTGGCGGGAGTTTCCCGTCACCATGCTGCCCGCCCGTGACGGCGAGCCGCGCGGTGGCGTCCAGCGCAGCAGTGGCGCTCCGAACTGCTCATATTTCGTCAACTGGGCCAGCGTCAATGACAGCATGGTCTGGCTCATTGATGTGAACACCGCGGGATCTTATGACGTGAGCGTGGATTACACCTGCCCTCTGACCGACGCCGGTTCCGTCATTGAACTGGAGTTTAAAGGCAGCCGCCTCTCCGGCAAGGTGCAGCCGGGCTGGGATCCGCCGCTTTACACCAACCAGGACACCCTGCCGCGCCCGCACGGCGAAAGCACGATGAAGGAGTTCCGCACGCTGAGCCTCGGCAAAATGCGCCTGGAGTCCGGCCAGGGAACACTGACCCTCCGCGCCCTGGAAATCCCCGGCAAATCCGTCATGGATGTGCGCCGCGTGACGCTGACGCTGCTTGAGTAAAGCGGGGGATCGGAGAGCGCTCAACCCTGCCCCGCGCGGATCTCCAGCAGGCGCTTCATGACGCGGTGGAGGTTGCCGCTCCATTCGCGTGTGCCGAAGGCGTCGTGCAGCGTTCTATACAATGCATACAACTCTTGATAAACAGCCGCGTTTTCGGGGATGGGATGGTACACCTTTTCACGCACGGCGGTGACGCGGGCTTGGAGGGCGCCGATGCTGTCCACGCCGGCGGCTGCCGCGCCGAAGATGGCGGCGCCGAGGGCGCAGGTTTGCTCGCTTTGGCTGACTTTCATGGGCTTGCCGATGACATCGGCGTAGATCTGCATGAGGGCGGCGTTTTTGATGGAGAGGCCGCCGGTGTTGATGATCTCGTCAATCTTGACGCCGTGCTCCTCGACGCGCCGGATGATGGTGAGCGCGCCGAAGGCGGTGGCCTCGATGTAGGCGCGGTAAATCTCATGGGCTTCGGTGTGCAGGGTCTGGCCGAGCAGCAGGCCGGTGAGGCGGGCGTCAACGAGCACGGTTCTGTTGCCATTGTTCCAGTCGAGCGCGAGCAGGCCGCTGGCGCCGGGTTTTTGGGCGGAGAGGGCTTTTTCCATGGCGGCGAATTTTTCGCCGGTGGTGGCGCCGTAGCTCTCGGGCACGAGGTGGTTGACGAGCCAGAGAAAAAGATCGCCCACCGCGCTCTGGCCGGCCTCGATGCCGAAGAAACCCGGGAGCACGCTGCCATTGACGATGCCGCAGACGCCGGGGATGTCGGCCAGGGGCTTGTCGTTGGGCGTGATCATGAGATCGCAGGTGCTGGTGCCGAGGATTTTCACCAGCGTGCCCTCTTTGGCGCCGGCGCCCACCGCGCCCATGTGCGCGTCGAAGGCGCCGACGGCGATGGCGGTGCCTTCGGGCAGGCCGAGCTTTGCCGCCCACTCGGCGCAAAGACTCCCGGCGCGTGTGTCAGAGGTGTGCGCCTCGCTGTAAAGACGGTCGCGCAGATCGCCCAGCGAGGGGTCGAGCTGTGCGAGGAATTCCTTGTCCGGCAGGCCGCCCCATTCGGTGCTGAACATGGCCTTGTGCCCGGCGGCGCAGACACCGCGCTTGAGGGTGAGAGGGTTGGTGTCGCCCGCCAGCACGGCGGGCAGCCAGTCGCAATGCTCCACAAAGCTGAAGGCGGACTCGAACACTTGCGGGTCGCAGCGGCGCAGGCGCAAGATTTTGCTCCAAAACCATTCGCTGGAGTAGATGCCGCCGCATTTGGCGATGATGTGCGGCCGCATTTCATGCGCCAGCGCGGTGATCTCGGCGGCTTCGGCATGCGCGGTGTGGTCCTTCCACAGCCAGACCATGGCATTGAGGTTGTCTTTGAATTCAGGCAGCAGGCCAAGCGGAGTGCCCTCGCGGTTCACCGGGATGGGCGTGCTGCCGGTGGTGTCTATGCCGATGCCGACGACTTGAGATGGCGAGAAGCCGGGCACTTTGCCAACGGCCTGTTTGAGACCGCCGTGTGTCACGGCGATGAGACCGTCAAGGTAGTCTTGTGGATTCTGGCGGGCCACATGAGGATCCTTCGGGTCGAGCAGCACGCCCATCTCACCGGAGGGATAATTGAAAACGCTGGAGCCGATCTCCGCGCCGTCGGCGAGGTCAATGAGGAGGGAGCGGCAGGAGTTGGTGCCGTAGTCTATGCCGAGTGCGTACTGTTTCATGCGGGCCGCCAAGGTAGGGAGCGGACGCCAGCTTGGGAAAGCGAAAAATCAGCGCGCCACGAAAAGACACCCGCGCGCCAGGGGCCGCCGTCCGCCTCAGTCCAGCAGCGCGCGCAGTTCGCCGGCGGTCTGCTGCCATTCGGCTTCGGACATGGCGGGGCTGGCTTGGGGCAGGAGATCGAGTCCTTCCGCAGGCAGGCTCACCCAGGAGCGGCAGCCGCCGTAGCTTTTGGAATATGGAAAAGTCCAGCGCCCCGGCAGCCGCCAGGCGCGCACCAGGGCGATGTGCAGGCAGCTTTCCTCGTCATAGACGAAGCGCTCGCGCACCACCTCCTCATTCCATGCATGAAAACGGGATATGGACTCCACCCTGGCCCAGTCGGTGACTTTCCACACCTGCTCCAGCGTGGCGTAGCCGCCCACATCCACGCTGGTCCGCTCCTCCTCCGGCGGGAAGCTCGTCTGCGGAGACTCGCCGCGCAGTTTCTCCGCCTGGGTGTGGAACCAGGTGGGGAAAAGGAAAAAGCCCCGGTGCTTCCATTCAAAGCCGCCGCGCCCCTCGTGAATGCCGCCTTTGCGCAGGATGACCGTCTGTTTTCCCTGGACCAGCAGGTCGCAGACGAGCGCCCATTCTTTGAAGCCGGTGGCGTTTTCCGGGGCGGGCAGGGCAGGGGAGTCTGTCATGGGCGTCAGTAGCGGGGCATGGCGGGGTCAATGAGGTCGGCCCAGGCGTCAATGCCGCCGCGCATGGACTGCGCGTTGCGGAAGCCGTGCTGGCGCAGCCAAGCCGCCGCGCGCTGGCTCCTCATGCCGTGGTGGCAGTAGATGATGAGGTGCTCGTGGATGTCGGTGAACCTTTGCGGCGCCAGCTCCCCGAAGGCGGAGAGCGGCACCAGCTCGGCGCCCTCCAGCCTGCACACCTGCCACTCGTCCTGCTCGCGGCAGTCTATGAGGCGCGGCGGCGGCGCGCCGGGCCTCGTCAGCAGATAGCTCGTGTCATCCACGCTGATTTCGAGCGGCAGTTCCTGCGGATTCATCACCTCGCTCCCGGATCAGGGCCGCACCGTCACGGGCGTGCCCACCTCCACATTGTTGTAAAAAATGGCCGCCATCCTGCCCGGCATGCGCACGCAGCCGTGGGACGCCGGGTAGCCGGGCAGGAAGCCCTCGTGCATGCCCGTGCCGCCGTGGAAGCGCATGAAGTAATGCATCTTCGACCCCTCGAAGCGCGTGCCGGGCGGCGGCTTGTCCTTCGTCACGTCTATGTTCGCCACCACCACGTTGCCGTAGGCGTCCACAAAGTCCCCGTACAGGTTGGATTTGTGCCACTGGTTCTTCTGGATGATTTTGAAGTTCCCCGTGATGGTCGGGTGCTTCTCATCCCCGGTGGACAGCGCCGACACGCCCGCGAGCTGGCCGCCTTTGTAAAAGTAGGCCTTCTGGTCGCTCAGGTCTATCGTCACACTCGGCGGCCCGCTCATCCCGTCGCCATCCCAGTAGGAGTCCAGGTCCTGGTTGTACAAAGCCGAGGTCGGCACGGCGGACGGGTGGAAAGCCTCCAGATACTGCGTCTCGCCGCGCGGGCCGGAAGTGGACACACACGAGCACAGCGCGGCCAGCACGAGCGCGCAGAAAGTCAGGCGGAGTTCGGTCATCGAAAAAAGCGGGGGTTTTTCAGGGGGCGGGAAATGGCCCGCCAGAATGAAGCAACGCCTCCCGCCTGTCCAATGGTTCCACGAAACTTTGGACACCCGCCGCCCTCCCGCGTAATAGCCTGGAATGAGCAAATCCAAGCCGTCAGCCGCCCCGCCAGCCGCCAGCCGCAGCAGTGCGCTGCCCCTGCTGCTCGGCATCGCCGGCTTCATCGCCCTGGTGGCGTGGCTGCTCCTGCCACAGGCGGATCACATCCCTCTTCCGGTCAGTCCATCCGCCCCCGAGGCGAAGATCACCCCCTATGTCATGCCGGAGGAAAAAGCCGCCTTCGCCCAATACGCCGGGGACGCCTCCTGCGCCGGGTGCCACGCCGCCGAGCACGCGAAGTGGAAAAGCTCCAACCACGGCCTCGCCGAGCGCCTGCCCGACCCCGCGCTCGACCTCGCCGCCTTCGACCCCGCGCAGAGCTTCCAGCACGGCAGCCAGACCACCGAGGCGCGCAAAAACGGCGGCGTTTTCGAAATCCTCTCCCTCGGTTTCGACGGCCGCCGCGAGCCCTGGAAAGTCGAGCGCGTCATCGGGCACGATCCCCTCCGCCAGTTCCTCGTCCACGGCACCGGCGGCCGCCTGCACGCCATGGAGGCCTGCTTTGATCCGCACAAAGGCGACTGGTTCAACGTCTATGGCGACGAGGATCGGAAACCCGGCGAATGGGGCCACTGGACCGGGCGCGGCATGGTGTGGAATCAAATGTGCGCCTCCTGCCACAACACACGCCTGCGCAAAAACTACGATCCCGCCACCGACAGCTACCACACCGCCATGGCCCAGCTCACCGTCAGTTGCGAGTCCTGCCACGGCCCCATGAAAGCGCACGACGACTGGCAGCGCGCCCACCAGGAAGAAAAAGGCGACCCCCATCTCGTCAAATGGACCCGCGACCAGCACATCGAAAACTGCGCCGGCTGCCACGCCCGGCGCGGCGAGATCACCGGCGACTTCGTCCCCGGCGAATCCTTCTGGGACCACTACCTGCTCACCATCACCGACCCTTCCGACATCTACCACCCCGACGGCCAGATCCGCGATGAGAACTACGAGTTCGCCTCCTTCCTCAGCAGCCGCATGCACCACGCCGGAGTCCGCTGCATGGACTGCCACGACATGCACAGCATGCGGACCATCCTGCCCGGCAACCAGCTCTGCATGAGGTGCCACACCCCCGGCGGCTTCCCCAATTCCCCGCCCATCCTGCCCGAAGTCCACAGCTTTCACAAAGCCGGCAGCACCGGCAACCAATGCGTCAACTGCCACATGTCCCAGACCACCTACATGCAGCGTGATCCCCGCCATGACCACGGCTTCGTCATCCCCGACCCTCTGCTCACCAAGGAGCACGGCGTCCCCAACGCCTGCAACAAATGCCACCAGGATCAAACCGTGGACTGGGCCATCGCCGCCGTGGACCAATGGTACGGCCCGAAAATGGAGCGCCACACCCGCAAGCGCGCCTTCGCCATGGCCGAGGCCCGCCAGGGCAAAGCCAGCGGACGGGACGGACTGCTGGCCCTGCTCCAAAGCGATGAAATCCCCCACTGGAAAGCCAGCGCAACACTCACCCTCGACCGCTGGATCAGCGAGCCGCGCGTCCAGGAGGCCGTGGCCGCACAACTCGACCACCCGCATCCGCTCGTGCGCCAGTCCGCCGCCCGCGTGATTGAGCCCGCCCTCGCGGATGGCCGCATCCGCAGCCGGGTCGAAAAACTCCTGGAGGACACCGCCCGCAGCGTCCGCGTCACCGCCGCCTGGGCCTTGCGCGAGACGCTCGACCCCGCCTCCGCCGCCGGGCAGGACCTCCAGCACATGCTCCGGCTGAACTCCGACCAGCCCAGCGGCCAGATGCAGCTCGGCCAGTATCATTACGCCCGGCGGGATTTGCCCAAAGCCATCCAGCACATGCGCACCGCCGTCGAGTGGGACCCAAACTCCCCCCCCTTCCATCACGATCTCGCCATGCTCTACAATGCCGCCGGCGACACCCCCAAAACCATCGCCAAATTGCGCGATGCCATCCGCCTCGCCCCGCGCCATGCCGAGTACCACTACGCCCTCGGACTCGCCCTCAGCGAGACCGGGGACATGCCCGGCACCATCGCCGCCCTGCGCGAGACCGTGCGGCTTGACCCCGCCTTCGCCCGCGCCTGGTACAATCTCGGCCTCGCCCTCAATGGCGAAAACCAGCCCGAGGAAGCCATCGCCGCGCTCTTTCAAGGCGAGAAGACCGACCCGCGCGACCCCGGCATCCCTTACGCCCGCGCCACCATCCACGCACGCCTCGGTCAGAAAGAGGCGGCCATCCACGCCGCCCGCCAGGCCCTCAGCCGCGACCCCGCATTCCACGACGCGCAGCACCTCCTCCAGATGCTCCAGCGCTGAGCCGCCGCCTTTGTGAAGCCATGCCCCATTGGAGTCATGGAGGCGGGAGCATTGGAAAGACAGCGTCATCGCTCCAACACTCCAAGACCCGCAAAAAGTGGTGGCGCGCGCGGAGTGGCTCCGGCGCGCCGCCAGCCTCAGCGCCAGAGCGCCGCCCGCCTCCCGGCCCCGCGCCCTCAGCTCCCCTTCAGCGCCGTGATCAGCGCGTTGAGCGTGTTGATGATGTCCTGCGCCTGCGTCGGCGAATACTCCGGCTCCGCCGACTGGTCCAGCGTGCCCACACTCGGGATGGCAAAAGCGCGCGTCTCCAGCCCGTCCGCCAGCTCCTGCTCCGTCACCTCCCCCGGCGGACCCTGCTCCCCGGTCAGGCCGCGCGGGATGCCGAAGTGGAAGTGCAGCGTCTGGCCCGTCACCGTCACCGAGACGGTGGCCGGCTGGCCGGGGTTGGAGGTCAGGGTCAGGCGCAGGTTGCCCGGCGTGCCCAGGACGTGGACGTTGGTGCGCGGGTTGCGCACGCCCAGGCCGCTGCTCTGGATGATGGCCTTGTTGCCGTTGCTGGCCTGCTGCACATAGGCGGCGCTGGCGTTCATCAGCACCTCCAGGTTGGCCCGCAGACTGTCGCGCTGGGCCACAGAGGTGCGCAGTTGGGATTCCAGCGCCAGCACCTCGTTCACCTTGGTGTTGAAGGCCGCCAGACCGGCGGACACATCCGCCAGCGGTGGTTGCGGGCTGGTGAAGTTCGGGTTGCCTGTGGTGTTCTCCACATAGTTCTGCACAAAGGCTCCGAACTGGAGGTTGCTCCTCTCCGCCAGGCCCATCTTCACCTTGCCGCCGTCGTTGACGGGCGGAAAGGAGGGCGCGCTTCATGCCGCCACGGTGCGCGGCGCGCGCTGTGCCCGCAGGCTTCCTGCCGCATCGGGCGGCGGCGGCTCCGGAACGCCGGGACGCTTTGCATCCCGGCGTT
>DDQZ01000068.1 GCA_002343505.1 Verrucomicrobiaceae bacterium UBA2429 | reverse complement strand
ACCCCACCCCTTCCCCGCCCCTGAAACTCCCCCATCTCATCATCGCCGAAACTGTCTCAGCCCTTTGCGAAATTTTCGTCGAGAGGCGTTATGCGGACAAATGCGTCGAGCACGTCCTCAAAAACCGGCGCAAATGGGGCAGCCGTGACCGCCGCATCTTCGCCGAGGGCGTCTATGACATCGTCCGCTGGTGGCGCTGGCTCTGGCACGCGGCGGGCCTGCCGGATGCCGAGCACGACCAGGGCGACCGCGTCACTGAGGAGCGCCTGTGGCAGGTCTGGGCCGCCTATTGGATCCAAGCCGGACACGAACTGCCCGCCTTCGACGAACTCTATGGCATCAACGCCAGCGCCATCCAGGCCCGCCTACGGCAAAAAGACGCGCTGCCGGCCGTGCGCGCGTCATTGCCCGACTGGCTCGACGAACTCATGGCGCGCGAGCTGGGCGCGGACTGGCCGGCCATCCGCGACAGCCTGAACCAGCCCGCCGCCGTCTTTCTGCGCGTCAACACCCTCAAGACCGACCGCCGCAGCCTTAAAGTGCGCCTGGCGCAGGAAGGCTTCATCACCGAAACCGTGACGGACATCCCCACCGCCCTGCGCATGGCCCAACGTTATAACGTCTTCGGCCTCGCCGCATTCAAAGAAGGCCTCTTCGAGGTCCAGGACGCCTCATCCCAAAGGATCGCGCCCTTCCTTCAAGTCGAGCCAGGACAGAAGGTCGTTGACGCCTGCGCCGGGGCTGGCGGCAAGGCGCTGCACATGGCCGCCCTCATGCAAAACAAGGGCCGCGTCATCGCCCTCGACATCCACGAATGGAAGCTCAAGGAACTGCGCAAACGCGCCGCCCGCGCCGGAGTGGATGTCATCGAAACGCGCCCCATCGAAAGCGCCAAGACCTTCAAGCGCCTCGCCGGCCATGCGGACCGCCTCCTGCTCGATGTGCCCTGCTCCGGCCTCGGCGTGCTGCGGCGGAATCCAGACGCCAAGTGGAAGCTCAGGCCGGAGGAGATCGCGCGCCTTATCGTGCAGCAGCAGGAGATTTTGCAGAGCTACAGCCGCATGGTGAAGCCCGGCGGAAAAATGGTGTATGCCACCTGCTCCATCCTGCCCGCGGAAAACGAAAAGCAGGTCCAGGCATTCCTCGTCGCGCAAAATGGCCGCTGGACCCTGGAGGAGGAGCTCCACATCAACCCCGCCAAAACTGGGCACGACGGCTTTTATGCCGCGCGTCTGGCACTCCAAGCCTGACGGCCCGCCTTCGTCGAATGAAAACTCGCGTGGATTTGACAACCGGCGCCCCGCGAGCGTGATGACAGACGCATGAGCTTCGACCCCGCCTTTCTGACCAACACCCGCGACCCGCGCCGCGAGCGCGAGGACGAGATGGCGCGCGCATGGCTGCGCGCCCGGCTGGTCAGGAAGTGCCATCGCGCGGCCACAGGCATCATGATCGCCGCCATGGCCGCCATCGCGCTTCCCTGGCTGGGCGTCAGCGCCTTTGCCTGGTGGATCGCCAGCGGTGCCGCGGTGGTGATGCTGGCGCTGGCAGTGGTGATGTTTGTCCAAGGCGGCGTCTCCAGCGGCATCATCACCTTGGTGTGCGCGCTGGCTGCGCTGCCGCTATGGGTGCATTTTTCTCCACAAGTGTTCCTCACAGGAGTTGAGCTTTGGGAAATGCTCTCCAGTCAGTGGCGGGAAAGCCTGGAAAGGCCATGATCCGGGCATGATTCCGCAAGTATGGAGTGAACGATTCGCTTGCCAGCCTCCGTAATCACGCCAACCCCCGGCATTTCAACCATGTCCTCCTTTGACTCCTCCTCCAAGCCCCGCATGGGCACCTGGGCGCTCGCTCTGCTCATCATCCTGGGTTACGTCACCGTGCTCATCGCCTTCCCTCCGCGCTTCGAGCCGGTGGAGGGTGAAACGTCCTCCCTGCTGCTCTTCATCGGACGTTTCCATCCGATTTTCCTGCATCTGCCTGTGGGCGCGCTCGGCCTGCTTTGTCTGATGGAGCTCGGCTGCCTCACACGCTCCGGCGAGGAAAAGCTGGGCGGCGCGGCACTGCTGACGCTTCTGGTCGGCTCCGCAGGCGCGGTGATGGCGGTGCTGGCGGGTATTTTGCTTTCACGCGAAGGCGGATATGCAGGGGGAAATTTCAGCCTGCACCAAACATTAGCGATCATCGGCACATCGGGCATCCTGCTGGCGCTCGTGGTGCGGATGCTGGGCATGGGGCAGGAGGAGCGCGGGCTGCTGCACTTCTACCGCGCGCTGTTTTTCGCCTCCTTCGGCCTCATGGGACTTGGCGCGCACTTCGGCGGCAACATGAGCCACGGCAGCAAATACCTCACCGAGCACGCGCCTGAGCCGCTGAAAAGCCGGATGATCGGCATGGAAAAGTGGATGCTCAGCTTTGTCGAGAAACCCAAGGCGGAGCTGGAAACACCAGACACACTTCCGCCTGCCGAAACACCGCCAGTGGGAGCGACGAGCTCCGACAAGCTCGTCTTCCAGCATGTGCTGATGCCCATTTTCGAAGCCAAGTGCAACACCTGCCACAACGAGGACAAAACCAAAGGCGGCCTGCGCATGGACACCTACGCCCTCCTCATGCAGGGCGGTGACAGTGGAGAAAGCGTCATTCCAGGCAAGCCGGACGAGAGCCTGGCCATCGAACGCATCCTGCTCCCTGAGGATGACGACGAGCACATGCCCCCCGAAGGCAAGGAGCAGATGACCGCCGACGAATTGGCGCTGTTCCGCTGGTGGATCGAGCAGGGCGCGTCCGAAACCCTGAAGATGGTCGAGGCCAAACTCCCCGAAAACCTCAAAACCGCCGCCGAAGCTGTCATGAAAGGTCAGACCGCGTCCTGACGAATCCTTTTCCCCAATCCCCCTTATGCGCCCGATCCACACCCTCTTCGCCTTCACCCTGCTGGCCGGTTCCCTCCAAGCCCAGCCCGCATCCGCCGACCCGGCCATGAAAGCGGCCGCCGACAAGGTCAACGCCTCCGGCGCCCTGCTCATGCCCGTGGCCGCTGATGGCAAAGCCTGGCGCTTCACCGCTCTCAATGTCGCCAAAGACTTCACCGACGCCGGCCTCGAACCTCTCATACCCGTCGCGGACAAGATCGCCTCGCTCGACCTCGCCAGCACCAAAATCACCGATGCCGGCCTCAAAGCTGTGGCGGCGATGAAAAACCTCGCCGAACTGCACCTTGAAAACACCGGGATCGGTGATGCCGGACTCGATCATCTCAAGGATCTGGCCAGCCTCGAATACCTCAACCTTTACAACACCAAAGTCACCGACGCCGGCCTGCAAAAACTCGCCGGTCTTGCCAAATTGAAGGCCCTCTACCTATGGCAAAGCGGCGTCACCAAAGCCGGAGTGGCCCAGCTCAAAGCCAGGCTGCCCGGCGCGCACATCAACACAGGCTGGACCGCCGAAGACGACGCCAAACCCGCCCCCGTCATCGCCGCCACTCCCGCCGCTGACGCGAAACCTGCGGCGGACGCTCCAAAGCCTGCGGCACCCGCCCCCGCCAAGCCTGAAGAAAAGAAAGCCGACGCCCCAAAACCTGCCGCTGCGGCCAAGCTCGATCCCGTCCTGGCCGCCAAGGCGGTCGTCTATCGCGATGTCATCGCCCCCATCATGGCAGCCAAATGCGTGGGTTGCCACGGTGAGGAAAAAAAGAAAGGCAAGCTGCAACTCCACGACTACGCCTCCATTCTCAAAGGCGGCAGCGAAGGGGAAAACAATGTCGTCGCCGGTAAACCCGCCGAAAGTCTCATGCTCATCCGCATCAACCTGCCAGCGGACGACGACGAGCACATGCCGCCGGAGGATGAGCCGCAGATCTCCAAGGAGGAACTGGCCGTCTTGAAGTGGTGGATCGAAACCGGCGCCTCCGAGACTGCCACTGTCGCAGCCGCCAAGCCCACTCCCGACGCCGAGGCAGCCCTCGCACTCCTGCTCGCCAAGGGACTGCCCAAACAGGACGCCAATACCGCCGCCGCGCCCGCCAAGAGCAAGCCCGCTCCGCTCACAGATGCGGAGAAAAAACAGATCTCCGAAATCACCGCCAAAATCCAGGCGCTCAACGCCACACTCATGCCGCTTGCCCAGGACACCGAGCAACTGCGTCTGAGCGTCATCAATGCCACCGACAAATTCGGCGACAAGGAACTTGCCCTGCTCGAACCCATCGCCAAACACCTCGTCTGGGTGGACCTCGCCCGCAGCCAGGTCACCGACGCCGCCGCGGATACCCTCGCCAAAATGACCGCCCTTGAGCGCCTGCATTTGGAAAACACCAAAGTCACCGATGCCGGCCTGGCCAAACTCGCCGCCTTGCAGACCCTCGAATACCTCAATCTCTACGGCACCAAAACCACGGATGCTGGCATTTCCAAACTCGCTGGTGCCAAGGGGTTGAAAAAACTCTTTGTCTGGCAGACAGGCGTCACCAAAGCCGGAGCCAAGGCGCTCGAAGGCCAACTCCCCGGACTCGTCGTCAATGTCGGACTCAGCGAGGCTGAAATCGCCAAACTCACGTCCACTCC
>DDQZ01000035.1 GCA_002343505.1 Verrucomicrobiaceae bacterium UBA2429 | reverse complement strand
CTCCCGTGTCGCCTAAAGGCTTCACTCCAACTCCTCCATCCAGCCACTGCTCCGCCAGCTTCAGGCGCGCTTCTTTTTGTTTGGCCTGCGCCTCCGCCACCTTCACGCCCGCCAGCTCATCCCGGGCCTGGCGCATTTCAGCCAAAGCATCCCCATCCCCCGACAGCAGCGCCGCCCGCGCCCGCAGCAGCCGCATCCACGCCTGGTCCTGCGCCGGGGCGCTCTTCGCCCAGTTCTCCCACTGCGCGGCGGCGGCCATGCGGCTTCGGGCTTTCTCCAGCGCGGTTTGCCTCCCTCCCTCATCCTGCGCGCCGGACGCCTCCTTCACGAACCTCTCCGCCTGCTCCACCAGCCGCCGGGCATACTGCGTCTGGGACTCGCGCCAGTAGCGGTGACCCGGCTCGAAGACGCGCGCGCCGACAAGGGCCGCATCCCGCGACAGTTCCAGCGCCCTGTCATGCTCCCCGCGCCGGTCGGCGATGCGCGCCAGGGCGGCGAGGGCGTGGTCCTCGTGGGGTGAGAGTCCGCCAAACATGCGCCGGCCCATGGCGACGCTCTCGTTCAAAATCGTCTCCGCCTCCTCGTCCTGGCGCGCGATCTCCAGGTCGTAGCCCAGGTTGTCCAGCGCCACGACGACGCTGGGGTGGTCGTCTCCGTGGAGCGCCTTTTCGACCTCCACGATCTGGCGCTGCAGCTTGATGGAGGCCTGCAGATCCCCGGTGTTTTTGCGGGCCGTGGCCAGGGTGTTGATGACGCGCCCGGTTTTCTGATGGCCCGGGTGCCGCTGGAGGATCTCATACGCCCGCAGCGCATGTGGCAGAGCCTCCTTGGGGCGGCCGGATTTGAGCATCAGCCAGCCGAGATCGGACAAGCACAAGCCCGCCTCCAGAGACTCCGGCCCGCGCAGCCGCGTCCACATCTCCAGGGCCTCGCGCGCCACCGGCTCCGCGCCGCGCGGGTCGCTGTTGAACTCCATCGCCGCGCCCAGCTCCGCCAGCGCCCGGGCCAGCTCGGGCGTGTCGCCGCGCGTCCGCGCGCGCAGCAGGTCCACCGCCGCGCGGAGCTGCTCCACGGCGGCGGGGTACTCGTCAATGTCTTGAAAAGTCATGCCGATCATCAGCCGCATTTCCGCCTCCACCTCCGGCTGCCCTTCCAGCTCCCGGCCCACGCGCTCCGCGGTTTTTTCCAGGATCTCCCGCATCATGGTGGCATCCCGCCCCAGCGCCTTCGAGGGGCCCGCCGCAGCCAGTGTTTCAGATAAAAAAGCCGCCACCTGCCTGCTTTTCACCAGCTCTTTCTGCGCTTTGAAATACATCCACGTCGTGCCGGTGATGCCCGCCACCAGGGAGGCGAGCACCAGCGCCGCCGCCGCCACGCCGGTCTTGTGCCGCTGGGCGAAGCGCCGCGCCAGGTACCACGCCGTGGGCGGGCGCGCCTGCACGGGACGCCGCTCCAGGAAGGCGCGCAGGTCCTCCGCCAGCGCGTTGGCCGAGTCGTAACGGCGCGCGCGGTCGGCCTCCAGCGCCTTCATGGCGATCCAGTCCAGGTCCCCCCGCACCTGGCCGATGAGCCTCGGTCCGTCCGTGCCGCGGCCTGCGGCCAGCCGGCGCATCTGCGCGGCGGTGAAGGAGCGGATGCGCGTCGAGGGCCGCTGCGGATCGCGCCCGCGCGGGCTTTTCCCCTCCGGGCCGGGCGCGAAGGGCACCTGCCCCGTCAGCAGCTCGTAGAGCAGCACGCCGAGGCTGTAGATGTCCGTGCGCGTGTCCAGGTCCATGCCCGGCTCGGACTGCTCGGGGCTCATGTAGGCGGGCGTGCCCATCAGCCTGTCCGCGCGCGTCACCAGCGTGCTGTCCGTCAGCGGCGTGCCGCCCGCTGCCTTGGCGATGCCGAAGTCAATGACCTTCGGCAGCGGCCTGCCGTCCGCCCCGGTGACGAGGATGTTCGAGGGCTTCAAGTCACGGTGGATCACGCCCTTTTGATGCGCGTGCTGCACCGCCTGGCAGACCTGGATGAAAAGCTCCAGCCTCTCCGGCAGCGGCATGGCCGCCTCCTCGCAGAACTGCGTCAGCGGCGTGCCGCGCACCAGCTCCATGACAAAAAACGGCCGCCCGCTCACCGTCGCACCCGCGTCGAACACCTTGGCGATTCCCGGATGCTCCATCACCGCCAGCGCCTGCCGCTCCACCTCGAAGCGCGCGATGACCTCCCGCGTGTCCATGCCCAGCTTGATGATCTTCAGCGCCACCTCCCGCCGCACCGGCCGCTCCTGCTCCGCGCGCCACACCGAGCCGAAGCCCCCCTCCCCCAGCTTCTCCACCAGCGTGTAGCGCCCGATGACATCCCCCGCGTTTTTCCCGCCGCAGAGCCTCTCCTCCAATGGCAGCGTCGGCGCGTCATCCGCCGCCAGCTCGCGGAACGCCTCCTCGACGAATGACTGCAATGTGTCCGGCATGGGCGCACACATACTCTCCGCGCCTCCGCGCGCAAGGCGCGCGCTCACGCCTCCGGCGTCAGCACCACTTTCAGCAGGCCCTCTTTGTTGTCATAAAGCCGCTGGAACCAGTCCGCGCCCTCCTGGAGCGGCGCCACGGCGCTGAGCAGGGGCTCCACGCGGATGCTGCCGTCCTCAATGCGGCGGATGGCCTCGGGATACTCGCCGGCGCAGGAGCAGGAGCCGCGCAGGGTGAGCTGGCGGGTGACGACCTCCTGCAGGGGGAAGGGCGTGTTCGGCTGGAGGTTGCCCACCAGGATGACCTGGCCGCCTTTGCGCACGCAGCGGATGGCGAGGTCCAGCGGGGCCGCCGCGCCGACGACCTCGAAGCTGGCGTCAGCGCCGTCGCCGCCGCAGAGCTGGCGCAGGTGCATGGCCAGGCCTTCCTGGCGCGCGTTGAAGGTCTCCGCCGCGCCCAGCTCGCGGGCCAGGGCCAGGCGCTTGTCATCGAGGTCCACGGCGATCACGCGCTCCCAGCCGCGCGCCTTGAGCGCCTGCACCACGAGCAGACCGATCAAGCCCGCGCCGACCACGACGGCGGTGCCGCCATGGCTTTCCGCGTCCTCATCGTGGCACCCGCAGCCTTCGGCGCAGTCCGCGCCCTGGGTGAAGGCCTCGCCCACCTCGATGCCGTCCGCCAGGTTCACCGCGTGCAGGGCGATGGACACAGGCTCGGCGAAGGCGGCTTTTTCAAAGGTCAGCGCCTCCGGGATGCGGTAGAGGATGCGCGTGGGCAGGGCGATCTTTTCCGCGAAGCAGCCGTGCCGCCGGTACTCGCCGGGGGAGACGCCGAGCACCTTGCGGTTCGGGCAGAGATTCACATAACCGGAGCGGCACTCCTCGCACTCGCCGCAGTATTCGGTGGAGTCGAAAGTCACGCGCTCGCCGATCTCCCAGCCGGTGACGCCCTCGCCGAGGGCGACGATTTCCCCCGCCGCCTCATGACCCATGACGATGGGCATTTGACGGCGGCCGCTGCGCCCGTCCATGCCGTGGATGTCGCTGCCGCAGATGCCGCAGGCTTTGACTTTCACCAGCACCTCGCCGGCCGCGGGCGCGGGCTCCGGGAAGGCGATGTCGTAGTTGAACTCGCAGGGGCCGGTGAGGACGAGGGCTTTCATGGTGGCGCTGAATTGGCGCAGAGCGCCCGCGCAGGCAAGCACGAAGCGGTGCGGCAGCCTTACTCCGCCGTGGCGGCCGGGTTCTTCCCCGGCGGCTCGAAGACGACATCAATGCCGGCTTTGTTGAGCCCCTTCTTCACGTCGGCGGCGAGCTGCGCGTAGGTGCGCTCGCGGAGCAGGTGCTTTTTCATGAGGGCGGCGAAATCCGTGCCGCGCTCCGCGGCCTCCACCTCGCGCAGCCAGGCGATGACATTGCCGGCGTCGCCGTTGCCGTCGTGATGATAGAAGTAATAGGTGAGCAGCCCCGCCGAGCCGTAGTTCTGGCTGGACTGGGTGGCCACGCCGCCCGCCACCTTGGGCGCCTGAATCTCGCGTGTGAGCGCGGCGCTCCAGGCGGCGCTCTTGATCTCCATGAGCTCCTGGAGATCGAGCATCTTGAAGGGCATCGGCTCATAGTAGTTCTTCTGCGCGGCATAGGTCTCCAGGCGGCGGCGGATGCCGGTCCAGGAAAACCTGCCTGTGGGGAAGTATTCGATGAGCGTGGGGTACTCGGCGCTGCCCTCGATGAACCAGGTGGGCAGGCGCGCCAGCCAGTGGTTCATCATCTGGTGGGTGATCTCGTGGATGAGGGTGGCATTGGCGTCGTCGTCGGTCTTGTCGAGGGAGACACGGCTGCCGACCATTTTGACGCCGAGGCTTTTGAGCGGCACGGAAAGCGCCTTTTCTCCGCGCTGGTAAACGCCCGCGGAGCCGGGCGCGCCGCCGCTCTTCATGTAGTCCTCCTCGTTGGTGTAGAGCCGGGCCAGGAAATACTCGCGCAGCGGCTCGGGCTTCGGCTTGAGGTCCAGGGGCAGCATGCAGTTCAAAAGATAGGTCGCCTCAAACAGGCGCCCGAACTCGCGCACCACGTTCGCGCCGAGACGCGAGTCGCACTCGAACTCGTAGTGCGGGGAGCGGTAGATGAACTTTTTCGCCTCGGCGTCCTCTTTGACCACCACCACCTCGGGCTTGTCGGCGATGGCGACGCTGCGCGGCCATTCCTTCTCCGCCGCCGGTGCCGGGCCGGACGCGGCGGCGGCCGGGGGCGCCGCCGCCGGCTGCTGCGCCACCCAGGCCTGATCCTCGGCGGAGAGCCTCTCCAGCGGCACGACGAACTCGGCGCCGGCGCGGGTCTTGATCTTCACACCACCCGCTTCAACACCCAGGAACACAGCCTCGACCACCCGGCCATCCGTGCTTTTCCAGGAGCGCCAGGCGGGCTGCTGCGCATTCAAAAGAAACACGCCCGCGCAAAACAGCGCGGAAGTGACAACCCATCGGCGGAAGTGCGGCATCATGAGGATTTTGGGGGTGAATTATCTCCAAGCTACGGACTGGCGGCGAAGATCACAAGCCGCGAGATCACGCAAATTCACAAGGCAGAAAGCCGCGCCATGCGGTTGCCTCTCAAGACCTGAATGTGAATCCGCCAGTCACTCAAACTTGATCGCGTAAAGGTCCGCGTCTTTGAGCACAAAGCGCAGCCGCACTGCCTTCCCGGCGAGAGCGCTCACATCATTGCCGCTTTTCCAAAACACGGTGCGCTGGATGGAGTCGCCGAAGTGTTCTTCGGAATCGTCCAAGGTGAAACCGGGCATCGCTTTGCCATTCGCATCCTGAACCTCGACACGAATGCCACCGGCAGCGGAGGTGGCGAAGTTCATCGTGAGCGTCTTGCCGGAGAACGTAAACGGCTTCGTGATCAACTCGCCACCGCTCATCGGCGCGTGAATCGAGACGAAGCCGTCGAGGCGCAGCGTGTAGCGGCGCAGCTCGCTGCTGGTGCCGGTCCAGTAGTTTTCGCCTCCGTAGAGCGAGAGTTCATCTGGCGCGCCTTCGAGCGCGGATTTTGTCTCCACCAGATGCCAGGCGATGTATTGCTGCCCGTAGTTCCAGGTGCCGGGCCGCTCGATGCCCGGCGGCAGGAAGGCGTCGTTCCAGCGTTTGAATTTCACACCATCACGGCTCGCCATGAAGAGTCCCTCGGTGATCGCCATGCCGTAGCGATCATTCGCCTTTGAGCGCCATTCGCGGTGCTCGCGCTCCGGCAGGGCGCGCATGCTCTCGGACCAGCCGCGCTCGATGTAGCGCGTGGGAAAACCGAGCAGCAGATGCGGCGCACGCGCATATGGCTTCACCTGATTGGTATAGAGCGCCTCGTTGGGTGAATCTACATAGTGGAGGTCCTGCTGATTCTCCCAGTGAAGAAAATCCTTCGACGTGGCGGTGCGAATGGCGCGGAAGCCGGAGGGCTTCCAATTCTTCTCGTCCGTCGTGCCGCCGGTGAAGTAGCGCCAGTAGGCGCGATACACGCCGCTGTGCGCATCCCAGAACGCGAGATTCTGCGAATCAAACGCACCATCCGTGATCACGGGCGTCTCCTGCATCGGCGACCACTTGAGGCCATCCGGCGATTGAAACGCGAGCAGGCCCTTCGGCGAACCGGAGCGCACGATCGCCTTGTAGCGTGCCTCCGGCTTCGCGGCGGGATTGTCGTCCTTGAAGATCGCGATGTGGCCGGGGTCAGGATTCGCCGCGCCCATTTTTCCGGGAGCGAGAACGATGTTGTTGGCCTTCGAGCCTTTGAACTCGAACAAACCGAGCTCCGGCTTGCGCCAATGAATGCCGTCATCGCTCTCCGCGTAGCAGGTGAAGAGCGGATGCTCGCCCGTGTTCACTTTTCCAGGTGGTGTGACGGTGAGCTGCCACGCCTTGTAATACATGCGGTATTTGTCGCCGTCCTTGAAGACGCTGTGATACCCCGTGCCGCTGCCCTCCCAGGGCGCATCGTGCTTGATGGCGATCTCCTTCGCCTGCGGATGATGCAGCCGTTGCTCAGCCTTGCCGCTGAGTTTTTCGATCAAAAAGTCATCCACGAACAACTCACGACGCGAGCCGATGGCGATTGGATCGGCAGCAAAAGTGTTGATGGCGGCAAAAAGGAGCAGGAAAGGCCTCATGCACAAACTACGCGATCTCGAGAGAGTGTTTGTCCTTTGAAAGTTGGTCCCATGAAGTGTCTTTGAGAGCGCATGCCCACCCTTTCCCGCACCGAAGACCCCACGCCGCAGAGCCGCTGCCGCTTCGCGTTGAAGTGGTGCGACATCACGCCGCCCGCGGACATCTACCACCGCATGTGGGGCGCGGCGAAGCATGAACGCGCCACCGGCATCCACCGGCCGCTGCGAGCCACCGTGACCGTCTTTGCGCCGATGAAAGGCAGCGAGCGGCAGATCCTGCTCGCGCTCGATCACTGCGTGATGGGAGCCACCGAGCATGCGAATCTCGTCGCGCAGGCTGCGGAGATCGGCGGTGTGGCGAAAGAGGAAATCCTTGTCGTCTTCTCGCATACGCACGGCGCGGGCCTGATGGGGTTGGATCGTGCCTCCTTGCCCGGTGGAGAGCTGATTCCGCCGTATTTGCAGTCACTCGGAGAAAAAGCGGGCGCTTTGATCCGCGATGCCATCGCTTCGTTGAAGCCCGCAGGCATCGTTTATGGCCGTGGCAGGTGCTCGTTAGCCACACATCGCGATTTCTGGGACGGGAAGCAGTTCGTATGCGGCCACAATCCCGGCGTGCCCGCTGACGACACCGTCATCGTCGCTCGCGTGACCGATGATGCGGGCCAAATGCTCGCCAGCATCGTGAACTACGCCTGCCATCCCACCACGCTCGCATGGGAGAACACGCTCATCAGCCCCGACTACATCGGCGCGATGCGCGAGCTCGTCGAACGCGACACCGGCGCTCCGTGTTTGTTCCTGCAAGGTGCCAGCGGCGAACTCGGCCCGCGCGAAGGCTTCGTCGGCGACACCGCCGTGGCGGATCGAAACGGGCGCGAGCTCGGCTATGCTGCTCTGCCGGCCCTCACCGCTCTTCCCGCCGCTGGAACGACATTTGTTTATCAAGGCCCGGTTGTTTCCGGCGCGACACTTGGCTCATGGAAGCATCAAAGCATCGACCTCGCTGCAAAAGCCACATGGAAGCTCCAACGCTGGCATGAACCGCTGAAGTACCGTCCCGGACAGCCGACGATCGAACAAACCCAGGCCGAACTCGATCAATTCAAGGCCGCCGAAGCCGCCGCCCGCGCCGCTGGCGATGAAACTCGCGCCGCCGACTGCCGCGCCATGGCCGAACGCAAAACCCGCCTCCTCCATCGCCTCCACCAGCTTCCACCCGGCGACAGCTACCCACTCCAAGTCGTCCTCTGGCACATCGGCGACGCCGTCTGGCTCGGCGTCCAAGGCGAAAGCTACAACCTCCTCCAAACCGAACTCCGCCGCTGCTTCCCCGGCAAAATCATCGTCATTGCGAGCATCGCCGCCGACTGGGGCGCCTCGTATCTCCCACCGCGCGAGCTTTACGACACCGGTATCTACCAGGAGACCATCGCCGTCGTTGCGGCTGGGAGTTTGGAGCAGCTCATCGAATCCATTGCCAAACGAATTTCCGTTTCTTAACCGCTGATGAGACGCTGATATGACGCTAATGGATTTATCAGCGTCCCATTAGCGTCTAATTAGCGGTTCAAAAGTCTTTCCAGCACTCCATGAAGATCACGAAAATCGAAACCCTCGTCTGCCATGCACGGATGCGAAACTGGGTGTTTGTCAAAGTCGTCACGGATCAGCCCGGCCTTATCGGCTGGGGGGAGGCGACGCTGGAGTGGCACACGCGCAGCATTGTGGGTGCGATTGAGGACATGTCGCATCTGCTCATCGGCGAGGATCCGACACGCGTCGAATACCTCTGGCAAGTGATGTATCGGCAGCACTTCTGGCATGGGCACGGCATCGTGCGTGCCACGGCCATCGCGGGCATTGATCTCGCGCTGTGGGACATCGTCGGCAAGGTGGCGAACATGCCGCTCTCGAAGGTGTTTGGTGGTCCGGTGCGCGATTGGGTGCGCACCTACTGCCATCTCGGCGGCGGGAAGATGGAGGACTTTTATCAAACGCCCGCCGACAACGCGAAACGCTTCGCCGAGCTCGCTCAACAGGCCGTTGCGGATGGTTACACGGCCTTCAAAAGCATGGCCGTGCCGAGCACGATGCCGATCGAGGGCATGAAACCCGTCCGCGCCGCTGCTGCCGCCGTCGCGGCGATGCGCGACGCGGTGGGACCGGACATCGACATCATGGTGGACTGCCATGCGCGGCCTTCACCGGCCATGGGGCTGAAGTTCGGCAAGGCGCTCGATGATTTCGGCCTCTACTTCTTCGAGGAGCCTTGCTGGCCGGAAGCAGTTGATGGTCTGGCGAAGATCAACGCCGCGCTCACCACACCCGTGGCCAGCGGCGAGCGCGTGACGAATCTGGAGGCCTTCAAAGACATGTTCGACAAGCGCGCCGTCGAAATCTGCCAGCTCGACATCACGCACTGCGGCGGTCTCAGTGCCGCGAAACGCATCGCCGCGCTCGCCGAGGCGCATCGCATCGCCTTGGCACCGCACAATCCGCAAGGCCCCGTCAGCACCGCCGCGTCACTCGAGTTCGGCTTCTCGCAGCCGAGCTACATCATCTGCGAAACCGTCCACAACGACGTGCCGTGGCGACAAGACGTGGTCGAGGAAGGCTTCATCATCGAAAAACAAGGACGCATCGTCCGCCCGAACACCAAACCCGGCCTCGGCATCACCATCAACGAGGCGGAGGTGAGGAAGCATCCCTTCCAGCAGGAGATCGTCCTGCGCGAGTTCAGCCCCGATGGCGCGGTGACGGACTGGTGACCTGATCGTGCGCCCACCAGGAGCGGCCGAAGGCATGGGTGATGGTGTCGTGCATGACGCAGCCCTTTGGCACACAGTGCCCGCGCTCGCGGCGGCTGGAGGACCAGCCTCCCTCTTACCCTTGCCCCGTGAGAAGAAAGCGCCCGCCCGCGTTCTCTCCGGCGCATGAATCTCCCGCGCCTGCTTTTCCTTCCCGTCTTGTGCCTGCTCATCGCGGCGCGCGTTCATTCCGCCGGGCTGACCCTCCATTCCGACTTCCCCGGCGGCTCGGCGGAGGTCCACGCGCTGGATGCCGGCGCCGGCTTGATCGAAATCTCACCCGTCTCCCGCGAGGGGCGCGGCTGGCCGTGCTGGTGGTATTTCCGCGTGGATGGCGCGCGGCCCGGGCAGGCGCTCACCGTGCGTGTGAAACCCGCCGGCCGCCCCTTCCGCGCGCAGGAGCGCCTGGCCGCCGCGTGGTCCCTGCCCGCGCGCGCCGCCATCAGCAGCGATGACCAAACGTGGCGGCACACCGACCCCGGCATCGTCACCCAAGCCGACGCCACCTATGCCATCACCGCCCCCGCCGCCACCTTCTGGCTCGCCTGGGGGCCGCCCTTTCTGCCTGCCCATTCCGAAGCCCTGCTGGAGCAAACCGCCAGCCGCGTGCCGGGCGCGGAGCGCTTCGTGCTGGCAAAGACACGCGAGGGCCGCGAGGTGCCCGGCATCCGCCTCGGCAAAAAAGACGCCCCGCAAGCCGTGTGGGTCCACGCCCGCCAGCACGCCTGGGAAGCCGGCGGCTCCTGGGTCGGGCGCGGCTTTCTCGAATGGGCGGCCGGGGACACGCCCGAGGCCGCCGCCCTGCGCGCGAGCACCGAGATCTTTTTCATCCCCATCATGGACGTGGACAACGTGGCCCTCGGCGCCGGTGGCAAAGAAGCCGTGCCGCGCGACCACAACCGCGACTGGGACACCCGCCCCGTCTATCCCGAAGTCGCCGCCGCCCAGCAGCGCGTCGAGGCCCTCATCCAGGCCGGGCGGCTGCGCTGTTACTTCGACCTGCACAACCCCGGCTCCGGCGACAAGCAGCCCTTCTTCTTCGGCCCCATGGACTACGAGCAAATGACCGGCCCGCGCCGCGCCAGTTACGACCGCTTTCTCTCCCTCTGCGTCCAGCACATGCGCGAGCCGCTGCCCATCCTGCCAAGGTATCGCTTCGCCACCTATGTGAAGACCCAGGAGGAGCGCGACCGCATGAGCGGCAACTGGGTGCGCGACCGCACCCCCGCCCGCGCCGTGGCCATGACCCTCGAAACCGCCTGGAACACACCCCACAGCACCCAGGACGGCTACCTCCACGTTGGCCAGGGCCTCGCCAAAGCCATGGCCGCCTGGCTGCGGGAGTGAGGGTTTGTTGGAGTGAAGCCTTCAGGCGACACGGGTGTTGACTCCGCAACGGGAGTTCAATGAACAAGCTCAAGCTTGAACTCCAACACTGCTGTTGGAGTGAAGCCTTCAGGCGACACGGGAGCAGACTCCGCGGCGGCTGTTCATTGAACAAGCTCAAGCTTGGACTCCAACACTGCCCCGCTCATTCCACCCCATCGCTTGGGGTGCCGTAATGCCACAGACTTCCTTGATCCAATAGGCAGCATGGCAGCCAGGGTGACTTTCATTGACCGTGATGCCGCCGGAGGCTTCCTCCGCCTGCTCATTCGTCCCAGCTTTTCACCAGGGACCATTCCGGTTCCAGGCGGTGGGTGCGGAGCATTTCCATCAGGGTGCCACGCGGCCAGTCATCGCCCAGGCCGAGCAGCATCCGGTGGATGTCGCGCAGATGCTTCTGTGAGCCGCCCTCGCGGAAGAACTGGAGCTTGCGCACGATCACATATTCCGGTGGGGCGAAGACGACAGTGTCGCCATCCAGGTCGGCGGACACTGCATGGGCAAAGCCCCAGGCGTGCAGTTCATCGCGTCCAGTGAGGTAGATGTCGGCTTTGAAGCCGGTTTCATGGTGGATGAGATTGAAGTGGCCGCGCTGGTCACGGACCCGCTCCGCTTCGATGACCTCGAGCGGCGGGCAGTAAAAGTCATCGGGGGGAAAGGCGGTGATGATGCGGCGCGCATCCTCCCGCCGCAGGAAGACGATGATGTCCACATCATTGGTCAGCCGCGGCTCGCCGTAATAGATGGCGGCCACGCTGCCGCTCACCATGTGGCGCAGGCCCAGCTCCTGGAGCTTCCGGGTAAAGATAAGATAGGGCTCAGGTGACCGCATTCATGAAAATCTCCTTCACCCGCTGCTGCACCTGCTCCTCGGTCCAGTCCGGGTGCTGCTGCCTGAGCCGCGCGGCTTTGAGCCTCCTGGCCCCCCAGTATAGCTGGAACGCTGCGCGCAGCTTTTGCGCGCCCGTCATTCCGCGAAGCGTGGCGAGGTATTCCGGGGTGATTTCCGAGGCCATGGATGTGATGGTATGTTTTGAACATTCCTTATGCAGACAAAACTTGGGCCGCACCCAGTAAAGGCAATTAAAGCGAGCTATAGTTTTTGAGAAACATTCTTTGATGGTAGAACATTCAATTTTTTACTTCTCTAAATAGGCCATAAATTCCAGTCGCCAAAATGAAAATACCAACAACCATTCCAAATGGGTTTCCCATATAAATTGTAAAACCACCCCAAGCTATAAAAAGCAAAGAAAACAATCTAACTTTTAAAACGTTGAAATTAATCTTGGGAGTTGTATTGCTATGGTTTGGCGAGCTACCATGAGAATATGTAGTGTCGCCAAGATTATCGCATTCCATCCATTTTAACACCAGTGATGCATCCATATGCACTAGCATAGGGGTTGCGCCAAAGGCATTGGCGTTAACTGCATTTTGGATATTGTGTGTTATTTTATACTCATATAGCCGATTGGCAGCATTAATAAGTTCATTGTGCGACATATCATCAACATTATCCAAAATGCGCAAAACATCGGAACGGCTAAGTTTCATGTCTGTTAAGTTAATGTAAATTTGGTCAAACTAGAAAATCTTTGACCTAGTGAAGTGTCGTCAGCACTAGCTTTGGAAATTAATAGTTTGAGATCAGTGATTGTTTTTTTGAATTCGGAAAGAATTAGTTCGCGTTCCGCAGCTTGCCTTTCAACTTGATCGCACACAAAATTAAACTGCCGACAATAGTTAACCACTAAATCGTGATCCCAGTCCGTCCACTTTCCACTAAACAGATCATTTGGCTTAACTATTTCCCATCCAGTCTTGAGGAAACCCGTTGGTGTATTTGGCATCTTGTATTGAAGTGTGTGGTCCGTTGGCAAAGATAATGCATTTGAGGAATTCACGAAGTTTTCCAGAAACCAATGAAGGTCAGTAATTGAACCGACTTTGTGCAAATGATCTATTAAACGAAAACTATTTTCAAGACGTCTTTGCATCTGCGTTTTTGCATATGTTTGACGAGCGATACAAAAACCAAGGATCATAAAAATTAACTGAAACCAGCCTAGCACAAGTTTTCCATCAATCTGGCATAGTGCGTCAAGTAGTATATAAGCCATTAGCTCAAGATCTTTGCAGAATGCGTATACCATTATTATATCGTTTATCTTGGATAAGTTATTCTATGTACAAGCTGTATTCGGGGCCAAAGGTCTCGATGTGGAACTTCACGGCGGACTGCACATCACGCAGAGCCTCCTCATAAGTGTCGCCCTGGCCGACGACCACGCCCTTCATGCCCACAGGGTAGGACACATAGCCGTCGGCGTGTTTTTCGATGACGATTTTGAGATTCCTCATGCCGTCAAAGTACTGGTCACACCCCGAAAAGGCAAGATGCATTTGAGAGTGGCTGGCTGTGGCGCGGGGGCAGTGACCCGCGAATGTGGGCGCGTTCCGGGGTCACTGCCCCGGCTACAGAACCCCCCTCAATCCCGCGAGGAAGGCGTGATTTTCAGCTCCACTTCCTTGCCTTCACGCAGGACGGTGATGTTTGTTTCCGTGCCGATCTTCAGCTCGCCCATGAGGGAGGTGTAGTCGTAGATGTTGAGCACCTCTTTGCCGGCGAGCTTGATGATGATGTCGCCGCCTTTGACGCCGGCTTTGCCGGCGGGGCCGATGGGGGAGACGCCGCTGAGCTTGACGCCTTTGATGTCGCCCTGCGCGTAGTCGGGGATGGTGCCGAGGTAGGCGCGCAGGCCGCCGCGGGTGCCCTGGCTTTTCGGGGCTTCCATGGCGACGAAGTCGGGGTTCGTCTCGGCGGTGGCGACGGAGCGGGCGATGAGGCCGATGAGGCGGGTGATCTGCGCGGCTTTGTCATAGTCGAGCTTGTCGGCGGTGTCGCTGGGCAGGTGGTAGTCCTCATGGCTGCCGGTGAAGGCGTTGAGCGTGGGGATGCCGCGCAGATAAAAGGTGGTGCTGTCGGTGGGCAGGTGGGCGTCGTTTTGCGTGGTGATGGGCAGGCCGGTGACGGCGTTGCGCTTTTCGATCTCCTTCGGCCACCAGGTGCTGGAGCCGACGCCCTGGAGCACGAGGGTTTTCTGGAAGCGGCCGATCATGTCCATGTTCAGGCAGGCGGCGAACATGTGGGTGAGTTTGCCGTTGGCATCGCCGGTGAACATTTTGGCGAGGCTTTCGGCGAAGTGGTTGCTGCCGAGAAGTCCAAGCTCCTCGCCGGACCAGGCGGCGAAGATGACATCGCGGGTGAGCCTCACTTTGCCCTGGCGTTTTTGATCGGCGAGCCATTGGGCGATCTCGATCATGCCGGCGATGCCGCTGGCGTTGTCGTCGGCGCCGTGGTGGACGCGGTTGGCGTCGTCGCCGCGGGCGCGGGAGTTGGAGCCGCCTTTGCTGCCGAGGTGGTCAATGTGGGCGCAGACGATGAGGGGTGCCACATGCGGGTCGGGCTTGTCGCGCGCGGGCAGGACGCCGAGCACGTTGCGGCCTTTTTTGCGCTCCTGCTGGATGTCTATGCGGGCGGCGAGGCTGAGGCCGGTGCATTCGATGCCGCCCATGAGGTCGCCGGTGTCGAGCTTGTCCTGGAGTTCCTTGAGGGTCTTGCCGACGGGTTTTAAAAGCACGTCGGCAATCGCATCGGTGACGCTGATGGCGGAGATGCCGGAGGAGGCGAGCGAGGCGTCAAAGGCCATGGGCACGAGCTGCTGGACAACTTTGCTGTTAGGCCCGCTGGCGATGATGAGGCCGCGCGCGCCCTTTTGCCGGGCGACCATGGCCTTGTGCCGGAGGCTGGCGTAGCGGGTGAGATCGCCGCGCCGTTCCTTGCTGAGGCCCTCGGGCAGGTAGCGCAGGACGAGCACCCATTTGTCCTTCACATCAAGGTGGGCGTAGCTGCTGTATGGCTCGAGCGCTTTGCCATCGGCACCGGTGGCCTCGTCGGGTGTCTCGACGCCGTAACCGGCGAAGACGATGGGCGCGGCCTGCACCTCGCCGGTCTGGGAGAAGGAAAGCGGACGCCAGTCTTTATCGGCGGTGAAGTCGCGCTTCTCGCCACCGGTGAGGGTGAGTGTGTTGCCATCGCCGAGGGCCACGCCGGCGGTGAAATCGAAGGGCTCAAACCATTCGTCATCGCCATACGGCAGGAGGCCGATGCCGTGGAAAACCTCCGCCACATACTGCGTGGCGAGCCTTTCGCCCTCGGTGCCGGTGAGCCGGCCGTCCAGTTCGTCGCTGGCGAGGTAGGTGACGTGCTGGCGCAGGTCCTCAGGGCGGATCTCGGCGGCGGTGAGGGCGAGGTCGGGAGCGTTGGCTGGCTGGGCTTCGGGCTTCGATGCACCGATGCCAAGCGCGGCGCGGGCGTGGTCATGATCCCAGTCGGCGAGGAAGATCTGGCTCTGGCCGTTGCTGGTGCGGCCGCTGGTCCAGGCGAGCTTTTTGCCATCGGGCGAGAAGACGGGCAGGCCGTCAAAGCCGTCGGTGTGGGTGACGCGCACGGGGTCTTTTTTGCCGGCGGCATCCACGACATAGAGCTCGAAATTGGCGAAGCCGTTGAGGTTGGTGGTGAAGATCAAATACTCGCCGCTGGGATGGAAGTAGGGCGCCCAGCTCATGGCGCCAAGCTTGGTGAGCTGGCGCTGGTCCGTGCCGTCGGTGTTCATGGTCCAGACCTCGGCCACGTCTCCCTTCGGTGTGAAGCGTCGCCAGCAGATGCGGGTGCCATCGGCGCTGAAAAACGGGCCGCCGTCGTAGCCGGGCACGTCGGTGAGGCGCTTCACATTCGAGCCGTCGGCATCCGCCACATAGATGTCCATGAAGTATTGCTTGTCGTTTTCCAGGCGGGCGGCGTCTTCCTTCGAGAGCGTGCCTTCGTAGGCGGCGCGGTTGCTGGCGAAGACCATCTTCGTGCCATCGGGCGACCACGCGCCTTCGGCATCGTAGCCGCGTGTGGCGGTGAGGTTCTTGAAGGATTTGTCGTCGAGGTGGTATTCCCAGATGTCGTAGTGCTCGTCGTAGTCCCAGGAGTATTTGCGCACGCGGCTGCTCTCGCGCTCCTTGTATTCGGCGTCCTGGAGTTCCTTCGACTTCGGGTCGCTGTGCGTGCTGGCAAACAGGACGCGCTTGCCGTCCGGGTGGATCCACGCGCACGTGGTCTTGCCCATGCCGGGCGAGACGCGCTCTTGATCGCCCGTCTCCAGGTCCATGAGGTAGATCTGATAAAACGGATTGCCCGGCTCGCGCTCGGACTGGAAGACGAGCTTCGAGCCATCCGCGCTGAAATAACCCTCGCCCGCGCGGCGGCCCTCAAAGGTGAGCTGGCGGATGCCGGTGAGGAAATCCGGCTCCGACTGCGCGTGCAGGGACAGTACAGCGAGGAGAAAAAGCGTGGCGGTGCGAATCATGGCGGGTGGCATTCATACGCGGCGGAACGGGAAATGCAGTCACTTGTGCGGGGGAAAGGGGCGGTCCTGCGGGACGAGGCTTGCAGTTTTGCGGCTTTTGAAACCGTAAGACGACCTCCCCATGAAACTGCCGCTGCTCTCCCTTCTCTCCCTCACGGTCTGCGCCTCCGCCGCCGGGCCGCCGCGCATCGCGGTGATGCAGCTCCGGCATGAGACGGTGACGTTTCTGCCGAACGAGACCACGCGGGAGGATTTCATTTATCCCGGCTCGCCCGCGAAGGGCGAGGCACTGCTCAAAACGCAGCCGAAGGGGGACATGGGCGGCTTTGTCAAAGTGGCGCGCGAATACGGCGCGGTGCTGGCGGGCATCGAGTCGCCAGGGATGCCGGAGACGGGCATCGGCTCCGGCTGGGTGACGCGCGACGCGTATGAGCACTTCACCGGGCGCATGATCGAGGAGCTGAAGGCGCAGGGGCCGTTCGACGGCGTGTATCTCGCGCTGCACGGGGCGATGGCGGTGCGCGGCATCGCGCGGCCGGAGGCGGAGCTGGCGCGGCGCGTGCGCGAGGTGGTGGGGCCGAAGGCGGTGATCGCGGGCACCTTCGATCCGCATGGCAATGAGGACGCGGAGTTCCTCAAGCACGCGGACCTGGCCTTCGCCTACAAGTACTATCCGCACTACGACGCGCATCTCCAGGGCGAGCGCGCCGCGCGCATGATGATCCGCGCCATCCGCGGCGACTACCGCCCGGCGCACGCGGTGCGCACGGTGCCCATCCTCAGCGCCACAGTGTATCAGTGGACCGGCCAGCATCCGTGGAGCACGCTGGTGCAGCGCTGCCTGACCTGGGAGGCGCGCGAGCCGGACGTGTACGTCAATTTCTTCTACAGCTTCCCGTGGGCGGATGTGCCGGACGCGGGCATGTGCTTCCAGGTCATCACGAATGGCGACGCCGCGCTGGCAAAGACGGTGGCCGACGACCTCGCTGACACGGCCTGGCGGATGCGCGCGGAGATGTTTTCCGCCACGCCCATTCATCCCGTGGCGGAGGCGGTGGGGCAGGTGAAAAAAGCGCTCGAACAAAGCCGCGCGCCCGTCGTGCTCGCGGACTACAGCGACCGCTCCGGCAACGCCACCTGGGTGCTGCGCGAGGTCATCGCGCAAGACCTCGCCAAAGTCGTGATCGCCACGATCAAGGACGACCGCGCCTTGAATGCGCTGGCCCGGGCGGGCGCGAAGCAGGGCGACTCCTTCGACATGGATGTGGGCGGTTATGTGGACGAGTCCGCCGGCCAGCCGGTGCGCGTGAAGGGAGTCATCGAGCACTTGAGCGGCGACGGCAAAGGCGGCGTCAAAGCGGCGCGCATCCGCTTCGGCCGCGGGAACCTGCTCATGCTCAGCCCGCAGCTCGTGCAATACATGGACCCGCAGTCCATCCGCAAAGACGGCGTGGACATCACCCAGTTCGAGGTCTTCGCCATCAAGTCCCGCGTCCACTTCCGGCGCGGCTTTGATGACAACGGCTTCGCAAAAACCATCCTCCTGGTGGAGCCGCCAGGCCCCTTCATGGGCACCGTGCATCTCGACGCGCTGCGCTACGAGAACCTTCGGGTGAGCGAGTTTTATCCCTTCAGTGAGAAGTGACGCGCGCTTGCATGGGGAGCAGGCATCCTGCCTGCTCGAACAGACGGAACGCCTGTTCACCCTGCAAACGGACATCAGGAGCCGCTCTCTGACAAATTGAGAGTGACGAGTTCACCGCCGCGGCTGGCTTGGAATTTCAGCGTCTCACGCCTGGCATGGCCGGTTTTTGGATCGGCCCAGGTGACTTCTACGCTGATAGTTCCGGCGGGGACGTTGGGCAAGGTCAGGCGCCCCTCGCTGTCGGCCACCTGCGGCAGGGCGGGGTTGCCTTCCTTGAGCCAGGCGGCGTGGGCTTCCCGGTGCTCCGGCTCGGCGATGAGATTTTTGGCGAGGGACAGGGGCATGGCGACCATGGAAGCAGGCCCTGAGAAGCTTACAAGCCTGAGGGCAGCGCCCGCTGCGGGGCTGCCATCTGGGAAAAGCAGACGCAGAGGCTGCAGCGCGCCGGGCAGTGCGGCGGGGGCAGCACGGACCTTTGCGGAACTCGGGAGCGGTATGATGCTGGTGCCGCTGAGGATGGATGATCCGTCTCCCATGACCCATCCGCGCCCCATGCCTCTGAGGCTGGCGAACTGGCTGCGCGGCAGCTGGGGGAAGCGGAAACGCCCGTCTTTGTCAACGGGAGTCCATGCCTGCCAGAAGACGCTGGGCGGATATCCTTTTCTGAGCGTGGCATCGCTTGAAATGGGAGGGACGATGAGCGAGGCGGAAACGAACCCGTCCTGGGAGCCGCCCTCAGGCAGGTTCTCCACCGCGCCTTCAATCTCAATGCCTGGAGCGAGGCGGACCTCCGCGCGCAAGACTCCCCCGGCATGGTCGCGTGCGGAAAGCGATTCGGAAAAGACGGCATGCCCCTCCTTTGTCGCGCCTCGCAGCATGAATGCCCCGGTCGGAGGCTGGACAAAAGTGGCCCGGATGGCTCCATCCGCTCCAGGCGGGCTTTGAAGCACGACCCCCTCTGTGCTGATGATGTCGCAGGTGGCGAGCGCTGGGGTGACTTGGAGTTCGATGGAGATCTTCGGGCGTCCCCAGACCTCAGCCTTTTTTCCCTCCAGCAGATCCCGTTCGGCAAAGTGGAACGCCGCGCCTGACACGCCGCGCAGCCGCACTCCATGCGCGCGCACTCCGGGACGCGGATAGCGGGGAAAGGTCAGGCGCGTCTGTGCCTCCGCATCGGTGACGATGGGGGCCAGGCGCGCGGCCTCTTGCTCCAGGCCCAGCGGCTGGCCGAAGAAGTCCAGATAATCCAACGCCTCGAACCGTGCTCCAGGCAGCGGCTTGCGATCCTGGTCCAGCGAGGCCAGTTCGATGAATCCCTGCTCTTCGTCCCCATAAACTTCGGGTTCATCCAGTGGGCTGGGGAGCAGTTCGAAGTCCTCTTTCTCCAGGAGGATTTCATCCAGCTCGAACGGTGCCGCGTCGGGGCTGGGGGCCAGTGTGAACTGCAGCCAGCGTCCGTTGTTGGGTTTGAAAAGGCCTTTCCCAGGCTTTGGGGTGATGGTGAGGCTGGCCTGATACCTGCCAGGTGCCGGGAGTTCGGTGATGAAGCTGCCATTTTCGTTCAGCCGAGGCGAGATCGTGGGCGCGCCATCGAGCCGGCGTAGAATGAACGAAGTGTTGTAGTCTTCCGACCTCAGCGGCATGCCTTCCGGCATGACGATGCGCCCGCGCACCAGCCGGAGCGTTTCAGCAGAGTCCCCGGTTTTGCGCATCAAGCTGGAGGCGCGGGCAATCAGAGTGCGGGCGCGTTGCGGGCCGGAGGAGAGGCTGGCTCCCTGCAGTCCGTGGTAGGCGCCGCCGATGCTGGCGCTGCTCAGCAGGCTGTTCGGGATGAGTCCAGCCGCTTGGAATTCCCCTGTCTCGGAGGTCTTCAGCGTGAGGCTTTGGTGAAAAATCAGCGCCGGCCTTTCGCTTTCAGAGCGCTGGTTGCGGATGGAAAGGTTCACCTCCGCGCTGGCGACGGCGGAGCCATCTTCTCGCACGAGCCTGCCGCTCAGCGAGGCCCAGGGAGAGAGCTTGAAGAGCGTGCCTTCAGCGAAGTCGGCGGCATGAACCCATGCCGTGCCCTCCTCGGGATGCAGGGCCACGATCCATTGATGCTCGCGCAAAAGTGCGTCCGGCTCATGCAGGCGCACGCTGCCATCCTGCCCGGAGTAGTCCAGGCTCACGATCATGCGGCATTGCACAAGCTGCTTGCGGTCCTGCGAGCGCAGCCACTCCGCTGTAAGCTTTTCAGGAGGCAGCTCCAGCCGCAGCGAGTCCTCGACCACGAAGACCAGCGCATCCTTCACCGGCTGGCCGAGCGCGCTGACGACCTTGGCCGGGATGCGCGGAACGGGCGCGAGGCTGCTGTCAAAGCGTCCGCCTTCGGGGGTGAGGGTGATCCGTTCGGAGTGCGAAGTCATGTCGGGAGCCCAGGCGCGCACCAGGATCCTCCTGGCATCCCGGCTTTTCACCGGAAGACGATAGGCGCCGGCCTCATCCGTGCGGACGCTGGGGAACTTCCAGTCAAAAAGGCTCATCGAGTCTTTGATGATCTGGGGCCGCTCCAGAGCATAAAAGACGCGTGCATCCTTCAGGGGCTGGCCGCTGCGCTGGTCCGTGATGGTGCCGGTGACCCATGGGATGGCAGGCAGGGTCAGGCGGATTTCAGGGGCTGCATCAGGACCTTCGAGCTTCAGCAGGCTGGACTCGGCATGGTCGGGATGGCTGGCGCTCACCAGCAGGCTGGAATAGAGCGGCAGCGTCTCAAACTTGAAGCGGCCTTCGGCATCGGAAGTCGTTCGCTGATTGCCGCCCAGTGCATTGGAATACAAATTGATCGTCACCCGCACGGAGGCGCCTGCCACGGGCTTGCCTTCAGCATCCGCCACCATGCCGGTGAGAGAGCGGGTATTGGAGACTGCCGGGCTGGGGGCAGGCTGCGGTTCTGATTTTTCCGCAGGCTGGGCATCGGCCTCTGCGGGTTTGTTTTCATCCGCGGGCGCGCGGCTGAGTCCCACGAAGGCCAGCAGAGCCAGGATCGCAAAGCCGGTGATCCAGCGTGTGCGCCAGCCTTGTGCGATGCGGCGCAGGGACTCCATGCGGTGACGCAGGTCCCGGCCTCCCGTGCAGATGCCAAGCCAGGATGGGGAGTGCAGCAGCACCAGCCAGCCCGTGGCACCGCGCGCGGCGAAGGCGAGCAGCATTTCCCCAAGACGGCGCGCCTCCGCCGGGCCGGAACTGCGCAGCGCCCGCGCGTCCGCCGCCATCTCCGCCTCGGCGCGCAGGCGGCGGACCACGAACCAGACGACGGGGTTGAGCCCATGCATGACGAGCACGAACGAAGCGCCGAGCTGCGTCCAAAGATCGCCGCGCCGCAGATGGGCCAGCTCATGCAGAAAGATCAGCCGGAGATTGGCGGCATCCTTTTGTTCCGCCACCGCGCGCGGCAGCAGGATGGCAGGACGCAGCAGGCCGAAAAGAGAAGGCGCGGCCACGGCGTCCGTGACGATGAGACGCGGCACGCGCCGGACTCCGGCCAGCGCGCACGACTCGGCAAGCATCTCCCGCAGCGCGGCTTCCGGTGCTGTGGCATCACGCCTGATGCGGCGCAGCAGACGCAGGTGCAGCGCCATCATGCTGGTGAAGATGAACAGCGCTCCCGCCAGCCAAAGCAGGCCCAGACCTTGCCGCCATGTCCACGTCTTATCCTGCGGTCTGTGGCTGGGCGCGGGTGCTGGGTGAAGGGACGCTGCAGGTTCTGGATGCTCCATGGTCTCTTCCTGCGCAAACATGAGCGGCGGCATGTCTGGGAGCGGGATGGCTGCTGGAGAAACGTCTGCCGCTGGCGGAGGGGCATCCTGCTTTTCCACGGCGAAGGCCGCGGGCGGGGTTGCCAGGCTGGCGAGTGAAAAGCCGCTGACCCCCAGGTCGGGAAGGACAAAGCGCAGCAGCACCAGCAGCCAAAGCCCGTGCCGCCAGGCTGGAGAAAGGTGCCGCCCAGCCGCCCATAGCACGAGCGCCACGGCGAGCGTGAGCAGAGAGCCTTTCCACGAGAGGTTCAGCAGGGCGGGCAGCCATGCTTCGAAGGAGTCCAGGAGAGTGCGCATGGCGGTTTCAGGCTTTGGGTTCGATGTCGTCCAGCAGGGCTTTGAGTTCGGCGATGTCCTTTTTGGTCAGCGGATGATGTTCGGCGAGGTGGGCCAGCAGCGGCTGCAGCGCGCCGCCGAAGAGGCGGCCCAGCAGGCTGCTCGTCTCCATGCTCACGCATTCCGCCCTTTCAAAGGCCGGGCTGTAAAGGAAGCGGTTCCCCTGCGGCTCGGTGACGACCGCGCCCTTCGCCGCAAGCCGGGAGAGCAGCGTCAGCACCGTGGCCCGCTTCCACCCGCGCTCCCGCTCCAGGCTGGCGACGACTTCCTGCGAGGTGCGCGGCGCCTGTTCCCAGAGCATCTCCATGACGGCCCATTCGGCTTCTGTGATTGGTGGAGGTGGAGTTTTTTTGGAATTTTTTCGCTTCATGTTTACACATGTAATCAAAAACGACGACGTTTGTAAACAAAAAAATCACAAGAGGTGATCCCACATGCTCTTTTCCTCGCAAGAAGCCCCGCCGCGCGCCCGACATGATGCAATGCGTTTGTTTTTTCTCTTCCTCCTGCTCGCCTCCGCCCAAGTCCGCGCGCAGGAGGCGCCGCCTTTGCAGGAGTGGATCAAAGAGGCGGTCCAGGCCGGCGGCGGTGTGGTGACGGTGCCGGACGGGGAGCATGTCTTCACCGAGACGCTGGTCATTGAGGACGCGAAGAAGCTCGCGCTGCGCGGCATGGGGCGGGAGGGCTGCGTGCTGCGGATGAAGGACGCGGCCAAGCCCGTGATCGAGATTCGCGGCGAGGTGGAGAGGGTGGAAATCGCGGGCATCATCTTCCAGGGCGGCGCAGGCGTGCGCGTGCGCGGCGGCAAGGACGTCCAGGTGCGCGACTGCATCTTCGAAGGGCCGGGCGTGGTGATGCTCGGCGCGCGCGAGTCCGGCGTGGAGCGCTGCAGCTTCCGCGATGGCAAAGGCGCCGCGGTGGTGCTGGACGAGTCCGCGCGGCAGATCGTGATCCGTGGCAATCAAGTCACGCGCATGGCCCTGGCCTTCGACCTGCGCGCCGCCGCGGAGTGCGTGCTCGAAGGCAACGAGGTGCGCGACTGCGCCGCCGCCATCCGCATCGCGGGTCTGGAGCCCGTGGGGGCGCAAAGGCACGTCGTGCGCGACAACGGATTCTTTGTCATCGGCGGCGACGCGCTGGTCGCGGCGGCGGGGACGCGGGAGATTCTCATCGAGGGCAACGAGGTGGATCAAACGCAGGGCTTCGGCTTTGTCATCGCCGGCGAAGGGCATGTGCTGAAGGCGAACACCCTCACCGGCACCCAGGCCGGGCAGATGCGGGACGAGCGCGTGGACAAGCCGTGAAAGTTGCGCCTGCCGCCGGGGCGTTTCCTTCCACCCGATGATGATGAAACCCGTCCTGCTCCTGCTCTTCCTCGCCAGCCTCGCGCCCGCCGCCGATCCCACGCCGAGGCCGAACCCCGCGCGCTTCGCCAAAGACATCGCCAAATTCGCCGCCGAGCGTCCCGAGAAAGGCGGCATCGTCTTCACCGGCAGCTCCAGCATCCGCCTGTGGACGGATCTGAAGCAGGACTTCCCCGACCTGCCCGTGCTGAACCGCGGCTTCGGCGGCAGCGTGGCGAACGACCTCAGCGTTTATTTCGAGACCGTCATCGCCCGGCATGAGCCGAGGCTGCTCGTCACCTACACCGGCGGCAACGACCTCAATGCCAAGCTCACCCCGCAGGAGGCGCTGGCGGATTACACCGCCTTCCTCGACAAATTCCACGCCCGCTTCCCCGCCGCGCGCGTCATTCTCACCTCCGTGAAGATCGGCGAGAAACGCCTGGCCCAGATCCCCCAGGTGCATGAGCTGAACCGCATGCTCCAAGCCTGGACCGCCGACAAGGAATGGGCGCGCTACCTGGACTGCGACAGCTACCTGGCCGATGACAAAGGCCACCCCATCCGCCAATACTACCGCGACGACCTGCTCCACCTCAGCCCTGAAGGCTACGCCGAGTGGAAAAAAATCCTCGAGCCCGTCCTGCGCGAGGAATGGGCCAAGGTGCGCTGAAGCTCCGGCGCGGGCAGGTAAGCGCATTCGCCAGAATGCGGGTGCTGTGCCTGCGAGCGGGAGCACATGCCGCGCTTTGGCAAGCGCGCCTACAG
>DDQZ01000022.1:6515-19632 GCA_002343505.1 Verrucomicrobiaceae bacterium UBA2429 | reverse complement strand
CGGCGGCATCCCCACCACGCTGACACAGCGTGATTTTGCATGAACGTAGGCCTCCGTCCAGCCGCTTTTCTGCCAGAGTGGGCAATGGATGAAGACGAGCGCTACAGCCATCTTTACGAGCATCGCGACTATCCGCCTGGCGATGTTTATGCGGTGCTTCATGCATTTGGGTTTGATCACAAGCAGAGGGTTCTTGACCTTGGATGCGGCAGGGCGGCTTTGAGCAAAGTGTTTCCATCCTATACGGGTGTGGATGTGAGCAGCTATGCAGTCATGAAAAACCGGACGGACCGTCCCGGCACCTACCATCATTCGAGCCTGGACAACCTGGAGTGCGTCAGCAATTGCAGTTTTGATCTGGTGATTTGCTCGGATGTTCTGGAGCACATCCCACCAGAACGCATCGCGGCGGTCATTGAGTCAATTGCTTCCGTCCAGGCCACAGTTTTTTACTTCAATATTTGCTGCCGAAAAAGCCATTGGAAAGACCGGCACGGAAACGGGCTGCACGCGAGTATCATGTCCCACGACGAGTGGTGCTCAGTGTTGCTGAACGGCTTTGAAATCCATGAAACCCTGGTCAAGGGCAGCAATCTGCTTCTGCGCGCGGCGCGGCGTGCCGAAGAATCGTCAATTGCATGAGAATTCTGCCCTTTGCGCGTTTTCAGAACCTGCACGAAGGGAATCCGGCGGTTGTGGTTGGACGCGGACTCACCTCGTATGACTACAGCCAACTATGCCATGAAAGGGGCGTTGTTTTTTTTATCAATGACGCGGTATGCATGGAGAAGCATCTCAAAGTCCAAGTCTCCTATTTCTTTTTTCACGATGCAGCCATGAAAAAATGGCTGCGCTTGAATCTAAAATCCATAGCCGTGATTCCCGAAGATGGGAAGTGTATTGGCGGGCTGACTGATCCGGCATTGATCGAAAGCGGATGCTCTGGTGTGCTCTACCGCTGGAACGGCATGAGCGGCGGCGAACTCCTAAAACTCGGCTCGGCAAAAGTGGCGGAACTGCGGCAACTTTTTAGACACACGGGCACCATTCATTCCCTGCTGCATTTCGTTTGGTTCTGCGGCATAAGAACAATCAAGTTCATCGGCTGCAACGGCTGCAATGACAAACAGCGTGCCGGTTCATCCGGCGCGGGTGATGACGGCTATGACGAAAGGCTCGTTAATTTGAGCGGAACGAAACCCTGGTGGCAATATTCGGAAATCCGGCAAAAGCAGGACGAGCTTTGCCGCGTGCTGGGCATTCATTTCGAGCACGTCCCCATGCCGTAAAATCAAGGAGGAGCAGGGTGCTGCAGCAGCGAGTTCAAAAGTTGAGGTTTGATTTGCTCAACCGCCCCGCCGGACAGATACCCCTCAACAGCCTGGATGACATGGGCGGCGGTGATCATGTCCATGCATTCCGGCAGGCTGCCCTTCGGGCGCAGACAGAGGGATTCCGGGCGGTCTTTGGCATCGCCATCGCCCAGCGGAACAGTGCGGGAGCGCCAGCAGCCCCCGAACTGGCAGCAGGGCAGCATGCCGATGGTGTGGAGGAACTGATGTCCCGGGTAGGCTTCCCAGTGGTTCGGCTCGCGCCCGCCCGCGACGACGACACAGGGGCGGGTGGCCCCCGGATGATGTTTGTTCTCCACAGCGGCAGCCAGGTGCATAAGAAAGGTCACAGGGCAAAGCACACCCTGGCTGTGATAGACCAGGCGCACCAACTGGCGGATGTCCGTCCGCCCGCGAAAATCGAGCACGCCGCGCAGAGGAGGATGATGGTGGTTCTTTTCCCCGACCTGGACGAAGATCAGGCGGTCATGGAAGTGATCCACCACTTCCTGCCAGCGCCTGGTTTCCCACCATTTGATGGTGAAGTCGTTCTTGCCACCGGCGACGATGATCCAGAACGGGACATCCCTCCCGGCGATCTCGCGCACCTGCGAGAACCAGGACTTTTCCTTGGCAGAGATGTGAATATCGCCCTTGAACTCGCCGGGTTCAATTCGAACTCCCAGCTTCTCGGAGAGGTGCTGGATGAAGCCGTGGATGAAGTGGTAAGGGGCGGTGTTCGAGCGATGAATGAGCGGATATTCGCAGTCCAGCACGCGCACCTCAGGATCGGACTCGTCCAGAGGAGTGATCCAGGGATTGTTCTCCCAAAGCCCTGGGCAGGGTGTGCGCACGTCTGTCTGGAAACGCCCCGGAAAGCAGCGATGCAGGTCTCTCACTGCGGCGGTCAGCATGACGATGTCTCCCGGTGATTGAGAGTTTTTCAGAACCCATTTTTGCATTTGCGAAGTGCAGACGAAGGCTCGGAATCAGGCTTCATTCAACTCCGGGGGCGGAGTCGGCGGAGTTGAGGCTGCCGACGAGGTTCTGGATGCCGTCGCGGGCGAACTCGCTGGGCGGGTAGAGGCGGCGGGCTTTCAAGTACCAGGCGATGGCGGAGCCGGTCTGCCTGCGCTGCTCGTGCTGCCTGGCTTTCTCGATGGCGCTGACGTATTCGCTGGCCTTGACGCTGAGTTCGGAGCGCAGGCGGGTGATCTCGGGGTCTTCGGGGAAATTGTGGTATTCCTTCTCCACCTGCTCCCAGGCGCCGAAGGCATTGCTGGCGGCCATCTGCGAGGCGCCGTGGACGACCATGTTCACGCGGTTCATGTCCACGAGCACTTTTTTGATCTGCTCCTGCCGCTGGGGGTCGTTAATGGCGGCGGCGAGGAAGCGGCCCTGGTCGTTGAATATCTGGCGGAAGTTCCGCTGGCTGAGCAGGCGGTCGAGGTCCAGCAGGGCCTGGGCTTGGATGTCGCTGTTCTGGCCGACCATGTTGGAGAGCTCGCGCAGCCTGGGATTGGTGGGCCAGATCTCGGCCGCGCCTTTCAGTTCGGTGGCGTAGGTGATCTGGTCGCCCTTCAAAATGGCGGCCCTGGCGGCGGTGATGCGCATGTCGCAAAGGGCGCGCGCGGTCTCGATGGCAGCCTGCGGCTTGGAAAAGTCGAAGTCCCTGGACATGCCGCGCAGCTTGGTGACGAGTTCCTCGGCGAGGCCGAAGTCGCGCATTTCGAGGGCGTTGATGAGCTGGTTCCCGTCGCGCACATAGTCGAGCACTTTGAGCTTGGTGGCCATGGGCAGGCGGCGGATGCGCGGCAGGTATTCGCCGATGGCGTAGGCCTCCATGAGGCGCTTGCTGGCGCTGTCGAAGTCCTGGCGCAGGACGAGCTGCTCGAAGGCGACGACGGCCTCGTCCACGCCGCGGATGGCCTCGGCGGCGAAGCCGTCAATGAGGCTCACGGTGGGCGGCACGCCCATGCCGGCGGAGAACATTTTTTTCAGGTCGGAGTTGTCGTCGAGCTGGAGCACGCTGTCGCCGTCGCGGAACATGTGCGGGTAGAGGCGGCAGGCGATGATGGCGTGCTCGAAGCGGCGCTGCATGAAGAGCTGGACCATGAGGGCCTGGAACTGGGTCTTGCTGGTGACCTCGGAGAGGCCGATGGCGGTCTCGTTGAGCTTCATGCGCGCCTCGATTTCGGCGATGCTTTTGATGTAGCCGGAGACTCGGCCCATGGTCATCGAGTTGGTCTGCTGCTGCTGCACGGTCTGCTGGCGGTTGGTGCCGCCCGCGCCGCCCTTGGTGGAGCCGCCGGTGGTGCTGGGGGAAAGCGGGGCGCTGTTGAGGCCCTGCTCGGTGTTCCACTCCAGGTCCTTCCGGCGCTTGAGCATGGCCTCGTTCACGGAGCGCAGGTTGTTCACTTTGCGCTGCGCCAGCCACACGTCATACACGCCGTTGGCGATGGTGTTGCAAATGCCGCCGTCTATGGCGAAGGAGCCCGCCTCCGGCAGCATGGCGAAGGCTTTGGAAACATCCGCGCCGCCCTGGCGCGTGGGCGCGAGGGCCTGGATGATCTGGGCGATGAGATCGCGATAGGCCTGGTCGTCGGCGCTGTCGGCCTCCGGTGTGGCGAGGTAAATCTCGAACTTGGCGCGGGCGAAGCGGTTGTTGGTGGCATTCCACATTTTGCCGTCCCACGTCACCGTCTCGCTGCCGGAGTCCACATGCGGCACGAGGCCGCCGAACATGCCGCCCTGCTGTCCGCCGGACTGGCCGCCCGACTGTCCACCGCCGGAGGAAGACGGCTGGCTTGACTGGGCCGGCGCGGGTTGCGCGGCGGGTGTGAGCGAGGGAGCGGGCAGCACCTGGGCGGTGAGCATTCCCGGCAAAATGCAGCAGGCGAGGAGGGCGGCGGTTTTCATGGATGGGTCAGGCTTTGATGAGTTGCAGGACTTCGAGCACGCCGGTCTCCAGCACGCGGACTTTGAAAATGTAACGCTGGCCGCGCTGGATGTTCACCTCCAGGGCGGGCGGCACCCAGACGGGAACGAAATTGGAACTCTCGCTGACCTGCACGCTGAACAGCCGCCCGTCCGCGGCGCGCCAGTTGTCGAGGCGGTCGTCCACGGTGCCCTCGACTTTGTAAACATTCCCGCCAAGGGCGGTGGAGCTTTCCATGTACTCCTCCGCGCTCAGCGGCGTGAGACCGGTCATCGGGTCGCTGCCCCGGTTCAGCAGGGCGTAGCCTCCGCCGATGCCTGCCACGAGCAGGGCCAGCAGTCCGAGGAGGTGGCTGGGTTTGAGTCCAGATTGTGCGCGGCGGGCCATGAGAATTGAATGATTTCCGCGCGAGCTTAAAGGCTCAACCTCCCTGCGGCAAGACCCGGAAACTTGAAAATGCCGCGCAAGTGGCGTGACTGCGGCGCGTTGCGGATTTGTCATGCGCCACATTCTCATTCCCGCCTGCCTGTTCGCCTGCCTGCTCCAGGCCGCGCCAAAACCGAACATCGTTTTCATCATGGCCGACGATCTCGGCTGGGCGGACGTGGCCTTCCACGGCGGCAGCGCGCCGACGCCGCACCTCGACAAGCTCGCCCGCGAAGGCGTGGAAATGACCCGGCATTATGTGGCGCCCGTGTGCAGCCCCACGCGCACGGGTTTGATGACGGGCAGATTTTGGAGCCGCTTCGGTGTCACCTCTCCGCAAAATGAGCGTGCCCTGCCCTGGGACACCATCACCCTGCCCAGTGCGCTGAAAGCGGCGGGCTACGAGACGGCGCTGACCGGCAAGTGGCATCTCGGCTCGCTGCCGGAATGGGGCCCGAACCATTACGGCTTTGACCACAGTTACGGCTCCCTGGCCGGCGGGGTGGGACCTTACAACCACTTCTACAAGCAGGGCCCCTACAGCGTGACGTGGCACCGCAACGGGAAGCTGATCACCGAGGATGGGCATGTGACAGATCTCATCACCGGCGAGGCGGTGAAGTGGATCAGCGGGCGCGGCGACAAGCCCTTTTTTCTCTATGTGCCGTACACTGCCGTGCATCTGCCGGTGAAAGAGCCGCAAGACTGGCTGCTCAAGGTGCCCGCCGCCATCACGGACGAGGTGGCGCGGCATTACGCGGCCTGCGTCATGCATCTGGACGACTCGGTGGGCCGCATCATCACCGCGCTGGAACAGGCGGGCAAAAGACAAAACACGCTGCTCATCTTTACCAGCGACAACGGCGGCAGCACTTCGCAAAACAATGACACCAAATACCCCGCCGACGACTATCCCAAAGGCGCGCTTCCAGGCAGCAACCTGCCCCTGCGCGGCAAAAAGGGCGATCTCCATGAAGGCGGCATTCGCGTGCCCACCGTGGCGAGCTGGCCTGGAGTGCTCAAACCCGGCCGCTTCGAAGATCCGGCGCACATCAGCGACTGGATGCCCACCTTCTGCGCTCTGGCGGGTCATGCGCCGGAGCGGGATTTGAAGTGGGACGGAGTCAACATCTGGCCCGCGCTCAGCGGCGAGGGCGCGCTGGTCGCGCGCTCCCTCTACTGGACCGCGCCGGGCTTCCGCTCCCGCGCCGTGCTGGAGGGCGGATGGAAGCTCGTCACCACCAAAGGCAAGCCCGGCGAGCCGGAACAGGCGGAGTTGTTCGATCTGAGCACCGACCCCGGCGAGGCGCGTGATCTCGCGTCCAGCCAGCCGGAGAGAGCCGCCGCCCTGCGCGCCACGCTGGAAAAACTGGCCGCGAGCGACAACGACTCCAAAGTCCCGCGCTGACACCGGGCCAGATTCACCTTGCCCGCGGCGGAGAGTGGAATTATAGCGGACGCTCGTTCCCCCTCAACGCCGGGTTAGCTCAGTGGTAGAGCAGTTGATTTGTAATCATCAGGTCGTCGGTTCAAATCCGACACTCGGCTCCAGACGAAACGCTGGACCGGCTGAAGCCCTGACACCAGCGCAGGGCGCTCACACCTCAAACTCATCCTCCGGGTCGAAGGGCGGCGAAGGCACGATGATGAGGCGCAGATTGCCCACAGCGCGGTGGACGCAGCCGGGGCGGATCATGACGGTGGTCATGGGCTTGAGCGGAATGATCCGGCCGTCGGCCTCCAGGTGGCCCTCGCCTTCGATGACGATGTAGATCTCCGTCATCTTCTTGTGGTAGTGCGCGCGGCTGTCGGCGCTGATTTCCGTGAGGTGGACGGTGGCAAGGTTGTTCCAGGGCTCCTTAAAGGCGCGCCGCGCCTGGCCGCATGGGCAGGGCGTGGGCGGAATGTCATCAAGCTGGGCGACAGCGAAGCGGGGTTCGGAGGTCATGGGGATTGCGGATTTCGGATTTCGGATTGTGGAATGCGGATTGAGGAAAATCTACCTCAACCATTGATCGAGGTGCCGGGCAACAAAAGCATCGTCGTGCAGATGAGGGTAGGCAGAATGGACGCGGGTGATTTCCTTGGCCTGGCCGGGGCTGAGGCCCTCGTTTTCATCGAGGCACCAGATTCCCTCCAGCAGGCCCTGACGGCGCAACACCTCGTGCAGCCCGGCGATACAGCCGTGAAAGCCATGCGCGGCATCGAAGAAGGCGGCGTTGCTGTCCGTGACCTCGACACCGAGGCGCAGCAGCCCGGACGTGGCGGCATCCTCCTTGCAGCGGCGCAGCAGCTCCACGGCTTTTTGCGTCCACACAGACCAGTGGCCGAGCAGTCCGCCCGTGATGCGCAGCTCTTTGCCGCCGAAGCGGAATGGCGTGATGAGATCGGCCACGATGTTGTCATCGTTGCCCGTGTAGAGGGCGATGTCTTCCCGCCCGCTCTCCGCCAGCGCGCGGATGACATCCAGCGTCTGGTAGCGGTTGAAGGGCGCGATCTTGATGGCGACGACGTTTTCGATGGCCGCAAAGCGCCGCCAAAACGAAAGCGGCAGCACACGGCCACCGACGGCGGGTTGCAGGTAAAAGCCGACGATGGGAATGACACCCGCCACGGCCCGCGCGTGCGTGATGAGCGCGTCCTCATCCGCGTCCCGCAGCGCGGCCAGGCTGAGCAATCCGGCGTGGTAGCCATGAGCGCGCAGCAGTTCCGCCTCGCGCACGGCTTGCGCGGTGGGGCCGCAGATGCCGCCGATGCGCACGAGCGGCCGAGCGGCGCGGCGCATCTCCTCGGCGGCGAGGGCGAGCACGGGTTCAAAGAGTCCGTGGCACGGCTCGCGGATGGCGAACTGCGTGGTGTGGACGCCCACAGCCAGGCCGCCCGCGCCGGCGGCGATGTAGTAGCGGCTGAGCGCGCGCTGGCGGCGCTCGTCGAGTTTGCGCGCGGCGTTCAGGGCGAGCGGATGCGCGGGGATGCAGAGGCCGCTTTGCAAAGCGGCTCGAAGTTCAGAAGTTTCCATCGCGTGTCTCGAAATGGGTGGGTTTGCCGAGTGACCCGCCGCCCTGCCGCACCCAGGCAGCGGTGGCCTCGATCATTTCATCCAAAGACACCGAGGTCTCGCCGAACCAATCATAAGACTTCGCGGCATTCGAAAGCCAGGCCGTGGGCGCCTCCTGCCCGGTGATGACAGGCACGCGATCGAGCCGTTCTCCAAAGCGCTCCGCCAGCTCACGGATGCGCACCGTCTCGCGCCCGGTGACATTCAAAATCGCGGGCGGGCTTTGCGCACGGGCCAGGCATTGCAGGGCGCGCGCGTTCGCATCGCCCTGCCAGATGACATTCGCGTGGCCCATGGTCACATCCACAGGCTCGCCGAGCCAGACCTTGCGCGCCACGTCATGCAGCACGCCGTAGCGCAGGTCTATGGCGTAGTTCAGCCGGTAGATCAGGCAGGGCGTGCCGTGCTGTTTGGAAAAATGGGTGAAGACGCGCTCGCGGGCGATGCAGGAGTGCGCGTATTCGCCGGGCGGCGCCAGCGCGTCCTCCTCGCGCGAGCCGCCGCTTTCCACCGGGGTGAAGGGATACACGCAGCCGGTGGAAAAGACGACGATGCGCGCTTTGGCGAAGCGCTCGGCCACGATGGCGGGCAGCACCGCGTTCATTATCCAGGTCAGCTCGGGCGCGTCACTGGTGCCGAATTTATGCCCGGCCATGAAGATGATGTTCGGCGCGTCCGGCAGGGCGTTCACAGCGGCGCGGTCCAGCAAATCACACGGGATAACTTTGACGCCGTGCGCCTCCAGCCCGGCGCGCGCCCTGGCGGAGGAAAAGCGCGAGACGGCCAGCACCTCCCGCCCCGGCTCCAGCGCGCGCCGCGCCATGCGCGCGAGGGTCGGCCCCATCTTGCCGCCCGCGCCGAGCACCATCACATCCCCCTCCAGCCCGCGCAGCGCGTCTGCCGCGGCGGGCGTGGGGCGGCTAAGCCATTCTTCGAGTTCGTCTTCGGTGCGGGGTGCGCGGGTCATGGGCCTGAGAACAACGCCGGGCGGCGCGGGTTTTCACGCGCCAAGTTTGCCGGGTTCCCCATTCGAAGGCCCTGTCTCCGCCAGCAGCCATTGGCGGTAGGCCGGGCTGGCGTGCTCGGGGCGCAGGGCCAGGATCTCCGGCACCTCGTAGGGGTGCAGCCCGCGCAGGCGGCTGGCGAGCCGGTCGTAAAGGCCGGCGCGGGTTTTGATCAGCAGCAGCACCTCCGCCGCAGTCTCCACCGCGCCCTGCCAGCGGTAGATGGACTCGATGCCGGGCACCAGGCTGGCGCACGCGGCCAGACGCTCCTCCACGAGCGCGGCGGCGGCTTGGCGGGCATGGGCGGCATCGGGAAACGTGGTGAGTATGAGCAGCAGATCGGTCATGGCGGCAGACTACGGGCGCTTTTCGCGGATGCAAAGCGGCGCGCGCATGGCATGATCCGGCGGCTTTTTCCCCAACACCCAAGACACCCCCATGAGATCGGCCTTTTTGGACAAGCTGCTCAAGCGCATGGACCGCCTGGAACCCGGCGAGGTGCAGAGCGTCATGCTCGAGCTGATGAAGGAAAAAGGCTTCCTGGAAAAGACCTTCCAGGCCCTCCAGGAGGGCGTCATCCTGCTCGACCCCGAGGCCCGCGTCACCTATGTGAACCAGGCCGCCTGCCAGTTCTTCGGCCTGCACGCGGAGCAGGTCATCGGCCAGAAGCTCACCCAGGGCATGCGCGGGCTGGACTGGGGTGAGCTGCTCAAGCCCGGCGCCGTGGTCAGCCGCGACCTGGAGATCTTCTACCCCGAAAACCGCTACCTGAACTTCTACATCACCAGCATAGACGACGAGCAGCCCATGGGCTTCGTCATGCTCATCCGCGATGTCACCGAGACGCGCAAGCGCACCGAGGCGCAGATTGAGAGCGAGCGGCTCAACGCCTTCACCCTCCTGGCCGCCGGCGTCGCCCACGAGCTGGGCAACCCGCTCAACTCCCTCACCATCCACCTCCAGCTCATCGAGCGGCGGCTGAAAAAAATGGGCAAGTCCGGCGAACAACTGCGCGAGCACCTCGACGTGGCCAGCGCCGAGATCAAGCGCATGGACGGCATCATCAGCCAGTTCCTCGCCGCCATCCGCCCCACCCAGCCGCAGATGCGGCGCGCCAGCGTGGCCGAGCTGCTCCAGGAGAGCCTCCGCTTCCTCCAGCCCGAGATCGGGCAGGCCAAAGTCAAAGTGCGGCTCGACTTGCGGCCCGACCTCCCGCCCATGCCCCTGGATGCAGGCCAGATGAAGCAGGCCTTTTACAACCTCATCCGCAACGCCTGCCAGGCCATGCCCGAAGGCGGCACCCTCACCATCCACGGCAGCTTCACCGACTTCGAAGTGCGCCTCAGCTTTGAGGACACCGGCAGAGGCATCTCCCCCGAGCAGATGGGCCGCCTCTTCCAGCCCTTCTCCACCACACGCCCCACCGGCACCGGCCTCGGCCTGCTCATCGTCCGCCGCATCATCCGCGAGCACGGCGGCGAGATAGACATCGAATCCCGCGCCGGTCTCGGCACCAAAGTCAGCCTCTGGCTCCCCCTCGTCGAGCGCAAAGTCCGCCTGCTCGAGCCCGGCGAGTCGCGGACCGGGACGGACTGCCCCCCCTGACTGCGCCGGTTCAGACCGTCAGCGGAGACGCGGGCAATGCCGTCCCTGTGGCCAGGAGCAAGGCCGGGGGCATCGTCGCCACCGCCCACAGCCGAGCGGAGCGAGACAGCCAGCCGGCAGGCGCCACGCAGAGGCGAGCGCCGTGGGGCGGCGCGAGAAGCAACCCCGCCCGCATCATCCACGGCATGATCCAGAGCGGCAAAGCCTGCGACGAAAACGAGGCGTTCAAAGTCACCCCCTCCGCCTCACCAACCTTCAAAAACAAGCCGCCCAACCCGGCCTCCAGCTCGTCCCCGCCTCGTAACTCGAAGCTTAGTTACTCAGGAGGCGCGTTGGCAATGGAAATGAGGAGATCATCGTGCCCCCTTGCCTGTTGGTGCATGGCCATTGGGGGGAGCCACCGCTGCATAGCTTCCGTCCGGGCCAGCCACGCGGTATTCGTCAAAATAAACGACGTTCTGCGGCACCTCGCCGACGCTGTGATACTGTCCAAACTTCGCATACGGCCCGAGCGTTTCGGGATATTGCGTGACGATGTCGCGCTCGTTCACCACTTCAACACCATCCTTCCAGATCGTCCAGAAGCCCTTGCGCTCCGCCGACCAGCGGACATGCACCACCCAGTCGGTCCAGCGATCCTTCTCGAAAGGCATTCGAGCGAGCAGTCGCTTCTTTTCCGTCGCGTTACTGGTGATCAGCCAGTCACCGTCGAGCACCCGGATCGCCAGCACCGGACTCGGTCCGCCCTGCTGCGTGTGCCATTGGAAAAGCACCGCGTTTGTCTTCGTGGGAGCGACGAACTCGCGGGGCAGGAAGATGCTCAGCCCATACCAGTAGTCCTTTTCCATTTCGATCCTGGTGAGCTTCTTGCCATCGGAAAATTCCGCGCGCTGACCGCCATTCACCTCGGGATCGCTGGCGCGCAGGAGTGTGCGGGCCGCATGTTGACCCGCGCGCACGGGCAAAGTCACGATGGTCAAGGAATCGGTCTGTGCCTTTTGCGTGAACAGTTGCGAGAGATCGCCCGACTCGAAATCCGCAACCTTGAGCAAGCCGGTTTGCGCGTGTGCGGAGGCCGCAGCGGTAAGGAAACAGAAGAAAAGACAGGCAGGTTTCATGGTGTGCATGCAGAAGCGCAACGTCTAAGCTGTGGCGACGGCGAGCGCAAGACGTTGCTGACACGACAGATAGCCTTCGTGCCGTTGTCTCCCACGCCTGGTTCGCCTTCTTTCCGGCTGTGTGCGTGGCAGTCATGTCTGTGAAGTGCCCTCGGTTAGACGCTGGGCTAATTCCTGTGGTAAACTCTCCTCTGCAACCTTCGATCCCAGCCAATTCAAGACTATGTGATGCTTCTTCGTGGCTGTGTGAAGCATCAAAAATCGCTGGCCGCTAACCTCACTCCGACTCAATCCCGTGATCTGAGAGTAGGGCAGGCTAAATGGACGCTTGATCGGAAAGCCCACGGGAAATGAAATGGAGTCCGCTGCCAAAACTACGTCAGGCACACCGTGGACCAAAGTGGTGAGGATCGTCAAGCCGCCAGCTACAACAAACAAGACGGAGAGAGCAGCCAAAACCCAGTAGAATACCGAGGCACTGGAAGGGCTGAACTCAAAAATGCCGTTCAGAATAAGGCCTCTCGTGTTCGTGGATGCCTTGTGGCTGAGCACCGCAGCACAAGCTCCGAAGAATAGGCAGCAAAATAACATCACCTTCGGAGATGGTCGGCAGCGAAAAGAGATGGGCTGCTGGTCAGGTGGCATCACGGATGGCGTGTTGAGTTAGGCGAACATTGTTTAGCCGCCATAAAATGTGGGCAAATCAGATTCGTCCAGATTTTTTGCGGATGAATCGGGCCGGATTGAGTCAATGGGGGCAATTCACGAGAAGCAAGGTTTTTCATGAATGAGCCGAGCGAAGTAAAAACGCCGCCGGAAGTCAAGCCTTGGGTGCACCGGGTGGTCGAGGCAGCGGGTGTTTTCATGCCAGCCAATGCGGACAGGGAGCGGCGGATGGCGCCTCCGGGCCTGTCGTCCGCGCTTCAGCGTGCTCTGAACACCGCAAAGACACGCCGTGGACCATGAACCCCGGCCAGGCGGGAAAGCCGACTCATCCGGGAAGTTGGCGCCGAATTTGCAGCAGCAGCAGCACGGAGCGGTTTCCAAACGGGTTTTGAAGTGCTCCGCACCCTGGACTGCGGCAGCCTGCTGCCGCTTTTCCGAGGCAGCCTGCTGCCGCCTCTGTCTGCTGGCGCGCGCAACGCCCAGGACTGGCGCAGGGGGATCCATCCAAAAGAAAAGACTGCACGGCAACGCTCGACGGTCAGCAGGCTGGCTTGCCGAAAGCGGCAGCAGGCTGCCGCAGTCCAAGGGCTGCCGCCGTGAAGGTGCTGCCGCGCGGAACCCAAACTCCGCACCAACTTCCCGGATGAGCCGAAAAACCCCGCCGCCCGTCCAGGAGCAGATCCCGAACCCGCGCCAAAGACCTTTCCGCCACCCCGGCAGCCTGCCCTGCCTCCGCGCGACTCCTTTCCAGCGCCAGCGCAGCCTGCCCGCCACCGCCAGCAACCTCCCGCGCCGCCAAAGCCGCATCCCCGCCCCGCCAAAAACTCCTCCACCGAGCCAAAGTCAGCCCTGGAGGCTGCCCAAAAGCCTTTTCCGCCCCCCAAGGAGCCTCCCCACCAGCCGCGCGACTTCGCAAACGTGCCAAGGCAGCCTCCCCACCTGCCGCACGACTCCGCAATCGTGCCACGGGA
>DDQZ01000022.1:0-6303 GCA_002343505.1 Verrucomicrobiaceae bacterium UBA2429 | reverse complement strand
CTCCCCACAAGCGGCGCGACTCCGGAATCGTGCCAGGGGAGCCTCCCCGCAAGCTGCGCGCCTCCGCAATCGTGCCAGGGGAGTCTCCCAACTAGCCGCACGACTCCGGAATCGTGGCAGGGAAGCCTCCCAACTAGCCGCACGACTCCGCAATCGTGGCAGGGAAGCCTCCCCGCAAGCGGCGCGACTCCGCAATCGTGGCAAGGGAGCCTCCCAACTAGCCGCACGACTCCGCAATCGTGCCAGTGAACGCAGATGCTTGGCAGCTTTTGAAGTTTCACCCGGTGATCATTTCACCGGTTTGATGACACGCATCTGCGCCATGACCCGCTGCCTTGTCGCTCATGACCCGCGTTCGAATTAAAACCGGTCATGCACATTCCCCAAAACCGTGAAAAAGCCACCCATTTGCCGGCTGTAATGGGGATGACGTAATTGACAAATTTGTGTCTCATCAACAAGTTAGGCCCATCGCAACCGCACCATCAATGTTCGCCGAAGCATTAACTTGCTTTGAATCTGCTGTATCGAGCACGCAATTTCACGGATACGGCCCGCGGCCGATTCCGCATGATCTTGACGGGGCAGTCGATCGGTTCATCGACGCCTACCTCTCCGCAACCCATGAGGAACGCCGACTACTGGAATGTCTGCCGACCAACGCTGCCAGCGTGCTGCTCGCCTTCGCAGAACGTCAGGCTACGCTCGCGGTCCGTGTGAAGTCGAAAGAGCTTCTTGTCCGCGCTCTTATAGCCGTGGGGCTTTCCGCCGAAATTCTTGCAGACGAACGCGAAGGCATGATGATTCTGCCGCTGCCCTGGCATTCGGCGCAGTTCCTTGACTACAATCCCGCCGACGTTTTCAAGCAGGCGGCGACCGTTCTTCCCGCCGTCGGCGCACAAGCGCTTGTCAGCTTTTCTCAGCGTTCACCTGACGATCAGACACTTGATTGCATGGGATACAGAACCGGTTCAGATGAAGGAGGGTTCCGCTATGTCCGCACTTGGTAGAGAGCAAAACGGGCCTGCCATGCGCTGCAGCGAACCCGGCATGAGCGTCGCGGTTGCGATCGTGGCGTCCCGCGGGCCGGGTCGCTGAGCTTGGTCGTTCGACCCATAATGAAGATCGCAGCGATCGTGGCCTGTCTGATTATCACTGTCCTGGCGGGATGCGAGCGCCCAAGCCAAACTAAGAACTACTCAGCAATGTCAGACGAAGAACTACTCGATGAGGTAAGCGATATCGCTTTCGACAAGCTGACGGAAGCAGACGACCGGATGGAGGGTCTTGAAGAGCCCTACAAGACTGTTGCCATCGTCTACTCCGCGCAGGGGATAATCGACAACGGAGGTCTTCAGTATTTCTTTGAGAGCGACTGGCCGAACAATCCTCCATACTCGATCTTCGCTGATGCTTACGAGCGGATTGGACGAGTCGAGGCTGCAAAAGCCCTCCGAGATGCGGCAGCTACCTTTGGGATTCCGAACCCTGAAAGAGACGTAGATGCACGCAGGGCGTATATCGAGGCGAACTACGACGAAGACGCCTTTGAGATTCGAGGCTGGAACGATTGCATTTGTGGAGACGAGCAGGTTTGGACAGACTTGGCGTCATGGGTTCGCAAGCACCCCGCGTTTAATCCTTGAACAAACAAAGTCGAACAAGCCGGCGCATACAACCCCTGACCCGCCCTGAGTCTGATGACCACTGGTAACGTAACCCTCAACCCGCAGTCGAAAGCGCGCTCCCGGTCAGGGGTGCATGGCCTTTGACGTTCGCCTAACCTCAACACGGGATGCCTAGACTTGCTCAACTGATTCTTCACTGGCTCGGCCTTGCAGACCACCCCGAACCTTGGAGCGGTCCGAGTGGCGACTTCTTCATTTCAGATAAGGACGCCACCTGCGCTTATCTCAGTCGACGCTTCCCACAGAAGGCGGTCGAGATACTGCGCAAGGCACTTGGGTTTACGATGGTCGCCAAGATTGATGGCCGCAGTTTCCTCATTTCGCAGAGCTACGTTGAGGAGAGCACAGGACACAAAGTCGTCAGACGTGGACGCGATTATATTACCTCCGTCATGTATTCCGCCATTTGGGAACGCGAGCAGCGAGCCACGATTTATCGAGACGAGTCCGATCTCGGTTATTGGGTTGCTTCAGATGATCCGCTTCGCGGTTACAGAGAGTATTTTCGGTGCATCAGTGCCGACGAGTTTCAGACTTTGACAGCTCACATACCCAGGGACTCTGATGGATTTCCCATTGTTACCCCTCCAGACGAGGCCACTTTGCAGACAGCCAGAAGCGTTCCACGATCCCTATGAATCCACTCCGCATGTCGAACGGCCAACCAAGGGCGAACAAAACGGATGCAGGCAACGGCTCGAAGGCTATCTGTCGTGTCAGCAACGTCTTGCGCTCGCCGTCGCCTGATCCGAGTCGTTCGCCCAACTAACAGCGCCACTCGCCATGAACTGGACACACAAACCCCTCGAGTTGTCAGAGTTGGCTGGCGCTCCTCAGCTCTACGTATACATGGTAGGCATAGCTTTCGCTGCCATCATCTTCGTGTTCCTTGTCGTCCAGACGATCAGACACGGATTTGCCTTCCGCCCAGCACTGCCATCAGTTGGTAGGCTGACGCTTTTCTTGATTGTGCTGCTAGCTGTCAGCGCAGTAGCCCAGATGATCTGGTCTTCATTCGTGTGGGGAAGGCTCTATCACACACCGGACTATGTTTTTGGCTATCTGCCATTCGTGCCGATCACACAACATGAGCTTGATACAAAGTTTGCTGGGCAGGCAGGCAGCCTGAACGGGGTCACCCTGATGCATGTGAATCTGATTTGGAGTCTCCTCACTCTCGGGGTATGGGCGCTTTCGTATTGGATTTACAGGCGTCTTCGTCCTAGATTCTCACATCAGCAGAGATTGCCCCACTCACGACTTACAGCATGATCACCGAAGAAACGAGGGCGAACCCTCAAGTTAGCTTTGGCCGCGCGGCGCGCCAAAGCTAAGGGTTGTTGAACAAGCCCGTGGTGGAGCTACGGGCGCGCTTCGACGGAGCGGGTGGCCCTTATGCGGTTTGCTTCGGGGGCGGCCTGCCTTTCGAGGGCGTCATCCGCTGCGGTGTGAGTGATCCGCCCGGTGGCGTGGCGTCGGTCGTTGCTTTTGGAGAGCTTCGGCGACGCCGCCGGGGGACTTGACGGCGCTGTTTTCCGCTTCGCGGGTGCGGACTCCCCGGCCAGCGTGGCGCGCTGGCCTGGCAGGGGGTGCCGGGGAGTCTTTGCCGGGTTCATGCGCTTGATGGAGGTGGGCCGCGCGGGGGCTTGGCTTGGTTCAAAAGCGCACGCCACAGAGGCGGCGGTTCGATGCGGCCGACGAGCCGCATGGGCTTGGCGCAGCACGGGCACTTCACAAGGGGCGGCTCCGGTGCGGGCGGCGGCGGTGGTGGTGGCTGGAGCACGCCGAGGATGTGGCGCAGGCGCTCCAGCTTCGCCTTGGCTGCCGCGCTGTGGAACCCGTAATGCCGCATGCGTCCATGCGGGCAGGCAGGGAAAACGCCGCACCGACTTCGGCAGCGACAGCCGCTCCAGCACTTCCTCAGGCAGACCGGCGAGCGCCAGCGCCGAGGCAAAGCGCGCGCCGGCGAGTTTTGAAAAAACAGGGTTCACAGTCATCACCCAGACCGCTTTTTGCAGGCGCGCGGCAAATGTCAAACCCGCGCCGCTCCCCGGTCAAACGTCATTCACCGCAGGGTGACGAAGTCGTTGTGGTTGAAGAGGGTCGGCGTCATTCCTCCCCATCCTGGAGACTGGCCTCCAGGATGGCCATGTGCAGGGTGTCTCCAGGTTTGCCGGATGGCGGCCAGACGGCGAAGATGCAGGCGGTGCCGTTCTTCATGGTCACACGGGAGACGATGGCATCGCGCCAGACATTCATGAGCGGCAGGGTGATCTCATTTTCATATCCAGACAGTGTGACGCCGGCGTTGTGACGATTCGGCGGCGCGGGATGATGCTCCATGAGCGCGCCCACGTCGAGAGTCTCCCCATCCGCGTCAACCATGGGGTCAACTTCCATCTCCATACCGGTGGCAAGTGTCTCCCGCTCCACGGAGACCAAACCCTGGGGACTGACGGTGAGCGCCACCACCCGCTCATGCTCCCGGGTCTTCTTCACAGTGGCTCTCTGTCCGGCGCGTGTGACCAGCGCCTGGGTGCCGAGACGCTTCACATCGCCATGCGTGACGGCGGCATTCATTTCCTCCAGGATGGGCCTGTGATCAGCCTGCCCGCTGCCACGCGCCAACACGTCACGGATGAGGCCGCCCGCGCCTTCAAAGAGATGCAGCCTGAAGGATGGATTGCGCCGCGCGAATCCCTCGATAATCCCCGTAAATCCGTCAACAAGTTCCAGCGCCTCCCTCGAACTGGTAACGATCAGCCACCGGCTTCCGAGAGTGTAATAAATTTCGCTTTCCTCTGGGAGGGGAAAGCCGTGGTCAGAAAATATCTTTTTGGCAGATGAGACAGGCAAGGACGGATCGCTTTCATCGGAAGGTAATTTGGCAGAGCTTAGAAAATTGGGAGACACACGGAACACTCGTGTTTCCATCCCTGGCTTGGGCGGCGGAGGCGGCTCGACGCCTGGAGGCAGCGGGCGGGTGGTTGCATCCACCGGGGCACCTCCCGGGTGCCGTGCAAAATGAACCGTCATGAAGGCCAGTTCCATAATGCTTCCCGCATCCCCGGCTTCCCCGCTCTCCGGATTCCATGCGCCGATGAGTTTGGTGGCGCCATCCATGAGCACCATGTGGGAGGAAAGCTCCACACGCCGCTCGCGGATGTGCGGCAGCTCGATTCCGCCAGCCGATGCCTCAGGGATGGCCATCCGCCCCGGAATGGCCGAGGCGGGGTTCCACTCCAGCTTGCACTCCGCCGCCATGGTCTGGCCGTCTTCCCCCAGCGTGGGCACGAGCTTCAGTTTCACGCCGGTGAATCCCTCCCCGGTCGCGAGCCTGGCTTCCCGATTCTGATTCCATCCCACTTCGTTCAAACGCCTCTCGTCATTGCCCGCAGTGAGCTGGACTTCATGCTTCGAATCAGCCCGAGTGTGCAGCGTGCTGACGATACGCGCCTCGCCCCTCCGCACCGCCTCATGCGCCTGACTCCATAGCGGTGTGTCATCGCCCGAATCTCCGATGTCCTCCAGCATGGGACGCAGCAGGCTTGCCGGTCCGCGCACGATCTCCAGGGTCATGTCCAGGCTTGTCGCTTGCCCGCGATGCTGCTCGACAAGCCAGCGCTGGATGACCTCCATCGTTTCCATGTCCGCCTGCACGGAGAGTTTGTGGGGAGTCTCCAGGCTGACCCGCGCGTCTTCCGGCAATTGGATGCCTGCCTGCCGCAGATCGTCCGCTATCTCCTTGTTCTCCCCCAGGCCGAAGCGCGCGGGCAGAGTCCATGCGTCCTTTGGCAGGTCAAAGACATGCTGGAATGACTTGGCGACGGGCTCCTCCAGATTTGGCCTGAACGCATGGTCCCATTTCGTGCGCAGGGGTTTGTGAATGATGGTCTTGACCGTGATCACCACGGCTTGAAGCAAATCCTGGTTCGGGCCGGGAGCGTCCCAAAGTCCGGCGAGGCAGGGCTGCCCGTCACGAGGTTGGATGCAGGTAGATATGGAATCTCTGCCATGCTGGAATGGCATGTGTTCTTGCTGCTCGGCTTCTTTGATTTGGTTCAGCAGCGGGTGATGACTGACTGCAAAGTTCAAATCAATGCCGCGTCCATGAAGGGCGGAGTTGCTGCCATACGCATCGGTTTCGAAATGAAATCCTCTGGCTGTCTTGTCGATCTGGATAACATGGCCGTTTTCCCCGGCCTCGATCCCGCTGTGCTCCCAATCCTCGAATCCCGAAAGGATGTCACTTCGCATGCCGCTCTGGGATTCGACCAGGGCCGTCCTGACCACGCGCACGTTCGATCCGGGCACGAACGCCTGCTTGAGCAGGGCCGCCAAGGCGGGCGCGGCCTTGCCAAAGTCCAGCGCGGCGATCCGCCTGAGTTCACCGCCAGACGCCTCGACCAAGTCCGCCCGGATGGACAATGTCACCGGCAGGTCCTCATTGAGCGTGGCGATGACCTGCTCCACGATTTTCATGTTTGCCGGAGTGTTGCGCACGGTCAGCACATGATGCGTGGCATCGTGAAAGGCGGCGGAGCCTTCCGGGAAGGGCAGTCCGGCGTCCTTCAGGATTTGCAGCGTGCTATTGCTGAACTCCAGCGGCCGCAAG
>DDQZ01000026.1:114974-117570 GCA_002343505.1 Verrucomicrobiaceae bacterium UBA2429 | reverse complement strand
GGATGCGAGCGGCGTCCAGGTGGACGCGGGCGGCGTCCAGGTGGACGCGGGTGGCGTCCAGGTGGATGCGGGCGGCAGGAGCCGGGCGGGAGCGCGGTCATGGACAAAAAGGGCCCGCGCTGCCGCGTGAACGGACCCAACGGCGCCGCAGGCGGGGCGCCGCCGCATTTGCGCGGAAGAAGCGCCGCCTTCAGGCGTAATCCTTTGCCCGCGCCCGGACATGGTGAAAGATGCGGAGGAAGCAGCAGACATGAAGGTTTTGAAACAATTGACGGCGCTGGCCCTGGTGGCGGGCGCGCTGGCGGCGGTGTGGTTTTACCTCAACGGCGTGGTGGAGGCGCGCAAAGCCGCCGGCTCGGCCCAGGGCGCGCCGCGCACCGCCCGCGTGGTGGTGCATGAGGTGGCGGAGGAGGACTTCACCGAGCAGGTGGAGGTGGTGGGCACGGTGCAGTCCTACGAGTCCATTGACGTCTCCGCGCGCGTCACGGAGGTGGTGGAGAAGGTGGAGTTCACCGACGGCCAGACGGTGGAGAAGGGCCAGCTTTTGGTGAAGCTCTCCTCCGCCGAGGACGAGGCGCGGCTGGCGGGTGTGAAGGCGCAGCTCGCCGAGCATGAGCGGGAGCTGGAGCGCCTGCGCAAGCTGGCCGCCGACGGCGCGGTCTCCTCCGTGCTGGTGGAGGAGCGCCAGACCCTGGCGGAGGTGGCGCGCCGCCAGGCGCAGGAGGTGCAGGCGCGGCTGGACGACCGCCTCGTGCTGGCGCCCTTCCGCGGCGTGCTGGGCCTGCGCACCATCAGCCCCGGCACGCTCATCAGCCCCGGCACGGTGATCACCACGCTGGACCAGGTGGACAAGGTGCGGCTGGACTTCCCCGTGCCGGAGGTCTTCCTGGCCGAGCTGGAGACGGGCATGACGCTGCGCGCCCGCAGCGCCGCCTACCCCGGGCGGGTCTTCGAGGGCGCGGTGGTGCAGATCAACTCGCGCGTGGACCCCGTGACGCGCGCGGTGGTGGTGCGGGCGGACATTGACAACGCGGACCACGCGCTGCGCCCCGGCATGCTGCTCACCGCCACCGTCAGCCGCATGCCGCGGCGCGCGCCCGCCGTGCCGGAGCGCGCGCTGGCGCCGGTTTACCGCCAGGTGTACGTCTTTGTGCTCCAGGAGAAGGAGGGGAAGAAATTCGTCGAGCGCCGCGCCATCGAGACCGGCCTGCGCAAGACCGGCTTTGTGGAGGCGGCCTCCGGCCTGAAAGCCGGGGAGACGGTGGTGACGGACGGCTACATGGGCCTGAGGGACGGCGGCGAGGTGGAGGTCAGCGGCCGCTTCAAGCAGGCCGCGCCCGCCTACAACCCGCGCAACAACTGAGCCGCGAGCACGCCCAGCGCCATGTTTCTCTCCGATGTCTCCATCCGCCGCCCCGTGCTGGCCACCGTGGCGAACCTGCTGCTCATGGCCTTCGGCCTGGTGGCCTACACGCGCATGCAGGTGCGCGAGTATCCCGACATCGAGCCGCCCATCATCTCCATCGAGACGACGTATCCGGGCGCGGCGGCGGCGGTGGTGGAGCGGCGCGTGACGCAGCTCATCGAGGACCGCATCAGCGGCGTGGAGGGCATCAAGAATGTGGACTCCATCAGCAGCGACGGGCTTTCCCAGATCACGGTGGAGTTCTCCCTGGACCGTGACATTGACAACGCCGCCAGCGACGTGCGCGAGGCCGTCTCCAGCATCCTCGACGAGCTGCCCGACGAGGTGCGCCCGCCGGAGATCACCAAGCAGGACGCGGTGACGGAGGTGCTCATGTGGCTGAACCTGACCCACCCGGACATGCAGCCGGTGGAGCTGGCCGACTACGCGGAGCGCTACCTGGTGGACCGCTTCTCCCAGCTCCCCGGCGTGGCGCGCATCCGCATCAGCGGCGCCACGCGCTTCTCCATGCGCATCTGGCTGGACCGCGAGGCGCTGGCCGCGCGCGGGCTGACGGTGGTGGACGTGGAGGAGGCGCTGCGGCGGCAGAATGTGGAGCTGCCCGCCGGGGCCGTGCAGGCGCGGGACCGGACGATCACGGTGCGCATCCGGCGGGAGTTCACCACGGTGGAGGAGTTCCAGAGCCTGGTGCTCAAGCGCGGGGAGGACGGCTACCAGGTGCGCCTGGGCGAGGTGGCGCGCGTGGAGCTGGGCGCGGAGGACGCGCGCCGCCGCTTCCACGGCAACGGCGTGCCGATGGCCGCGCTGGGCATCATCAAGCAGTCCCGCGCCAACACGCTGGACGTGGCGCGCGCGGCGAAGGCGGAGGCCGCCCGCCTCGCGCCCTCGCTGCCGGAGGGCATGAGGCTGGAGCAGAGCTATGACACGTCGCAGTTCATCGAGGCCTCGCTGGTGGAGGTGTTCAAGACGCTGGGCATCGCCGTGGCGCTGGTGGTGCTGGTCATTTATCTTTTTCTGGGCACCGCGCGCGCCACGCTGGTGCCCGCGGTGGCCGTGCCGGTGTCCATCATCGCCACCTGCATCATCCTGTACTTCATCGGCTTCTCGGTCAATGTGCTGACGCTGCTGGCCGTGGTGCTGGGCATCGGCCTGGTGGTGGATGACGCCATC
>DDQZ01000026.1:113440-114864 GCA_002343505.1 Verrucomicrobiaceae bacterium UBA2429 | reverse complement strand
GACGCCATCGTCGTGCTGGAGAACATCCACCGCCGCATCGAGGGCGGGGAGGCGCCGCTGGCCGCCGCCTACATGGGCGCGCGGCAGGTGGGCTTCGCCGTGGTGGCCACCACGCTGGTGCTGGTGGCGGTGTTCGTGCCCATCAGCTTCCTGGAGGGGGACGCGGGCAGGCTCTTCGCGGAGTTCTCCGTGACCCTGGCCGTGGCGGTGAGCTTTTCCAGCTTCGTGGCGCTGACCCTGTGCCCGATGATCGCCTCCAGGCTGCTGCGCCCCGCCGGCCGCGCCAACCTGCTGACCGGCGCCGTGGACGCCGTCTTCCGCGCCCTCCAGAAAGGCTACGCAGCCCTGCTGCGGCGGGCGCTGGCCTACCCGCTGCCGGCCTTCGCCGTGGTGGCGGGCTTCGCGGCGCTGACGCTCTGGCTGCTGCGCGCGCTGCCCTCGGAGTTCACGCCGAAGGAGGACCGCGGCTCGTTTTTCATCGTCTCCTCCGCGCCGCAGGGCGCGTCGTACGGCTACAGCATGCAGATCTTCGCCGAGCTGGAGAGGCGCCTGATGTACCTGGTGGACAGCGGCGAGGCGCAGCGGCTGCTGGTGCGCATCCCGCGCTCCTTCACCAGCAACTATGACTTCAACGAGGTCATCACCATCGTGAACCTCGGCGACCACGGCAAGCGCCGCTCCGCCTGGGTGGTGATGGACGAGGTGCGGGCGAAGCTCGCCGACATGCGCGGGGTGCAGAATTTCATCATCATGCGCCAGGGCCTGAGCCGGGGGCTGACCAAGCCGCTGCAGTTCGTCATCGGCGGCCCCACCTATGAGGACCTGGCGCGCTGGCGGGACATCATCCTGGAAAAAGCCGCCGCCAACCCCGGCCTGGTCGGGCTGGACTACGACTACAAGGAGACCAAGCCGCAGTTGGAGGTGGCCATTGACCGGGTGCGCGCCGCCGACCTGGGCGTGTCCATCGCCAACATCGGGCGCACTTTGGAGAGCCTGCTCGGCTTCCGCCGCGTGACGACCTATGTGGACGCCGGCGAGGAGTATGACGTGATCCTGGAGGGCGACTACGAGGGCAAGCGGCTGCCCGGCGACCTGCAGGGCATCTATGTGCGCTCGGAGACCTCCGGGCGGCTCATCCCGCTGGCCAACCTGGTGAGCCTGCGCGAGTTCGCCGACTCGGGCGCGCTGAACCGTTACAACCGCATGAGGGCCATCACCTTCGATGCCGGGCTGGCGCCGGGTTACAGCCTCTCGGAGGCGGTGGCCTTCATGGAATCCCTGGTGCGCGAGAACCTGCCCGCCGACGCCACCATCGGCTACAAGGGGGACGCGCTGAAGCTGCGCGAGACCAGCGGCAGCGTGCTGTTTGTGTTCGGCCTGTCCATCCTCGTGGTCTTCCTGGTGCTGGCGGCGCAGTTCGAGAG
>DDQZ01000026.1:113183-113348 GCA_002343505.1 Verrucomicrobiaceae bacterium UBA2429 | reverse complement strand
GCGGCGCAGTTCGAGAGCTTCGTGCATCCCTTCACCATCATGCTGACGGTGCCCATCGCCGTGGGCGGCGCGCTCATCGGCCTGCTCGTCATGGGGCAGAACCAGAGCCTTTACAGCCAGGTGGGCATGATCATGCTCGTGGGCCTGGCGGCCAAGAACGGCATC